>NZ_JCALCY010000026.1:0-25384 GCF_059812585.1 Mycobacterium sp. NGS48
CGCCGACGACTTCTCCGACCAAGTGATCGCGCACGGTATCGCACCAATGGTCACCCGGTTGGCGCAAGGACAGTCGTGAACTCACCTCAAATGCTGCCCGCCCGGCCCAGCCTGCTGGTAGGGCTCACCGCCGTGAGTATCGGTCTGATTTCCGGCTATGACGTCTCCAGCGTGGGCGGTGCGTTGCTGTTCATCACCGATGAGTTCCATCTGACCGCAGGCCACCAGGAAGTGGTGACGACAGCGCTGGCGGTTGGTGACATGGCCGGAGCAATCGGTGCCGGAATTCTCGCCAACGCGATCGGACGGCGAAAGTCGCTGATGCTAGTGGTCGCGACGTACGCCGGTTTTGCGGTACTCGGTGCGGTATCGAGTTCGTTTTCGGTCCTCGTCGCGGCGCGACTGTTAGCAGGCTTGTCCATCGGAGCGTCATACGTGGTGGTTCCGGTGTTTGTGGCCGAGTCAACGCCGGCCAGCGTGCGGGGTTCCTTATTGGTCGCATATCAGGCCGCCAATGTGGCCGGCATGGTCGTCGGCTATCTCGCCGCCTATCTGCTGGCTGGTGCGCAAAGCTGGCGGTGGGCGCTCGGGTTGGCTGCGGTTCCGGCCGTGTTGATGTTGGTGCTGTTGCGGCACGTGAACGACACCCCTCGCTGGTACATGGTCAAGGGCCGAGTTGCCGACGCGCGGCGCGCCCTGCAACAGGCGGAGCCTTCTGCAGACGTCGCCGCTGGCCTTGCCAGAATCAGCCGCGCCCTCGGAGAAGAGAAAGCAGCTAGCGGCGCGCTCGTTGAGATGGCGCGAGCCCCGTATTTGCGGGCGACCGTCTTTGTCATCACTCTCGGGTTCCTGGTTCAGATCACTGGCATCAACGCGATCATCTCCTACAGCCCGCGCCTCTTCGAGGCGATGGGCATGCGCGGCAATTTCGCCCTGCTGGGTTTGCCCGCGCTTGTCCAAATCTTCGCCTTGGCTGCGGTATTCGTTTCGCTGGTGCTCGTCGACCGGGTCGGCCGACGGCCGCTTCTGTTATGTGGAATCGGCATGATGGTCGCTGCCAACCTCCTGCTGGTCGGCTTTTTCGCGCTGGGCGGCGGCTCCAGCGACGCCCTTGCGGTAGTCGGGTTTTTCGGCGTGCTGCTTTTCACGCTGGGCTTCAATGTCGGCTTCGGCCCGCTGGCATGTGTGTATGCCGGTGAGAGTTTGCCGTCGCGACTGCGGTCGATTGGATCGGCGGCGATGCACACCGCGAATCTCGCGGCCAACGCGATAGTCGTCGCCGTCTTCCTCACGCTGCTGACTTCGGTCGGCGGTGCAGCCACGTTCGCGATCTTCGGCGTCCTGGCGCAACTCAGCTTCGTCTTCGTTTACCGGTTTGCTCCCGAGACCAAAGGCAGGCAACTGGAGGACATCCGGCATTTCTGGGCCAGCCGCGGCGAAAGCTTCGCTGCCCGCAGCGCGTTCGACGCGGCGTGATCGTTCGGTTACGGTGCGGCTTCCAGCTTCTCGACCTGCGCGCTGAAGAGCTTCACCACATTGCTCGCCGCGTCGGGGTCGATCGAGGCGCCGCCCGTCGACCGGGGATTGAGCGCGTTGTAGGCAGCGACGACGAATACGCCACGGTAATAGCCCGTGATTGTGGCGGCCGCCATCGTCATGGTGCCGGGGATGCCGGCGGTAGCCGCGGTGGAGCTCTTCATCACCACGCCGACCGCCCAGGGCGGCACGCCCGACGCGTCAAGCGGGTCGACCTGGGTCTCCAGAGTGATGGTGTGCCCAGGTGCCTCGAACGAGGCCGTAAACGTCCGGCATTTCTGCAGAAAATCCTCCAAACTCAGCTTGTCCGGAGTGATGGCCAGGTGCACTTCCACCATGCGCATACCGCTGGGTCCTGCACCGGCGAGCGTCGCGGCTGCGGCTTGGGTGGCTGATTGCGGGTTGCCGTACAAGTTCGCACATTCCCGGGGGTTGATCGTCAGATCCGACGGACCGGGCCGCTTCGGCCCGGTGTCGCTGAGTCCGCTGCGCCAGGTAGTGGGACCTCCGGGATCGGGGAACGCCGATTTCCCGACCAGAAGATCTTGGGTCAGTTGCGTGATATCGGACTTCTTGGACGGTTTCTCACCACCGGCGGAGGTTGCTCCCCCCGGGCCAAAAATGACTACCGCAACAACAACCGCGATGGCCACCACAGCGACCGTGGCCACCGACGCCCAGAGCGCAAGGCGCGCTTTGGGCCTGGCTGCTGGCGGTGGGGGCCATTGCGGCGGGTACATGGGCGGGAATTGGGCTGGATAGTCAACAGCGAACTGCGACGGATGATACTGCGGCGCCGCATCGTCGACCCACAACGGCCAACCGGGCGGCGGTGGCGGCAACGACGGATCCGGGACCCAGTTGCTGTCCGGCGCCCAGCCTGGCGGAACCGGCGGCCAGTTGGGTGGCGGGTTGAAGCGCATCTGGTTTTCCCCTGTCGGCGTGGTGACGCTGGCTTGGCCGGAGCCTACGCCCGGCGACGGGCATTACGAGCGAGGCTAAGTCGCGCCGTCACAGCGTGGTGTCCAGTTGGCCGAGCCGGTCGGTCAACTGCAGGTTCTCCGAGTAGTCGACCGGGCAGGAGATCAGCGACACACCGTCCTCGTCGAGGGCGGTTTTCAGCGTCGGCAACAACTCGTCGGCACTGTTGATGCGATAACCCTTTGCGCCAAAGCTTTCCGCGTAACTCACCACATCGGGATTGCCGAACTTGACGTAGTAGTGGTCGCCGAGTTCGAGGTCCATCTTCCACTCGATGAGCCCGTAGCCGCCGTCGTCCCAGATCAGCACCACCAGCGGTATCCGCTCCCGCACGGCCGTCTCGATCTCCTGAGAGTTCATCAGGAAGGCGCCGTCCCCGACGACGGCCAATACCTTCGATTCCGGCCGCGCCAGCTTGACTCCGAGAGCTCCGGGCAAGGCAAAAGACATGGTGGACAAGCCATTCGAGATCAGACAGGTATTCCGTTGGTAAGTCGGGTACAGGCGGGCCATCCACATCTTGGTGGCGCCGGTGTCCACCAGCACGATGTCACTGCGCCCCAGCGCCGCACGGGTATCGGCCACCACCCGCTGCGGCGCCAGCGGAAACCGTGAATCCTGTTGTCCGCGAGCAAATTCCTCCGTCAACAGATGGCAGCCCGGCGCGGTGGCGTCGGTGGCGAAGCGCTGCCCCGCCAATGCGTCGGTGAGCGCGTTCATCGAGTCGCTAATATCCCCGATGATGCCGACGTCAACGGAATAGTGCACGTCGACCTCGGCGGGAAAGCGATGCACATGGATGATCTTCTTGTCGGCGTTGGGGTTGATCTTGGCGGGATCAAACTCCTGCAGCTCGTAGCCGACCGCGATGACGACGTCGGCGTTGTCGAAGCCGAAGTTGACGTAGTCGTGGGCCATGAACCCCATCGTCCCGATGCTGTTGGGGTGATCATCGGGCATCACGCCCTTGCCGTGGAAGGTGTTGGCGACCGGGATGGCCAGCTCCTCGGAAAACCGGACTAGCGCGGCGGTCGCGTCGTTGCGGGCAGCGCCGTGTCCGGCCAGCACCACCGGCCGCTGCGCGGTCCGCAAAATCTCGACCGCACGCTCGACTTGACCGGCGGCCGGCGCATCGGCGCGCACCACGTTGCGGGGCAGCGGCGTCAAGTCGTAGTCGGTCTCGTCGACATCGATGTGTTCGGGCACCGCCAGGTAGACCGCGGCCGGGCGCTCGGTTTGGGCCACTTTGAACGCCTTGCGAAACATCTCCGGTATTGCGCGCGCAGTGGGAACGGCGTCGGCCCAGCGGGTGATCGGCCGGTACATCGACACCAGGTCGACGTACTGGTGGGACTCTTTGTACTGGCGGTCCTGGCCGACCTGGGCTGAAATCGCGACCAATGGCGTGCTGTTGGTGGTGGCGTCGGCGACCCCGAGTTGCATGTTGATCGCGCCGGGGCCCAGTGTCGCGGACACCACGGCCGCCCGGCCGGTGACCCGGCCGTACATCTCGGCCATGAATGCCGCCGCCTGCTCGTGGCGGGTGAGCACATAGCGGATGTCGGATCCGGCCAACGCCCGGACGAACCGGATGTTCTCCTCGCCGGGCAGCCCGAAGACCACCGACACACCCTCGTTTTCCAGGCACTTCACCATCAACTCAGCGGCTGTACTCACACTGGCCACCATAGTGGCAGGCTGGATACCGAACGTTCCGCCAGACCAGCGAGCAGAGGAAATCAGCGTGTCCATCGCCACGATCAATCCGGCCACCGGAGAGACAGTCAAAACCTTTACGCCCGCCACCGCCGAGGAGATCGACGCCGCGATCGCCCGCGCGCATAACCGCTTTGTCGACTACCGCCGCACCAGCTATGCGCAGCGCGTCGAGTGGACTAATGCGACCGCCGATCTGCTGGAGGCCGAGGCTGGCGAGGTCGCAGCGATGATGACTCTGGAGATGGGTAAGACGCTGGCGTCGGCGAAGGCTGAAGTGCTGAAGTGCGCCAAGGGGTTTCGATTCTACGCCGAGCACGCCGAGCGGTTTTTGGCCGACGAGCCGGCCGACGCCGCCGCGGTGGATGCCGCCCAGGCCTATACCCGGTATCAGCCGCTCGGGGTGGTGCTGGCCGTGATGCCGTGGAACTTCCCGCTGTGGCAGGCCGTGCGGTTCGCTGCGCCAGCCTTGATGGCCGGCAACGTCGGCATCCTCAAGCACGCCTCCAACGTGCCGCAAACCGCGCTCTACCTCTCCGATGTGATCGGCCGCGGCGGGTTCCCGGACGGCTGTTTCCAGACGTTGCTCGTCCCGTCGAGCGCGGTGGAAGACATCCTGCGCGACCCGCGGGTGGCGGCGGCCACCCTGACCGGCAGCGAACCGGCCGGCCAATCGGTGGCCGCCATCGCCGGCGACGAGATCAAACCCACGGTGCTCGAGCTCGGCGGCAGCGACCCGTTCATCGTGATGCCGTCGGCTGATCTCGACGCCGCGGTCAGCACCGCCGTCACCGCGCGGGTGCAGAACAACGGTCAATCCTGCATCGCCGCGAAACGCTTCATCGCGCACGCCGACATCTACGACGAGTTCGTGGACAAGTTCGTCGAAAAGATGGCCGCACTGCGGGTCGGTGACCCGACCGACCCGGACACCGACGTCGGTCCGCTGGCCACCGAGTCCGGCCGCGCTGACGTCGAAAAGCTGGTCGACGAGGCGGCCGCGGCCGGTGCGGTAATCCGTTGCGGCGGTAAGCGGGTCGACGGACCCGGTTGGTTCTACCCGCCGACGGTGATTACCGACATCAGCCGCGACATGCCGCTCTTCTCTGAAGAGGTGTTCGGGCCGGTGGCGTCGGTGTATCGCGCCGCGGATATCGACGAGGCGATCGAGATTGCCAACGCCACTACCTTCGGGCTGGGGTCCAACGCCTGGACCAGCGACGAGGCCGAGCAGCAGCGTTTCATCGACGACATCGAAGCTGGCCAGGTCTTCATCAACGGGATGACGGTGTCGTATCCCGAACTGGCGTTCGGTGGCGTCAAGCGTTCCGGCTACGGGCGCGAACTCGCGAGCATGGGCATCCGCGAATTCTGCAACGCCAAAACCGTGTGGGTCGGTTCGGCGGACACCGGCGACTCGGGCGGGGACACAAAGGTCGAGTAGCGCTAGACCGCCGCGAGCGCCTTCTCGTCCTCGTCGGCGAAGGTGTCTTCCAGGTCCACCGGCGAGTAGTCCAGGTCGATTTCTTCGACGGGCCGGCCGCGGGCGCTGCTGATGGTGCCGAACCGTCGCATCCCCTTGTCGCTGGCGTAGGCCACGAACTCCGCAGGATTCAGACCGAAGGGCACGTCGTCGCCGTAGATCGCAAAACCCTCTTCGGTGAGACGCAGTGCCAGCGGCATGAGCTCGTTCATCCGCGTTTCGAACACCGTCCAGTTGGCGTCGTCGGCGGCGACGTGGCGCCGGCAGGTGAAGGTGCCCCATGCCATATGGCGTCGCTCGTCATCGCCGATGTGGCGGACCAGTGCCTGCATGCCGGGCAGGATGTCGCGCTCCACGCAGATCTTGTGCCAAGCGTGATAGCCGGTCAGCGCCAACATGCCCTCGACGATGTGATTGTACGTCACCGAGGCCCGTACCTGGGCCGCCGGTGAGGCATCGCGCGATAACGTGTCCAGCGATGCGGGCAGTTCCTCGTTGAACATCTGCCCATACGCCGGAAGTTCGTCGAGGAAACTGTGCAGGTCGTCTTCGATGCCGACGGCATCGAGCCACATCCGGAACACCTGGGTGTGTTTGGCTTCCTCGAACGCGAACTGGGTCAGGTACATCTCGTCGCCCAACCGGCCTTCGCTGCGCATGGCGGCCATGAACGGCTGGATGTCTTGGGTGACCGCTTCCTCGCCCGCGATGAACTGGGCGCACAGCCGGGTGGCTTGATCGCGTTCGCGGTCGGTCAACGCATCCCAGTCCGCACGGTCGCGGGAGAAGTCGATATCGGCGGGGTTCCAGAACTTCGCGTTGCCGCCCGCAAAAAGCTTGAGCGGCAGACTGCTCCAGTTGAGACCGCCCGCACCGAGCGAGCCGTAGCGGGTCCGTGTCATGAGTTGACCTCCTTCAGTTCATTCCGGTGAGCTTGGGGTAGTCCGGAGAATGCGGCCGCCAACACGGCGACGAGTCGACGCACGGCCAGGGCGGGCTGTTCGGGTGTGGGTTCGTCGAGCCCGAGGATCGGATCCATCCCGCGCACATAGGGGGCCAACGCCAGATGCGGAAAGATCAGCAGCAGCAGCGACAACAACGCCTCGGTATCGGAATCGGGACGCAGATCGCCACGGGCATGCGCATCGCGCACTAACGGCCTCAGTACCTCCAAGTAGTGGCGGTGAATCACGGACCGCACGCTGATACGGGCGTCGGTGTCAACCTCCAAGCTCGCCGCGGCGTGCAGCGAACGCTCCCGGGGGTGATCGGCGAAATACCTGACCCAGTCGTCGAGCAGATCGGTGAGAAAGTCGAAGAACGGTCTGCTGGCGTCCAATTCGCGGATGCGGTCTTCCATGTAGGCGCGCACCCGCTGGCTGCCGACGTCGGTGATGAACGCATAGAGGTCGCGCTTGTCGGCGAAGTACTGGAACAGGCTGCCCTTGGCCACCCCGGCGCGCCGGGCGATGACGTTGAGACTGCCGCGGGAGAACCCGTGCGCGCCGAACTCAGCCTCGGCGGCTTCTATCACCGCGGCCCGGCGAGCCGGGTCGACGCGGGCCCACGTCACCGTTGGCATTGGCTCTCCTCACGTCGATGACCACTGGTCACTTTACTGTGAGGCGCGTCACTCCTCAAGGGGGAATGCCATCATGCTCAGATGAAACGCACGTTCGACGAGCTTGTGGCAGTGGCCGATTCGGTATCGGTCACGGGCTGGGACTTCTCCTGGCTCGGGGTCGGGCCACCGAAGAGCGGCCGTCCTGGGGATACCTGCGGCTGTTAGGTGGTCGTCTGACGGAGGTCTCTTCTGCGCTGGACATCTATACCGGCAGGGGCGAGGTCTTGGCCGGGGCCGGCCCCTTTCAACCGACGATGGCTGCCACCGGCAGCCGGACTGGACTTGGTCGATCTGCGACACGAGCAAATACAACTTGAGTTGTTCGACCTCTGCGCCGTGAACTATTTCCTGCGCAAGTTGAGGTGGGTCGTTCCAGACTTCACAGCCGCCAAATACCACGACAAGCTACTCAGGTTGCACCACCAGATCGACGCTGACGGACCGTTCGCCACCCACAGCTCACGAGTACTAATAGAGCTACGCAAAGTGACGTAAGCCCCACTCTCTGCAACCCACCACCAGGACTTCGCTGCACGCCTAAACTCCAACCGCGAAGGTTCACAGATCAGCCAGGAGGTGCTGGTGGTGGAGGAGCCGCCCGTCGGCGACACGACGGCGGAGTGGCCTGCCCCGTCACAGTTCGGCCCCTACCTACTGAAGCGGCTGTTGGGTCGCGGCGGGTTCGGCGAGGTGTACGAGGCCGTAGACACCAACAAGAACCGGACCGTCGCGCTCAAAGTGCTGCCACCGTCGATCTCGGCGAACCCGGTTTTCCGCACGCGGTTATTCAGGGAAGCCAGTACGGCCGGGAGATTGCACGAACCACATGTGGTTCCCATCCACGACTACGGAGAGATCGACGGGCAGCTCTATATCGACATGCGGCTGATCGAGGGCACCGACCTGCGCACGGTGTTGGACGAGACCGGCCCGCTGGATCCGGGACGCGCCGTTGGGATCATCGGCCAGGTTGCCTCGGCACTGGACGCCGCTCATGCCGAGCAGATCGTCCACCGAGACGTCAAACCCGCCAACATCCTGCTCACCGACGAGGATTTCGTCTGCTTGGTTGATTTCGGCCTGGCCAGCGCCGCCACCGACGCGAAACTCACCACTGCCGGCGCTGCAGTCGGCACCTTTGCCTACATGGCGCCGGAACGGTTCGCCGACGAGCCGATCGACCAGCGCGCCGACGTCTATGCGCTTGCCTGCGTGCTCTACGAGTGCCTGACCGGTGCCTCGCCTTACCAGGCGAGCCAACCGGCTGCGGTGATCGCCGCCCACCTGACCAGCCCTATTCCGCGCCCCAGCGAGCAACGACCAAGCATCCGGCCCACTTTCGACGACGTCGTAATCCGCGGGATGGCTAAGAATCTCGACGACCGTTACTCGAGTGCTGGGGAACTGGCCGAAGCCGCCCGCCGCGCGCTAGCCGGTGCACGACGGCGCGACGACGACACAGCTCCCGTGGGCAAGGCCGCAGTCACCGCAGGTGCTTCGCGGCCACGTGCCTCGCGCCGCTGGATCGCCCTACTCGCTGGCACCATGCTCCTCATCGTGGTCGCAGCCGCAGTGATCATCCAGCGGGTCAGCGGCCGTCATGGTGAATCCGCCCCCGTCGTCACGAAACCGGGCACAAGCTCAATCGCGCGCATCGCTGCCACCATCCCAGTCGGCAAACGCCCGGAGGCTGTGGCCGTCGACGCCGTGACCCATACCGCCTACACCGCCAACTATGGCGACGGCACGTTAACGGTGATCGATACCGCCAGCCGTGCCGTCACCGCCACTATTCAGGTCGGCAATGGCCCTGTGGGGGTGGCGGCCGATTCCACCACTCACACTGCCTACACCGCCAATAACCGCGACGACACAATCTCGGCGATCGACACCGCCAAGCGTGCCGTCAGCGCCACTGTCAAAGTCGGCACCAACCCGTGGGGATTGGCGGTCGACCCCACCACCCATGCGGCTTACGTGGCCAACATGTGGGATTACAGCGTGTCCGTTATCGATATCGAAAGCCACCGCGTCATCGCCACGATCCCGGTCGGCAAAAACCCGTATGGGGTGGCCGTCGACCCCACCACCCACGCTGCCTACGTTGCCAACAGCAGCGACGGCACCCTATCGGTGATCGACACCACCAGCCTCTCCGTCACCGCTACCATTCCCGTCGGCAACGACCCGCGGGGAGTGGCCGTCGACGCGACCGCCCACGCCGCCTACATCACGAACGAATCCGAAAGCAGCGTGTCCGTAGTCAGCCTCGACAGCCGACGCGTGATCGCCACCATCCACATCGGCAACAGCCCGTACGGCGTAGCTGTTGACGCCGCAGCGCACACCGTCTACACCGCCAACCACGACAGCGCGGTGTCGGTGATCGACACCAACAGCTTCACCGTCAGCAGCACCATCAAAATCGGTAAGGAGACGTTCGCGTTGGCCGTCGACCCTGCCACCCACGTCATCTACACCGCCAACGACGACAACACTGTGTCCGTCATCGTGCCAGGGCTGGCCTAGCAGCGGTGTGTCTATACGATTTCGGCACGCAGTCACCACCTCACGCGGAAAAGAGACCAGCGGTGAGCCAGCCACAGCCACTACGCAGCGCGATCATCGGCGCCGGCATGGTCGGCTCGGTACACGGCCATGCCGTCCATCGAGCCGGCGGAGAACTCGCGGCGATCTGTGGCAGTACGCCGCAAAGCAGTCAGCGCTCCGCACAGCGCCTCGGTGCTGAACGCGCAGCGACTGCAGAAGATATCTGCACCGCTGATGACGTCGATGTCGTGCATATCTGCACACCGAACAATCTGCACCTCGAGCAGGCCGCCGCCGCGCTGGCAGCGGGAAAGCACGTCATCTGCGAAAAACCTTTGGCCACAACGGTTACCGACGCTACCGCCCTCGTCGAGGCCGCCGATAAGGCCCACACGGTGGCGGCGGTGTCATTCATTTACCGTTTCTACCCGATGGTGCGGGAGGCTCGTTGCCGGATCGCCGATGCGGCGGTGTGGCTTATGCACGGTGGCTACGTTCAAGACCATATGGCCAAAGCCGATCCGCAGGGCTGGCGATCCGACCCGACGCAATGCGGTATTTCGATGACCTTCGCCGACATCGGTTCGCATTGGTGTGACGTGATGGAATTCGTCACCGGTCATCGCATCAGCGCAGTCTTCGCGATCCAAGGCGATGCACCGCGGCGTGGTGTCGGTCAGGACGATGGTGCGGTGGTCGCTTTTCGCACCGACCGCGGCGCAGTCGGAAGCGTCGTGGTTAGTCAGGCTTCGCCGGGCCGAAAAAACCAGCTGTCCTTCTCTTTCGACAGCCGTGAGACAGCCGTGCAGTTCGATCAAGAACATCCCGATGAGCTCATCATCGGTGGGCTGCACGCTAACTCGGTGCTATTTCGCGACGGGAACGCGCTCGATCCTCGCAGCGCCCGCTATTCCGTGTTGCCCCCCGGTCATCCGCAGGGATACCAGGACTGCTTTAACTTGTTCGTCGCCGACGTGTATGAGGCCATTCGCACCGGGGCCGCGCCCGAAGGGCTGCCGGTGTTCGCTGATGGATTGCGTGCAGCCGAGATTCACGCCGCGGTGGCCGCCTCGGTTTCCAGCGGTGCCTGGACAGAGGTCGAACCGCTGACGGGGACTCGGCAGTGAACACCGCGCCGGTGCGACTCGCCCTGGTTGGGTTGGGCAACATGGGAATGGAGCACCTGGCGATCTTCGCAAGCCTCCAACCGCAGGCGCAGATCCGCGCACTGGCCGACAGCCATGTTCCGTTCGCCGAACGCGCCGCTGCTTACGTGCCGACCGCAGCCGTTTTCCACGACCCCGTGGACTGCGTGAACAACGCCGATGTCGACGCGGTTGTGGTGGCGACCGCTGACGATTCTCACCACGAGATCGTCGAAGCGTGCATCGCGCGCGGCCTGTTTGTGCTCTGCGAGAAGCCGCTTACGACGTCAGCCGACCAGTCGTTGCAGTTGGTCAACGCCGAACGGGCCAGTGGTCGCCGGCTGGTGCAGGTCGGCTACATGCGCCGCTACGACGCCGACTACCAGGATGTCTATCGCGCGTTGCAGTCCGGCCGCGTCGGTGAACCAGTCCTGATCGCTCAGCGTCACCGTAATCCGCTGGCACTCATCGCTTTTGACGAACAACAGCTCATCGCGAGCTCCGCGTCCCACGACATTGACGTGTTCCGGTGGCTGTGCGGTGAGGACATCAGTGAGGTTTCTGCAATTGCCAAGACCAGCCGCGACGGGTCCACCGTCATCGTTGTCCTCACGCTGATCTCACAGTCAGGTGTCCTTGGCGTTATGGACCTCGGCCGCGGGCCGGGGCTGCAATACGACATCGGCTGCGACGTCGTCGGCAGTTCCGGAGCGCTCATCCTCGCTCCCCCCACACCGAACGACGGTGCTGCCCATGGCGCGGCCCCGCTGCCCGAGGCCTGGATGCAACGTTTCCACCGGGCGTACCGCTCCCAAGATGCTGCGTGGCTGGCCTCAGTGGCTGACGGGTCAATCACCGGAGCCTCGGCATACGACGGCTATGCCACCAACGTCGTTATCGATGCTGCCCTGGCGGCCTTGGCCAGTGGTCGCGCGCATTCCGTAAGGGCGGAAATGGAAAGTTAACGCGTGTTGGCCCGCCACGCAGCAGCGCACTGGTCAGACGCTAGCGCCCGCTGGCAAATTTGGTGTCCGTGCTGGCACTGCGGGTCGTTTAAACTTTCGCTGATGCAGACCCTGCGAGTGAACGTTAATGACCTCCATCTGGCTGCCGGCCAGTTGGAGGGGCTCGCGGGCACGCTTGCCCCCGTCAGCGCATCCCCGGGAGTCGGTCCATCATGGTTGGCCACGTCCGCAGCGGTCTCCACAGCGCGTAGCGACGCGGGAACGTCGCGTGCTGTGCTAGCCGCGCGCATGAAGGCAACATCGGAAAAGCTCGCCGCAGCCGGTACTGCCTACGCCGACAGCGACGCCCAGCTAGGGGCAAAACTGCGCGTCTTGGTGGGGCCGGAGGCGACGTAATTGCCGGCCGCTGCGTCGTTGCCGAGCCTGTCGCAGATCGAGAGTCTCGACACCAGTCACTTGGCCGACCTCGCCGCCGACTTCACCGCCGAAGCCGATCTGATCGAGGACAGCTTTACCGAGGGCCACGAGCGGCTCAAGGCTGCGCAGTGGGAAGGACAAGCGAACGATGCGGCGCTGCACCGGACCGACAACGACCAGGTGAAAGCGCGCGAGCAAGCCGAGATGCGGCGCGAAGCCGCAGCCATCGCGCGCAACGGCGATTCCGACATGCGCGCCGCACAAAAAAGTGTGCTGGACGCGGTCAACGAGGCACGTCAGGCCGGGTTCATGGTCAACGAAAACCTGTCGGTGACGGCCTACGTGCCGGGCCGGGCAATCGAGGATGCGATGGTCCTCCAACCCAGAGCCAACGAATTTGCCGCAGAATCCGCGCTCATGCCGCCGCTCTCGTGTCAACGGATCAGAACATCGCGGCCAAGCTCTCTACGGTCGCTGCTGGGATGGGTAGCCTCAGCTTCACCGAATCCCCAGTACTTGGCGGACCGTTTCCCATGGACTCCAGTGGCGAGAAGAAGCGACGATGGACTGACCAAGACCTCTACCCCCACGACCCGGCGTCCGCCGATGTAAATCAGGACTCAATCGGTGACTGCTATCTCGATGCCACCATGGGTGCGATCGCGAACGCCAACCCGCAATGGATCAAAGATCGCATTCACTATGACGACAAGACGGGAAACTTCGACGTGACCCTATGGGATGGCAACAAATGGAAACACATCCCAGTCACTCAAGACGATATCGATACAAATATTGAACATCACGGCGCGAGCTGGCTTGACAACGGTCAACCGAATGCACCGCTGTGGCCGAGTGTCCTGGAGTCGGCCTACGCGAAGCTCAAGGCACCTGGGGCTAGCCTCGGGGATGCACTCAATCAAGGTATTGGCAAAGGGGGCTATCCGCAGGTTGCGATGGAGGCCCTCACCGGCAACCGCGGAAAAGTCATTGACCCGCAACAAGTCTGGCTTACAAGACAACACATCGACCAGGAAATCACCGGCGCGCTGGCCAACCACCAGCCCGTCACGATTTCCACCAACCCGCACGGTCAACCGCTGGTCAACAGCCATGTCTATATCGTCGAGAGCATTAGCGGCACCGGCAGCGATGCTCAGGTGACGCTGCGCAACCCGTGGAACGCCGACAATTTAGAGAACCCGCTGACCACTGTGCGGTTGGGAGATATCATTGGCTCAGGCGTTCCCGACATACCCACCCGATTCGGCCCCATTCCAACCAATCCCTTCGACAAACACCCAACCTTCGACGTGAATATTGGATCGCTCGGATGAGCCGGCCAATGAAAATCTGGATCATCGGCACTGTAATCGTCATACTGATTGCTGCAGGTGCGTACGTGTACGCGCAATATTGGTTCGCACAGAAACCGGCCTTGGGTGGTATCCCTGAATACCCGTCTGGCGAGTATGGCTTGAAAGGTTCACCTTTTCCGATCGATCATTTGACCTCGCACGAACGAGCAGACTCCGAGGCGAGTTTGAGGGAACTCGCTTCCAACGTCGAGCCTGGCTATCGCATCATTGACGCGAGATTCCTTGCCACCAGGGGTGGCTTCACTTGGGATGCAATACGAAGTGCGGTCGGCGGCTACCTGAGCGACGCAAGCTTCCGAGTGGAGGCAGCCGGCCAAACCCCCGAGAAGGATACCGATATCGCATATCTCGTGTGGCGGCGCAGCAACCGATTGCAGCGAATGTTCAACGACAACATCATCGTGGCCGCCGCTCTCCAGGACCCGATCAGACCCGCGCCGCTCGATGACCAGGTGCATGTCTACGCCTACTTCGACCTGACCCGGTGACCAAACACTCAGCCCGCTGCAACATGAATATTGGTTTTCTAATGAGGCGCAAAAGCTACTGCAGAAAAGGGCAACCGTGAGGCGTTTACCGTCCTCCAAGGACGAGATTGTGTGCACCTCATAGAGGCGCACAACGGATGGCTGCGGCGCCACTTCAATAATGACGTGATCTTGGCCGCCGGTTTCGACCGCACGACGGCGGGGACGTCGATTGCGGCCGGCCATGGGCAGGACTGCGACGCACGAACCATGGCGGCAGGACATGAATGCCCGGATAACGCTTCACGAGCGTCAATCCGTACGACATCAGACCCTTCGCGCCCTAGCATCGATGGCGTGTCGCAACTGAATACCGCACGAGGATCGATCGATACCGCCGACCTTGGTGTCACGCTCATGCACGAGCACGTGTTCATCATGACCACCGAGATAGCGCTGAACTATCCCGAAGCCTGGGGTGACGAGGAACAGCGGGTGGCCGACGCCATCAACCGGCTCAACGAGCTGAAAGCCCGCGGCGTGGACACCATCGTGGACCTGACCGTGATTGGGCTGGGCCGCTATATTCCGCGCATCGCGCGGGTGGCCGCCGCCACCGAGCTGAACATTGTTGTCGCAACCGGGCTTTACACCTACAACGATGTGCCGTTCCGCTTCCACTACGAGGGCCCGGGCGGCATGCTCGATGGCCCGGAGATCATGATCGAGATGTTCGTCCGCGACATCGAGCAGGGCATCGCCGACACCGGCATCAAGGCGGGCATTCTCAAATGTGCCACCGACGAGCCCGGCATCACGCCCGGCGTCGAGCGGGTGCTGCGGGCCGTCGCCCAGGCGCACAAACGCACCGGGGTGCCGATCTCCACGCACACCCATGCCGGGCTGCGCCGCGGGCTCGAGCAGCAACGCATCTTCGAAGAGGAAGGCGTCGATCTGAGCCGGGTGGTCATCGGGCACTCGGGTGATAGCACCGACGTCGGCTACCTCGAGGAGCTCATTTCCGCTGGGTCCTATCTGGGGATGGACCGGTTCGGCATCGACGTGATCCTGCCCTTCGAGGAACGGGTGGGCATCGTTGCGACGATGTGCGAGCGCGGCCACGCCGACAAGATGGTGCTATCGCACGACGCCAACTGCTACTTCGATGCGCTGCCCGAAGCCCTCATGCCACAGATGGCGCCGAATTGGCACTACCTGCATATCCACAACGACGTGATCCCGGCGCTGAAGCAGCGCGGCGTTACCGACGAGCAGTTGCACACCATGCTGGTCGACAATCCGCGCCGCATCTTCGAACGACAGGGCGGCTATGAGTGAGCCTGGGATGACCCAGGACGAGCCCGTTCCGCCGATCAGCACCCAGATCTCACAGCTGGCCCAGCTGGCTCCCGACGAACCGGCCGTTACCTGCGACGGGCACACGATTACCCGCGCCGAACTCGACGCATCGACCAACCGGCTGGCCCGCGCGTATGCCGAGCGCGGCGTCGGCCTTGGCGACTACGTGACGATCGTGCTGCCCAACTCGATCGAATGGATCCAGGCCACGGTGGCGTGCTGGAAGCTGGGCGCCGTGCCACAACCGTTGTCCGCACGGTTGCCGGCCGCGGAGTTGCAGGGCCTGCTGGATTTGCGACCGCCCGCTCTGCTGGTGGGCCGCGACCACCCAGAGTTCCCAAGTGTGCCAGCGGGTTTCAGCCCCGACCCGGCCTTATCCGACGGCGCATTGCCCGAGGCGGTCTCGCCCGTGTGGAAAGCGATGGGTTCGGGCGGCAGCACCGGTCGGCCCAAGCTCATCGAAGCTGGCGGCGACAGCCGGATACCCGCCATCATCGGTTATCCACTTGGTGCGCAAGAGGGCGATACCACCCTGGTGGCGATACCGCTGAGCCACAACACCGGCTTCACCACCGCGACAATCGCTTTATTGATGCGCCATCACCTGGTGCTGATGAGCCGATTCGAGCCGCATGAATATCTTCGGTTGCTCACCGATCACCGGGTGAGCTTCCTGACCACCGTGCCCACCATCATGCAGCGGCTGCTGCCGATCTACCGCGCCGACCCGGACGCCTACGACCTGACGTCGATCCGGCGGTTCTGGCATCTAGGCGCGCCGTGCCCGCCGGCGATCAAACAGGCCTGGATCGACATCCTCGGTCCCGAGGTGGTCTGGGAACTCTACGGCGGCACCGAACTTCAAGCGCTGACTTTTATTTCCGGCGATCAGTGGCTGACCCATCCGGGATCCGTCGGCGTCGTCGTGGCCGGCGAGATGAAGGTGCTCGACGACGCCGGCCGGCCCTGCCCGCCCGGCGTCGAAGGCGAGATCTACATGCGTCCCAGCCCGGGTACCCCGCCGACCTACCGCTACGTCGGCGTCACCGCGAAATCCCGCGACGGCTGGGACTCGCTGGGCGATCTGGGTTACTTCAACGAGGACGGGTTCCTCTATCTGTCCGACCGTCGCGTCGACATGTTCACCGTCGGCGGGCGCAACGTCTATCCGGCCGAAATCGAGGGCGCGCTGTCGGCACATCCAGATGTGTTGTCCTGCTTGGTGGTCGGCATACCTCATGAAGATCTGGGCCAGGTGCCGCACGCTCTGGTGCAGACGACCGCCGAGTCGGCACTCGACGAGGACGGCGTGCACGCGTTTCTGGCCGAACGCATCGCCTCCTACAAAGTGCCGCGCAGCGTGGAGTTCGTCGACACCCCACTGCGCGATGACGCCGGCAAGGCTCGTCGCACGGCGGTGCGCGCGGAAGTCATGGCGCGATTGCGTCCTCTTGGCGCGAGCTGACCGCCTCGCGTCGCCGGATCTCCCACTCTCGCAATGCCTCCCGGCATGGTGACTCGACCAGCGCATAGCTCACCGCGGCGATCGCGATCGCAAAAATCAGCGTCAAGACCAGCACCAGCGGCATGTGTCCCCGGAACGAGAACTCACCGATCACCGGGAACACCATGGTCAGCGCCGCCAAATGCCAGATGAATATCCCGTAGGACCAGCGTCCCAACGTCACCATCGGTGCGGTTGCCAGAATCCGGTGGCTGGTATCGGGCCGGTCGAGCACCAACGGCGCGACCAGCGCGGCCGCCAGCAGCGCGCCCATCGCGGTCTTCAGCGCGAATTGGCCGGCGGTGCTCGGCGTCAGCCCCGCGGGGCCGGCCAGCGGAGAGGCGGCCACCAGATAAGCCGTCACCGCGACGAAGGCCATCAGCACCCGACGCCGCGCCAACCGATGCGCCAGCCCCCTCGGGCTGTAGACCCACTCGGCGAGCAGCATGCCGGCGGCGAACCAGGAGAAGAAGGCCGGCGGCCAGTTCAACGCATTGAGCCCGGCGGGGGCGTGGAACGGAATCCATCCCCAGAACCAGCTGGCGATCCCCAGACCCGCGATCACCGGCACCCGCGCCCGGACCGGCAACCGGCCGGCCAGCAGCGCAAGGATCGGCAACGCCAAGTAGAAGGTGACTTCCACCGACAGACTCCACATTTGGGTCAGCCCGGCGGTCAGCGTCAGCGGCACATAGACCTGAGTCAGTGAGAGATTGGCCAGCCACACGGTAAGGCTGGGATGGTCGGCGTCGGGCAGCAAGGTCAGGATGACCACGACGGCCACCACATAGGCAGGCATGATGCGGACCACCCGTGATCGCAGATAGTGGCCGGTCGACGGGCTGGACCCCTGGCCCCGGGCCGCCGCGGCGTGCCCCCGCCACAGCAGAAATCCGGACAACGCGAAGAACACCGCCACCGCCAGGTCGAAGCGCCCGAACAGCCGGCCGTCGACCCCGCTGGAGTGCCCGGTCTGGAACGCGACATGGGTGACGACGACCCCGATGGCCGCACATGCACGCATGCCCTCGACGGCGGGCAGGAACCGGCGCGTGCCACCCACCACGTCGCTCTGGTCCATCAGGACAGTCTGCCGTGAGGCATTGCGCAGCGAAGTGGGTACATCCAGAAGGGCGCCGCCAGAGCGCATCAGCCTGAGCTTTGAATCATGCTGTTAGGGTCAACTGGGTTTTGTGTCGTCACCAGGCCGGGGCCCGATCATCCCAGAAGGAGGTCACGGCGAGTGAACCGAGCAGTGATGTTGCGGATCGCCGCGTGCGGAATCATGGGTCTCGGCGCCGCCCTGCTGATCGCCGCGCTGCTGTTGTGGACCTATACGGCCAGCAGGGTCAGCAAAATCCCACTCGATCTCGACACCACCCTGGTCAGCGACGGCAGCGGAGCTGCCCTCGACTCGGGGTCATTGTCCAGCGAGCGCGTCGTCGTCGACCAGAATGTTCCGCTGGTGTCTCAGCAGCAGATCAGCGTCGAATCGCCGGCCAACGCAGATGTGGTCACCCTGCAGGTGGGCACCTCGGTTCGGCGCACCGACAGGCAAAAGGACAGCGGGCTGCTGCTGGCGATCGTCGACACCGTCACCATGAACCGCAAAACCGCGGAGGCCGTCTCCGACGAGACCCATCCGGGTGGCGCGGTGCAGAAGCCCCGCAGCGTCAATGACGAAAGCCCGCCCACCAACATCGCGCTGCCGCATGAGGGGCTGTCCTACCGGTTCCCGTTTAACACCGAAAAGCAGACCTATCCCTTCTTCGATCCGATCGCGCAGAAGGCGTTCGACGCCAACTACTCCGGTGAGGAAGACGTCAACGGGCTGACCACCTACCGGTTCACCCAGAACGTCGGCTACGACGCCGACGGCAAGTTGGTCGATCCGGTCAAGTACCCCTCGCTCTACGCCCACGACGAGGACAGCAAGGCTGCCGAAACCGCCGGCAGGTGGGGAATTGAAGGCGACCCGGACGAGAAGGTCAGCATGACCCGCTATTACGCGGCGCAGCGCACCTTCTGGGTGGACCCCGAGTCGGGCATCATCGTCAAGGAAAAAGAACACGCCAATCACTACTTCGCCCGCGACCCGCTGAACGCGGAAAAGGTAGTGGTGGCCGACTACACGGTCACCTTCACCGAAGAGACGATCGAGGCGCAGGTCAACGCCGCTCGCAACGAGCGCGACCGGCTCGCGTTGTGGTCGCGGGTGCTGCCGATCACCTTCACCGCGACCGGCTTGGTCGCACTGATCGGCGGGGTGCTGCTGGGCATGTTCAGCCTGCGGACCGAGGCGGCGTTGCTCGACCCCGGTTTGGACACCGCCGACCACGGCTTCTTCGGCCGTGGCGGACCGCCGCGCGAACCGGTGCCCGGCGCCGAGGCCGAGACCGAGAAACTGCCCACGCCGCCCCCTGACTTACAGGGAGGCACCGGTCCGCCTAATCCGCCCGGCTCGGGCCCGCCCCCCGCAGGTCCGCCCGACCGCCCCTGATCGCTCGAGTGGCCGGGACGGGCCGCTGGGTCCTGCACTGGTCCCGCCCCGGATACGCACTGGCGCTGGCGCTGCTGGTGACCGCGCCGCTGCTGTCCCCCGGTTATCTGCTGCTGCGTGATGCGGTCTCCACTCCGCGGTCCTATCTGACCGACAGTGCGCTCGGGCTGATGTCCGCGCCGCGGGCGGTGCCGCAAGATTTCGCGGTGGCACTGGCCGCACGCGGCATCGACGGCGGCGTCGTGGTGAAGGCACTGCTTATCGCCGCGTTGTGGCTGGCAGGTTGGGGCGCTGCCCGCCTGGTCGCGACCGTACTACCGGAGGCGGGGGCGAGCGGCCAGTTCGTCGCGATCACGCTGGCGATCTGGAATCCCTATGTCGCGGAACGGCTATTGCAGGGCCACTGGAGCTTGCTGGTCGGCTACGGCTGCCTGCCCTGGGTGGCGGCGACGATCCTGATGCTGCGGTCGGAGGCTCCACCGGCCCGGTCGCGGTATTTCGCGCTGGCGTGGTGGATCGCGTTGGCCGGGCTGACGCCGACCGGGTTGATGCTGGCCGCGACGGTGGCGCTGGTCTGTGCGGCAGCACCCGGTGCCGGCCGGCCGCGTTGGTTGTGTGCAGCCGTCACGCTGGCTGCTGCCGTGGTGGCGGCGCTGCCGTGGTTGACGGCCTCGGTGCTGAGCTCCTCGCTGCCCGCGCAACAGGATTCGGCGATCGCCGCGTTCGCGGCGCGTGCCGAACCCGGGTTGGGCACGCTCGGCAGCCTGGCCGGGATGGGCGGAATATGGAATGCTGAGGCGGTAACCGCTTCCCGCACAACGTTTTTCGCGGTCCTGGGCACCGCGGTATTGCTCGGCGTCGTTGGCACCGGCCTCCCGGTCTTGCGGCAACACCGGGCGGCGCTGCCGCTGATCGTCCTGGCAGCGGTGGCGGTGCTGGTGCCCGCGGGCCTGGCCACTACACCGGGGCTGGCCGTGCTGCGCGCCGTGGTCGATGCCGTGCCTGGCCTTGGTGTCGTGCGCGACGGGCAGAAATGGGTGGCGCTGGCGATGCCCGGGTACGCGCTGGCCGGCGCGGGTGCGGTGCAGACGTTACGGCGGTGGGTGCATCCGGCGGTGGCAGCGCTGACCTGCTGCGCGGCAATGATATTCGTGCTGCCCGACCTGGCTTGGGGCGGCTGGGGCAAGGTCGAACCGGTGCATTACCCGTCAGGGTGGCATGCGGCGGCCGCGGCGATCAACGCCGACGCCGGGCCGGTGGCGGTGTTGCCGGCCGGCACCATGCGCCGCTTCGCCTGGTCGGGTCCGCAACCCGTGTTGGATCCACTGCCGCGCTGGTTGCGCGCCGACGTGCTGACCACCGGTGACCTGACCATTTCCGGGGCTACCGTTCCGGGCGAAGGCCGCCGGGCCCGAGCCATCGAGCAGCTACTGCTGTCAGGAGCCGACCGCGATACGCTGGCCCGAGCGGGCGTGCGGTGGCTAGTTGTCGAAGGCCGAACTCCCGGCGAACTAGGCGCGGCGGCAAAGGTTTTCGAACAGCTGCCTACCGTCTACCGGGACGGCGACCTAGCGTTGTACAGCGTCGGCGGCCACGCTCCCGCCGCCCCTGCGGGCCGCCGGTCAGCCCTGCTGATCGCGCATCTGGCTTGGCTGGCGATGCTGGGTGTCGGGGCCGTCGGTATGGCGGTTGCGGGATGGCGCCGGCGGGTCGGCAGCGCGAACCGCGAAGCCTGACGTCAGTCGTCTTCCGTTCCGGTCTCGGCACCCCAACTGCTCGGCATCATCGGCATGGTCGGCCCGCTTCCGGATGGGTCACCGGCCACCGTGGTCAGTCCCGCCGCCGGGCGGGCACCGGCCTTGTCGGCGGTTCCGGCGAACCCCAGCGGGCCCGCGCCCTGATCGGAGAGCGCTACCGCGGCAAACCGCTCCGCGGGGTCCGGTGACCCGTCGGAGTCCGTGTCCAGGTATTCGTAGCGATGCCCGCGGTCGATCACTCCCGCCCGTTGCCGCCGGCGCCGGGCCAGTTCCCCTGTGGTCGCAGCGGCTGCCGCCGCCGCAGTGTCGGGCGCCGACGCCGTCTGCTTGGCGCTGGCGCTGACGCTCATCGCCGCGCCGAATCCAATCCCGGGCGGACCGACCACATAGGGGTAGGCAAAACCTTCGCCGCCAGTGGCGGGCGCCAGCGGCGCAACGGTGCTGGATACGGCCGGTGCGGTTGGGGCGGGCGCGGGTGCGGTGGCGGGCACGGGGGCGGCGGCGGGCGCGGCCAAAGCCGGTGCCATCGCGGCAACCGGCGGCGTGCCGGGTGCGGTCGCGACGGGTGCCGGCTCGGCGGGCATTGCCAGGGGCTGAGACAGGCCGGCCAGCCCGGCCAGCCCTCCGAAACCGGCTAGCGCTCCCACGGGGGAGACGGCGGGGGCGATCAGACTGAACGAGCTCTGCGTCAATTGCGGCGCCTGCGGAAAGAACGCGTTGTAGGCCTCACCCAACCAGTGCGGCACCTCGGACCAGGCCGCCGGATTCGTCTCCACTTCGTGTATTCGAGTTGTCCACCAGCTCAGCTGGTGTGGGTTTCCCTCGTCTTGGTTTCCGCCGCCGGACTCGTTGGCTTTCTGGATCTGCGGCGCCGGGGTGGTTTGCGGTGTCGCCGCCACCGCGGTGCTGGCCGCTACTTGATAAGTCGTCATCGTGGTGGCCGCCTGCAGCCACATCCGCGCATAGTCGGCCTCGTTGAGCGCGATCGGAATCGCGTTGATCCCAAAGAAATTCGTTGCCACCAACACCGCGTGAGTGGCATGGTTGGCCGCCAGTTCGGCCAGGGTCGGCATGGCCGCCAGCGCGGCGGTATACGCGGTGGCGACCACCTCATGGCTGGCGGCCGCCGCCGCGCTATCCGCACTGGCCTGCATCAGCCATGCGAGGTACGGCACATGCGCGGCCACATACGATTCGGCGCTGGGTCCTTGCCAAACACCGGTCTGCACCGCCGCCAGCAGTGTGCTGAGTTCTTCTGCCACGGAGACGTATTCGGCACTAAGAGAGTTCCACGCGGCCGCTGCCGCCAGCAGGGAACCCGGCCCGGGACCACTGCTCAACAGCGCCGAGTGCACCTCCGGCGGCGAGGCAAACCAGATCGGCGCCGTCACTGTCAACCGCCCGCGAGCGGATAAGCCGCCGCACTGGCTGGGGCTGGACCATCGAACACGACGTACACCGTCATCACGAAACTCCTCTTATGCGGCGATTTTTCGCGCGTGCATCCGCAATGTCAACAAAATGACGCTGTGAATGTCCTGGCATGAGGAACCAGCATCGCTGTCGGAGCGTCGGTGCCAGGCAGGATTTCCGGTGGTGCTTACGAGTGATCGGTGAGCCGGTTAAGGAACCCCGTTGCGATCAGCGTTCGGGCCAGCTTCGTCTGCTGCGCTGCACTGAGCCCCGGTAAGTCACGTACTCGAAACGGCTCGGTACGCGCCGCCAGGAACCGCATCGCGGCTTCATGGTCGGGCTCTGCGTTTATCGACAGTTGCGCGAACTCCAGCACAACATCAGCACCAACGTGCGTCACCCTCGAATAGAGCGGGTGGTGCTTCACCACCAGCGTGTGTTCGTCGACGCCGACGGTGTCTGCGACCGGTCCGACGGGCGGGCATCGGCCACGCCGGACCACCACCTCCGCCATGGTGTCCAAACCGTCGGCGATGACGCTCGGGTCGTCGATGGCACTGACAATGTCGTGCACCAGCGCGCTCACGCTCGCGTGTGTGGAGGTGTCGTCGAGATGACGCGGTGGCAGCCGAGTATGGGCGAGGTCGTCTCGCAAACTCAGGGATCGGAGAGCGTGGGTGATCAGGGTGAGCACGGTGGGCGCATGGATCCCGACGGTCAAGTGGATCGATGGCTCCGAGTGTGTTTGGGCCGCGTGAACGTGGCCGCGCGGCAGGTAGAGCACGTCGCCGACGTCCAGGCGCAGCTTGGTCGGTAACGAGAGCCCCTCGGCAGCCCCTTGCTGGCGCTGCATCTCGTGCGGCGGTATGGCACCGGCATCGGCCACATGCCAGGTCTTGGACCCCTGCATCTGCAGGATCAACACGTCATGAGGGTCGAAGTGCGGGACGAAGCCGGTCGATTCGGGCGGTGTGACGTAGCCATTGACACGCGTCGGGAAGTTCAACTCGACCTCGATGGAGTGGGACAGCGCAGCAATCTCGCGCACGTACCGCTCGAGCCCATTCAGGACGATGGTGTAGCCGTCGGCAAAAGCCTCGCGGACGCTGGCGGGATCAAGACCGCCGTCAGCGAGCCGAAAACTGTCAGCATCCTTGCTCTCACCGCCCCGTACCAGACGCACCGCCGATGGCTCTGGCGCAACATGCTCCAACAGCTGGTCGACCGCCGACGGCCCGGGCAGGAGACGATCGAAATAGCCCACGGTGCACCGCTTGACGTGGTGGTGCGTCGCGCCCCAAATCTCGTCAAGAAAGGTCTGCACCGTGAGGGGTTGGAGCAACCAGGCCAGCGAAGGCTCGACGGTGTCCATACGTTAGACCACGCCGCTGATCCGGTCTCCGGCCACCACGGACTCGAGTACGGTGCGCATCGCGTCAGCGCTTTGCCGCCAAGAGAATTCAGTGCTGCGCGCCTGCGCCTTGGCGCCGAGTTGCTCGCGCAGTACCGGATCGTCGAGAAGCTGCTGGAGCCGGCTCACCAGTTCGGTCCGGTCGTCGACCAGAACGCCGGTAACCCCGTCGATGATCGAATCGGCCAGGCCACCCGAGGACCGGTAGCCGATGGTGGGCACCGCGTGCTGCGCCGCCTCGACCACGGCCAAACCCCACCCCTCCTTGCGTGACGGCAACAAATGAATCCAAGACTGTTGCATCACATGGTGTTTGGTGACGTCATCGACGTGGCCGTGAAACGTCACCGCGTCGCTGATGCCGAGTTGCGCCGCGTGCTCGACCAACCGCTGCTGCCACCAACCGCCGCCGACGATGTCGAGGTGTAAGCCCGGTACCCGCGGCCGCAGCAGCGCGACAGCGTCCAGCGCGTCCTCAATCTGCTTGTGCGGCACCAGGCGCGACAACACCACCACCCGCGGCGCAGCCGCCCGGGGGCCACGCAGCGATGGTGCCGGCGCCTCGTCCAGGCCGTTGCGCACCACGGCAATTCGTTCATTACCCACACCCAGAGCCACCAGATCGCGAGCCGACGGCAGCGACACCGTCACATATTGGTTGCGCCGGTGCAGCCGCGGCGACAATCGCGACTCGACGAACCAACCGACCCGACCGAGCACCGGGCCGGCCACCGGCCACTGCTCGCGGTGGCAGTGGTGCACCAACACCGCGACTCGCCGGCCGTACAGCAATCGGGCCAGAAACGGCAGGCCGTTCTGGGTGTCGACGACCACGTCGGGTCGCACCCGTCGCAGCGGGCCCAGCCCCAGCCGGGCCGCGGCCATCGCCAATAGCGCCCACACGTACACCGAATACCGGCCACCGGCGCGGTTGATCCGCACGCCGTCGACCACCTCGTGTCGCGGCGCGCCGGGATAGCGGGCGGTGCGTAGGGTGACGGCAATCCCGGACTGCGCAAGCTGTGCGCCGAGGCGTTGCAGATAAGTTTCACTGCCGCCACCCTGCGGGTGGCCGGTGTCGCGCCAGCACAGCAGCAATACCGCGCGCAGATCAGACATTAGGCCCAGCCTAATGCCCACCGGCGAAGACAGCGGCCGAGAGTGCCGGCCGACGGCC
>NZ_JCALCY010000027.1:0-24847 GCF_059812585.1 Mycobacterium sp. NGS48
AGCCGGACACGAGCGGAGAGGTGACAGATGCCAGAACGAAGTCCAAAAAGGGTTGTGCTGTGGGGTACCGGGTTCATCGGCAAGATGGTGATCGCCGAAATCGTCAAGCACCCACAGTTCGAACTGGTGGGCGTGGGTGTCAGCAGTCCCGGGAAGGTGGGCCGCGACGTCGGTGACATCTGCGGGATGGCCGAGCGGGTCGGCATCACCGCCAGTGACGACGCCGACGCGCTGATTGCGCTGCAGCCGGACGCGCTGGTGCACTACGGGCCGACAGCCGCGCACGCCGAGGCCAACATCGCTTTGATGACGCGGTTTCTGCGCGCCGGCATCGACGTCTGCTCTACCGCGATGACGCCCTGGGTCTGGCCGACCATGCACCTCAATCCGCCCAACTGGATTCAGCCGATCACCGAGGCCTGCGAGCTGGGTGAGTCGTCGTGTTTCACCACGGGCATCGACCCGGGATTCGCCAACGACCTGTTCCCGATGACGCTGATGGGTCTGTGCTCGGAGGTGCACACCGTGCGGGCGTCCGAGCTGCTCGACTACACCAACTACACCGGCGACTACGAAAACGAGATGGGCATCGGTCGTGCGCCTGACTTTCGCCCGGTGCTGGAGAACCGAGATGTGCTGATCTTCGCCTGGGGCGCCACCGTCCCGATGATCGCCCACGCTGCCGGCATCATGCTCGACGAAATCACCACCACGTGGGACAAGTGGGTGACTCCCACCGAGCGCAAGACCGCCAAAGGCATCATCGCGCCCGGCCATGTCGCGGCGGTCCGGTTCACCATCAACGGCATCTACCAGGGCCGGACGCGAATCCAACTCGAACACGTCAACCGCATCGGGCACGATGCCGCCCCGGATTGGCCGTCGGGCACCAAGGACGACGTCTACCGGGTCGACATCGAAGGAACGCCGAGCATCTTTCAGGAGACCGCCTTTCGGTTCACCGACGGTTCCGGACGCGATGCGGCGACGGCGGGGTGTCTGGCGACGGGGATGCGCGCGCTCAACGCGGTGCCGGCCGTCAACGAACGCTCTCCGGGCTGGGTGACCGCGCTCGACCTTCCGCTGATCGCCGGAGCCGGCACGATTCGCTGATCCCCGCTGCCTATAAATTGGGGGGCGGTGTGCGCGGGCGCGCCGGCAGATATTGAGGGTGGGCATGGCAAACGGACAACGACCGGCGGTAGGTCTGTCGGTGGGCGCCACCAACCTTGCGGCCGTGACCGCCAATCGAGCGGTGACCCGCAAGCCGGTGCTGACGCGGTATCCGCAGCGCCCGGCCGAAGTGGGTGTGCCATCGGAGAACCCGAAGCTGACCGAACGCGGCCTGGTCATCACCGACTTCGTCGACCGGGTGGGCGATCCGGCCGCCATAGTGGCAGCTGACGGCTCCACGCATCGCAGCGAGACCGTACTCGCCGACAGCCTGCGGGCATTGGCCTACACCGCGACCGATGGTCGCGCTCTGCCCGAAGCGATCGCCGTCGCCTATCCGGCGCACTGGGCGCCGGCGGCGGTGGACGCGTTGCAGGCTGCGCTGGGCCGGGTGCCCGAGTGGGCGGGCGGATTGACGTTGCTTCCGGACTACCTGGCCGCGCTGACCGCCCTGCAGTCCGACCCGGGGTTGCCGGGCCGCGGCATCATCGCGGTGTGCGATTTCGGCGGTAGCGGCACCAGCCTCACTCTGGTCGATGCCGCCAACGGCTACCAGCCCGTCGCACCGACCGCGCGGCACACCGAGTTCTCCGGCGACGCGATCGACGAGGCGCTGCTCAGCCGCGTTGTGGCTGACCTGTCGGCGGCGGGCTCGCTCGACACCTCGGAAACCTCCGAGATCGGGTCGATGACCCGGCTGCGTGCTGCGTGCCGACACGCCAAAGAAGAACTCTCATCGGCCGCGGCCACCACGCTGACCGCGGATCTGCCCGGATCTCGCGGCGATATCCAGCTCACCCGAACCGAACTCGACGACGCGATCCGCCGCCCGTTGGACGCGTTCGTCGCTGTGGTTCAGCAAGCCTTACAGCGCAACGGGATTCGTGACGTGGCCGCAGTCGCCACGGTAGGCGGCGGTGCAAGCATCCCGGCCATCACCACGACGCTGTCGGAACACCTACGCGCCCGGGTCATCACGGCGGCGCGGCCACAGTTGGCCGCTGCCGTCGGCGCGGCGCTTCAGGCCATCCGAGGTCCTGGAGACACCGGCGCGACGGCGTTGGCGCCGGCTGTCACCGAGGCCGGACCGATCCCCGATGTCACCACGATGGCCGAAGCAGACCCGGGCCCTGGCCCAGAGCCGGCGCTGGCCTGGTCTGAGGCCGACGACGCCTCCGCCATCATGCCGCTTCTCACCGGCGAGTACCCGGCAGCGGGCAGCAGCGCCCCCGCGACATCCGCCCGGCCACAGCCCGCCGTCGACCACGCGGCCCGCCCCGCCGGAGCCGCGGCGATGCCCTGGTATCGGCGGCCGGCGGTGGTGATCATCGGCACCGCGTTGCTGGTATTGGCCATCGGGGCCGCCATTCTGATCACGCTGCGCCACACGCCCGGCGCACCGACAACCCCGGCGCCGGGTGTCAGCACCACACCGGAATCGGCAGCCCCCGGACCCGGGACCGAAATCTCCGCGCCGTCGCAGGCGCCGGACAGTTCATCGGCGCCGTCGACAGAATCCAGCACCCCGCCGTCGCCCTCGCCATCCACGACGACACCGGCGCCGACCACGACTACTCAACCACCGACCACAACCACCAAGGCGCCGACCACCACGCAGGCACCAACGACTACGCAGGCCCCGACCACCACCCAGGCGCCGACGTCGTCGCAAGCCGCCGTGATCCCGAGAGTTCCCGGCTTCCCGCGGTTCCTGCCGCAGCCGCCGTCCCCTGGCAGCTAGCTAGCTGTCCTCTTTCGGGGCGTCCTCTTTCGGCGCGTCTTCTTTGGCGTCGTCGGCGAACTTCGGGTTGCCCTCGTCGTCGAGCCACTCGTTGACCGCGGTTCCTGTGATGGTCCCCTCAGACCCGGGCATGACGGCCGTCGGGCGCTGATCGTCGTAAGACTTCATCATTTCGGCGGCTTTTTCTTTGTGCTCATCGGTGACATCGGGCGCCTCGGTCATTTTCTGCTCTTGGTCGTCGGCGCTGTCTTCGTCAGCGTATTTTTCGGCCCGGGTTCGTTCGTCGTCGTCTTTGCTCATCACCATTTCCATCCCGTTGGGCTCAGGGCTTGTTTCGGTGAGCCTTGTCCGATTCTTGGTCGACGGTTACCCGCTGGCCGAAGGAATCCAAACCGGGGGCGTCAGTGCGACCGTCCGTGCTTGACCACGACCACCGAGGCCAGCGGCATCTGCATCTGCTCGGGCGCAGCGGAGAGCCGCGCCGCGACGGCGGCTTCCAGATGCGCGACGAAATCGGCTGCCCGCGGGTCGTCGGTACCACCGTCGAGCCAGCCGGCCAACGTCGGGAAAATCGCTGTCCGCGCGAACGTCGCCCATTGCGCGCCGTACGCTGCGGCGTCATGGTCGACCTGGTATCGGGCCCAGAACCGGTCCTCGGCGTTGAACACTTCCAGATGCTCGATTGACATGCCCTCGAAGCGGCCCTTGGGCGCGAACGGCGCCCGAAAGTCCTTCTCGGTGCGGGCAAAGGTGGGGATGATCATGCGCCGCAGTTCCTCGTCGCGCAGCAACCCGTCGCGGACCTGATCGCCCAGGCCCGCGACGATTGCGTGCACCAACGGCCGGTAGCCGAATTCACCGTCGTCGCCGACGGCCATCGTCAGCACCACCAACCGCCCGCCGGTGGCCAGCTCGCGGCCCCGGAGTGCCAGGAACGCCTGCCAGTCCTGGGCGGCCTGGTGTTCATATGCCGCCCGGGCGGCGTCGTCGCTGCTGTAGGCGACCTGGACATGGTCGTCGACACCGGTCGGGGATCGGCTCAGCCACATGGTCGCCCAGGACGTCCAACCCAGCGTGACGCTCTGCGACGGTAGGAGCTGACCGTAAAACGAGCGGCCGATGGCCGAGGCGAAGCTCGCCGAGTCCTTATGCAGGTAGCTGTCCGGGTCTTCGGCGAGGGTGCGAAACAGCGCGGTGAAGTCGTTGTCGGGCAGGTCAGTGTGGGTGACCTGCACGGCATGCTCGGGTGGGGTGCGGCGGCGGATGGCTGCGATTGCCGCCGACATCGGCAACAGCGAATTGTGTCCGGTCGCCGCGCCGTAGTCGACGATGACGATCGGGTGCGGCGGTTCCGGCAGCGGTACCGTTTCGGCGGCTTGTTCGAACAGCGCGACGGCCGGCGCAAGGCCTGCGGCCCGCAGCCGCGACGACGGAGTGTAGGTCTCGCTCTCCATCGGCTCGGGCCGGACGACGATGCTGGATTCAGGCATTCGGATAACAGACCCCGGTGAGTTGTTCGGAGATTTCCCAGAGGCGTCGGCTGTCGGCGTCGTCGCGGGCGCGGGCCGGGACCTTGGCGTTGATCACGCCGCCACCGGCGGCCTCGTAGATACCGCGCGGCCCGTAGAACGCGCCGCCTTCGGCGTCGGGGGCGGTGGCCGCATACAGCGCGGGCAGGATGCCTTCGTCGATTTCCTGCCAAAGAAACGGAGTCAGCCGCCACGACAGCTTGTAAAAGCGCTCCATCATCGACGGCTTGGCCCGGCCGTGGGAGGGACCACTGATCTGCAGGTTGGTCTTGGTCAACCCGGGGTGCGCCGCATTGGAGAGGATGCCCCAGCCGGCTTCGCGGCTGCGGCGGTCCAACTCGCGGGCGAACATCAGCACCGCCAGCTTGGATTGCCCGTAGGACCCCATCGGGGTGTAGGACCTCTCGAACTGCAGGTCGTCGAAGTGGATACGACCACGGCGGGCGGCGATGCTGCTCAGCGAGACGACGCGGGCTCGATCGGCCGCACGCAGTAGCGGCAGCAGGTGCGCGGTGAGCGTGAAGTGGCCGAGATGATTGCTGCCGAACTGTAATTCGAATCCGTCGGCGGTGGTGTCGCGGGTCGGCGGGGTCATCACACCGGCGTTGTTGATCAGGATGTCGATGGGACGCCCTTCGGAGTTGAGCTGCTCGCCCAGGGCGGCGACGCCGGCCAGCGACGACAAATCGAGCGCCTTGATGGTCAGCTTGGCATCCGGAACCGTGCGGCGGATCTCCTCGATCGCGGCCTCACCCTTGGCGCGGTTGCGGATCGCCATCACGACGTCGGCGCCGGCCGCCGACAGCCGGCGGGCCAGCCCGAATCCCAGGCCGCTGTTGGATCCGGTGACCACGGCCAGCTTTCCGGTCAGGTCGGGCACGGTGGCGAAGAGGTTGGTGGCCATAGATAGCGACGCTAGTCCCCTTTGGCCCCCCTTTTGGCGCGAGTGCGAGTCCCAGGTTCAAATACGGAGGATCCCCGGTTTTGCGCACGCTCGCCGAGCGCTTAGTGGCCGCGGGGCACCCAATCGTCGTAATTCACGATCTCGTCGCCGACGGTGGTGGTGTCGCCGTGGCCGGTGTACACCACGGTGTCGCCGGGCAATGTGCCCAGCCGGCTCGAGATCGACTCCAGGATCGTCGGGAAGTCGGAGAACGAGCGGCCGGTCGCGCCCGGCCCGCCCTGGAACAGCGTGTCGCCGCTGAACACCGCGCCCAAGTCCGGGGCATACCAGCACACCGAGCCGGGGGAGTGACCCGGGGTGTGCAGTGCTCTCAGCTCCGTTCCGGCGACACTCAGCGTATCCCCATCGGCAATAGCACGGAAGTCCTTGTCGGGGTGGGTCATTCGCCACAACATGTCGTCGGCGGGATGCAGCAGCACCGGCGCGTCGAGAGTTTGGCCCAACTCCGGAGCGACGGTCACGTGGTCGTTGTGGCCGTGCGTGCACACGACTGCCACGACGTTGCGCCCGGCGACGGCCTGGACGATCGGCGCTGCAGTGTGCGCTGCATCGAAAACCACGACGTCGGAGTCGTCACCGACGACCCAGATGTTGTTGTCGACTTCCCAACTGCCGCCGTCGAGTTCGAAGGTTCCGGTGGTGACCACGCGCTCGATCACAACATCACCACCGAGCGCAGCACCTTACCGTCGTGCATCTTGTGGAACGCCTCCTCGACGTCGCCGAGGCCGATGCGCTCGGAGACGAACTTCTCCAGCGGTAACCGGCCCTGCAAATACAGATCGATCAGGGCGGGGAAGTCACGCTCGGGCAGGCAATCGCCGTACCAGGACGACTTCAGCGCCCCGCCATGTGAGAAGAAGTCCACCAGCGGCATGTCGATGCGCATGTCAGGCGTCGGAACCCCCACCAACACAACAGTTCCGGCGAGATCACGGGCATAGAACGCCTGCTCCCAGGTTTCCGGTCGACCGACGGCGTCGATCACCACGTTGGCGCCGAACCCATCGGTGAGGTCCTGAATGGTTTTGACGACGTCGAGTTCGCGCGCGTTGACGGTGTGGGTCGCTCCGAAACCGCGCGCCCAATCCAGTTTGGCGTTGTCGGTATCGACGGCGATGATCCGGCGTGCGCCGACCAGCGCCGCCCCGGCGATCGCGGCGTCACCGACACCGCCACAACCGATCACCGCAACGGTGTCGTCGCGGGTGAGCGCTCCGGTGTTGATGGCCGCGCCCAGCCCCGCCATCACGCCGCAGCCCAGCAGGCCGGCCACCGCCGGGTCGGCCGCCGGATCGACTCTGGTGCACTGTCCTTGGTGCACCAGCGTTTTGTCGGCGAACGCCCCGATACCCAGCGCCGGCGTCAGCTCGGTGGCGTCGGTCAAGGTCATCCTCTGTTCGGCGTTGAACGTGTCGAAGCACAGATGCGGTCGGCCGCGCTTGCAGGCGCGGCACTGACCGCAGACCGCACGCCAGTTGAGGATCACGAAGTCGCCCGGTTGCACCGCAGTCACGTCCGGCCCGACCGATTCGACGGTGCCGGCCGCTTCATGCCCGAGCAGGAACGGGTAGTCGTCGTTGATGCCGCCTTCACGGTAGGTCAGGTCGGTGTGGCACACCCCGCAGGCGGTGACGTCGACCACCACCTCGCCCGGGCCGGGGTCGGGGATGACGATGTCGACCAACTCGACCGGTTCACCCTTCTTTCGTGAAACCACGCCGCGCACTGTCTGACTCATGGCGTCCAACCTAGTGTTCGGTGTCGCCGCAGTTGCCGGGCCGTCCCTATTAGGCTCGGCCGCGATGGCTGCACTCAAGGCGCTCGACGACTGGCCGGTCCCCACCGCCGTCGCGGCGGTCGTTGACCGCTCCGGCGCAGTGGCTACCCAAGGCGACACCGCTCGGCAATTCGAACTGGCGTCGGTGACCAAGCCGCTGGTGGCCCGGGCCGTCCAGATCGCCGTCGAAGAGGGCGTCGTCGACCTGGACACCGCGGCCGGCCCGCCCGGTTCCACCGTGCGGCACCTGCTGGCGCACGCCTCCGGCTTGGCCATGCATTCCGATCAGACGCTGGCCAAGCCCGGCGCCCGCCGGATGTACTCCAACCAAGGGTTCACGGTGCTGGCCGAGACGGTGCAGCAGGCGTCAGGCATCGAGTTCGGCCAGTACCTCACCGAAGCGGTCTTCGAGCCGCTGGGGATGAGGGCTACCGCGCTGGACGGCGGCGCGCAGGCAGCCGGGTTCGGCGTGAGATCGACGCTGGCGGATTTGACGGTGTTCGCCGCCGATCTGTTGTGTCCGATGCTCGTGTCGGCGCAGATGCACACCGAGGCCACCGCCGTGCAGTTCCCGGGTCTGGATGGGGTGCTACCCGGATATGGCGTGCAGCGGCCCAACGACTGGGGGCTGGGTTTCGAGATCAAAAGCTCCAAAACACCGCACTGGACGGGCGGCGAGAACTCGCCGCGAACCTATGGGCATTTTGGCCAGTCGGGCACGTTTATCTGGGCAGATCCAGAGGCTGAGCTGGCCCTGGTTGTCCTCACCGACCGGGATTTCGGGGAGTGGGCGCTGCCCGTGTGGCCGGCGCTCTCCGACGCCGTGATATCGGAATACGCGGTGGACTAGCGCAACAGGGGTCTCACGAGGCACAATAGACACGCGAGACACAAATTCATCTGCAGCATGCTCGTCGGATTCACCAGGCCGTTGGGGAAGACGTCCCTCGTGGAGCCGAAGGAGCAGCAAGATGCGTGCGTCGAACCAGTTCGCCGACGCGGCGACGGGCGTGGTGTACATCCACGCTTCGCCGGCCGCGGTGTGCCCGCATGTCGAGTGGGCGTTGTCGTCGACTCTGGAAGCCAATGCGAACCTGACCTGGACGCCGCAACCGGCGATGCCCGGGCAACTTCGCGCGGTGACCAACTGGGTCGGCCCGATTGGCACCGGCGCGCGGTTGGCCAATGCGCTGCGATCCTGGTCAGTGCTGCGGTTCGAGGTCACCGAGGACGCCAGTCCCGGCGTCGACGGCCTGCGGTTCAGCCATACGCCGCAGTTGGGACTGTGGAGCGGCGCGATGAGCGCCAACGGCGACGTGATGGTCGGCGAGATGCGGCTGCGCGCGATGATGGCCGCGGGCGCCGACGCGTTGGCTGCCGAGTTGGATTCGGCACTGGGCACCGCATGGGATGAGGCTCTCGAGGTCTACCGCGACGGCGGTGACGGCGCCGAGGTCTCCTGGCTCAGCCGGGGAGTGGGTTAGTCGGCCGCAGGATCTGCAGCGCGCCGGGAACGGCTGAAATCTCGGCGGGCAGCGCGCAGGCGAAGTCGCCGTCGGCGTAGGCGTTGATGCCCGGTGAGTCGACCTCGACGGACACGGCACGCGCCGTGGTCACCTCGTCGAGATTGACATGGGTGCCCTTGTAGACCGTGGGGAACAACCGGATCAGCCGAGCACGTGACGCAGAGTGCACCATCGTGATGTCGAGTTTCCCGTCGGCGTGATCGGCGTTGGGGCAGATCATCATCCCGCCGCCATAGCTACGGGTATTGCCGAAAGCTGCCAAGGTGAGGTCGGTGACGATCTCCTCGCCGCCGTCGAATGCCAGCCGAAACGGCAGCAGCCGCAATTGCGAGAGCTCGGCGAGCATCGCCAGGTTGTAGCGCATCCGCCCGCGCGGCCAGCGCATCCGATTGGTCCGATCGCTCACCAGCGAGTCGAATCCGGTTGCCGCGACGGTGCCGAACCATTTGACGACGCCGTTGCGGGCGCGGATGCGGCCCAGGTCAACGGTTTCGGTGTAGCCGTCGGCGACGACGTCCGCGGCGGCCGCAGGGTCCTTGGTGGGAATCCGGTATTCGCGGGCGTGGTCGTTGCCGGTTCCCGCCGGAACGATTCCGAGCGGAATGCCGGTGCCGGCCAAGGCCTGTAGCGCATCGGCTATCACCCCGTCGCCGCCGACGACGACCAGCGCGTCGGTGCCGCGGTCGAGGGCCTCGCACAGCAAGCGACGGGCGTGTTCGGCGTCGGTGCCGACGATTCCGACCACGTCGACACCGCGCTGCTGAAGTCGCGCGGTCGCCTTCTCTGTGGCATGCGGCGCGTTTCCGTGCCCCGACGCCGGATTGGTGAGCATTGTCACCCGGGCGATCTCACGAGGGGGCGTCACGGAATCAGCTTGCCGGGGTTGAGGATTCCAGCGGGGTCAAGGGTTGACTTCACCGCGCGCAACACCTGCACGCCCAGCTCGCCCACTTCGTCGGCCATCCAGGGCCGGTGATCGGCACCGACGGCGTGGTGATGGGTTATCGTCCCGCCGGTCGCCACGATCGCATCCGATGCGGCCGCCTTGGCGGCGCGCCACTGCTCGAGCGGGTTGCCGCGTTGCCCCGCCACGACGGTGAAGTACAGCGACGCGCCGGTGGCGTACACATGCGAAATGTGGCACAGCACCAGTGCCGGCGTGCCGGATTCTGCGAGTGCGCCGGTCAGGGCGTCGGTGACGGCCGACTTGAGCGCGGGGATGTTCGACCAGGTGGTGGCCGTCTCGAGCGTCTCGCACAGCGCACCCGCCGCCAGCAACGAATCGCGCAGATACGGCGCGCCAAAGCGGCCGTGTTCCCAGGCCCGCGCCGGCGCTTCGCCGAGCGATGTCCCGTCGTGTGCCTGTAGCACCGCCCGGGTTTCGGCGTGCCGGCTCTCGGCGTGCGCCGTCGTCCCTTCGAAAATGGTGATCGCCAGGCATCCCCCGGTGATTTGTGATTCGCCGATGGACTCGGTGGTGGCGAGGTTGACGCCGGTCTCGGCCTCGTCCGAGAGCCGGATGACCGTCGGGCCGGTGCCGGCTTGGGTAACCGCACGCAGCGCCGCTGCGCCGGTGGCGAAGTCAGGGAACGACCACGCCTCATAGCGAGTGGTTTCTGGCACCGGATGAACGCGTACCCGAACCTGGGTGATGACGCCGAAGACGCCCTCCGAGCCGATCAGCAGTTGGCGTAGATCCGGCCCGGCCGCCGATTGCGGGGCGCGGCCCAGGTCCAGTACGCCCGCCGGGGTGATCGCCCGCAGGCCGCGCACCATGTCGTCGAACCGCCCGTATCCCGCCGAGTCCTGGCCCGACGACCGCGTCGCGGCAAATCCGCCCAGGCTGGCGAATTCGAAGCTTTGCGGGAAATGTCCGAGTGAGAAGCCGCGCTCGCCCAGCAGACGCTCCGCCGCCGGACCGGTGACTCCGGCGCCGAACTCAGCTTCGCCGGATACCTCGTCGAGGGCCAGCAGCTGGTCGAAGCGACGCAGATCCAGTGACACCACGGCGCTGAATTCGCCGCGGATCGGGTCAAGTCCACCGACCACACTGGTGCCGCCGCCGAACGGGACGACGGCGATGCCGTGCTGCGAGCAGTACTGCAGAATCGCGGCGACCTCGTCGTCGCTACCCGGCAACAGCACCGCGTCGGGTGCATCCTGCTCATTGGAATCCTTGCGCCGCAACAGATCCAGCGTCGACTTGCCGCCGGCGTGCAGGAGTCGGTCGCGGTGATCGACGAGGCAGTAGCCGGCCCCCACGATGGCGGCCAGCGCGTCGCGATCATCGTCGGTGAGAGCCGACGGGCGCAGCTGTACCTGGTCGGCCTGCAGTTCCGTGCCGCCCGCGTCCGTCACGCCGAGGGCCTGCTCGAGCAGTGACCGGATGCCGTCGGAGAGGGGCGTGGCTGCGGTTGGGTCGCCCCAAGCGTTCCATTTCATCGGCGGGCGCAACGCGTCAGACATGCGTTACAGTATTACACATGCTGTCAATCAGTAACGTATCGGTGGCCGACCGGATATTGGCCGGCGCCGCCAGCTGCGTCCGCGATTTCGGTGTGGAACGGGTGACCCTGGCCGAGATTGCCCGCCGGGCCGGGGTGAGCCGGCCGACCGTGTATCGCCGCTGGCCGGACACCCAGTCGATCCTGGCGGACCTGCTCACCGCGCATATTGCGGCCACCCTCGAGGAGGTACCGGCTCCCGGCGAGGGCCGTGAAGCGTTGGTAGAGCGGGTGGTCGCACTGGCCGACCGCCTGCGCGACGACGAGCTGATCATGGCGGTGCTGCGCTCAGAACTGGCTATCACCTACCTCACCCAGCGACTTGGCACCAGCCAGCAGGCGCTCATCGACACGCTCGCCGCGAACCTCAATGGGGCCCAACGTGACGGCAGTGTGCGTCCGGGCGACCCACGCCGCCTCGCGGCGATGGTCCTGCTGATCACCCAGTCGACGATCCAATCCGCCCAGATTGTGCAGCCCATCCTGGCTGCCGACGCGCTGGCCGGCGAGCTGCGCTACGCACTGAACGGATACCTGTCGTGACGTCAGTTGCACTCAACGCCGCGCGCCGTACCGCCGACCTGACCGCCCTGGCCGACGGTGCGCCGCTGGATCTCGTCGTGATCGGTGGCGGCATCACCGGCACCGGTATCGCGCTGGACGCCGCCTCGCGCGGGCTGCGGGTGGCGTTGGTGGAGAAGCACGACTTCGCGTTCGGTACCAGCCGGTGGAGTTCGAAGCTGGTCCACGGCGGTCTGCGCTATCTGGCCACCGGCAACGTGGGCATCGCCCGGCGCAGCGCCATCGAGCGCGGAATCCTGATGACCCGCAACGCGCCGCACCTGGTTAGTGCAATGCCGCAACTGGTCCCGTTGCTGCCGTCGATGGGCCGCGCCGAACGGGCGCTGGTACGTGCCGGATTTCTGGCCGGCGACGCGCTGCGCAAGCTGGCCGGCACCCCGGCATCGGTATTGCCGAGGTCGCAACGCATTACCGCGCAGCGCGCCATCGACATGGCCCTAACCGTGCGGCGCGACGGCCTCGACGGCGGCCTGCTGGCCTACGACGGTCAACTGATCGACGACGCCCGACTGGTCACCGCGGTCGCGCGCACCGCAGCGCAGCACGGCGCCCGAATCCTCAACTATGTGGCCGCCTCCGAGGCCACCGGCGACTCGGTGCGGCTCACCGATCAGCGCACTGGCGATTCATTCGACGTATCGGCCCACGCTGTCATCAACGCAACCGGGGTGTGGGCCGGCGAAATCGATGAGGCGTTGAAGCTGCGGCCCAGCCGCGGGACACACCTGGTCTTTGACGCCGAGGTCTTCGGCAATCCGACTGCGGCGCTGACAATTCCGATTCCGGGCGAACTCAACCGCTTTGTGTTCGCCATGCCCGAACAGCTGGGCCGGGTCTACCTCGGACTGACCGACGAAGATTCGCCCGGCCCGATTCCCGATGTGCCGCAACCGACGTCGACTGAGGTTGACTTTCTGCTGGAAACGGTCAACACCGCGCTGGAGACCACACTCGACGCCTCCGACGTCATCGGGGCCTACGCGGGACTGCGACCGCTGATCGACACCGGCGCCGGCCACACTGCCGACATCTCGCGCGATCATGCGGTCGTCGAATCACCGACAGGCGTCCTCAGCGTCATCGGCGGCAAGCTCACCGAATATCGGCACATGGCCCAGGACGTGCTCGACCGCGCCGTCGAGGCGCGTGGGCTGACGGCCGGCGCGTGCCGGACCCGCCACCTGCCCCTGGTCGGCGCGCCGGCGAATCCCGGCTCGGCGGTACCGCCGATGGCGGGGCTGCCGGAGTCGCTGGTCTTGCGCTACGGGGCGGAGGCAGCCAACGTCATCGCCACCGCCGGCTGTGAGCGTCCCGCCGAACCGGTCGCCGAGGGCATCGACGTCGTCCGCGCGGAATTCGAATTCGCCATTACCAATGAGGGCGCGCTCGACGTCGACGACATCGTCGATCGCCGGACCCGGATCGGATTGGTGGCGTCGGATCGCGAGCAGGTTGTCGGGGTGGCCGAGGAGTTTTTGTCGCGTTTCAGTTAGCGCCGAGCGTGCGGAAACCCGGGTTTCAAGTCGGCGTGTCGGCCGGGGACACGCACGCTCGCGGGGAGATCGCCGAGATTTACAGCGGGATGTTTTTGTGGCGGCCGCGGCGGGCGGGGGCCTCGGCCAGCGCTTCGGTGATCTTGCTGCGGGTGTGCGCCGGGTCGATCTTCTCGTCGACCACGCCGATGTCGATCGCGCTGTCCACGCCGCCGGCGATGCGCTCGTGCTCGGCGGCCAGCTCGTCATGCAGTGCCTCGCGCTCATGGTCGGCCGCGGCGGCCAGCTTCTTCTTGTGCAGGATGCCCACCGCGGCCTTGGCGCCCATCACGGCGACCTCGGCGTCCGGCCAGGCGAACACCTTGGTGGCGTTGAGCGAACGCGAGTTCATCGCAATGTAGGCCCCGCCGTAGGTCTTACGGGTGACCAGGGTAACCCGCGGAACGGTGGCCTCGCCGAACGCGTGCAGCAGCTTGGCGCCGCGGCGCACCACGCCGCCCCACTCCTGCCCGACACCGGGCAGATATCCGGGCACGTCGACGATCACCACCAACGGAATGCCGAATGCGTCGCACAATCGCACGAAACGCGCTGCCTTTTCCGCGCTTTCGGAGTTCAGGCAGCCACCCAACCGCAGCGGGTTGTTCGCCAGCACGCCAACCGTACGGCCCGACAACCGGCCCAGGCCCACCACCATCGACGGTGCCCACTTGGCCTGGAACTCGTCGAACGGCGCGTCGTCGTCGAGCAGCGCGGTCACAATCGGGTGCACGTCGTATGCCCGGCGTGGCGACTCCGGCAGCAGCGCGTGCAGGTCGGTGTCCTCGGCCTCGGCCTTGGTACGGTCGAAATGCCCCTGCTGACAGAACAATCCGACCAGCCGCCGGCCGCGCTCATAAGCGTCGAGCTCGTCATCGGCGACGATGTGGCACACCCCGGACTTCTTGTGGTGGGTGTCTGGCCCACCGAGTGCGGCCATGTCGACGTCCTCGCCAGTGACGCTGCGCACCACATCGGGTCCGGTGACGAACACCCGGCTGTCGGGAGCCATCACGATGACGTCGGTCAGCGCCGGCCCGTAGGCGGCGCCGCCGGCGGCGAAGCCGACCACTACGGAGATCTGCGGGATGTAGCCCGACGCACGGATCATGGCCTCGAACACCATGCCGACCGCGTGCAGCGCGCGCACACCTTCGGCGAGCCGGGCACCGCCGGAGTGCCAGATGCCCACGATCGGGCTCTGCTCTTCGATGGCCGTGTCGTAGGCATTGACGATGTGGGTGCAGCCTTCGATGCCCATGGCGCCGCCCATCACGGTGCCGTCGGTGCAGAACGCGACGGTGCGCACCCCGTTGACGGTGCCTGCGGCGGCCAAGACTCCCGAGCGGTCCCGTTCGTGGAGCAACTCGACGCTGTCGTCGTCGAAGAACGCGCTCAGGCGCAGCAGCGGATCGCGGGGATCGAGCGACTCGCCAACCGTATCCGGGGCCATGATCGTCATCGCAGGTCTCCTCCTCGATGGGTGCTCGGAATCAGTACCGGCCGAACGCCAAAGCGACGTTGTGCCCGCCGAATCCGAACGAGTTGTTGATCGCGTACTTGTAGTCGCCCGGTCGCGGCTTGCCGGCCACCACATCCAGGTCGACCTCGGGGTCGAGGTTGACCAGGTTCAGCGTCGGCGGCACGATCTGATCGCGCAGCGCCAGCACCGTCAGGATCGACTCCACCGCACCGACGGCGCCGACCGAGTGGCCGAGCGCGGACTTGGGCGCGTACACCGCCGCGTTTGCGCCATGGGGCCCCAACGCGTTGTTGATCGCCTTGCTCTCGGCAATGTCACCGACCGAGGTACCGGTGGCGTGGGCGTTGACGTGGTCGATGTCGCCCGGTGTCAGGTCAGCGAGTTGGATCGCCCGCGTCATCGCATGGCCGGCGCGTTCGCCGTTGGGGTCCGGCGCGACCATGTGGAAACCGTCGGAGGTGACGCTGGCCCCCATCAGTCGGGCCAGGATGTTGGCGCCGCGCGCCTTAGCGTGCTCTTCGGTCTCGATGACCAGCAGTGCGCCGCCTTCACCGAAGACGAAACCGTCGCGGTCCTTGTCGAACGGGCGGCAGGCACCGGCCGGGTCGTCGTTATTCTTCGACAGCACAATGCGCATCGAGGCGAATGCCGCGATCGGCACGGCCTCGATCCTGGTCTCGACACCACCGCAGATCGCCACGTCGGCCTCACCGAGCACGATCTGCTGCCAGGCACGGGCGATGCCCTCCGAACCGGACGCACACGCCGATACCGGCGCCATCACCCCCGCCTTGGCATGCCTTTCCAGCCCGACTGCCGCCGAAGCACCGTTGGGCATGTACATCTGCACGACCAGTGGGTTGAACGCCTTCATGCCGCGTGCGCGCATGTCGTCGTAGCCGAAGACCAGCTCCTCGGTGGATCCCATGCCCGTGCCGATGGACACCGCCAACCGGGTGGTGTCCACCTCGGGTGCACCGGCGTTTTCCCACACCCGCCGACCCAGCACGGTGGCCATCTTCTGCAGGTAGCCCATCCGGCGGTTCTCGACGCGGTTCAACTGACTGTCGAATTCCTCGACGAGGTGTCCGCCGATGCGCACCGGCAGGTCGTACTCCGCCACGAACGGGTCGTCGAGCTGACGGATGCCACTTTGACCGTCTAGCAGCATCTTCCACGTGTTCTCCACGTCGGATGCGAGGGCCGTAGTCATGGCAACGCCGGTGACCACCACATTGGGGAACGCTTTCCCCGTAACGAGCTCTGTCATAGCTTTAAGGCCCCCCGGCCGTTTCCTTTCCTACTTGTCCGGCTCCTCCTCGGCCCGTTTGGCCCGCATCGTCGCCGGACATCGTGCTTTAGTAACGCCCGAAGGCGAGCGCCACGTTGTGCCCGCCGAACCCGAACGAGTTGTTGATGGCGTATTGGTAGTCGCCGTAACGGGGTTCGCCCGCGACCACGTCCAGCTCAATCTCCGGGTCCGGAGTCTCGTAGTTCAGCGTTGGCGGGATGACGCCGTCGCGCAGCGACAGCACCGTCAACACCGACTCGAGCGCACCGACCGCGCCGATGGAGTGACCCAGCGCCGACTTCGGCGCGTACACCGCGGCATGTTCGCACCCGGCGACCCGGATGGCGTTGGCCTCGGCGGTGTCACCGATCGGGGTGGCCGTCCCGTGCGCGTTGACGTGGTCGACGTCCTTGGCGGACAGGCCTGCCAACTCCAGCGACCGGGTCATCGCACGACCGGCCCTCAGGCCGTCCGGCGCGGGCGCCACCATGTGGTAGGCGTCCGAGGTGATTCCGGCGCCCATCAACCGGGCCAGCGGCTTGGCGCCGCGAGCCTTGGCGTGCTCCTCGGTCTCGATGATCATCAGCGCACCGGCCTCGCCGAACACGAACCCGTCGCGGTTCTTGTCGAATGGCCGCGACGCCTTCTCGGGCTCGTCGTTGCGGGTCGACATGGCGCGCATCATCGAGAAAGCCGCGATCGGCAGCGCCTCGATGCCGCCTTCCACACCACCGCAGACGGCGATGTCGGCGTCACCCATGACGATCTGGCGCCAGGCGTGGGCGATGGCCTCCGACCCCGACGAACAGGCCGACACCGGGGTCATCACCCCGGCGCGAGCGCCGAGTTGCAGACCGGCGACCGCAGCCGCACCGTTGGGCATGATCATCTGCACGGCCAGCGGTGACACCTTGCGCGGGCCGCCCTCGTTCATCAGGTCATAGGTCTCGACGATCTTCTCGCCGCCACCCAGGCCGGTGCCGATAACCACGCCGAACCGGTCCGGGTCGACCTCCGGGCTGCCGGCGTTCTCCCAGAGCCGCCCGCTGAGCAGCTTAGACATCCGCTGGACATACGACATGCGGCGCAGGTCCAGCCGGCCCATGTGATCATCGACTGGGTCCTTGAGCTGGCCGCCGATCTTCACCGCCAAGTCCCATTTTTCGGTGAAATCGCCCTTGAGGACGTGGATGCCACTCTCGCCGGCCAACAAACCCTTCCACGTGCCGTCGATGTCCGCCGCGATCGATGTGGTGGCCTCGACGGCGGTTACCACAACACTGGGGTAACCGCCGTTAGCAGTGGAAGGCTTGGTCACTTGCTGTCGGCTTCCATCCTGGAGCGGACCGACTCGACCGTCTCGGGGTTCTCCGACTCCAGCTTGGCGCGCAGCGCCTGGGCGGCCTCGGGGTTCTCTTCCTCGAGCTTCTGGATGTAGTCGACAACGTCACCGACGGTACGCAGACCGGCGAGGTCCTCGTCGGGGATCTTGACGCCGTACTTGTCCTCGGTCTGCACGGCGATCTCGACCATCGACAGCGAGTCGATGTCCAGGTCGTCGACGAACGACTTCTCCGGCGTGATCTCGGAGGGCTCGATGCCGGTCACCTCTTCGATGATTTCGGCGATTCCGGCGATGATTTCTTGCTGGCTGACAGCCACGGTGAGATTCCCTTCGTAATGGTTGTGTTACTGGTGATGAAACGTGCGATATGCGGTTGTACTGGCGGGGTTTACAGCTCCGGCTGCGTTACGCCTCGGCTAAGCCGTCCAGGTCTGCGGGGGACTTGACGGCGCGCGTCGGAGTCCCACGAAGTTCGCGTTTGGCGATACCGGCCAAAGTGCCCGCGGGCGGGAACTCGACGATCGCCGTGACATCGTGCTGACGCAGCGTCTCGGTGCACAAATCCCAGCGCACCGGTCGGGTCAGTTGCGCGACGAGCTTCTCCATCGCGTCGGTCGCCGACGATACCGGTTTTCCGTCGCGGTTTGACAGCAATGTCGCGGTCGGCTCGGCCGGCGTGACCTTCGCCGCCGCTGCGGCGTAACCCTGTAGGGCGGAGGCCATGAAATCGGTGTGGAAGGCCCCGGCGACACCGAGTGCACGCACCCGCGCCTTGGCAGGCGGGTCTTCGGCGAGCTTGTCCAACGCGGTCAATCGACCCGCGGCGACGATCTGGCCGGCAGCGTTGCGGTTGGCAGCGACCAGGTCGAGTTGCTCGAGCCGGTTCAGAACCTCGGCCTCATCTCCACCGAGCACCGCGGACATGCCGGTCGGCTCGAGGGCGCATGCCTTGGCCATCTCGGCGCCGCGGGTGGCGGCCAGCGAGACGGCTTCATCAGCCGAGATCACGCCGGCGATCGCGTAGGCGGCAATTTCGCCGACCGAGTGGCCGGCCACGATGAGGTCGGTCTCGCCGAGCTCATCGCGTCGGGTCAGCTCCTGATGGGCGAGCAGGGTGGCCGCCACGACCAGCGGCTGGGTCACCGCGGTGTCGGTGATCTCCTCTGCCGACGCCGTGCTGCCCAACCGGGCGAGGTCCAGGCCGCTGGCCGTCGACCACGAGGCAATCTGGTCCGCGGCGCCGGGCAGCTCAAGCCACGGCGACAGCATTCCGGGAGTCTGCGATCCCTGTCCGGGGGCAAGTAACGCAATCACGTGTTTAAGAGAACACTGTGAAGACGACTTTGCGCGGTGTAAGAGATTATGAACCTTGTCTTAGGTTTTTGTCGGGACCCTACAAAACAGCCTCGGATGCGACATGTTTGAGATCGCGTCGCAACCTCGTCAGTCCACCCGGTGGGCCGCCGACGGTTCGACCAGGTCTTTTACCACCGGGGTGGTGACGGGCGTCACAGTGTTACTGGTGATGCTGTTGTGCTGCGCCTGATAGGCGAGATGCCCCACCGTAGCGGCTATCCGGAGTACATAGGCATCCCTGGGCTGCGTGGGGTCCCGCCCGGTGAAGTCGGCGATACGCCGAAGGCGGTAGCGCACCGTGTTTGGATGAACGAACAATGTGCGCGCGCAGGCCTCGATCGCGCCGCCGCAATCCAGATAGGCGTCCAACGTCTCGGTGAGGGTAGGCCCGGCATCGGCGAGCGGCCGCATCACGTCGGTATGCAACGCGGCGATGGCCGAGGCGTCGCCCATCAGCGCGCGTTCAGGCAGCAGTTCCCGCGCCAGCACCGGGCGCGGCGCGCCGGTCCAGCCGGCTACCGCGTTCATCCCGGAGATGGCCTCACTGGCGCTGTGATAGGCAGCGGTCAGCATCGGCGCCGTCGGCCCGATCACCACCGGGCCGGCGGAGAACGCGTTCAGCAGATCGCCGAAGAACTTCTCGGTCGGGGTGAGCTGGCCGGACACGATCGCCACCAGCCAGGTGCCGTGCACGTCGGTGAGCGCGGCGCGGCCGTGACGGGTGGCGATATCCCGGACATCCTGGCTGGCATGGTTTTCCCGTCCCGGCGCGGGTGTCCCTACTACTACCGTCGCCGGCGCGGTGGTGTCCCAATTCAGCGCGGCCGACCTGGACAACAGCTCGGGGCCGGTGTCGCCGCGCACCACCGCGTCCACGACGCTGGCCTCCATCCGGCTGTCCCAGGTGCCGCGGGCTTCGGCCGCGTCGGCATACGCCGTGGCGGCGGTGAAGGCCAGGTCGCGGCTGTACTTCAGAATCCCGACCGTCAGCGCGGTGACCTGCTCTTCCGAGCGGGCCACCATCGGGACGACTTCCTCGAAGAACTCCATCGTGACCCGCACCATGTCGACGGTGTCTCGCAGCGCGATTCGGCGTGTCAGTTCCTGGGGCACCAGCTCGAACGCCTGCGCGGTGTAGCTGACGTTGCTGCGCGGGTCGCCCATCCACTCGACGAAGTTCACCACCGCGGTCTGGACCACCAGCGCGACGCTGGCGCGCTGAGAGGCCTCCAGGTCGGCGAAGAACGGCAACCGGTCGTGCATCGCCGAGACCGCCTCGGTGGCCAGCCGCCCGGAGTACTGCTTGAGCCGCCTCAGCAGCGACTCCGGCACGGTGTCCAGTAGCTCGAGCGTTGAGCGCGGCAGGACAAACTGCCCAATATCCTTGTCGGCCACCCCTAAAAGCTACGCCACTTTTATGGATGTTTTCGCCAAGCGCGACCCGGGCCCGTGGGCTCAGCGAGCTGCTATGCCACGCCGGGATCCGAAGTCTGCGCCGGTGCGGCCTGCACGTCGTCGATCTTGTACTGGCGCGCCGCAGCGACCGGCACCGATGGATCGATCTCGCCGCCCCGGGCCAGCGCCTCGAGGACCGCGACGACTTGCGACTCGGCGTCGGTGTTGAAGTAGCGCCGCGCGGCGGGCCGGGTATCGGAGAAGCCGAATCCGTCGGTGCCCAGCGTGACGTAGGTGCCCGGCACCCAGGGCCGGATCTGCTCGGGCACCGCGCGCATCCAGTCCGACACCGCGACGACGGGGCCGGCCTTGTCCGCGAGGGCGTGGGACAACACCTGGGTCACGTACGGCGTGCCGGCCGGACGGTCGGGATGGCGCAGCCTTTCCTTGGCAATGACGATTCCGTCCCGGTTCAGCTCGCTCCAGCTGGTGACGGACCACACGTCGGCGGCGACATCCCACTCCGAGGAGAGCATGTCGGCGGCGGTCAGCGCCGACGGCATCGCCACCCCCGAGGCCAGGATGTGCGCGGTGTTGGCGCGCGGCTCGGTGGCGGCCCGGTAGCGGTAAATGCCGCGCAGCAGGCCCTCGGGGTCGAAGTGCTCGGGCTCCGGCGGCTGCACATACGGTTCGTTGTAGATGGTGATATAGAAGAAGACGTTTTCCGGGTTCTCGCCGAACATGCGGGCCAGCCCGCTTTCGATGACGTAGGCGACCTCATAGGCAAACGCGGGGTCGTAGGACACCACAGCCGGGTTGGTGGTCGCCAGCAGCATCGAATGGCCGTCGGCATGTTGTAATCCCTCGCCGGTCAGCGTCGTACGCCCCGCGGTGGCGCCGAGCAGAAACCCGCGGGCCATCTGGTCGCCGGCCGCCCACAGGCCGTCGCCGGTGCGCTGAAAACCGAACATCGAATAGAAGATGTAGATCGGGATCATCGGCTCGTTGTGCGTCGCATACGAGGTGCCGACCGCGGTGAAGCAGGCCGCCGACCCGGCTTCGTTGATGCCCTCGTGGAGCATCTGCCCGGACTCGCTTTCTTTGTAAGCCAGCATCAGATCGGCGTCGACCGAGGTGTACAGCTGACCGTTGGGGTTGTAGATCTTCAGCGAGGGGAACCAGGAGTCCATCCCGAAGGTGCGCGCCTCGTCGGGGATGATCGGGACTATCCGTCGACCGATTTCTTTGTCGCGCAAGATTTCCCGGAAGGTGCGCACAGTCGCCATGGTGGTGGCGACCTCTTGGCTGCCGGAGCCCTTCTTCAGCGATTTGTAGGTGTCGCGGCCAGGTAACGGCAGCGCCGTGGACTTGGTCCGGCGCTCGGGGATGAAGCCACCGAGGGTACGACGCCGGTCGAGCAGGTAGCGGATCTCCGGTGCGTCCGGCCCGGGGTGGTAGTACGGCGGCAGGTACGGGTCTTCCTCCAACTGCGCGTCGGAGACCGGAATCCGCATCTCGTCACGGAAATCTTTGAGGTCGTCCAACCGGAACTTCTTCATCTGGTGGGTGGCGTTGCGGCCGGCGAAGTAGCTGCCCAGGCTGTAGCCCTTGATGGTTTTGGCCAGGATCACGGTCGGCTGGCCCTTGTGTTCCATCGCGGCACGGTAGGCGGCGTAGACCTTGCGGTAGTCGTGACCCCCGCGCTTGAGGTTCCAGATCTCTTGGTCGGTCAGGTTTTCCACCAATGCTTTGGTGCGCGGGTCGCGCCCGAAGAAGTGGTTGCGGACATAGCCGCCGTCGTTGGCCTTGTAAGTCTGGTAGTCGCCGTCGGGCGTGACGTTCATCAGGTTGACCAACGCGCCGTCCCGGTCGGCGTGCAGCAGCGCGTCCCATTCGCGTCCCCACACCACCTTGATGACGTTCCAGCCGGCGCCCCGGAAGAACGACTCCAACTCCTGGATGATCTTGCCGTTGCCGCGCACCGGGCCGTCGAGACGCTGCAGGTTGCAGTTGATCACGAAGGTGAGGTTGTCCAGACCATCCAGCGCGCCGATGTGCAGCAGGCCGCGGCTCTCGGGCTCGTCCATTTCGCCGTCGCCCAGAAAGCACCACACGTGCTGGTCGGAGGTGTCTTTGATGCCCCGATCGCGCAGGTAATGGTTGAATCGAGCCTGGTAGATGGCGTTCATCGGGCCCAGGCCCATCGACACGGTGGGGAATTCCCAGAAGTCGGGCATCAGCCGTGGATGCGGGTAGGAGGGCAGCCCGCCGCCAGGGTGACTGTGTTCTTGGCGAAATCCGTCGAGTTGGTCGGCGGTCAACCGGCCTTCCAAGTAAGCGCGCGCGTAGATGCCGGGGGAGGCGTGGCCCTGGATGAACACGTGGTCGCCGCCGCCGGGATGCGACTTGCCGCGGAAGAAGTGGTTGAAGCCGACCTCGTAGAGTGCGGCAGAGGAGGCGTAGGTCGAAATGTGGCCGCCCACACCAACGCCCGGCCGTTGCGCTCGGTGCACCATGATCGCCGCGTTCCACCGGATCCAGGCCCGATAGCGGCGCTCGACGTCCTCGTCGCCGGGGAACCATGGTTCGAGCTCGGTGGGGATGGTGTTGACGTAGTCGGTCGATGTCAGCGCCGGAATCGAGACGCGCTGTTCGCCGGCGCGTTCCAGCAGCCGCAACATCAGGTAGCGGGCTCGCGAAGGCCCGGAGCGCGACAGCAGTTCGTCGAAGGATTCCAGCCATTCGGCGGTCTCTTCAGGATCGATGTCGGGCAGATAAGACGCGACACCTTCGCGAATCACCCGCACCCGGTCGGGTTCGCTTGTACCGCTTGAGTTTTTCGCCAGATCGTGGCGTACGAACTCGGTAGTCAACTCGCTGCTCCTTGTGTGTGGCGGGTATCCGCTTGTGGCCGATGCCCGCCGCCGCCGCTTGGTCGTTGTCCCTCCTATCGTGCCGCACCGGACGCCTCGTCGCGTAGGGGCTATCGACACGATGTCCGCAACCGGCAGTCGGCGGCTCGAGGCGGGCGAAATCGGGAACCGGTAACGTCACACGTTGTGCTGACCGGATGGCGTGCCGCCCGAAGATGGCGGATCGTCGCGCTGGTACTCGGTTGCGTCGCGGCGATGCTGATGGCCATCGTCGGGTGCACCACCGTCACCGAAGGCAGCCCCACCGTCGACACCGCAATGGCGCCCGCCTACCGGGCCTCGGTATCGGCGTCGGTGTCGGCGTCCTCGGCGACCTCCCGGATTCGGGAGACGCAGCGCCAGCAGCAGCTGACAACCCGAGCTGTGATCCGGGCCTGCGAGTCGTTTGCCAACACCAGCAAGGACGCAATCGAGAAGGTGAATGCCTTTGTCGGGGCGTTCAATCAGGGCCGCGACCCCGCCTCCGCCGAAGGCCCGGCCGTCGATGCACTCAACAACAGCGCCGACGTTGTCGCCGGCAGCATCAGCGAGCCGCTGTCCGGACAGGTGCGTGACTCGCTGAACGCCTATGTCGACGCGGCCCGCGACGTCGCGAACGCCATCCGGGCGCATGCCCCGACGGGTGAGTTCAACCAGCGCGTCGATCAGCTCAACGACACCAAAACCAAAACGGTGCGCGCCTGCCTGGCTTATTCGTGAGCGGGGGTTCAACGGCACAGTCGTGTCAGCTGGGGGTGGGCTGTGCGACGATAGTGGCCATCGCACGGCGCGTGTGTCGGTAGAAGGAGGTCCCCCTGTGGTCGCGGCGGATGACGCCCCGAGCTACGCCCGCAAACTGGGCATCCAGAAAGACCAAATTGTCCAGGAGTGGGGCTGGGACGAGGACACCGACGACGACATTCGCGCCGACGTCGAGGATGCGTGCGGCGCCGAGCTACTCGACGAGGACACCGATGAAGTCGTCGACGTCGTTTTGTTGTGGTGGCGTGACGGCGATGGGGACTTGGTGGACACCTTGATGGACGCGATCGCCCCGCTGGCCGACGACGGCGTGATCTGGGTGCTGACACCGAAAACCGGCCGGCCCGGCCACGTGCTGCCCGCCGAGATCGCCGAATCGGCGCCCACTGCCGGCCTGATGCCGACGTCGTCGGTCAATCTGGGCGACTGGAGCGCCAGCCGGTTGGTGCAGCCGAAGTCGCGGGCCGGGCGGCGCTAATGCTCACGGTCGGCACCGCGGCGCCCGACTTCACCCTGCGCGACCAGAACCAGCAGCCGGTCACCTTGAGCGCATATCGGGCTGGAAACGAGGCCAAGAACGTGCTGCTGGTGTTCTTCCCGCTGGCCTTCACCGGTATCTGCCAGGGCGAGCTCGACCAGTTGCGCGATCACCTGCCCGACTACGAAAACGACGACAGCGTGGCGCTGGCCATTTCGGTGGGCCCGCCGCCCACGCACAAAGTGTGGGCGATGGAAAGCGGCTTCCTGTTTCCGGTGCTGTCGGACTTCTGGCCGCACGGCGCGGTCAGCCAGGCCTACGGAGTGTTCAACGACGACGCCGGTTTCTCCAACCGCGGCACCTTCGTCATCGACCGGTCCGGGGTCATCCAATTCGCTGAGATGAAGCAGCCGGGCGAAGCCCGCGACCAGCGGCTCTGGACCGACGCGCTGGCCGCCCTCAAGGCCTAGCGTTCTGTGGATCCCTGCCGCGAG
>NZ_JCALCY010000028.1:0-23890 GCF_059812585.1 Mycobacterium sp. NGS48
TTGCGTAGCGTCTGATTGGGTGTCACTCCGAATTTCTGGCGATATGCGACGCCGAAGTGGCCCAGATGGCCGAAGCCCCATTTGCTGGCGATCTGGGTCACCGTAACCGTGTCAGGCGATGCCGCGGTTAGCTCCGCGTGGACACGGCAGAGGCGAATTTCACGCAGATAAGCGACCGGCGGCATACCGAGGTGCTGCTTAAACGCCTCTTGCAGCGCGCGGACGCCGATGCCGACCTCGCGCGCCAGATCTGTGACCGTCCAAGGCTTCTCCGGGTGGCTTCTCAGCAAGTCGATGGCCCTTCTCACGGTTCGCGGTCGCAGTGTCTGACCCCGATCACCAAGTGCCGCCTCACGAAAAGCTGGCTGTGCGAGGAGGAAACCATGCATCACGAGTTGCTCGAGGTGTCTCCCGGTAAGGGGGTGCTGGGCAATGCTTTCGGAACGCGCGAATTCCTGCCTGAGGAGTGACAGAACACCGAGCCAGCTTTTGCTGGTTTCCGTTGTGAGGTCCATGCTGGTCGCGATGGCGAGAGGCTTGGTGATCGGTCGGCCGAGCAGGCCTTCTATTTCGACCTCTAGATCTGCGCGGCTGAACTTGACGCACAACTGGGCGCAGTCAGCGGCCCATTTGATCCCCGCGGGACGTCCTGGCAGGAACACGGCTGCCCGCAGAGGTGTACCGAGCACCGATTCGGTACCGCACCACGATTCGGCGTGTCCGAACAAGGGGACGTTGATGTGGTAGTTGTCTAGCGCGCTTGTGTTGACGAGTTCGACGTCCGCGCCATAGCTGAGATACCCGACAGTCACCCCGCCGATGCGCGATGCGCTCAGCCGCGCGTCCAGATGCCTAGACCGCCCCGTGTATTCCACACGGTGGGGCGTGAACAAACGGGATGCGACGTTGCAGGCGTCGGAGAGCTCGGCGGTCCGAACGTCGTGCTCCCGATGAAAGTATGTAGGGGTGGCGATGGTTCCTTGGTTCACCGTCGATACCTCACTCGGCGGACAAAAATCACGTTTGCTTGTCCGATAGGTTGCAGGGCCACGAAGGACCGCAGTTCGATGCTTTCTATGGCGGCCGGAAATAAAGAATCCGGTAGTGGGCTACCTCACACACCACCAAGGTATCGAACCCGAATATCTCTGGCAAGCAGAGGCGTTATCTGCCTACTCGGTATGCGCCGCGCCGTGGCCACATCACTTCGCCAGCTCCGGGCTGGATAAGTGCACGTTGACCGCCTTGATCTGACTGAACGAGACGAGTTCCTCCACGCTGTCTTCGCGCCCGATGCCCGAACTCTTCACACCGCCGAATGGGACTCCCCAGAAGTGGCGCGCGCTGCAGTTGACCCACACGTATCCTGCCTGTACCCGGGCCGCGAGAGTGTGTGCCATTTGGAGGTTTTCGGTCCAGACCGCCGCGGTCAGCCCGTAATCGACGTCATTGGCAATCTGGACAGCCTCGTCGACATCGGTGAATGTCATCACCGACAGGACCGGGCCAAAAATCTCGGTGCGGGCGACGGCGCTATCTGGACGCACTTGGGTCAGTACCGTCGGCCCAACAAAATAGCCTGTATCTCCGATGTGTGAGGGCCGCCCACCACCGATCCTGACTTCGGCTCCGTCACGGTGGGCGGAGTCGATGGCGTCAAGCACACGCTGGTAGTGCTGCCTGCTCACCAATGGCCCCATCTGCGTCTCCTCTGCCAGAGGATCACCAATTCGGATCCGACCCACGAGGGCGTCGACGTGTCGGAGCACATCCTCGGCGATAGCCTCGTGGACGAGTAGTCGGCTGGTCGAACCGCAGGACTGACCCATCGTCGCAGTGAAATTCATCCCCGCTACAGCTCCGGCAGCCGCCCTCTCGGGGTTCGCATCGGGCAACACGATCATTGCGTTCTTGCCACCGAGCTCGAGCGTGACGTCCTTGACGCCGGTCTCCGCCGCGTCACGAAGGATGGACCGACCGGTCCCTTCGGAGCCAATGAATGCGATTCGCCGCACTGCCGGGTGTCGCACTAGTGCCCGCCCACTGGCAGGACCCTGGCCGGACAAAACGCTGAGGATACCGACGGGAAGCACTTCACGAGCAATCTCAGCGATGCGGAGCGCGGACAACGGTGTCTGTTCGGGCGCCTTGAGTACTACGCTGTTTCCCGCGATCAGGGGTGCGGCCACCTTGGACGCGGCAAAGAACAGCGGATGGTTGTAGGGAACGATACGAGCCACCACGCCGTACGGCTCGCGCAGTGTGTAGTGCAGATTTTCCGCCGTTGCCGGAATCGTTCGCCCTCCCAGACTCAGGGCAAGATCGCACATGATTTCGACGTATTCCACCGCGGCGTCGACGTCAAGACGCATGGCGCTGACTGGGAATCCGCCGTCGAGAGAATCGAGGACAGCGAGCTCCTCGCGGTGTTCACGAAGCGCATCGGCGAAAGATCGAAGGTGACGGGCACGGGCCCGAACCGCCATCCGAGACCAGCTTCGTTGTGCATCTTCCGCTTGGCGTACGGCTATGTCGACGTCATCGGTCGTACAGTCCGGAACCTCCGCCAGCGGCTGCTCAGTGGTGGGATTCAGACTCACGTAGCGGTGTCCGACGCCCAGCTCTCGGTCTCCGAGGCTTATCCGCCATTCCCTGTCCGCGACATTGTGCCGCGGCGACCTGATGGTAGTGGCCACGAATCGACATCCTCACTTCTTTGACGATGATGAGGGAGGTGATGATTCACCTCCCGGTAGCTACCCGGTGTTGGGCTCCACGAGGGCTGACAGAGTTGTGTGCTCGCCGGAAAGCACGCGCGTATCCACCGCCGGCCGTTCAGCGATCAAGCGGCGGCTCAGATGTACGTCGCGGGTGGCATCAATCCCAAGTGCTGCGACGAGCCTGTCGCCTTTGAGGTAGAACGCGACGAATCTGTCCTCGCTTGGGTGTCCCTTGGCGATAACTTTATCCGCGTGATTAGGGAAGCCCGTGACTTGGATATTCCTGCCAAACTGGTCGGACCAGAACCAAGGTGCGTCCGCGGCCGTACCGTCAAGTCCAAGGATGGCTCGTGCGGCGGTTAGGCCCTGGCTCTGGGCGTTTTGCCAATGTTCGATGCGGATCCTGCCGCCGCAGATGGGCTCCGGACGTCTGGCGACGTCCCCTGCCGCGTACACGCAGGGTGCCGGGGTAGCACAACGCGCGTCCACCTCGATGCCGTCGGATACCGGCAAGCCGGCCGCGACCGCCAACTCGATATTGGGGGTTGCGCCGACGCCGAGGACAGCCACGTCGGCATCCCAGAGTCGACCATCGCCGGTCGTGATGTGCACTCCATGACCGTGGGGAACAATGCTGCGGACAGGTACGTCGGTCAGCAATCGCACACCGTGCTCTGCGTAGAAGGTCGCCAGCATCGCTCCGACCGTCTTGCCGAGTACGCGCTCGAACGGAGCCGTCATAGCCTCGAGCATCGTTACTCGACATCCCAAAGAAGTTGCGCTCGAGGCTAGTTCGGCTCCGATGAATCCCCCGCCCACTATCGCAACTGAAGCTCCCGGAGTCAGCGACGACCGAATGGCAAGGGAGTCAGAGAGGGTTCGCAATGCGAACACCCGATCCGAAGACGAATCCAAATTTTCGGGCCATCGGGCTTTTGCCCCTGTCGCCAGCAGTGCGTGGTCGAAGCGGATCGTCTCTCCGGAGCTCAACTGCAGCCGACGTTGCCGGACATCGATGGCGTCGACACGCACGCCTAGTTGCAGGTCGATGTCACAGTCGTCATACCAGGACGACGGGCGCAGCCAACAGTCCGTCAGTTCACCAGTCAAAACCGCCTTCGACAGTGGCGGACGGTCATACGGCGCGACATTTTCGTCCGAGAACAAAAGCACCTTCCCGTCGAATCCTGCGTCGCGCAACTCGTTGGCGGTAGACACTGCCGCCAGCCCACCGCCAACCAGGGCGACCACCTGCTTGCGCCTCACTGACTGATGCTGGCCTGGTGTATCGAAATTGCGGATCCTGGACACTCATGGGCAGCTTCTTTTACCGCACCTTCCACTTGGGGCGAAAGATCACTGGTAATGACGCTGGCCTTGCCGAGCGAATTGATCTGGAAGACACTCGGCGCTATGTCGACACAGACCCGGTAACCGCAGCACCGCCGCGGATCAACTTCTACCCGCATGACTCGGGCACCTCTCTCTCATTTTTCGAACTCGGGTGCAGTCGGCTACGTCAGCGGCGGCCCGGGCGGACCCACCCGCCGGCTGATCGTCTGCAATTCGGTGTAGGCATCCAGGCTCGCCGGCGAGAATTCGCGACCGATGCCGCTGCATTTGGTGCCGCCGAACGGCGCGCGGGGGTCGAGCGAGGTGAAAGTGTGACTGTTGACGAAGACCGAGCCCGTATCTAGATGCTGCCCAAGTTCGAACGCCCGTGCCTCGTCCGTTGTCCAGATTGATGCGGCAAGGCCGTACGACTGGCGGTTAACGAGGCTAATAACGTCGTTTAGGTCGCTATAGCGCAATATCGGTACGGCCGGCCCGAACTGTTCCTCCGCCACGATGGAGTGCCCAGGTTTGGCGTCTGTTACAACAGTCGGCATCATGTAGTGGCCGTGATCCCACGCCGCGGTATCCAGCCTGCTGCCAAGCGTCAAGACCTTCCCGTCGTTGGCGGCAGCGTCCTCCAGCATCTTCGCGACGATCGCGCATTGTTCTGCATTGTTGAGCGGCCCCATGGTGCTGCGCGGATCGTCGCCCGGCCCGACAACGATCTTGTCCACCTCAGCCATAAAGGCTTCGACGAAGCGGTCGTAGAGACGGTCTGGCACGTAGATGCGCTTCAGCCCAAAGCACACTTGGCCGCTCGCGGCGAACGCCCCGGTCGAGAGGGCTTGCATCGTCTGCTCGGACAGCTCCACATCCGGGAGGACGATTGCGGGGTCGTTGCCACCGAGTTCGAGTGTGATCCGCTTGATGTCGCGGGCCGCTGAAGCCATCACTTTGCGGCCAGTGGCGATGCCGCCGGTGAATCCGATCTTGCGAATCAGCGGATGCTCGACGAGTGCCGCGCCCACCGTGTCGCCGCCCGTGACCATGTTCAACACGCCTGGCGGAAAATGCTCCTGCAGAGCGCGGATAACCTCGGCCAAGACCAGCGGTGAATTCTCCGAAGGCTTTAAGACCACGGTGTTCCCGGCCGCGAGCGCCGGCGCGATTTTCATGAACGACAAAACGACCGGAAAGTTCCATGGCGTAATCGCTGCGACCGGACCCACGGCGCGGCGTCGAACCACCGTAGTACCGCCGGTGTCGCGAATAACGCTCTCGGCCAGCGCCTCTGGCGCGATACCGGCCGTGTAGCGGCAGATACCCGAAGCGAATTCGAGGTCAAGATGCGACTCGGCGAGGATCTTGCCGTTCTCGCGGCTGAGGATGGGCGCGTACTCCTCCATCATGTCGTGAATCACGTCTGCGGCCGCGATGAGCGCTTGCTGTCGTTGCTGAACCGGTCGCGCCGACCAGTCCGGCATAGCGGTGGCCGCCGCACGAACCGCTGCGTCGACCTGCTCGGGAGCTGCATCCGGAATTGTCCCGACGGTTATTCGGGTATCGGCGGGGCTGACGACGCTAATCAGTCGATCCGACGACTCTTCTCGCCCATTGATGACCAGCTTTGCGGCGATCATCGCGAACTCCTCGAAGCACTTTCGGCAATAGATTGCTCGTACCCAACGGCAGTCGCTGACACCTTGGCGCCGTCAGTGCCACCGCCCGCTTCGATGCCTCCGCGTGACAAGCGGTACCCCTCAGCCATGGCGCTCCATTGCGTGCCATAGCGACGGGCAGAGTCAATGACTGCGTCGGGGATGTGAATAAACGGTGGCCGCGCCGGTCCAGCCCTACCGTATCCGGCGACATCGATGGCGATCTTCCACCAGGCCGACTGCATGGCTTGGAATTCCTCCATTGATAAACCCAATGTGCGAAACGGCGCTTGCATGTCGTCGGCAATCCGCGCTGCCTCGGTCCAGTCGGCCTGCTGGCAGGCATCGCGCAGCGACAGCGAGGGCCACGGACCCATACAAACGTCGATGCTCCAGCCGCCAGCCGCACCGAATGACATCGCCGGATACATCAACTGGTCCAAGACGAGGACCGCCAGTTCGTCCTGGGCTGCCTTGATCGCACCGATGACATTAAAGATGTCCATCGACGTCTGCTTGAGCGCCACCACATTGCGGATCTGTGCGATCTCCCGGAAGGCACTGGGCGGCAGTGTGATCCGGAAAGCATGTGGATTCTGATAAATCATGATCGCTAGCTCGGGAACTGCATCGGCGAGGTCTTTGAAGTACTGAACGGCGTTGTCGATTGTTTGCGGGAGGTACATGGGTGGACCAGTCATCATGCCGTCCGCACCGAGATCTGCGATGAGTCGGGCCCGCGCAATGGAGTCGCGCGTGTTCAATGTGCTCGCCCCGACGAATACCGGCACCCGCCCGTTGACCGTGTCCACCACAGTGCTCACGAGCGTGCGGTACTCCTCGGTGGTCAGGGTGTGCGACTCGCCGGCGCTTCCAGTGGTGACAATCCCGTCCGCCCCGTCACGCACCAACCGATCAACCAACTCCGACAGCGCTTCGGTATCCACGGTGTCAATGGCGTTGACATCGGCAGCATCCGGGCTCCCGGGGGCCGGCACGAACGCCCACAAGCCACGTATATCATCGGCTAAAAGCGTTGTTTTCTTTGCTCTCATAACAGCGTCCTTTCGGGATGTTCATCGGACATGCGCACTCGGTGGTTGGAGACCCATCAGTCCGATGTGTGGTGACCTGGACCGTAAGGCTCGCGCAGAAACTCGGAGAAGACTTCCTTCGGCTGCCACGACAGGCTTTCCAGCTCCATCGGATCGAGCTGAATACGAAAGCCTAGGCGTGGGCTGATGATCTCTAGTCGTTCTCCGTTACGGGTATGGACTTTGCCGACGGTGACCATCGCGAACTCGTTGGCAATGGTCACCGCCGTGCTGGAAAGGTCGTCCATGACGTTGTCCTCCTGTTGGTGTGATCGCAATATCGCGCGGGCCCCGACTAGAAGAAGAACGCCAGGTTGTGCGTCCCGATCACCGAGTGATCGAGGATGACTGTGCGGGCAGCCAGACGTAATCCGGCCTCCGTCCGCCGAATTCGGTCCCGCCGCTCCGCCACGACCAGGTCAACCGTTGGGCTATCCCCCCGGCTGCGAGACACGAGCAGGTTCGACCGCACCTCGTACTCATCGGCCTGCGACGTCGATCGCACCCGTACATTGGATACGAAATGTCGTATCCGTGACGCTGGATCTTCGGCCCAGGCGTACTCGGTGTCCAACCGCAGGACCCGCATTTGCAAGCCCGTGTAGTCATCATCCCAGTGCGTCATGACAGTCGAAATACCATCCGCACCGCGTTCCTTGGTCACCCGCACGGGTATGACGTAGCGGATATCTTCTGAGCACAGTTCTAGCCAGTCGTGAAACCGTCCATCGTCCAACAGTTCTGACTCATCGAAAAGAAAAGCTTCGATTTCGTTTCGGAGCAGCAGCTCTTCACCGGTCGTTGCTACCACGCCACACCATCCCTCACCGTTGATAGATTTTCTTGTACGCCGCAGCAGATTTCATACACCGTCATGATGCCGCTTCCGCCCTGGCGGCCGCGGTCTGCGCACCGTCGGTTGTCTTCGCCCAGAGATCTTGGACGCCGGCGTCATCGGTTGAAAGGTGATCAAGCCAATGACCCCAGAATTCCCGCTGGTTCTGCTCCGCGTAACCGCTGGCCAGCGCCCGTCCGGGACCCTTCCAGTGCTCATCGCTGCCCAACACGCCCAGTCCCATCTGGAAATTCAACATCTGGCCGCCAGCGAGACGGCCTTGTGTGCCGCGGGTAATTGCGCGCCAGTTTTCGGCGTCGTCTTGCTCGAAGACCCCCGATACGCCGAAGGTACGGACATATGTTTCATATGACTCTTGTTTAAACGCTTCGGGGGCATCCTTTTCGATGAGAAACCACGACCAGACCTCCATCGTGTCGTGGGTTAAAGGCCGCCACAGCCGCAGCGTTAACATCGGCACGGGCGGCGACTTGTGGTCCTTCCCGATGAGGACGTTGAGGAACGACAAATTCGGAAATACGGTGCCATGCAAGAAGATTGATCTCTGTAGGACATCAGCATGCGTTTGGTCACCGTATGCCTCGACGAGGCCCTCCACGATCTCCGTTGGGTAACCGAGGTAGGGAGGCATCTGATAGCCGGGCGGCACACCGAGCACGCCCAGACCGTGGCCGTTGGAAAGACCAATGTGCGCCGGCGCAGATGCGAACTTCGGATCTGGTGGTACCAGGCCGAGTTCGGCCATCGAGCGATGGGTCATCAGGGTGTGGTAAGCGTCGCCGACGAAGTTGTCCGCGCCGAGTTTCCAGTTGGCGTCAATGATCCAGCGTTGCGGCTCGCCGCGGACCTCGAGGCCACCTCGGCTTCGCTTGGTCATCAATTCCAGATACCAAGTCATCTCTCCCAGATAGTCAACAAGGCTGGGAGCCGCGTCGTCGACGCAACCAAAGATCAGACCGTCGTACGATTCCAGGCGCGGAACCTGGGTCAGGCTCCATTTCTCCTTGTCCATCTCTACCCCGTAGACCTCTTTTTGCGCCGGGACGCCGGCCAACGCTCCGGTATTTTTATAGGTCCAGCCGTGATAAGGGCAGCGGAAATGCGATGTGTTACCCATCTCGGTGCGGCACAACATTGTTCCGCGGTGCCGACATGAGTTGGCCATCGCGCGGATTGCACCGTCTTCCGTACGGACAACGATGACCGACCCTCCGGCCAGATAACGCACGACGTAGTCACCTGGCTGAGGGATCTCGGTCTCGTGGGCGAGAAATTCCCAGCACCGACCGAAGACGCGCTGGGCCTCGAGCTCGTGAATGCGTGGGTTGGCAACCAACCCACCCGGTAGTTGCCCTCGCTCGATGCTTTCTTTTGCTTCTGCGATGAGTCTCTGTAGGTCCGCGTCATTGCCGACAATTGCCATTCGATTTCCAATCTTTGGGGTTAGGAGTGCGCCACACGCAAGGGATGAACTAGAGTTGGTATGCGAGATCCAGAGCACTTTCGATCTGCGCTAGCCGGTCCTGTGCCTTCGCGACCGACATCATCTTGAGCATGTCGCCTTCCGCCTTCATACGCCCGGTCATCGCTGCGGTCTGCCCGTTGAGTTCACCCTTGGAAAGAGCGACATTCGTCTCGTAAGTCATCTCGGCGCGCACATCTGGCGTGCTGGGCGCGGGTCCAATCCGGACGTCGAGAGTTCCGTTGTCGAAATGCATGTAGTACTCACTGCTCTGGGGACTGTCGGACACCGCAACCTGCAGCACGAGCTCGTGTCCTTTTGCCGCTGCTCGAAACTTTTCGTCCTTGTTGGCTGCGGTGGTCACTGCGTCCGCCCACTGCTCAGTGAGGAATTGAATCGTCATAACTCTTCTCCCTTGGTGTGTGCTGATCCGTTTGTCTGTCTCACTGCTGTGGCGATGTTCTAGCCGGCTGGTTCGAGTGCCCCTGGCGGTGTCCGGGCCACGAGTTGGTGACCCCACACACTGGGCCGGTCATACTGTGCGACTGTCCAATTCGCGTCGTCGACCGCGACGCCTCCCCAGCCATACTCGATGTCGAACCCGGATGGTGTGCGCACGTAGAAGGAGACCATCCGGTCGTTGACATGCCGGCCTAAAGTCATGCTGAGCGGAATCTTTCGTGATATGCACAGGTCGTAGGCCGTACCGACGTCGTCGAGATCCTCCACCTCGACCAGCACGTGATGTAATCCACGAACGCCGGGGATTGGTGTCAATGCGAGACTGTGATGGCGTGGATTGCAGTGGTAGAACCAAAGGTCGATGAAGGTGTAGATCTCGTCGCTCTTTCGGAATCCGAACACATCCCGAAAGAAGCGATCGGACTGCTTAAGGTCCGGCGTTGCCAGAACGACATGACCGAGTCCCTGGGATCCGGTGATGAATCTGGACATCGGTCGGCCCGGCTGGAAAGATTTCGGAATGAACTTCTGCCCGTAGAACAACTCGTGGCGCAGACCCATCGGGTCGTTGAGAGCGATAAGTCCGAGCACGCCGCGGCTTGCCAGTTCCTCATCCGTTCCCACCTCGAACGGCACTTCCCGCGATTGGAGGATTTCAGCGGCTGCTTCTAGGCCGTCTTCACCGCCCACATCCCAGCCCGTGTACCGCAGTCGATTACGCTCGCCAGGGTGGACCGCGATTCGGTGGGCGGCGTCGTCCATCCGCAGCAGTACGGCGCCGTCGTCAGCCTCGATTGCTTGCATGCCAAGCACGTCAGGACCAAAATCGTGCCACTGCTTGAAGTCTGGCGATTCCACTCCGAGGTATCCCAGCGATCTGACAAGCATTGTTCTAACCCCTTCTAGACTGGCTCGGGCGCCGCGCCCGTCGACACGGTGGTCAGACCAAGGCCGCCGGCAGGTTGCAGCATTCCGCGGACGCCAAGGCCTCCGTCGCTGTTGATGATGACTCCTGTCACGGCTCGAGAGTTCTCTGTGGACGCGAGTAGTAGGTACACCCCGGCGTGGTCAGCCGGATCCTGGGCACGCTGAAGAGGATTGGTGGTACTCAGCATTTCCCCGATATCGGGGACTGCGGATAGTGCAGTGTCACCCTGGTCGAGGTCCGCGATACCCCGTAGATCGGTGATGGTGCCGCCCGGCGCGACACCGTTGACGCGGATCCTCGGTGCAAGTTCGTAGGCGAGTTGGCGCACCACCCCGACAACCGCATGCTTCGACGCCGTATACAGTGGCCCGCCGCCAGAAGTATAAAATCCGCAGTTGGAGACGGTGAAAATGATGCTGGGAGCGTCACTTTCGAGAAGTGCAGGCACCGCCGCTCGGGCACCTAGCAGATAGGCCTTTACGTTGACCGCAAATATCTCGTCGAACGCGCTGCTGAGATCGGGGCCCTCGAAATTTACGAGCGGCACGAAATAGTCGAAAATTCCGGCATTCCCAACGAAGACGTCCAGCTTGCCGAATGCCGCGACCGCAGCTTCGACCGCTCGGCGATTATCCACGAACGACGTCACGTCCCCGACCACGGTGAGGAGGTTGCCGCTTTCGCTCTCGAGATCGCCGAGCCTGCGCTCCGAACGATCCAATACTGCTACGCATGCCCCCTCTGCCAGGAACCGCTCGGCCACAGCGCGACCAATTCCCGATGCGCCGCCGGTTATAAGGGCTACGCGCCCTGAAAGCCAACCCATCTTTTGTGTCCTATGCTCTTCACCCGTTCGTGGATGCGGAGGGCGGTTGCTGCCAGTGTGCGAGTGTGCGTCAAGAGCCCTCCTTTGCTGGATGCCAGCTTCTCCTCCCTGCGCCAGGAGAGCTATCCCTCAAGCGCTTCAATAACTCCAATTCGCGCAGCGCCCAGGTGATGGCAGTGCGTCGCCCCTCGGGGCCCAGCGTCGAACGGGCGCCTGCTGAGGGTCCTTGACCTGGGTACGGCTGCGACTTGGGCTTCCTAGCAGAGACTGAATCTGCATAGCAGAGAGCGCCTATTTGGTGCCTTATCTTTTATGGAGTTGTCGATGTCCGCTGACGGCACGGTGATCGATGGAATCGGTTGCCTATTCGGGACATTCGACGACCGAGAGGCGCCCATACCAAGTTTCTTGAAGCCCGAGCAGCTGTCCGTAGAAGATAGTCAGGCGGGAAGTTCCGTGAACTAAGCTTTCCATGCTTCCAATTTGGCAGGTATGGTCTCTGTCATGCAGAAAGATGGACGGCGTCGGCCGGTCTCTGCGCCCGCACCCGAAGATGCGCTGCTGCCGCAATATCCGATCGAATCGGTGGATAAGGCGTTGAAGCTCATTCTGCTCGTGGCAGAACAGCCAGAGGTACGGCTGAGCGAGGCGACGCGGTATCTAGATGTCGCCTCCTCGACCGCGCACAGGCTGCTCGCGATGCTGCAGTACCGCGGCTTCGTTCGCCAAGATCCTGCGACGAAGGCCTATCACGCGGGTCCGGCAATCACCGGTATCGCGTTCGCGGCCCTTAGCCGCATCGATCTGCCGAGAACGGCGACACCAATCATGCGTCGACTCAGTGAACGGCTCCGTGAATCCGTCCACATGGGCATGCTCGAAGGACCCGCCGTTCGTTTCGTCGCCGCTGTCGAGGGGCCAACTGCCGTGCGTGTCGCATCCCGCCTTGGCTTGACCGTGCCGGCACACTGCACCTCGACAGGCAAGGCGATGCTCGCCCAACTGTCGGACGCGGAGGTTCAACGACTCTATCCGGACGACGCTCTCGAGCGAATCACAAGCAATTCCATCGCTACCCGAATCGAGCTGCTGAAGGAGCTCAGCCGAATTCGGCGCAGAGGTTACGCGGTGAATCGCGAAGAGAGTGAGGAAGGCGTTGCATCAGTCGCTGTGCCGATCCGCACCCGCGCGCCCGGTTTGCGATTGGCCCTCAACGCCGCCGCTCCGGTAAACCGCCTCAAGGCGTCGCAGTACCCCATGGTTGCGGCGGGGCTCTTGGAGGCGGGCAAGGAGATCGGCGATCATCTCGGCGAGGCGCCGTAACCCCCGGAACCCGCTACGGGTTCGTGGATGCGAGCGATCTCGTGCCGCCATGCCGCGTCGGCAGTGAAGCTTGGCCCCAGATCCGGCAGGTCAGCCCAATCGGTGTCGTCGATGTCGCGCAGCGTGCCGCCGGCGGAGAGGATGCGCAACGACGTGCGAGCCAGTTCGTCAAGGCTGATGGCTTGCAGCACGGCTTGCTGGACTGTGGCTGCCGCACTGACGATTCCGTGCCCGCGGCAGATCACGACCGGCCGGTTCCCCATGGCAGCGACCAATTCCTTGCCAAGCGCTGCGCTGCGGATCAGTACCGCACGTTCGTAGACGGGTACGGCCCCGCGTGCCAGCCATGCACCGGGGATGTCGTATGCACCGTAGATCGGGCGGATGGTGATTCCGGCGAGGTCGGCGGCCACAACTTGCGGTGGGTGCAGGTGTGCGACCGCCCGGTGCTGATGGGCCGCGAGCAGGGTTTCGGCATGGATCGGGAATTCGTTGGGTACCCGATAGCCATCGAGTTCACCCGCGGCACCGGCTGTTCCGTCAAAGCGCACCAACCGGACATCGGCCGGACGGGTATATGCGACGCCGTTATCGGTATCGCTGCGGCAACGCAGCAACAGGGTTTCGTTGTCGACACGGAGACTGATATGGCCGAGGATGCCGTCAACTAATCCTCGAGCAGCTGCGACTCGGCACGCTGCGGCCACCGTCGCGCGTTGCTGTTCCAACCCGTCTGTCACGTTGTGCCCCTATGCATCGATGTGTCGCGGTCCCGCAAGTCGTTCGAGCGTTTCTTTGAACACCACATACGGTGTGCGCTGTGCGAGCGCTCTTCGTCCTGCGACGAGGGCCCGCGGCCAGTTGACGACGACCATGCCGCTCAATGTGCGGCCGTCTGGGCTGTACAGTCCGGCGAATCGGCCGGTGCGACTGTTCTCGCCGACCACGTCGACGTGACGGTTCTCGGCGATGCCGGCTTGGCCGACGACCCTGACTTTCCAGTCGTATTGGTCGGTCCAGACGTATTCGACAGGCGCGCAGGCGATGAGCGCGGTTGGTTGCGTGATGTTGTGCCCGACGATTGCCGCCTGCTCGACGGCGTTGGTCCAGTGTTCCACGCGGGTGAGCCGATCATGACGCGGATTCTGCCAGCGGCAGACATCCCCGACTGCAAACACGTTCAGCGCATCCGGCACACGGAGGTACTTGTCGCATATAACGCCGTTGTCGATATGCAGGCCCGACGAGGTCAACCAGTCGTCGTTCGGAATAGCGCCGATTCCGACGACGACGTAGTCAGAGTCGAGGATGCAGCCGTTCGTCAGGGCCACACGGAACCCTGCGCGCCGGCCCGTAATCCCTTCCACTCCGACACCGAAGATTGTGGTGACGCCGTTGCTTTCGTGCAGTCGGGTGAATCTTTCTCCGATGTGTGCGCCCAGCACGCGTTCCATCGGCACGGGGCTGGGATCGATGATAGTGACAGAAAGTCCCAATAAACGTGCGGTAGCGGCTGTTTCGGCGCCAATGAAGCCGCCACCGACAACCACCAGCCGACCACCTCGTGTCAGGTCCGCGCGCAGCCGCTGCGAGTCCTCGTAGGTGCGTAGCATGTGCAGGCCGTCGGGTTGACCCCACGGTGAGGGCCGGGCCCGCGCCCCCGTCGCGATGACCAGATGATCGAACCTCAGGTACTCACCGTTGTCGAGTTCGACTTCGTCGCGCGATAGATGTAGATGTGCGGCTCGGCAGCCCAGCCGGACATCGATGTCCAGTTCGTCGGCGTCGCGCTGGTTTAGCAGGGTGATATCGCCTGGTGCGCACGTGCCGGCGAGGAATGCCTTGGACAGTGGTGGCTTGTCGTAGGGGGACAGCTGCTCATCGCTGAGGAGAACAATTCGTCCTGGGTAGTTCGCTGCTCGCAGCGCCTGCGCCGTGCGCACCCCGCCGATCGATGCTCCGACGATGACCGCAGTTGGGCGACCCATCAATCCTCAACCCGCAGGGCGGAAACGGGGCAGCTTCGCGCCGCTTCCTCTACCCGGGCACGGTCGGATTCGGCCACGTTGGTCACCAGTAGGACCACCACACCGTCGTCGTCGACATCGAAGTACTCGTCGGCGGCAGCAACACAGTTGGCGTACCCCTGACACGCACCCAGATCGGCTTTGACTGTTGGCACGCTGCTATCCCCTTCGCTAACTCGGTGGCACCGGTCTTGGCGCGCCCATCCCGAATCCGCCGTCGGGGTGGGTTGTGCCGGCCGTGATCCCTCGGGACCGGTCAGATGCCAGGAAAACGAAACTCCAAGCGTGGTCTTCGCCGGACAGCGCGACATTCAACGGCGTCCGTGCCGCAAGGTCGCGAGCCCGCGCTGGCGTGGCGTCCAACCGTCTGTCCTCCAACGACAAACTCTGCGGACCACGAAGATCGGTGTTCAACGTGCCCCCTGGTGCCACGCCGTTGACTCGGATATGTGGCGCCAGTTCGTATGCCAGTGTCGTGACCAGACCGCGCACCGCGAACTTCGACGCCACGTACAGCACCCCGCCGCGACTCGGGTAGAACGATGACGTCGACTCGGTGAGCACGATCGAGGCGCCAGGTTGAGCCCGAAGCGCAGGAACGGCGGCCTTGACCGATTGCAGATGGCTCAGCACGTTCGTGTGAAAAATTTCGTCGAAGGCCTTGCTCAGGTCATCGGCGTTGATGTCGGTAATCCCCTTGTAGAAGTCGAAGATTCCAACACAATTGACCAGTGTGTCCAACCCGCCGAAGCTCTCGACGGCGGCGGCGACAGCGGTGTCGTTGGCCTCGCGCGACGTCGCGTCACCCTCCACCACAGGAACATCCGGCAGCTCGCCGCGCAGTGTTGCGCATTTACCGCCGTCGCGTTCCAGCACGGCAACCCGGGCGCCTTCGGCGCGGTAGGCGTCAACGACTGCCCTGCCGATGCCGGAACCCGCACCGACGACCAAGGCGCGCTTTCCCTCGAGCCATCCAGTCATGGCGAACTCTCGTCGTCGGGGAACAGCGGGGCACATACGTTGCCCACCATCGCCGCGAGAGTTCGGGTGTTCTGCCACGTCAACGCCTCGACCTCGAGAGCATCGAGCGTGATCCATTGCCCGGACCGGGGAGAGGAGATCAGCAGTCGCGATCCGTTCCTGGTGTCAACACGGCGCAGCACAACTTCGGTGAATTCGTTTGCCACCGTGAGTGGTTCACCGACGGCGCCTTCCAGGAATGCGGCCAGCTCCTGCGCCGCCAGGCGGGCCGCCCGCGCGTCTTCGCGGTCGTCCTCCCCTTGCAAGCTCATAAAAATACCGCCAGATTTTGCATTCGTATCACCGACTCATCGATCAAGACGGTGCGCCGAGCCAACTTCCACCGGTCCTGCTCGAGGCGCAACAAGTCTTCCCGACCGCAGGAAACCAACGCCGACTCGTTGACGTCACCACGGCTGCGAAACAGTAATTCGGCCGATTCGACAACAAGGTGGCCCTCCTCGGCGGCGAACGTACGTACGTTGGTGACGTAGTGGCGTAACCGCGACGGCGGATCCTCGGTCCAGGCATGCTCTGTGAGGAACCGCGCCACCCGTCGGCTCAACGAGTACTTGTTCTCATCGAAGTGCGCCATGCCCGGCGAAGTGTCGAAGCCGGCGCCGAGTGCCGTCGTCACGCGAACCGGCATGAGGTAGTGAATGTCGTCGGTGAGTAGGTCCAGCCATTCGCGGTATTGCTGGGCGTCGAGCAGGTAGGCCTCGTCCACGAGGAACTGGTGCGCTTGTAAGTGCCGTTGGTCATTAAACGGCAACGGCCTTCCCACCCGTTGCTGGCGTGGCGCGTGATCGCCGAGGACGGCCTGCTCGGAATGGGTCGTCACCGGTGCACCTCTGTGATCGCCGGCATCGAGTGGTTCGTCTGCCGTAGCGGTGTGAGGCCTTCCGGATTGTGGGTACCGATGCCGGTTCGGCGGGTCGGTGCCGTAGGCGATGTGAGATGGTCAGCCCACATGTTGAGGAGAGCGCGTTGGTTTGACTCGTTGTACCCAACCCGGGCGACACCAGGGCCGTGGAACAGATCCGGGGGTAAGGCCTCTGCGACGGGCTGATCATCGCTCAACAGGCCCATCCGACTGTTCAACAGGAGTCGGCGCGCCATCGAACCGCCGGCCGTGTTGGTGAGCGAAACCCAGTTCTCGACGTCATCCTGCTCGAACATGCCGGTGGAACCAAAACACATGAGATAGGCCTTGTACGAGTTCTTCTTGAATTGCTCGGGCGCGGCGGAATCGACCGCGAACCACGAATACACCTCAGTCTCGTGTTGGCTGATCGGCTGCCACGCGCGGATCGAGATGAACGGCAAAACATCGCTTCCCGTTTGGCTGCCCTCTTCCACCTTGGGCCAATTGTGCACGAAACTCAGGTTCGGAAAGCACGAGGCCGCCGAGATCATAAAGCCGTCCTCCCCCACCACTTTCTGCTGCTCTGTTGTCCAGACTTCCTTCATGCGGCCGACCATGTCGTCGGTGTAGCCGACATAGCGCATGCGTTCTTCGAATGTTCCCGAGGGAAGCTTGTACGTCGTTCCGCCGCCGCGATGTGCCCAGTAGGTCGCGCCGTCCTTGCGCTTTTCGGCTTTCGGTTCGCGGAACAAGCCGATTTCCACGACCGAAGCGTGGGTCTGCGGCGTGTGGTACATGTCCCCGGCGAAATTCTCCAGACCGATTTTCCAGTTGGCCTTAATTCGCCACCGTTGCGGCCCCCGTACTTCCAGCCCGTGGTTGCTCTGCCTGGTATAGAAGTCGAGGTAGAACTTGAAGTCACCCAGGTAGTCCTCGAGCGGCTCGGCGTCGGCGTCGGCGTCCAGACTTATGAAGATCAGCCCGTTGTAGCTCGCCAGATTCGGTGCGGGCAGCAGGGTTTGGCCGTTTTTCTTGAACCCGTCCTCGCCGCCGTAGGCATCTTTGTGAAAGGGTAAGCCAACGATGCGGCCGTCGTTGCGATAGGACCAGCCGTGATATGGACAGCGGAAGTTCGATGCGTTGCCCATCTCGGCGCGGCACACCTGCATTCCGCGGTGCAGGCACATGTTGAACATTGCCCGGATCTCGCCCTTCGAATCGCGGGCGATGATGAACGAGTCGTTGAGGACCCGCCGCACGACATAGTCGCCATCCTGCGGTATTTCGGATTCGTGGGCCACGAAAAGCCAGGCGCGGCTGAAAATCCGCTCTTTCTCGAGTTCGAAGATGTCCGCGTCGTTGTAAATGTGCGCCGGAATCATCCCGCCACGCACATCGTCGAGAACTCGTCGCAGATCGCCCATACCGGCAAGGATGCTTCCTTTACGGAGAGATAGTCAACTTATCCTCTGTAGAACAGAGAGTCACATCAGCCGGCTGATGCCTCGGGCGGCGACCTGCAGTGCGCCCAAAAGTCGCTGGCGGTCCCGCTTTAGGGTCGCGACGACCACCCCGATCGCGGCCACAACAGCACCGTCTGAGGACTGAACCACCGGCACCGCAAGGGAACAGGCCCCGCGCGACATCTCTTCGCTTGTCGTGGCCACGCCCTCGCGGCGAATCAGGGCCAGCTGCGCACGCAGCACATTCGGCCGCGTGATCGTGTGCGGCGTGATGCGCGTCAGATTGGCACACACCCGTGCTTGAACGTCAGCAGGCGCATGAGCAAGCAGAACCTTGCCGACCCCGGTGGCGTGCATGGGTAGCCGACTGCCCACCTCACTCAGGATCGGCACCGACATGCGGCCCGCCATCCGCTCCAAATACAACACCTGGTCGCTATCCCGAACCGCCAAGTGCACGGTGGCCAACGTCGCGGCGTAGACGTCGTGCAGGAAGGGCTCTGCCACCCGTTGCAAGCCGTCTCCAACGGGTGCCAGTAACCCGGCGCGCCACGTCAACGGACCCATCGCATAACGACCATCGGCGAGCCGCTGCAACGCCCCGCCCTCGATCAGCCCGCCGATGAGGCGGTGCGCCGTGGGTACCGGCATTCCGGCACGGCGGGCCACCGCCGTCAGCGTCAGACTGCGGTGCCTCTCGTCGAACGCACCCAATATCGCCAGGAGCCGAGAGGTGACTGTCGTGCCGGGGTCCTGGTGGGTGAATCCGTTGTGGTCCTGGCGCCAGACGTGTGAGGACAGCAGGTAGTTGAGGCTGGCGATCGGGCGTCGCCACGCGACCTGCGCGCTGGCATCGAGCCACTTGGCGTGCTGATTGAACATGGCATCGACGATGTGGATGAACGCCTCGTAGCAGGTGAACAGTCCGTGCCGCCCGCTGAGCAGGTAGCCCTCGAGCAGGCCCTCACACATGTGTTCGGAGAGCACCTCGATCAGCCGCCCCTGCGGGTCGAGTTTCTCGTCGAACTCGCCGACCTCGGCTTGCCAGTCCCGTCCAGTGACCTCGAGGATGTCCTGGAGCCGGTTGCTCGCCAGCTCGTCGGGGGCGAAGGTCAGAAAGTTTGTCCGATTCAAGTCGGTGACGTCACGCAGCCAGCCACCCAGCACCCGGGTCGCCTCATGTTCGGTCGCCCCCGGGGCGGACACCTCCACGCCGTAGTCGCGCCAGTCGGGTAGCCGCAGGTCACGAAGCAGAGTTCCGCCGTTGGCCACCGGATTGGCGCTCATCCGCCGGTCGCCGCCGGGGACAACATCCAGTAGCTCGCGCACCGGTCGGCCGGTGTCGTCGGACAGCTCCTCTGGCCGGTACGAGCGCAGCCATTCCTCGAGCACCTGACGGTGACGCTCGTCGGTCCGCGCTGCGGGCAGCGGAACTTGGTGAGCACGGAAGGTGCCCTCCACCTGCTGGCCATCCACCACCGGCGGGCAGGTCCAGCCTTTCGGGGTGCGCAACACAATCATCGGCCATACCTGCTGAGAGCTGACACCGCCAGCCCGCGCGGCCTGTTGGATCTGCTCAATGCGGTCCAGGCAGACCTCGAGTGTTTCGGCCATCGCCTGATGCACCACCGCGGGGTCGTTCCCGGAGACGACGTGCGGTTCATAGCCGTAGCCGCGAAGTAACTCCAGTAACCGGGATTCGGGCATGCGGGCCAGAATCGTGGGATTGGCGATCTTGTACTGGTTCAGCGCAAGAATCGGCAGCACGGCCCCGTCGCGGACCGGGTTGAGAAACGTGTTCGCGTGCCAGCTGGTTGCCAGCGGGCCGGTCTCGGCCTCCCCGTCACCGACAACGCAGAACACAGTCAAGTCGGGATTGTCGAATGCCGCCCCGAACGCGTGCAGCAGCGAATACCCGAGCTCGCCGCCCTCGTGGAATGATCCCGGCGTCTTCGGGGCACAGTGGCTCGGCACGCCACCGGGATAGGAGAACTGGGCGAAGAACGCCGCCATCCCGGTCGCGTCCTGCGGGATGTAGCTGTACAGCTCCGAATACGTGCCCTCCAACCACGCGCAGGCGTTGGGGCCAGGCCCCCGTGGCCGGGCCCGGCCACGAATACCGCATTCAGCCCGCGCTGTGCGATCTGCCTGTTGGCGTGCACCCACACCAAGTTCAGCCCGGGGACCGTGCCGAAGTGACCCAACAGCCTCGGCTTGATGTGCTGCGGAACCAGCGGCTCCCGCAACAGCGGGTTGCCCGAGAGGTAGATCTGACCGACCGCGAGGTAGTTCGCCGCACGCCACCAGGCATCGACCGCCGCCAATTCGTCGCGGTTCAGGAGTCCGGACACGTCGCCCAGAACATAGGGTCGGGGTGCAATTGTCTCACCGCCGCCGCCGTTCTGGTTGTCTGCCGACGTGTCCCCGCCCATGCTCGCCAACTGCGTCACGCGTCGACCTTCCTCTCCTGCACTCACCCATTGTTACGGGGACCGGACGACGGCAGGGGTCTGCGTCGGACATGATTGGGACAGCAGGCCCTTCGCGCGAAGGTCAGCTGTCTCGTGGGAGGACGGTGAGCACCCGGACGATGAAGACTTCGAACGCTGCCATGAAATCGCTTAAGGAACTTCTCGGTCGACTCCTCGGTGACCTGACCGTCGCCAGTGATCAGTCCGGGGGTGAGCTGAATGTAGGCCTCCGGTGCGCCCATCTGAGGTGAATCGCAGTAGCTGAGGACGCTGCGCAGGTTCTGTTGGGCGACCGCTGTTCCGATTTTGCCGGGCGAGGCTCCGAGCACTGCTGAGGGCTTATGCGCGAACGAGTTCGTCCCCCAGGGCCGGCTTGCCCAGTCGATGGCATTCTTCAGGCTGCCGCGGATATCGGAGTTGTACTCCGGTGTCACGAACAGCACCGCGTCAACGGAGGCGATCGCCTCCTTGAGCGCCTTGCCCGACGGCGGGTAATCGGCATCGAAGTCCCGGTTGTACAACGGCAGATCCTTGATCGGGATCTCCACGAACGACAAGTCATCGACAGGGTGCGGTTTATCGACTCGACAGACAGGCTACCGACGAGGTAGCCAACTGTGTAGGTACTCACGACTTTCTCCAAATGTTCACGGCGATGGGCGGTTACAGAGGAGCTTACGACGCGACTCGGGGACCATGGTCAGATCCGCAATCTGCCATCGGCCCGAACGGTCCGCAGAGCCGGACCCCGAGGATTTCGCTGAACGTCGGGAACGGGTGCACAACATTCTTGACGACGTCGACCGGAGTCTGGGCACCGATCATCATCGACACCTCGGAGATCCATTCCTGGGCATGACGGCCCATCGCGTGTGCCCCGATCACCAACCCGGTCTGCGTTGGACGCTGCTCCCGCACGGGTGCTCGTGATACGTATTGCTCCGCGTGAACTAGGCGCTTACGCTTGAGCGCGCCAGGGAGGCTTGACAGAGCCGTGTCGATCGATCGCACCCGCATTCCCCGCTCTCGAAACTCTGCAGAGCATGGGCGAATTGCTCGAGATCAACGACGAAGTGGACTGGTACCTGGAGCTGGGCGCGGTCTTTCGGCAAACGGCCGAGACGCTTTCTCCCGGAGCGATTTTCAACAGGATCAAGGGATCCCCGCCGGGTTTTCGGGCCGCGGATTTCGGGATGGCCAAGAGCGGTACCCCGGGCCAGCCTTGGGCCCGGCTCGCCGTCATGCTCGGCCTTCCGCCCGCCACGGATCTGATGTGGATCCACGCTAGGAGCGCATCGGCCTACCCCAAGAAACGGGTCCTCTCGTTCGAGCTCAACTACCCCGAACCTATTCAGGAAAAGGTTCGATCGAATTGGGCGCGTTGGGGCTTCGAGGACGCCTCATCGAACTAGCGGCACGCGCAACCAACCCCTAGGGGGACGCATTTGAGACTGGGTGCACTGCTGATGCCGTCGCATCCACCCGAGCGCACGATCGGCGACGGCCAGGCCTGGGACCTGCAGGTGATCGCGCGACTCGATGCGCTCGGGTTCGACGAGGTATGGATCGGTGAGCACTTCACCTCGCCGTGGGAGCCGTGTCCGGCACCGGATCTCCTCATCGCACAGGCGTTATCGATGACACGCCGGGTCCGTCATCCCCAGGGTCGAGCCCGAGCCGGAGCGATGCGATCTCGTCGGACCGCCGCGCCCGATGTTCGCCGAAGTGCCAGGTGCCCTGACCCAGCACAGCGATCGCCTCGCCGGAGGGCAGTACCACCGATGGGATAGTCGATGTCATATTTCACCTTTCTGCACCACCGAGTCGGCCGGACCGCCCGGGATGGCAAACCCGACGGTTTCTCCATTCGTCAACCGCGGAGGTCAAAGACCAACACTGGGCCCACGAATGTCCAGGCGGACTCGGATTAAACGGCGCTACTTGACATCTCGTCGGTGCCAAGAACCGCCTCGGCGGTCGTCGCTATCTCTATCGGGTGTGCTCACACAGCGGTTGAGATCCCGAGAAGCCGAAGACCAGACCCGTCAATTCTGACGCGCGACACGACCAGTTGATGGATAACTGCTGATATCCATCAACGCGTGCGACAATAGGCTCATGGCTTCAGCGTCAGACGGAGGTGACAATCTCCAATTGCGTTACCCAGAATGGTTTTTGGCGTTCCTGGCCGATCGCGCCATCCGCAAGCCGTCTCCGCATACCACTAAGGCATACCGGCAGGACTTCGAGGGCATCGCCACGCTTCTGGCCGGCGATCGCGAGGATGTCGCCCACCTGCGACCGGATGTCATCACCAAGGATGCGATGCGGACAGTCTTCGCCGCCTACGCCGACACCCACGAGGCCGCATCGATCCGGCGCTGCTGGTCGACCTGGAACACAGTGTGTTCGTTTCTTTACACTGGTGAGTTGATCGCTTCCAATCCGATGCCGTTCATCGGGCGGCCAAAGGTTCCTAAATCGCTGCCTAAAGGGCTTGGGGCTGAAACGATTTCGGGTGTCCTCACAACAATAGACACCGATCGCACATCGCGGCGCCGCTCGGATTGGGCCGAGCGGGACCGGGCCATCGTCTTGACCGCGGTGCTGGCCGGACTTCGAGCCGACGAACTCATCGGCACCAATGTTGGCGACATCCGCATCACCGATCAGGGTGGTGTCATCCATGTGCGCGGCAAGGGCAACAAGGAACGCCGAATCCCGGTCGAGCCGGCGCTCATCGATGTGCTTGAGCAATACCTGGACTCGCGGGCCGCCCGCTTTCCCCGCGCTAGAAAGCATGCGCGCAAAGGTGGGCTGGCCGACTGGCCGACGACGACCCCGTTGTTCGTAGGCCACGACGGCGAGCGGATCACCCGAGGCACGCTGCAGTACCGGGTGCTGCGGGCCTTCAAAAGGGCGGGGCTCAACGGCCAGCGGGCCAGAGGTGCCCTGGTTCACGGCTTCCGACACACCTTCGCTACCGAGCTGGCCAACGCGGAGGTCAGCGTTTACACCTTGATGAAGCTCCTCGGGCACGAATCGATGGTCACCTCCCAGCGATATGTCGACGGGGCCGGCGCCGAGAACCGCGCCGCAGCAGCCCAAAACCCGCTGTACGGCATCATCGAACAGTCGCGGTCACCTTAGCTACGCGGTCGCCGAAGCGGCCTGCCTCGGGCCGTCTCAAATCGTCAGTGTGACGATTTGGCGCCGTTGCCTGGGGCGATCACCAATGCTTGATAATCCACGCTATGTCAAGTAAGCCGTGTCGGTTGCCGTTGGCCTAACTACCCCTTCGCGCAGCCTTCCAGAGTCATAACCCGCCCAACGGTCACTGCCCGGTGTCCATTTGGACACGTAACTAGCGCGCGTCTACC
>NZ_JCALCY010000029.1:0-22705 GCF_059812585.1 Mycobacterium sp. NGS48
ATCGCAAACCTCCCACAAGCGCTGCGCACACGTGAACCTTGCGTGCGCTCTCAACCACGGGTGGCGTTCTCATGATGACTGCTTTTCTGTCGATCGGGTCAGTACGAGTCGAAGTTCTGGGCTGCGACGGCCATCCCGTGGCCGGTCGCGTCGTCGATGAAGCGCGACCAGCCGCCGCTGGCCACGATCGTCCAGCCGTTGGCGTGATAGGTCTGGCCATTCGAGAGCTGCTGCATCGTCGAAGATGAGCCGATACCTGCAGGATTTCGATCGACAATGCCCACCGTGTTTACTGCAACCGCGGGCGCGGGATCGGTACACGTATAGGCGTTCGTAATGACCTCTCCCGGAATACACGTCTGGCACGTGACCTGATCCGCGGTGACTAGACAGCCCGTCCCCGACAAAGTCTTGAAGTACGCCAACGTGGGGGCCGCCCTTGGCGGGGGTGCCAGTGGCGGGTTTTGCGCTGAAGTCGGTGGGGATTGCGCGGTTGGGACTAACGAGGCCGGCGCTGGTTGCGCGGTCGGGGCTTGCGATCGGTGGGACTGCTTCACGAGCACGTAGCCGGCGATGGCGACCGTGCCGACCAGGGCCGCGATGGCCACCCAAAGCGCGGTGATCAGGGCTGCACCGCGCTGAGGCTGTGCAGCCGTTGCGATCGCCTGAGCACGGGACTGATCAGCCGGTGGCAGTGTCTCGGGGACGTCCGTGTGCCATTGCTGGCCATCCCAATACATCCGGCCCGGCTTGCCGCTGGGGTCCGGGTACCAGTCGGCGCCCCGTGGCTGAGTCATCAGCTTCTTCTCCTCGGGGAAGATGTCCAGCGGCGCGACTGGCGTGATCGCGCGGGCTGGCCACTGGCATCGATTGTTGAAGACACGGCAACGTTGACGGAGTCGCCTTGGAGGATCCTTGGCGCGCCCAACTTGTCACGTTCGATCACCTGCCGTGTCATTGCAGTCCTTCCACGGCACTGGGTTTCCGAGGCTCCACCACGGTCTCGGGACCTCCCGGTATCCGCGGCCAAACTGCAACCAATGTCCGGTCGTCGTCGAAGGTTTCCCGGCTGAAGTCCACCGCATGGGCAAACTCGATCAGCGAAGGCGCCGACGCTTTCGTCAAGACGTCGCGGAACAGGTCGCCCACCCCGCCCTGCCCCGTTCCCAGGGGATCACCGATTCCATCGGTGCCGATCAACAACACATCGCCGTCGGCCACTTCGACCACTTGGGGCGTCACTTCGCTTGGCACGCGGGGCAATCCAATAACCGCCGATGAGGCAATCCCGGAAACCGACGGTGTCTTGCCGGCGAGGATTTCGACGAACTGTCCGGCTGTGAGCAGCCAGGCAGCCGAATCACCGGCACTCACCAAATAAGCGCGCAAGGTTCCGACGCCGGTGGGTTCGACGATCGCACACACCAAAGTCGTTGCGAGTTCCTGCTCGGCGCGTACCGGGTCGGGGACGTCAAGTCCCAGGAGGCTTTGCGCTCGCTCGTTGAGCGCCCACGCTGTGCTTTTGAGCAGGCCTAACCAGTCGGTGCCGCCGACCTCATCGCCCAGCTGAGAGTGCAGCCACTCGGCCGCTTGCTTGACTGCGGCGCTCGCGCCGAGATGCGACTGTGGCGCCCCCGAAACGCCGTCGGCGACAAGGACAATCACGCGTCCGTCGGGGAGAAGATGTATCGCGAAGTCATCTTGGCGTGGCGCGCCGTTGTAGCGGTGCAGATGTCCGCGCTGCGACACTCCGCGCACCGTCATGGCGTCGGTGGACCACCCGTCGATCACCACGTCGGGACGGAAAGGCAACGAGCAATAGTCCGTAGCAATTGCTGATGGTTCCACCGTCGGCGAGGGTGATCCGACTGTGATCTGCGGGACGACGGTGGCCCCAACGACTTCGGCAACTCCTGAGACATCGGAATCCGATGCGCTTGCCGCGATCGGCTCGGCGGCGGGGGCTGTTGGCTGCACTGGCGGCGGTGGCAGCGGCGCAGGGAGATCCTCGTCGCGGGGTCCCCCGTGCTTTCGGTTCCGCCACGCGATCATGAACGTTCGCCTACACGACGTCGACGGCTAAGGTAAACCCTTCTGGTTTTTCGAATTGCAGTTCAGCCGAGCCGGTCGCGATAGCCTGCCCCGAGCTGATGACCGACTGCGTCAGCGAGGTGAGGAACTCGGAGATCGCCGCGCCCGCATCGACTCCGCGCGCAGCAACGAAGGCGAAGTGGGGCTTGGTCGCGACCTCACCTATGACGGCCGCGTCGGCATCCCCGATGCCAAAGGCAAGGATGTTGGGCGCCGCGGGTTGAGTCAGCAAGTTCGCTCGAACTGAGCGCCAATCTTCGTTTTCGTTCGGCAGCCCATCAGTCAAGAAAAACACCGCCGGCCGATGCACGGTGTACCCCTGAGCTTTCAAGCTGGGAACGTCAACGCTGATGCGGTAGGCGAGTTGGTCGAACGCCGCGGCATACGAGGTCAGGCTCTGCGCGGTCAGCACCGGCATCCCCTGGAGGACACGCAAGTCGGCAGGTTCAAGGTAGGTAAACGAACTGTCGGAAAAGCCGATCACCGATAACCGAACCTTGGCGGCGGCGAAGGACTCTCGTTGCAATGCGTCGTGCAACGAAGCTAGGCCATTGTTGAGTTCGTCGATATTGCGGCCCATCGAGCCGGACTCGTCGGCAACGAAGTAGACCAGAAGAATCGATCCTTTGGGCTCCACCACAGGACACCGCACTCTCTCCGAGTGACTGCGTTGATCAGCACAACCGCCGTGACTCGGCGGTCAAAGTGTACTGCCGCACTCGCCTATGGGGACGGTTTCTTTGGCATTAGCCGAAACACGAAAGCCGGCTGGCGACCAGGCACCAAACTGTCGCACGCGCTGGGGTGACACTCCCGGTCGGCCGCGACACGCCCTCGGAGGCGCCGCACCACAAGGCCGTTTTCTCCGTCGCCTGAAGTGGCGGTGGCGGCCAATTCAGGCTGCGCCCGACGTACGTAGCCAACCGGTAAAGAAAGAAAAGAATAGTTGCGGGTAAACGTCGCGAATGGCTACGGCCCGCGCTAATCTCCCGTTTACAGGTGCAGTCCAGCCAACCGGGAGGATCTGCCCATGACGAGTCTCAACCAGCCCGGCTGGTACGACGACCCACAGAATCCGAATGCCCAGCGTTTCTGGGATGGCCAGAACTGGACGTCGCAGCGTCAACGAAAGCCCGCTGCTCGGCCGGCGCAGCCGTCCGCCATGTCCGCACCACCGCCGCAGGCGCCGTCGCCGTCTGGTCTGCCGCCCCCATCTGGGGCCCCGCTGCCCCCGCCGCCGGGATATGCCGCCGCAGAAGCGGAGCAGGGCGATGGCATGCCCAGCGAACCGCCTCCCCCTGTGTGGCCCCCGCCTGGCTCCTACCCTCAAGGCGCCGGCATTCAATCGCCATCCGAAGGACTCGCGGGCGCAAAGGGCCTCGCCGCCAAACCGTCGATCACGGCTTGGCTTTTGTTCGGCGGCTTCGTCCTCGCCGTCATCGCAACCTTCCTCCCATTTGTCACAATCAGCGCCCCGCTCGCGGGATCGGTCGAGGTTTCAGCCCGGGGCGACGCGCTGGGGCCAGTTTTCCTACTCGTTGCCGTGGCCGCGGGGTTCGCATACCCGGTCCTGTCGCAATCCCAGTTGGCTGTCTGGCGTCTCATCGGGCTAAGCGTGGTGGTCGGCCTGCTCGGCTTCCTGATGATCCATTGGTTCACCGATGCGTCTTCTACTGACGACGACGGGGTGAACGTCTCGCCGGCATCTGGCTTGCTGTTGTATGGGGCAGCTGTCATTGCGATGGTCGTAGCCGTCGTGCGGCTCTGGATGGTCCGTCGACCACAGACGCAGAATCGGGGCTACTAGGGCTCGGTATCCCACGCGGAGGTCAATACCTCAGCCTGTATGGAAATGGTCCGCTAACAACCACTTTGAGCGGCGCGACGACAGTTGATCAGCCTTGCGTGTAGACGGAAGAGCCTTCGCCATCGTGCACCTGGTTACGGACTTTGTCCCGGCGGGTCCACTTGATTAGGCGATGCGACGGTGCCGGGATATCCGCATTTGAGTGCGATCGTGGCTGGGTCGTGCTTGGCCTGGGCTTCTGAATGGAGGCAGTCGTTGCACGCCGCGGTGACGCTGCCATCAGGGGTTGCACAGGGCACGGCCTGGGCGGGCCGGGCTGGTGCGAACGCTGAGGCAATGACGGCTACTGAGAGCGCTGTCAGAGCGATTTTCATGGGAAACCTCCTTGCGCCCAGCGGACGCGCCGCAAGTTGTGGTGGCTTAGTATCATGTAATTGTGGTTTCTGCAAGGCTTTTCGCGCTATCGAACCACGACTTCCCTCGCGCCTGTGCGCATCAGACCCGCGGCGAACTTCAACTGAGCCGCCCAGCCTTTAAAGTCGAAGTCGTAAGGGCCACCGTCCTTTCTCGGTCTGAACGAGTCCTAAGCCGGTGTGAACGAGAAGGTGGTGTCTGAGCGCATGGTGTCGACACCCGTGAGGCTGCTCGTCGGCTCGAAAGTCACATTCCAGGTGTTGTCCCCGCACGAACCGGAAGTGACATGAGCGTGCACCAGTCGCTTCGTCGTCGAGATCTTCTGAGTTTCAGTCCAGTTCGCGGTACATGCTCCTGGAATGTTGATGGTTCCGATGATCGGGTCAGCGCTGGTGAGATGCACAGTTGCCGGGCCCCCGGCCCCGCCGGAATGCCAGCTCCCGTTCCAGTTCGCGGCATAGTTTGCAGGCGGGTCCGCGATGGCGGCTGGTGCGAGCGCAACGCCGATCGCGGATGCCGCGGCCACCGCGGCTGCACCTGTTTGCGTGATACGAGCTTGGAACTTCATGGTTTTACCTCCCTATCTGGGCAGCTATTGGTGGCAGAACTGGCGTTCGGCGATGAATGGGTCGGCCGGGATCCGCAGGCTCGTGCGGGACAGCGAACCGGTCAGGTTGTGCCAGAAGCGGCCCGGGCTCATTGGTTCGTTTACCGAGTCCATGAGTTCTTCGAGGCTGGTGCAGGACAGGGCGTGCCGTGCCGCAAGCGCTTGCGCCTTCGTCACTTCTTTCGTGTCTTTCATGTTGTTGATCGCGGCGGGGTCGGCGTACTCGCCCAACACCCACGCAGGCGGCAGCCACTTCTCGTGACCCGGCCTGCCGCGCTGTTGCAGCAGCAGATGGCCGGCCGCTGGGGAAGCCAGTCCGTTCGGGTCGATCACGGTGCCGTCTAGCGGCATCACCGCGGCTGCGACACCCATGTTGTGGTACACAAAGCCAATTCTGTCCGGCACGGACCGTGACATCGGGATGGTCCACGGTGCACTGTGTGGGCTCCCGATGCGCATCACTAGCGTGCGGTCACCGCGGTCGATCAGGCCGACGAGCATGGGCAACTCGTTGAAATTCCTGAATCGCGAAGCGGTTGTAGTGAGGTCCGGGTAACCGGCGTAGTGGATTGTCTCGTAGGCGCGCTCGTTCGCGATGTCGCCCGGGCCGTAGTGCTGCCCCTGGTAGGGCGGGTGCAGGCCCAGCCCGGCGACCAGGGCCCACACCGTGACAAGCGGGGCGCCAACCAGATTGGCGCGTCCGGCCGGCAGCATCATCACCGGCAACAGCAGCGCGAACATGACCGGAATCCACATGCGCGCATGCATGTAATCGCCGCCGACCTTAACTACGTACAATCCCAGCAGTAGGCCAGTGAGCACCGGCGCGGCCATCAGAAGAGTACGGCGCCAGTCGATTGCGGTCCGATTGCGCAGCAATCCGACGCTGACAAACGCGATCAGCAGCAGCGGAATCCAAAGTCGGTAGGGGTTGAAGAAGTCGGTGAGATAGCCGATCCCGCGCCCCCACAGCGTGTCGCCGGCTTCTTTGGCCAGGGCCGGCATCGGAACCATGATGCCGTAATAACCCATGCGGAAGATCTGATACCCCACCGGCAGCAGCGCGCCAATCCCGGCGTAGGCAAGTCCGCGTCGCCAGCCCGGTCGCACGATCAGCAGCAGTGCGATCCCGAATACGCCGGTGGCCAACGCGAAGTCCGGCCGTACGAGCGGACCGACGCCGACTATGATCGCAACTGTCGTAAGCCGCGCGCGGCTTAGCTTTTCGGTGACCGACACCAGCAGCCACCACACCAGGCCGAGCCAAAAGAGGGAAAGACCGGTTTCCAGTCCGGATGTGGCGAACTCCCAAAACCCAAGGATTCCAAGAGGTATCAGGACGCCTACCGGTAGTAGCACGCCGGTCGCGCCGCACTGCCGGTGCAACATAACACTGCCGCGCAATGCCAGCGCCATACCGGCAACCGCGAGTACCAAGCCGAACACGACCGCGTCGACCGCGATGTCACCGCGGGCGAGAAACGCGACCGCGGCCAACAGCCATGTCCACAACGGGCTGGTGTCAACCTCGTCGCGCTGGAACGGGTTGAAGTTGGGGCCGGCGCCGGCCAGAATCTGCCGTACCTCGCGGACCACGATCATGCCGTCGTCGCTAATCCAGCGGTGCTCGAAGGCGAGCACGCCGAAGAACACGACCGCCAGGGCACCGACGGCCAGGGTGATAAGCGATGTGGCACGGTCGGACATCCTGAACCGGCTGCCGGCATCCGGGCTGGGCGCACGGGAGACGGCTGAGGGTGTTACCTCAGGCGGCAGCAGGTCGCGCCCGGCCGGTGGCGGAGTTGTCGTCTGCGAGGCGTCTGCCGGTGGGCCGACGATTGTGCTCATGATCCGCGGATTTGAGGGCAGGACAAGTCGAAAGTGAGATTTCTACTGTCTTCACCGTCGTGCGTCCACTGCGCAGCGGTCAGCTTGGTCGTGCTCGGACACAGCGTTGTGTCACGTCCTGCTAGAGCGGCCATGGGTGACCTCCTTGAACAGGGCGGACGCGCACCGCAACCGGTAGCGCCAAATATCACATAGTTCTGATCGTTGCAACTCGTTTGGGAAAAGAGTTAACAGTAATGTTCGTGCGCAAAGATTGCCGCCGACACCTTGGAGGATTCTCAATGGATTGTTGGCGTGCCGGCTCCATGAGACGGCGACCCGACGATTCGGTGCAGTGCCTGGCCGCCTGATCACTGCGTCCCACCAGGGCGCTCCAATCGCCTAAATCCGCGATCGCGGTCGCCGATTGGTCCGGCAGCGTCACAATAAGAGACCGACGCCGCCGACGACCAGGAGGGCTGGAAAGGCGATGGGCGAAACTCGTCTTGAGTTTGGTCTTCTCGGACCGTTGTCGATGACCGTGGCGGGCACGCCGGTGGCATTGGGCACGCCCAAGCAACGGGCAGTGTTGGCCATGCTGCTGATCAACCGTAATCGCGCGGTCAGCACGGCATCGCTGATCAACGGCGCCTGGGATCAGTCGCCCGCACCAGCGGCGCGCGCAAGCATCCACTCTTACGTCTCCAACCTGCGCGGACTGCTGGGCAGCGCCGAGGTGGACCCCCATGCGGTATTGGCCAGCGCACCCCCTGGCTATCGACTGTATGTCGCTGACGGCGACTGCGATCTGGACCGATTCATCGCCGAGAAGAGTGCGGGCATTCACGCTGCCGCAGCGGGACAATTCGAGCAAGCCAGTAGTCATATGGCGGCCGCACTGGCCGAATGGCGCGGGCCGGTACTTGATGACTTACACGACTTCACCTTTGTCGAGCCGTTCGCGACCGCGCTGATGGAAGACAATGTGTGGGTTCACATCGCCCGCTCTGAAGCCGAAATCGCCTGCGGCCGGGCCCATGCTGTTATCGGTGACCTCGAAGAACTCGCTGTCGAGCATCCCTACCGTGAGCCGTTGTGGGCGCAGTTGATCACCGCGTACTACATGGCTGAACGCCAGTCCGACGCACTGGAGGCCTATCGGCGGCTCAAAACGACGCTGGCTGAGGATCTGGGCATCGACCCAGGCCCCACCGTCGAGGTCCTGCACACGCGAATTCTGCGCCAAGAGCGTCTGGATACCAAGCATGCTGGCAAAACCACTGCAGCCCGCGCCCTTGCCACCGCGCACCCCGCTCTTATTCGCCGGTCTGTAGTTGCCGGTTTGCGCGATGCAGCCGGGCGGCGCTACCCGCTACAGGCGCCGGCGACACGGATAGGGCGCCTGGCAGAGAATGACATCGTTCTCGACGATGCCGAAATCAGTCGACATCATGCCGTAATCATCGATACCGGAAGCAGTTTCATGATCATCGATTTGAAATCGGTCAACGGTGTGTTGGTGCAGGACCGACGACTGGATCCCAATGCCACCCTCGCCGACGGAGACCACATCCGGATCTGTGGCCACGAGTTTACCTTCGAGCTCCAACAATAACGAGAGCGTCGCTTCGCCGATCCTGAGTCGTGCGACTCTAATTGCGCAGTAATTCAGCTCACTCGGCCCTGCCGCCTAGGTGTTTGGCGAGGAACCGGTCGGCCCGACGATAGAAGTCGAGGCGGTTCTCGGGCTTAACCAACCCGTGCCCCTCGTTCTCGTACATCACGTACTCGTGATCAATCCCGCGCTCTTTCATGGCTGCGACGATCTGTTCTGACTCTGCCCGTTTCACGCGTGGATCGTTCTCGCCCTGGGCGATGAGGATGGGAATTCGGATGTCATCGACTTTCGACAGCGGCGAACGCGACCACAGAAAATCTCTGTCCTCGCCGACTCGTTTGTGCCACATCGCGATCATCGGCTTCCAGTACTCGGGAAACGACCCGATGAGTGTGTTCAGGTTGGATGGGCCGACCATAGATATCGCGCATTTGAAGACGTCAGGAGTGAATGTTGCACCGATCAACGCGGCATACCCGCCGTAAGATCCGCCATAGATGGCGAGGCGCTCACGGTCGACAAGGCCCTGCGCTGCAAGGTGATTGATGGCGTCCAACAGATCGTCGTGCATATTGGCGCCCCACTCGCGGTTACCCGCGTTCAGGAAGTCCTTGCCATAGCCGCTGGACCCGCGGTAATTCACGTGCACGCACAGGTCGCCGCGGTTCGCGAGCCACTGTGCCTCGGGGTCCAGTCCCCAACCGTCTCGAGCCCACGGGCCGCCGTGCACGACGAGGACAGCCGGCAGGCTGGTGCGCTCGGCGCCGGACGGGAAGGAGAGGTAGCCGTGGATCGTCAGCCCGTCGCGCGCAGCGAAGGTGAAAGGCTCCATCGGCACCAGCGGGTAGTCGTTGAGTTGCGGGCGGTGGTCGAACAGGAACGTCGCGGTCTGGGTGTCGCGGTCCCAGGTGTAGAACTTCACGGGTCCGGCGTCGTTGTCGAAGGCGACCAGCCACGTCGTGTCGTCATCGTTTCGCGCGCTGATCACCAAGTCGCCCGCGCTGAGCCGCTGCAGGGCTTCGATGTCAGCGCGGACCGCGTGGTCGAAGACCTTGTATTCCAGGCGATCGCCGTACACCGTCACCGCCTCGATCTCGCGCGTGTCGGGGTGCCGCATCACTCCTGCGATGTCGTAGGTGGGATCCTCGGCGATCACCTGAATGGCACCGGTGGCGATGTCCATCTTCACCGGTCGCCCAGTGTTCGAGTCGACGGATGTCTGGATATACATGCTCAGATGGTCCTTCGTGAAGCCAACGGGCCCAGTTGTTTCCGCATCCTCCGGCGGTGCCTGCAGGCAACGGCCGCCAGTCGGAGGTCTCGTCGTCGCGCACCGAAATCACCGCGCCGCCATCGGCCGTCATCGCCACCGCGCCACGGACCTTCAGGTCGTGATTGATCACCCAGCCGAGAAAGCCAGGGTTCTCAACGATCTTCTCTATCTGTCCAGTTGTCAGGTCCAGGTGGTACACGTCGTGAAGTTGCGGATTGTCCTTGTTCAAGCCGATGAGTACCTCGTTCGGAAAGTCTTTGCTGTGAGCGATGACTCGGCATTGCACACCGTCGAGTGGAGTGAGGTCGCGTTCGACACCGGTTTCCAGGTCAACGTCGTAGAGGCGGAAGTTCTCGCTTCCGTCGTTGTCGCGCACATACATGATGTGACGGTTGTCGTGGGCCCAGAAGTAGCCCTGGATCCCGCGGGCGGTGTCGTGGGTCACCGGACGCTCGTCATCCGTTCCGGCCTTGCCGACGAACACCTTGACCACGCCGTCAAGTGGTGCAAGATAGGACAACCGCTTGCCGTCCGGCGAGAGCTGCGCGGCCATCCGTTCTGGGTGGCCCAGCAGTACTTCGAGCGGGATGAGCTTCACATCGGCCATCCGCGGCCCTCCTGTGTGGAAGGAGAGTAAACCTCCGCGTGTGGTGACGGTGCGCGATTTGTCGACGGGGATGGAGCCTCTGCAAAGGGCCAGCGCCGTTTGCTTACATTCCGGTTCTGCGTTGGTATATAACGATCAGAACTAGCGCGGTGTGGCCCAGAGAGGCTCGGTCGATGTGCGAAGTTGACGCGGTCGCGCAGTCACCAGATGGTCATGCTCGCCCCATACGTCGACGGCTCAATTTCCGGTGGTCGACACTGGTGATCCTCCTCGTCGCGGCGACCGTTTCCGTGGTCTTACTAATCACGCTCGTGACGTTGTGGCAGCCCAACATCGGGCTGCTGGTGGGATGGGCGGATTACTACGTGTATCGCGACGGCGGTTACCACGTTCTCAAAGACCTGCCGCTCTACGGCAAGACGCTCGGCGGCGGTCCGCTCCTGTATATCTACCCGCCGTTCTCCGCCCTTGTTTTCGTGCCGTTGGTCTGGCTGCCGTATGAGGCAGACAGGTACATGTGGTCTGCCTTCAACGTTGTGCTGCTGATTGCGTGCGTGATGGTCTGCTTTCGGATATTGGGCTACCGACTCACGCCTTACCTCGCCGGCATCTCAGCGCTGCTCGCGTTTGCGTGCGCGTTTTTGGAACCGGTTCGCACCACGCTGTTCTTCGGACAGATCAACCTACTGATGATGCTGCTGGTGTTGTGGGACGCCTCCCGCCACGAGCGCAGCCGACTCAAAGGGATCGGCGTCGGCATGGCGGCGGGCATCAAGCTCACGCCCGCCTACTTCGTGTTGTATTACCTGCTGGTGCGCCAGTGGCGCGCTGCAGCGGTCGCCGTCGTCACGTTTGCCGCCACAATCGGGCTGGGGTGGCTGGTCCTTCCCGATGACTCGTGGCGGTACTGGCGCGGGTATTTCGTTGACCCCGGCTACGTTCACGGGTTCCTCTTCAAGGGCGCCGCCAACCAGACCGTCCGCGGAGCGATGGCCCGCCTTTCGGGAGCGGTGCCGCCAACGTGGTTGTGGCTGGCCGCCGACGCGTGTGTGGTGGCGATCAGCATGTGGATCGCCGTGCGCCTGTACCGCGGAGGCGAACCCCTGCTCGCGCTCGCCTTTGCAGGGTTGAGCTCCACCGTGGTGTCGCCGTTTTCTTGGAGCCATCACTGGGTGTGGCTTGTACCGGTGATCGTCTACCTCGTACATCGGGCGCTGACCAACGCGTGGTGGTGGGCCGGGGCAGGGGCAATGTGGGCGGTGATGGGTTCCTGGGCGTATTCATTTCCCCATGACCGCGTGCCGCGCATCGGCCTGTTGTACATGTCGCCCACGGTGCACTGGCGGCCCCTACTGGAGAACCTCAACTTGATCGTCTATGCCGTCCTGCTGATTGTCGCAGCCTTCATCGCGAGCCGACTAAAAACCGCCGGTCGCCGGGGCCAGTCGCCGGGGGAAGAAACCGCGACGACGCAGCCGGCACCGACGGCGGTGGCAGTGTGGTCATCGGACAGCGAGGTGTCTAAGTCCGTGGCGACGGTGTCCCATCCGCAGTCCGAGCACGGTGGGACGTGATTCGCCGCCTACCGATCAGATGATGTCCCCGTCGCGCAGCTATCTTGCTGCGTCAGTTTGCGCTTCGTCGTGAGAGTTCTGCTCTAGCGCGCTGCGCAACCTCGTCAGCGCCTCGCGAACTTTCGCGCCGTCGGTGGTCCCCCAAAACGGCGGTAACGATGCGCGCAGGTAACCGCCGTAGCGGGCGGTGGCCATCCGCGAGTCGAGCACCGCGACCACGCCGCGATCCTCGACACCCCGCAGCAGCCGCCCGGCGCCCTGCGCCAGCAACAAAGCGGCATGGCTGGCGGCTACCGCCATGAAGCCGTTGCCGCCGTGCGCGGCCACCGCGCGCTGACGGGCCGAGAGCAGCGGGTCGTCGGGCCGCGGGAACGGAATCCGGTCGATGATCACCAACGACAGCGAAGGTCCGGGCACGTCGACGCCTTGCCACAGCGACAGCGTGCCGAACAGCGACGTCGCGGGATCGTCGGCGAACTGCTCGACCAAGGCGGCGGTGCTGTCGTCGCCCTGGCAGAGCACCGGTGTGGACAGCCGCTCGGCCATCGCCTCGGCGGCCGCCCGTGCCGCGCGCATCGAGGAGAACAATCCGAGCGTCCGCCCACCGGCGGCGGTGACGAGGTCGGCGATCTCGTTCAGCTGCTCAGCCGAACCGGTGCCGTCGCGGCCGGGCGGAGGCAATTGTGCTGCAACGTAAAGGATCCCGGCTTTGGCATGCTGAAATGGCGAACCGACATCGAGACCGCGCCAAGGGGGCAGGTCGTCGCCGCCGGTCAGCCCCCACGCCGAGGCCATCGCGTCGAAGCTGCCGCCAACGGCCAGCGTGGCCGAGGTGAGGACCGTGGTGGAGCGTTCAAACAGCCTGCTGCGCAACAACTCTGCCACCGAAAGCGGCGCTACCCGCAAGATCGCCCGCACACTACCCCGGTTGTCTTCGTGGTCCAGCCACATCACGTCGGTGCGGTCAGGGATCGCCGGGATGACCGAGGCCAGCATGCGCGCCGCGGTGTCGCTGATATCGGACAATGCGGTTACGGCTTCCGCGCGCGCCGAGGCAGCCTTTGGGTCGCTCGGCGCCGTGTCGATGGCCGATCGGGCTTTGGCCGACGCATCCCGCAGCACTGTCAGATAGCTGGCCATCTCATCGTCGAGGCGATCCATTCGCCCCGGTGATGCGTCGTGGATCGCCGCCGAAAGCGTGGCTGTCGCGGCCTCCAGGCGTTCGGAGAGTTCGGGGTCGATCAGGCGGGCGGCGCGCCGATGGGCGACACCCAGCGCGGTCGCGGACAGTTCGGCCGTCGCGACCGATGTCACCCGGTCGACCAGGTCGTGGGCTTCGTCGACAACGAGCAGGTCATGCTCGGGCAGCACCGCGGCGTCTGAGATGGCATCGATGGCCAGCAGTGCATGGTTGGTGACGACGATGTCGGCGGCGCCGGCGCGGCTTCTCGCCTTCTCCGAAAAGCAGTCGGTACCGAACGGGCAGCGCGCGACCCCAATGCATTCTCGCGCCGAGACACTGACCTGACTCCAGGATCGGTCGGGCACGCCCGGGCGAAGCTCGTCGCGGTCACCGGTTTCGGTATTCGATGACCACTCGACCAGACGCTGCACGTCGCGGCCCAGTGCACTGGCAGCCATCGGCCCGAACAGCTCTTCCCGCGGCCGGTCGTCGGGCTCCGTTGCCGAGCCGTTGTGAATCTTGTTGAGGCATAAATAGTTTCCACGACCCTTGAGTAGCGCGAACTCCGGTGGTCGGGGCAGGGCTTCGGTCAGCGAGTCGGCCAGCCGGGGCAGGTCACGGTCGACGAGTTGGCGTTGCAGCGCAATCGTGGCGGTTGAGACCACGACTGTTCTGTCGTCGGTGATTGCGCGCAGGATCGCAGGCACCAGGTACGCCAACGACTTTCCGGTGCCGGTGCCGGCCTGCACGGCAAGGTGCTCGCCGGTTTCGAAAGCATGCGCGACGGCGGCGGCCATCTGCACCTGGCCGTTGCGCTCACTGCCGCCCAGCGCTGCCACCGCGGTGGCCAGCAGCTCGGGCACGGACAGCTCGGTCGTGGTTACTCCTGGTCGGTTTGGTGATGCGGGGCTGGGATGAGGGTCGTGGGAATCGCGGGGTCGCCGTGCGACAACATCAGACCCTCCCACGGCAAGCTTCTCAAGCCGGCGGCCACCAGCGTGCGCGCCACGCCCAGGTTTACCTCGACCACCGACTTGCCGTCGCGGACCAGCGGAATCGTCAACGGGCGGCAGGTATCGGCGGTTTTCGGGGGACGACCCGCCGGATAGACGACCTCCTCGGTGATCGTCCCGCTCTGGCGGGACAATCGCAGCGCCTCCTTGCGGCCGCCCTGGGACTCTTTGCGGGTGCTGCGCTTCTGCACCGGAATCCCGTCGACTTCGACCAGTTTGTAGATCATGTTCGCCGTCGGGGCACCCGATCCGGTGACCAGCGAAGTGCCGACCCCGTAGCTGTCCACCGGCTCGGCGCGCAGCGCTGCAATGGCGAACTCGTCGAGGTCACCGGACACCACGATGCGGGTTCGCGTCGCGCCCAGCCGATCGAGTTGCTCGCGGACCTGGCGTGCCAGTACCCCCAGCTCACCGGAGTCGATGCGCACCGCGCCGAGTTCGGTTCCGGCGGCGGTTATCGCGTTGGCCACCCCGGTCGTGACGTCGTAGGTGTCGACGAGCAGCGTGGTCTCGACGCCCAGCGCGTCGACCTGGGCGCGGAATGCGCCCGTCTCGTCGGGGCCGTCGGGACCGGTGTGCAGCAGGGTGAAGGCGTGCGCGGCGGTGCCCTCGGCCGGTACGCCGTATCGGTGTTGGGCTTGGAGGTTGGAGGATGCGGCGAAGCCGGCGAGGTAGGCGGCACGCGCTGCGGCGACGGCGGCCTGCTCATGGGTGCGCCGAGACCCCATCTCGATCAGCGGCCTGTCCTGCGCGGCGCTGACCATGCGCGCAGCGGCCGAGGCGATCGCGGTGTCGTGGTTGAAGATCGACAACACCAGTGTTTCCAACACGATGCATTCGGCGAAACTGCCGTGGATTGAAAGCACCGGCGACCCAGGGAAGTACAGCTCACCCTCGGCATACCCGTCGACGTCGCCGCCGAACTGGTAGTCGCCGAGATAGCGCACGGTGTCGGCGTCGAGGAACTCCGCCAGTGACGCGAGCGCGGCATCGTCGAACCTGAACTGCGGCAACGCTTCCAGGAACCGGCCGGTGCCGGCGACCACCCCATACCGCCGCCCTGCCGGCAGCCGCCGCGCGAACAGCTCGAAAGTAGTCCGGCGGTGAGCCGTCCCATCGCGCAATGCTGCCGACAGCATCGTCAACTCGTATTTGTCGGTCAGCAGCCCAACGCAGGGCGAGTCGTCCACACCGCAACGGTATCGGCTGGCGTAGCCAGCGCCATTGCTCGGTATCCTGGAAGTCATGGTTGCGTCAGCGCCGGTCAAGCCGGGAACCACCGGGCAACGCCAGGCCGATGCGGTCGAGGCCACGGCCAGTCCGTGGGTCACCATCGTGTGGGACGACCCGGTCAACTTGATGAACTACGTGACGTATGTCTTCCAGAAGTTGTTCGGGTACAGCGAGCCGCATGCCACCAAATTGATGCTGCAGGTGCACAACGAAGGCAAAGCTGTGGTGTCGTCGGGCAGTCGGGAGTCCATGGAGGTCGACGTATCCAAGCTGCATGCCGCCGGACTGTGGGCCACCATGCAGCAGGACCGGTGAGATCGAGGCGTGCGCAAGTGGAAGCGGGTCGACACCGCCGATGGCCCTCGTTTTCGATCCGCCCTGGCGCTGCACGAGGCGACATTGCTCAAGAATCTGGTCAGTTCGATGATGGGCCTGCTCGAAGATCGGGAATCCTCCTCTCCGGCAGATGAACTCGAGCAGATTACCGGTATGCGAACTGGTAACGCCGAGCCCCCGGACAATGCGACACTACGCCGGCTGTTACCGGATTTCTCCAAGCCCGAGGACGACGCGCCTGATTCAGCGGACAGTCTCAACGCCGCGCTGCGCAGTCTGCATGAGCCGGAAATCATTGATGCCAAACGGGTTGCGGCACAAGAGCTATTGGACACGTTGCCCGAGGGGGGCGGCCGCCTCGAGCTGACCGAAGAAGCCGCCAACGCCTGGATCGCAGCTGTCAACGACCTTCGCCTCGCCTTGGGCGCCATGCTCGACATCCGCCCCGACGGCCCGGACCGGCTGCCCGACGACCATCCGCTGGCCCCGCACCTCGACGTCTACCAGTGGCTGACCGTCCTGCAGGAATACCTGGTGCTGGCACTGATGGGGACTCGATGAACTCGATTACCGACGTCGCCGGCATCCGGGTAGGCCACTATCACCGGTTGGACCCCGATGCGACTCTCGGCGCCGGTTGGGCCAGCGGCGTCACCGTGGTCGTCACTCCGCCCGGCACAGTCGGTGCCGTCGACGCCCGCGGGGGCGCTCCCGGCAGCCGCGAAACCGACCTGCTCGACCCCGCCAACAGCGTGCGCTACGTCGACGCGGTGCTGCTCGCCGGCGGCAGTGCCTACGGGCTGGCTGCCGCCGACGGTGTGATGCACTGGCTGGAGGACCGCGGTCGCGGTGTGGCGATGGACGGCGGTGTGGTGCCCATCGTGCCGGGCGCGGTCATCTTCGATCTGGAGGTCGGCGGCTGGGGCTGTCGGCCGAGCGCGGAGTTTGGCTTCGCCGCCTGCGAAGCGGCCGACGCTGACAGCGGTGCCCTAGCGGTGGGAACTGTGGGTGCCGGGGTAGGCGCCCGCGCCGGTGTGCTCAAAGGCGGCGTCGGGACGGCGTCGACGATCCTGGAAGGCGGGGTGACCGTCGGCGCGGTGGTCGCGGTGAATTCCGCCGGCGACGTCGTCGACAAGGCCACCGGGCTGCCGTGGATGGCGAAACTGACCGACGAGTTCAAGTTGACGGCGCCCCCGGCCGAGCAGATCGCGGCGTTGGCGCAACGGGAAAGCCCGTTGAGCCCGTTGAACACCACGATCGCGGTGGTTGCTACCGACGCCGCGCTGAGCCCGGCCGGCTGCCGGCGGGTGGCCACCGCCGCCCACGACGGCCTTGCTCACACCATCCGCCCTGCGCACACTCCACTGGACGGCGATATGGTGTTCGCGCTGGCTACGGGCGCCGTCGAGGTGGCACCACCGGCCGACACGCCGGCCGCGTTCTCGCCCGAGACCGCGCTGGTGACCGCTGTCGGCGCGGCGGCAGCCGATTGCCTGGCTCGCGCAGTGCTGGTCGGCGTGCTGGCCGCCGAGTCGGTGGCCGGAATACCGGCCTACCGGGACCTGTTGCCCGGAGCATTCAAGTAAGGAAGAGAGAACCGCTAACGTGCTGGTGATTCGTGCCGATCTGGTGGACGCGATGGTCGCCCACGCGCGCGCCGACCACCCCGACGAAGCCTGCGGTGTGCTGGCCGGCCCGGAGGGCTCCGATCGCCCGGAGCGCCACATCCCGATGGTCAACGCCGAACGCTCGCCGACGTTCTACCGGTTCGATTCGGCCGAGCAACTCAAGGTGTGGCGTGCGATGGATGCGGCCGACGAGGTGCCGGTGGTCATTTATCACTCGCACACCGCGACCGAGGCCTATCCCAGCCGCACCGACACAAACCTGGCCGCCGAGCCGGACGCGCATTACGTACTGGTGTCCACCCGCGACCCCGACCAGCACGAGTTGCGCAGTTACCGCATCGTCGACGGCATCGTCACCGAAGAGCCCGTCACCATCGTCGAGCATTACGAGGAGCACCAATGAGCGTCACCGTGTCCATCCCGACCATCCTGCGTCCCCACACTGGGGGGCAGAAGCGCGTCGAAGCCAGCGGCGACACATTGCAGGCGGTGATCAGCGACCTGGAGGCCAACTACTCGGGCATCACCGAGCGGCTGGTCGACAACGGCAAACTGCACCGCTTCGTCAACATCTACGTCAACGACGAGGACGTGCGGTTCTCCGGCGGGCTGGACACCACGATCGCTGACGGCGACTCGGTCACCATCTTGCCGGCCGTCGCCGGCGGCACATGACCAGGCACGACTCCCTGCTGCAGGCCCTGGGCAACACGCCGCTGGTGGGCCTGCCACGGCTGTCACCGCGCTGGGATGACGAGCCGCATGTCCGGCTGTGGGCCAAGCTCGAGGACCGCAACCCAACCGGGTCGATCAAAGACCGCCCGGCGCTGCGGATGATCGAGCAGGCAGAGGCCGACGGTCTGCTGGCGCCCGGCGCGACGATCCTGGAACCCACCAGTGGCAACACCGGTATCTCGCTGGCGATGGCAGCGCGGCTGAAGGGCTACCAGCTGATCTGCGTGATGCCGGAGAACACCTCGATCGAGCGACGCCAGCTGCTCGAGCTCTACGGCGCGCAGATCATCTTCTCGCCCGCCGAGGGCGGTTCGAACACCGCTGTGGCCACCGCCAAAGAGCTGGCCGCCGCCAACCCGTCGTGGGTGATGCTCTATCAGTACGGCAACCCGGCCAACACCGACTCGCACTACTACGGCACCGGCCCCGAACTGCTGGCCGATCTGCCGGAGATCACCCATTTCGTCGCCGGACTGGGCACCACCGGCACGCTGATGGGCACCGGCCGGTTCCTGCGTGAGCAGGTGCCCGATGTGCGGATCGTTGCCGCCGAGCCCCGCTACGGCGAAGGCGTGTACGCGCTGCGCAACATCGACGAGGGCTTCGTACCGGAACTGTATGACCCTGCCGTGCTGACGACCCGCTACTCGGTGGGCGCCGCCGACGCGGTGCGCAGAACCCGAGAGCTCATCGACGTCGAAGGCATCTTCGCCGGTATCTCCACCGGCGCGGTGCTGCACGCCGCGCTCGGTATCGCCGCCAAGACGGTCAAGGCTGGCGCGCGCGCCGACATCGCGTTCGTCGTCGCCGACGCCGGCTGGAAGTACCTCTCCACTGGGGCCTACGCCGGTAGCGTGGACGAAGCCGAGGACGCGTTGGAAGGGCAGCTATGGGCGTGACGGGACGACCCGGACAACCGGTCCCCGCGACCTCCCAGCCAAGGAAACGTTCGACGCTGGTGGTCGGCGGGGCCACGATCCTCAGCTTCGTGGCGCTGCTCTACGTCGTCGAGCTTTTCGATCAGCTCGGCGGACATCAGTTTGACCGCAACGGTATTCGGCCGTTGCAGACCGACGGGCTGTGGGGCATCGTCGTCGCTCCGCTGCTGCACGCCAATTGGGCGCATCTGATCGCCAACACCGGCCCGGCATTGGTCCTCGGGTTTTTGGTGACGCTGGCCGGGCTGTCGCGGTTCGTCTGGGCGACGGCGATCGTGTGGATCGTCGGCGGCTTTGGCACCTGGCTGATCGGCAACGTCGGCTCGCCGTGCGGCGAGACCGATCACATCGGCGCGTCGGGCCTCATCTTCGGTTGGCTCACCTTCTTGCTGGTGTTCGGCTTCTTCATCCGCTCGGGCTGGCAGATCGTCATCGGCATCGTGGTGCTCTTCCTCTATGGCGGGGTGCTGTGGGGGGCCGTGCCGGTGCTCAACGTCTGCGGGGGAGTGTCCTGGCAGGGGCATCTGTGTGGCGGGATCGCCGGAGTGCTGGCCGCCTACTTGTTGTCCAGCCCGGAGCGCAAGGCCCGCGAGCGTCGCCGGGCGGTGCCGGCGTGAGCGACCGTCTGGCACCCGTCGGCGTCTTCGACTCCGGGGTCGGGGGGCTCACGGTGGCGCGGGCGATCATCGACCAGTTGCCCGACGAGGACATCGTCTACGTCGGCGACACCGGCAACGGGCCGTATGGTCCGTTGACTATCCCCGAGATCCGTGCCCACGCGCTGGCCATCGGCGACAACTTGGTCGAGCGTGGGGTCAAGGCGCTGGTGATCGCCTGCAACTCCGCGTCCTCGGCGTGCCTGCGCGACGCCCGCGAACGGTACGACGTTCCGGTCGTCGAAGTGATCCTGCCGGCTGTGCGGCGCGCCGTCGCCACGACCCGCAATGGCCGCATCGGCGTCATCGGCACGCAGGCCACCATCGCCTCGCACGCGTACCAGGATGCGTTTGCTGCCGCCCGCGACACCGAGATCACTGCGGTGGCCTGCCCGCGATTCGTCGACTTCGTCGAACGAGGCATCACCAGTGGTCGTCAGGTCCTCGGCTTGGCGGAGGGTTACCTGGAGCCCTTGCAGCGCGCCGACGTCGACACCCTGGTACTGGGATGCACGCACTACCCGTTGCTGTCCGGGTTGATCCAGCTGGCGATGGGCGAGACCGTCACCCTGGTGTCCAGCGCCGAGGAGACCGCCAAGGAGTTGGTGCGGGTCCTCACCGAGCGCGATCTGTTGCGCCCGCATGATGCGCCGCCGGCCACCCGAGCGTTCGAAGCCACCGGCGACCCCGAGGCATTCACTCGGCTGGCGGCGCGGTTCCTGGGACCCGTCGTCACCGGCGTTCAGCCGGTCCACCGTCAGGTCGGTGTATCGAAATGATCGCGGTGTGCAGTAAAGCGGAGATGTCTTGGCCAACGAGGTGTCGGGCATGGCACAGTAGGGACCGTGCGAATGACCGTCCTCGGCTGCTCAGGCAGCGTGGTGGGTCCCGATTCGCCGGCATCGGGGTATCTTTTGCGGGCGCCGGACACTCCACCGCTGGTCCTCGACTTCGGCGGGGGAGTACTGGGAGCGCTGCAGCATCAAACCGATCCCAGCGCGGTCCAGGTGCTGTTGTCGCATCTGCATGCCGACCACTGCCTCGATTTGCCCGGACTGTTCGTGTGGCGTCGTTACCACCCGACGCCGCCGACCGGTAAGGCGCTGATGTACGGCCCCAGCGACACCTGGTCGCGACTGGGGGCGGCCTCGTCGCCGTACGGCGGAGAGATCGACGACTTCTCCGACATCTTCGATATCCATCACTGGGTCGACGGTGAGCCGGTGACGGTCGGAGCGTTGACGGTGCTGCCCCGACTGGTGGCCCACCCAACCGAGTCGTATGGCATGCGGTTCACCGACGCCGATGGGGTGTCGTTCGTCTACAGCGGCGACACCGGCTGCTGCGACGCGCTCGTTGAGTTGGCCCGCGATGCCGACGTCTTTCTCTGCGAGGCGTCCTGGACGCACTCGCCACACCGGCCGGCCAATCTGCATCTGTCGGGCACCGAAGCGGGCCGGGTGGCCGCCGACGCGGGTGTACGCGAGTTGCTGCTCACCCACATACCGCCGTGGACCTCCCGCGAGGACGTGATCAGGGAAGCCAAGGCCGAGTTCGACGGCCCAGTGCACGCGGTGGTGTGCGGTGAGACGTTCGAAATCATGCACTCCCAAACCGACGTGAGCTGACCGCTGGTTAGGGTTGGCGGCGTGTCCAAACGAGAAGACGGCCGTCTCGACGACGAGCTGCGCCCGGTAACGATCACCCGTGGCTTCACGTCACATCCTGCGGGTTCGGTGCTCGTTGAATTCGGTCAGACCAGGGTCATGTGCACCGCATCCGTCACCGAGGGAGTACCGCGCTGGCGCAAGGGATCTGGGCTGGGCTGGCTCACCGCCGAGTACGCGATGCTGCCCTCGGCCACCCACACTCGCAGCGACCGCGAATCAGTGAAGGGCCGGCTGAGCGGGCGCACGCAGGAGATCAGCCGGCTGGTCGGCCGGTCGTTGCGGGCGGCGATCGACCTGGCGGCGTTGGGGGAGAACACCATCGCCCTCGACTGCGATGTGCTGCAGGCCGACGGCGGAACCCGCACCGCCGCGATCACCGGCGCCTACGTGGCGCTGGCCGACGCGGTGACTTACCTCTCGGCGGCGGGCAAGCTCTCCGACCCGCGGCCGCTGTCGTGTGCGATCGCCGCGGTCAGCGTCGGCGTGGTCGACGGCCGGATCCGGGTCGATCTGCCGTACGAGGAGGACGCGCGCGCTGAAGTCGACATGAACGTCGTCGCCACCGATACCGGAACGCTGGTGGAAATCCAGGGGACCGGCGAGGGCGCGACATTCCCACGCTCGACTTTGGACAAAATGCTCGACGCCGCGCTTGGCGCCTGCGACAAGCTGTTCGCCGCACAACGTGAGGCGTTGGCGTTGCCGTACCCGGGCGTGCTGCCCGACGGACCTCCTCCGCAGAAGGCTTTCGGAACCTGAGCCACTTGTTGGTCGCCAGCCGCAACCGCAAGAAGCTGGCCGAACTGCGCCGAGTGCTGGACGCGGCCGAACTGTCGAGCGTGACGTTGGTGTCGCTCGACGATGTTGCGCCCTACGACGAAGCGCCGGAAACCGGGGCGACTTTCGAAGACAATGCGCTGGCCAAGGCGCGTGATGGGTTTGCGGCGACGGGATTACCTTGTGTTGCAGATGATTCCGGCCTTGAGGTGGCTGCACTGAACGGGATGCCCGGGGTGCTGTCGGCCCGGTGGTCAGGTGTGCACGGCGAGGATGCCGCTAATACCGCGTTGCTGTTGGCGCAGTTGCGTGATGTGCCCGACGAGCGGCGGGCTGCGGCGTTTGTGTCGGCATGCGCATTGGTGTCCGGGTTCGAGGAGGTCGTCGTGCGCGGCGAGTGGCCGGGCACCATCGCCCGCGAGCCGCGCGGCGAGGGCGGCTTCGGCTACGACCCGGTGTTCGTTCCATGCGGCTCGGATCGGTCAGCGGCCGAGCTCACGCCGGCGGAGAAGGATGCGGTGTCGCATCGGGGCCGGGCATTGGGACTGCTGCTGCCCGCGCTGCGGGCGCTGGCGTGGTAGCTCTCCGACTGCGCGGTTTCATACGCGACACCAACGTAAGAAGTTTTTGTCAATAGGTTGGGGCTCACGGTGGCTCCTCTCTGGAAGGCCATTCCTCGCTGCCGATTCTGGTCGTAGGGTCTGACAGGGGGTTGGGT
>NZ_JCALCY010000003.1:0-526597 GCF_059812585.1 Mycobacterium sp. NGS48
GGCGAATTGCCGGGTTCGCGCACGCTCGGCACGGTCACCGCGCCAGCTGATCGGCGACCGACACCACCCGCCGAGCCAGGTGCTCCAGCGCGTGGTTGATGGGATCGTCGAACTCGTGGATGTTGTCGTGGGTGGAGACCAGGCTCACCCCATAGGGATTGCCGTCGACGAACTTGCACGGATCGGTGTATCCCGGCGGCACCAGGATGCCGCCGAAATGCATCAACGTGATGTAAAGCGCCAGCAACGTGGTCTCTTGGCCGCCGTGGACGGTGTTCGACGACGTGAAGCCCGCATACACCTTGTCGGCGAGCTTGCCCTCGGCCCACAGCCCACCCAGCGAGTCGAGGAAGTTGCGCAACTGCGATGCGGGCGAACCGAACCGGGTCGGTGAGCCGAAGATCACCGCGTCGGCCCAAACGATGTCGTCTCCGGTCGCGACCGGTAAATCCTTAGTGGCGTTATAGTTCGCCGTCCAAGCCGGGTTGCCCGCAAACGATTCCGGGTCACGGGTTTCCGCGACGGGTCGGACCCGTATCTCGGCGCCCGCGGACTCGGCGGCTGCAGCAACGTGTTTGGCCATCGTGGTGCCGTGACCGGTAGCGGAGTAGTAAATGACCGCGAGTTTCGTCATGGCGCCATCGTAGGCATCGCGGTGATCCCGAACTCGCGCTTGAGCACACTGCGCGCGGCGTAGTAGCCGCACATGCCGTGCACGCCACCGCCCGGGGGAGTGGCCGCCGAACACAGGTACGCCTTGGGAATCGGTGTCGTCCACGGGTTGAGCCGCGGCGTCGGGCCGGCGATCGCACGCCAGGCGGAATTCCCGCCCATCCCGATGTCACCACCGACATAATTCGCATTGTGATCGGCCAACCGCGCCGCGGGCACGCTGCGAGCCGCGACCACGATGTCGCGGAAGCCGGGCGCGAACCGCTCGAATATCGCTGTGACGGCCTCGGTTTGGTCTATCGGCGATCCCGACGGCACGTGCGCGTAGGTCCACAGCGGCCGGCGACCAGCAGCGTCGATCCGCCCCGGATCGCAGACGTACGGAGTGGCAGCCAGCACCATCGGCCACTGCGCATGCCGTCCGGCGGCCACCTGCGCTTCGGCCTGCGCCATCTGCGCGCGGGTGCCGCCGAGGTGAAAGGTCGGCACCTGCTTAAGACGGACATCGGACCACGGAATGTCGTCACTGAGAACGAAGTCGACTTTGGCAACCCCAGGTCCGAAGCGGTAGCCACGCAACGCTTTCGCGTAGCCCGTCGGCATCGCATCGCCGTAGATACGCAATAGCGCCGTCGGAGCGGTGTCGTACAACACGACACCGCTCGGCGGTTCGGTGATCTCCACCCCGGCGGTCAATTCGCCGCCGTGCGCTCGCAGATCGGCGATCAGCGCATCGGCGATCGCCTGACTGCCGCCCACGGGGATGGGCCAGCCAACTGAATGGGCCAACGTCGCCAGCATCAGCCCGGCGGCCGCCGACACCAACGATGGTATACGCGAAATCGTATGAGCGGCAACACCACTGAACAGCGCCCGAGCGTCCTCGCCGGCCAGCGACCGCCACGCCGGGGTGGCTTGCGCGAGCATCCGTAAGCCCAAGTGCAGCGCCGGCAGCACATCCGTCGGCACCGAGCGTTTGTCGCCGAGCAGCAATCCCACCACCGCCTCGGAGTCAGCCACCAGCGGGCCCAGCAGGCGCCGCCATGACGCGCCGTGCTCTAAGCCGTCGCAGGTCTGCTCGAGATCGTGGTAAGCGATCGCCGCCGGCCGGTCCGGTAGCGGATTGGCATATGCCAGCTCCGGTACCGCCAACTGCACACCGCGAGCGGGCAGGTCGAACTGCGCCAGAAACGGCGACGCGAGCGCCAGCGGGTGCACCGCCGAGCAGATGTCGTGCGACACCCCGGAAAACTCCGGGTCGGCAGCAGTGCGGGCGCCACCGCCGAACGTCGGCTGCGCCTCGATGACCTGCACGCTCAGACCGGCGCGTGCGCAGATGACGGCAGCGGTCAGCCCGTTGGGTCCGCTACCGACGACAGTGACGTCCATCCCGTGATGGTAGGGACCGGCGGGCCACGCGGTCAGGGCAGCACGTACCGACCTAGCCGTTGACTCTGCGGCCACCAGGCAAAAGTGCGAGTAGCTCGCCTGGTCAGCGCAGAGTCAACGCATAAGTGTTGCCAGCGCGGCCCGCATCGTCGCCGGGCCCAAGGTCGCCGCTACGCTGGCCGGGTGAGCCTGCCCGTTGTTTTGATCGCTGACAAACTCTCCGAATCCACCGTCGCCGCCCTCGGTGACCAGGTTGAAGTGCGCTGGGTCGACGGCCCGGATCGCGAAAAACTGTTGGCTGCGGTACCGGACGCCGACGCGCTGCTGGTGCGCTCAGCCACCACCGTCGACGCCGAAGTACTGGCCGCCGCGCCCAAGCTCAAGATCGTCGCCCGCGCCGGCGTCGGGTTGGACAACGTCGACGTCGAGGCCGCCACCGCCCGCGGCGTGCTGGTGGTCAACGCACCGACATCGAACATCCACAGCGCCGCAGAGCATGCGATCGCGCTGCTACTGGCCGCGTCCCGCCAGATCACCGTGGCCGACGCCTCGCTGCACGCGCACGAGTGGAAGCGCTCGTCGTTCTCCGGCACGGAGATATTCGGCCACACCGTCGGCGTGGTCGGACTGGGCCGCATCGGGCAGCTGGTCGCGCAGCGGCTGGCGGCCTTCGGCGCCCACGTCGCCGCCTATGACCCCTACGTGTCGCCGGCGCGGGCCGCGCAGCTGGGTATCGAGCTGCTGACCCTCGACGAGCTGCTGGCCCGCGCGGACTTCATTTCAGTCCATCTGCCCAAGACGCCCGAGACGGCAGGCCTGATCGGCAAGGAAGCGCTGGCCAAGACAAAGCCGGGTGTCATCATCGTCAACGCCGCACGCGGCGGGCTGGTCGACGAGGCCGCATTGGCCGAGGCGGTGTCCAGTGGGCATGTCCGCGCCGCGGGTATCGACGTATTCGCCAGCGAGCCGTGCACCGACAGCCCGCTGTTCGACCTGCCACAGGTCGTAGTGACTCCGCACCTGGGCGCCTCGACCGCCGAAGCTCAAGACCGGGCCGGCACCGACGTGGCGGCGAGCGTGAAGCTGGCACTGGCCGGCGAGTTCGTCCCCGACGCGGTCAACGTCGGCGCCGGGGTCGTCAACGAGGAAGTTGCGCCGTGGCTGGACCTGGTCCGCAAGCTCGGTGTCCTGGCGGGCGCACTCTCCGACGAGCTTCCCGTGACGATGTCGGTACAGGTACAGGGCGAGCTGGCTGCCGAAGACGTTGAGGTGCTACGACTTTCGGCTCTGCGAGGTCTGTTCTCGGCGGTGATCGAAGACCCGGTGACATTCGTCAATGCGCCGGCGTTGGCCGCCGAACGCGGGGTCGCCGCCGACATCAGCACGGCCACCGAAAGCCCCAACCACCGCAGCGTCGTCGACGTGCGCGCGGTCGCCTCCGACGGCTCCGTCGTCAACGTGGCCGGCACGTTGTCCGGGCCGCAGCAGGTGGAGAAGATCGTGCAGATCAACGAGCGCAACTTCGACCTGCGCGCGCAGGGCACCAACCTGGTGATCAACTATGTCGACCAGCCCGGGGCGCTGGGCAAGATCGGCACACTGCTCGGGTCGGCCGGGGTCAACATCCACGCCGCGCAACTGTCCGAGGACGCCGAAGGCCCCGGCGCGACGATCCTGTTGCGCCTGGATCGCGATGTGCCCGAGGATGTCCGGTCGGCGATCGGCGCGGCCGTCGAGGCCAACAAACTCGAGGTCGTGGACCTGTCGTGACGTGCGACGGCGACAACACACGGCGAAATGAGGAGGAGCGCCAGTGAAGTTGGCGATCATCGGCGGTGACGGCATTGGTCCGGAGGTGGTGGCCGAAGCGGTCAAGGTCCTCGACGCGGTGCTGCCGGGTGTGGAGACGACGAACTACGACCTGGGCGCCCGGCGCTTTCACGCCAGCGGCGAAGTGCTGCCCGACTCGGTGCTCAGCGAGTTGCGCGCGCACGACGCGATCCTGCTCGGCGCGGTCGGTGATCCGTCGGTGCCCAGCGGCGTGCTCGAGCGTGGCCTGCTGCTGCGGCTGCGCTTCGAACTCGACCACTACGTCAACCTGCGGCCGGCCCGGCTGTACCCGGGAGTCAGCAGCCCGCTGGCCGGAGATCCGAAGATCGACTTCGTGGTGGTGCGGGAGGGCACCGAGGGCCCCTACGCCGGCAACGGCGGCATCATCCGGCGCGGCACTGCGCAGGAGATCGCCACCGAGGTCAGCGTCAACACCGCCTACGGGGTGCGGCGAGTGGTGCGGGATGCGTTCGAACGCGCCCAGCGGCGGCGCAAACACCTGACCCTGCTGCATAAGACGAATGTGATCACGTTCGCCGGAGACCTGTGGTGGCGCACCGTGCAGCAGGTCAAGGCGGAGGAGTATCCCGACGTCGAGATCGCGTACTGCCACACCGACGCCGCGACCATCTACATGGTCACCGACCCCGGCCGGTTCGACGTGATCGTCACCGACAACCTGTTCGGCGACATCGTCACCGACTTGGCCGCCGCGGTATGTGGCGGTATCGGGTTGGCGGCCAGCGGCAACATCGACGCCACCAGGACCAATCCGTCGATGTTCGAGCCGGTGCACGGCAGTGCACCCGATATTGCAGGTCAGGGCGTCGCAGACCCGAGCGCGGCGATTATGTCGGTGGCGCTGCTGTTGTCCCACGTCGGCGAAGACGCCGCTGCTGGGCGAGTGGACCGGGCAGTGGCGACTCATCTGGAGACTCGGGGGTCGCAGCGGTTTTCGACCCGTCAGGTTGGCGACCGGATCGCTGCTGAGCTTTAGCCTCCAGCTCGGGCGGCAGCACCGAGGCCGGCACCAGCGGCGTCGCAACCAACGGAAACAACCCGCACACCAAGAAGGCCGCCGGATAGCCGCTGGCGACGATCAGCGCGCCGAACGCCGGGGGGCCGCCGGCTGCCATCAGGCGCTGATAGGTGTTCTGTAGACCCAGCGCACGTCCGCTCCAATACGGTCCGGCGTATTCGGTGACCGCGGTGGACTCCAGCCCGTTGTCGAGCACCGCGATCACCGATGCGACCACCATCAGCGGCACGGCATATGCCGACTTCAGATGATCGGCGATCGCCAGCGACACCAGCGCCAGGCCGCCGGCGATGCCGATCATGCGTACCGGCCGCAACCGCGAACCCACGCGATCCGACCACCGCCCGACCAGGACGCGGCCCACCGCACCGAGTAGCTGCGAGACAGTGACCAGCGTCCCGGCCGACGCGATCGACCAGCCGTGCTTGTTGATCAACCACACCAGCATGAACGTCACGGTCACCGTCTGCGGCATCATCAGCAGCGCCGACGACGCGTGGATTCGGCGCAGCACCTGCGGTCCGCGGTACGGATTGGCCAGCTCTTCCTCGCTGGCCGCCGTGCGTGGCTTACGCGGCGGGTCGATCACGCCGATCGCGCTCGCCACCGCCGACACGGTGCACATCAGCGCCGGAAATGTCAGTCCGGCCATCGGCCCGTGTTCGGCCAGCTCGGGAATCACCAGCGCGCCCAACGCGATTCCCAGCGGCTGCGCGGTCTGGCGGATCCCCATCGCCAGCCCGCGCTGGTGCGGGGGAAACCAGCCGGAGACCAGCCGCCCGCCGGCCGCATTGCAGCTGGCGGCCGCCATGCCGCCGATGAACAGGAACGCGCCGATCGCCATCAGGGAATGCACGGTCGTCGCGGCGTAGGCGGCCGCCGCAGTCAGCACCGAACCGACCGTGAGCACGATCCGCTCGCCGATCCGGTCGAGCAGGTAGCCCCAGGCGATCAGGGTCACCACCATGCCGAAGCTCGGCATCGACGCCAGCAGACCGGCCTGCGCCAGCGGGGTGCCGCGGTCGTTTTCCAGTGCCGGAATCAGAAAGGCGACGCCGTTGATGAAGATGAAGGCGCTTGCCGTGACCGCCAGCGAGATGGCCACCATCGACCAGCGCGCTCCGGTACCGATCGACTCCGTCGCCATTCAATCCATCGTTCCACACGCATTCACCGCGTGCGGTTGGCGAAACACGGGAGATCAGAGCCGATGGAAGCTGCGACTGGCGATGAAGCTGGGACGAGGAGCGGCAGCACCGAACGGTTCGACCAGCGTGTTTTCCACGCTGTTGTAGACGATGAACACGTTCGAACGGGGATAGGGCGTGATGTTGCTGTTCGACCCATGCATGCAGTTGCTGTCGAAGAACACCGCCGACCCCGCCGGGCCGGTGAACTGGCGGATACCCCGCTCGGCAACCAGCCAGGTGAGGCTGGCGTCATCGGGTGTGCCGATCTCCTGGCGGCGCAGCGACGAGCGGTAGTGTTCGGGCGGTGTCTCGCCCGGGCAGGACACGAACCACTTATGCGACCCGGGCATGATCATCAGCGAGCCGTTGCAGTCGAGGTTCTCGGTCAGCGCGACCGAGACGCTGACCGCGCGCGGGGCGGGCATGCCGTCCTCGGCGTGCCAGGTCTCGAAGTCGGAATGCCAGAAGAACTCCTGGCCGTTGAAACCCGGCTTGAAGTTGATCCGGCTCTGGTGCACGTACACATCCGAGCCGAGCAGCTGACGGGCCGGGCCGACTAGCCGGTGATCGGCGATCAGCGCGGCGAACGCCGGGCTCACCTTGTGGACCTCGAAGATCGACCTGATCTCGCGGCTGTCGGGCTCGAGCACCGAGCGTTCGTCGTCGGCCAAGATCGGGTCGGTTCGCAGGGTGTCCAACTCGGCCCGCAGGTCGGCGACGACGTCAGAGTCGAGCAGGTTGTCCACGCTCAGGAACCCGTCGGCCTCGAAACGGTCGACGACCGGCCCCTCGAGCGGACCGTTGAACCGATCGCGAGCCCACACCACCGGGTCATGCCGTGGTTCGATCCCGATTTTGACGTCGCTGCGGGTCGGGTAGCGGTCGTAGCGATCGGTCACTGTGGCCGTCACGCGGTCGCCTCCGTCTCCTCCACGATCAATGGATAAGCCCCGGTCTCGTCGTGCACTTCGCGGCCGGTCACCGGCGGGGTGAACACGCACACCATGCGCAGGTCGGCGTGGGCGCGGACCCGATGATGCTCGTGGCCGTCGAGTAGATACAAAGTCCCGTCGCGCAGCGGGTGGACTTCTCCGGTCTCGTCGTTCACCAGTTCGCCTTCGCCGCCAACGCAGTACACCGCTTCCACGTGGTTCGCGTACCACATGGTGGTTTCGGTACCGGCGTACAGCACGGTCTCGTGCATCGAGAACGACTGCCCATCACGGGCCAACAGCAGCCGCTGGCTGTTCCAGGTTTCGGCCTGAACATCGCGGTCGGTGCCGCTGATCTCGGCCAGGGTACGGACGATCATCGGTCGCCCTTCCCGTTGGCGCCGACCCCGGCCAGCGGTCGCGCAGTAGCCGCCCTGATCGACTCCGACAGGATCGCCAGGCCGTGCTCGATCTCGCCGTCCTCGATCACCAGCGGCGGCATCATCTTGACCACCTCGCTCTGCGCGCCAGACGTCTCGAGCAGCATCCCGCGCTCGAAGGCCGCTCGGCACACCGCGCCAGCCAGCTCGGGACGATCGAACGCCAGACCCTGCACCAGACCGCGTCCGCGGACCTGCACCCCGTCGACGGGGGCGACCACGTCGCTCAGCGTCCGTTCGATCTGCTCGCCCTTGCGTAGAACGCTTTTGCTGAGCTGGTCGTCGGTCCAGAAGTCCAGTGCAGCAGTCGCAGTGACGAACGCCGGGTTGTGACCGCGGAAGGTGCCGTTGTGCTCACCGGGCTCCCACTGGTCGAGTTCGGGCTTGAACAAGGTGAGCGCCATCGGCAGCCCGTAGCCGCTGATCGACTTCGACAGGCACACGATGTCGGGCACGATGCCGGCGGCCTCGAAGCTGAAGAACGGCCCGGTGCGCCCGCAGCCCATCTGCACGTCGTCGACGATCAGCAGCAGGTCGTGGCGACGGCACAGCTCGGCCAGCCCCCGCAACCACTGCAGCCGCGCGACGTTGATGCCGCCCTCGCCCTGGACGGTCTCGACGATCACCGCGGCCGGCTGGTTCAGCCCACTGCCGTTGTCCTCCAACAACCGCTCGAACCACATGAAGTCGGGCGTGGTGTCGTCGAGGTAGTGGTCATAGGGCATCGGGGTGGCGTGCACCAGGGGAATGCCGGCCCCGCCCCGCTTCATCGAGTTGCCGGTGACGCTCAGTGCGCCCAGAGTCATGCCGTGAAAGGCGTTGGTGAAGCTGATCACGCTTTCTCGGCCGGTGATTTTGCGGGCCAGCTTCAGCGCCGCCTCCACCGAGTTAGCGCCCGTGGGCCCGGGGAACTGCACTTTGTAGTCCAGTCCGCGGGGCCGCAGGATCACCTCGTCGAAGCGTTCCAGGAACCGCGCCTTGGCGACGGTGTTCATGTCCAGGCTGTGCACCACCCGATCGGCGGTCAGGTACTCCAGTAGAGCCGCTTTGAGATCGGGATGGTTGTGCCCGTAGTTAAGCGCGCCGGCACCGGCGAAGAAGTCCAAATATTTCCGTCCCTCGGTGTCCCACATGTGACTGCCGGATGCCCGGTCGAATACGACCGGCCACGAGCGGCAATAACTGCGCACCTCGGATTCAAGTGCCTCAAAAATGGACAATGTGGTTTAACCTTCCGTCCGTTTGTGCAACACGACGGAACGAGAACGTAAGCCGAATCCGTACGGCGACGGGTACGGCAGCGGGTTCCGGTTCGTCTTCGACGCCGGTAAGGGCGAAGACGACTGGGCTCCGTTGCCAGTCGTCGATCTTTTTCGGCCTACCACCCCGCTCGGACGCCCCGACTCGGTCTGCCGGAGGGTTCACGTCGCGCAATCAGCAACCTTACCGAGAACCCACAGCCGGTCTCAAGCTCCTCCGTCGGCGGGTCTGCTCGGGTCAACCGTCCTGGGGTACCCTCAACGGGCCAATGCGAAACAGCTGTTCAGGGGCATGATCGATGGGAAATTGTTCCGAGCTGAATAGCTCATCACGCTCGAGCGGCGCATTCCAGCGACGGGCGAATGCGCTGAACAACCGCTGGCTGGCAACGTTGTCCGGTGTGACTGACGCCTCAACATTCGTGACGCCCGCGGGCTGCAATCGCCGGGCCAGGTGATCGAGCATCCGGCCGGCGGCGCCGGCGCCGCGGTGCGCGGAGCTGACCGCGATCTGCCACACCATCAGGGTGTCGGGCTGCTCGGGGCGGCGGTAGCCGGTGAGGAACCCGGCCGGGCGGCCGTCGATATGGGCGATCACCGACGTCGCCGCGAAGTCCCGGCACCACAGCAGGTACGCGTAGGGCGGGTTGACGTCGAGGGTGGCGCTGTCGGAGGCCATCCGCCACAACGTCGGCCCATCGGCGACGGTAGGTGCGCGCAAGTCGAGGTCCACGGAATTAGTCACCGCGCCGACAGTAGTGTCAGCTCTTCGCGCGCAGTCGCGCGCCCACCGGCACCAACGGCAGGGCCAGTAGCGGGAACAGCGCGCACACCGCGAATGCCAGCGGATAGCCTGCGACGTCGATCACCTCGCCGAAAATCGGCGGTCCGGCGCCCGCGGTCAGCCGCTGGCTGGTGTTCTGAGCGCCCATCGCGCGGCCGCTCCAATACGGCCCGGCGACCTCGGGGATCGCGGTGAACGCCAACCCATTGTCGAGCACGGTGACCACCGAGGCGGCGACCATGGCCAGCACCGCAAGCGACGAACCCAGATGGTCGGTGAGCGCCAGCAGCGCCATGACCGCCGCGGCGATCATCGCGATCGTGCGGATCGGCCGCATCCGGGAGCCGACCCGGTCCGACAACCGCCCGACGACAACCCGGCCCAACGCGCCGAGTAGCTGCGACGCGCTCACCAACACACCCGCCGAGGCTGTGGACCAGCCATGATCGCGCATCAGCCAGACCAGCATGAACGTCAACACCACGGTCTGCGGCACCATCAGCAGTGCCGAGGCCAGGTGGATCCGCCACAACACCGCCGTGCTGCGGTATGGATTGGCCAGTTCGTCGTCGTTGGCCGTCGCCCGGTTCTTGCGCGGCGGATCGAGGACGCCGATCACGCTGAGCACCGCGGCGCCCGCGCACAGCGCCGCCGGGAACAGCAGCGCCACCGAGAAGTCGCGTTCGCCCAGCTCGGGCAGCACCACCGCCGCCAAGGCGATCCCCAGCGGTTGGGCGGTCTGGCGGATACCCATGGCCAGGCCGCGCTGGTCCGGCGGGAACCAACCGGTCACCAGCCGGCCGCTGGCGGTGTTGGCGCTGGCGGCCGCCATCCCGCCGACGAACAGACACGGCGCCTCCACCAGCATGGAAGGAGGCACCGACGCCGCGGCAAAGGCGGCCGCCGCGGTCAGCGCCAGACCGACTCCGAGCACGATCCGCTCGCCGACCAGATCCAGCAGATAGCCCCAGGCGATCAGCGTGAGCACCATGCCGAAGCTGGGCATCGCCGAAAGCAGAGCGGCTTGGGCCAGGTTGATGCCGCGTTCGGCATCCAGAGCGGGGATCAAGAAGGCGATGCCGTTGACGAAGACGGTGGCCGACAATGTCGCCACCAGCGAGATTGCCAGCAATGACCAACGCCGTGCCGAGCTGATCGAAGCTGTCACCACTTTTCCATGGTTCCAGTTGTTCCAAAGTGTCGCCCTGTGGCGGCCAGCGTGTCGGGGCGGCGGTGGTCACCGGTGCTCGGCGCAGCGACAGGTCTTAGGCTCTGACGAATGCGCCTTGGCCGAATTGCCAGCCCCGACGGCGTCGCCTTCGTCAGCATCGAAGGCGAGCCGGGAGATCCCGACGGGATGACCACCCGCGAGATCGCCGAGCACCCGTTCGGCACACCGACGTTCACCGGCCGCAGCTGGCCGCTGGCCGACGTGCGGCTGCTGGCCCCGATGCTGGCCAGCAAGGTGGTCTGCGTTGGCAAGAACTACGCTGCGCACATCGCCGAGATGGGCGGCGGTGCAGCCGCTCCCGACCCGGTGATCTTCCTCAAGCCCAATACCGCGATCATCGGGCCCAATGTGCCGATCCGGTTGCCCGCCACAGCATCTCCCATACATTTCGAAGGCGAGTTGGCCGCAGTCATCAGTCGCCCTTGTAAAGACGTCACGGCTGACCGCGCTGCCGAGTCCATCCTGGGGTACACCGTTGCCAACGACGTGACGGCCCGCGATCAACAGCAGTCCGACGGGCAGTGGACGCGGGCGAAAGGCCACGACACGTTCTGCCCCGTGGGGCCGTGGATCGTCACCGACGTCGACCCCTCCGACCTCGAGCTGTGCACGGAGGTCAACGGGCAGGTCAAACAACGGAGTCGCACTTCGCTGATGATCCACGACATCGGAGCGATCGTGGAATGGATCTCGGCGGTGATGACCCTGCTGCCAGGCGACCTCATCCTCACCGGCACGCCCGAAGGAGTCGGACCCATCGAGGACGGCGACACGGTGACCGTCGCCGTCGAGGGGATCGGTACGTTGACCAATCCTGTTGCCCGCAAAGGGAAGTCATGACCGGAGAGGTGCGGGTCCGGTTCTGCCCGTCGCCGACGGGTGTGCCGCATGTCGGGCTGATCCGCACTGCGCTGTTCAATTGGGCCTATGCCCGCCACACCCGCGGCACCTTCGTCTTCCGCCTGGAAGACACCGACGCTCAGCGCGACAGCGAGGAAAGCTATCTGGCGCTGTTGGACGCATTGCGCTGGCTCGGCCTGAATTGGGACGAAGGCCCCGAAGTCGGCGGTGATTACGGTCCCTACCGGCAGTCGCAGCGGGGTGACATCTACCGCGACGTGGTGACGCAACTGCTGGCGGCAGGCGAGGCCTACCAGGCCTTTTCGACGCCCGAGGAGGTCGAGGCACGCCATCTCGCGGCCGGGCGCAGTCCCAAGCTAGGCTATGACAACTTCGACCGGGATTTGACCGCCGAACAGCGCGCGGCATATCTGGCCGAAGGTCGCCAACCAGTGGTGCGCTTGCGGATGCCCGACGAGGATCTCGGCTGGGACGATTTGGTCCGCGGACCGACCAACTTCGCGGCCGGCACCGTACCTGATTTCGCCGTGACTCGCGCCAGCGGAGATCCCTTGTACACCTTGGTCAATCCCGTCGACGACGCACTGATGAAGATCACCCACGTGCTGCGCGGTGAAGATCTGCTGCCGTCCACCCCACGGCAGATCGCGCTGTACCAGGCGCTGATTCGCATCGGGGTGGCCCAGCGTGTTCCCGAGTTCGCCCACCTACCAACAGTTTTAGGCGAAGGAACCCGAAAGCTCTCCAAGCGGGACCCGCAGTCGAATCTTTTCGCGCACCGGGACCGCGGATTCATTCCGGAGGGACTGCTGAACTATCTGGCTTTGCTCGGCTGGTCGATCGCCGGTGACCGCGACATATTCAGCCTCGAGGAGATGGTGGCCGCGTTCGACGTCGCCGACGTCAACGCCAATCCGGCCAGGTTCGACCAGAAGAAGGCCGACGCGATCAACGCCGAGCACATCCGGCTCCTCAACCCGGACGAGTTCAGCGACAGGCTGCGCAACTACTTCGCCGCCCACGGGTATCGGACCGGGTTGGACGACGCGGCTTTCGCGACGGCGGCCGGACTGGTGCAGACGCGCATTGTTGTGCTCGGTGACGCCTGGGCGCTGCTGAAGTTTCTGAATGACGACGAGTATGCAATCGACCCGAAGGCCAACGCCAAGGAATTGGGACCGGATGCCGGTCCGGTGCTCGACGCCGCCGCGGCGGCCCTGGACGTCGTGACGGAATGGACCGCGGCGGGCATCGAAACTGCCCTCAAAGATGCGCTGCTCGATGGTCTGGGGCTCAAACCGCGCAAGGCCTTCGGCCCGATCCGAGTCGCGGCCACCGGGGCGTTGGTCAGCCCACCGCTGTTCGAATCGCTGGAGCTGCTGGGACGTGACCGCAGTCTGCACCGAATCCGGGCCGCCGGTACCCGGGCACAGCCGTGAGCATGGCGGCTGGATTTCTTTGGTAGTCTGCACGTCGGCCCACAACCGCTGGCGGCAGCCGCCGCATGATGCGCTGACCAGCAGTTATAGGCAGCCAATGGGGTATGGTGTAATTGGCAACACAGCTGATTCTGGTTCAGCCATTCTAGGTTCGAGTCCTGGTACCCCAGCAAAGTTTGTCCACCACAAGCAATTAGGTGGGTATACCGCGGTGAGCTATGCTGACAGCTCGGATCGGTTCTGGCCCCGTCGTCTAGCGGCCTAGGACGCCGCCCTCTCACGGCGGTAGCGTGGGTTCGAATCCCATCGGGGCTACTTATCCGGCCGTTGCGGCGTTACGGCGCCACCACACTCGGCGCAGTCGAACCGCCCACCGGCATATGCGGCAGTCCGAGCTTGCCGTGATCCCAGGAGCGGGTGCGCCGCGCGGCAATGCGCACCGCGACCCGCTTGTTCATCATCTGGTCCACCGCCGGTTTCATCTCGTCGGTGTAAGGCCCGGTGTAGCGCTCCCATACGCTGACGCCGACCCGGAAGATCGCCTCGGGGTCATCGACAATCTCGGCGTGTCCTTCGAAAGACACCCCGCGCAGCGTGTCGTAGGTGTTGCCGTCCTCGAGTAGGAAACTCACCCGCGAGTCACGCCGGAGGTTCACCGCCTTCTGCGATTTCGCCTTGGTCTCCAGCCAGATCTCGCCGTCGACCACGCCGTACCACATGGCGGTCAGGTGCGGCTGCCCGTCGGGACCCACGGTGGCCAACGTGCCGGTGCGGCTGGTGGCGACGAAGTCGGCGATCTCGGCTTCGGACATGACAATCTGCGCGCGCTGGTTGCTACCCATGGCTTGACAGTGTGGCAGGTCGGCGATTCGAGACTGCGACGACGGCATCGAGGCTGCGTCCAGCGCGGGGTTTCGGGTCGGATCACGCGCTGGACGCAGTCTCGGCGGGGATGGACTAAAGCCGGTGAGTCAACGCGTCGGCCGCGGCCAGCAGGTCGGCCGCCCACCGCGCACCGGGTCGTCGTCCCATCCGGTCGATCGGGCCGGACACCGAAATAGCGGCGATCACCGCACCGCGCCCATCGTGTACCGGCGCCGACACGCTGGCGACGCCGGCCTCGCGCTCGGCGGCGCTTTGGGCCCAACCGCGCCGACGCACCTCGGCCAGGGTCCGGTCGGTGAATTTCGCATCCGGCAACACCGCCTGCTGGGTGGCGGCATCGCTGTAAGCCAACAGCACTTTGGCGCCCGACCCCGCGGTCATCGGTAGCCGCGTCCCGACCGGGACGGTATCGCGAAGGCCCGCAGGCGGTTCCAGCGCCGCAACGCAGATCCGCCAACTGCCCTCGCGGCGGTACAACTGCACGCTTTCACCGGTGATCTCGCGCAGTTGCGGCAGTACCGCTGCGCCGGCCGCCAGCAGTGGGTCGCTGACCGCAGCCGCGAGTTCGCTTACCGCCGGGCCAAGCCGCCACCGACCTATGCCGTCGCGCACCAGCAGCCGATGGACCTCCAGGCCGGCGGCCAACCGGTGCGCAGTGGCCCTGGGTAGGCCGGTGCGGTCGCACAATTCGGCTAATCCGCATGGTGTTTCCGCAATCGTGTGCAGCACGCCCACGGCTTTGTCGAGGACGCCGATGCCGCTATCATGTCTCACATAGAGATACTAACGTCTCATATTGTGAGAACAAGACTCGAGAAGGCTTTGACATGACGACATCAGCGACGGACCGGCCACGCACTCTGGCCGAGAAGGTCTGGGACGACCACGTTGTGGTCTCCGGCGGCGGCACCGAACCGGATCTGATCTACATCGACTTACATCTGGTGCACGAGGTCACCAGCCCGCAGGCTTTCGAAGGTCTGCGGCTGGCCGGCCGCCCGGTGCGCCGACCCGATCTGACGCTCGCCACCGAAGACCACAACGTGCCGACCATCGACATCGACAAGCCGATCGCCGACCCGGTATCGCGGACTCAGGTCGAGACACTGCGGCGCAATTGCGCCGAATTCGGTATCCGACTGCACCCGATGGGCGATATCGACCAGGGCATCGTGCACATCATCGGGCCGCAGTTGGGTCTCACGCAGCCCGGCATGACGATCGTGTGCGGCGACAGCCACACCTCCACCCACGGCGCATTCGGTGCTTTGGCAATGGGTATCGGTACGTCGGAAGTCGAACACGTGCTGGCCACCCAGTCGCTGCCGCTGCGGCCGTTCAAGACGATGGCGGTCAACGTTGATGGGCAATTGCCGCGGGGCGTGACCGCCAAGGACATCATCCTGGCGGTGATCGCCAAAATCGGCACCGGCGGCGGCCAGGGTCATGTCATCGAATACCGCGGCAGCACCATCGAATCGCTGTCGATGGAAGCACGGATGACGATCTGCAATATGAGCATCGAAGCCGGCGCGCGCGCCGGAATGGTGGCCCCCGATGCGACGACGTACGAGTTCTTGCGTGGCCGACCGCACGCGCCGACCGGGGCCCAATGGGATGCCGCGATGGCCTCCTGGGAAGGGCTGCGCACCGACGAGGGCGCCGAATTCGACACCGAGGTCTATCTCGACGCGGCCGAGTTGAGTCCGTTTGTCACCTGGGGCACCAACCCCGGGCAGGGTGTCCCGTTGGCCGCGGCGGTGCCGGACCCCGAGTTGATGACTGACGACGCGCAGCGCCAGGCCGCCGAGAAGGCATTGGCCTACATGGACCTTCGGCCCGGGACCCCGATGCGGGAGATCGCCGTCGACACGGTGTTCATCGGATCCTGTACCAACGGTCGCATCGAGGACCTGCGTGCCGTGGCCGACGTGTTGCGTGACCGGCACATCGCCGACGGTGTGCGGATGCTGGTGGTTCCGGGATCGATGCGAGTGCGTGCCCAGGCCGAAGCAGAAGGGCTGGCCGAGGTTTTCACGGCGGCAGGCGCCGAGTGGCGTCAGGCCGGCTGCTCGATGTGTCTCGGGATGAACCCCGACCAGCTTGCGCCAGGGGAGCGGTGCGCCGCGACCTCCAACCGCAACTTCGAAGGGCGGCAGGGCAAAGGCGGCCGCACGCATCTGGTGTCTCCGGTGGTGGCCGCCGCCACGGCCGTGCGCGGGAAACTGTCGGCCCCCGCCGACTTGGACTGAGCTGGCAGGAAAGGAACGGGCATGGAAGCCTTTCGTACCCACACCGGTATCGGAGTTCCGCTGCGGCGGTCCAATGTCGACACCGATCAGATCATTCCTGCCGTCTATTTGAAGCGGGTGACCCGAACGGGTTTCGAAGACGGATTGTTCGCGGCCTGGCGCAGCGATCCGTCATTCGTGCTCAATCTCAGCCCATTCGACCGGGGTTCAGTACTCGTCGCCGGGCCTGATTTCGGAACCGGATCCTCACGCGAGCACGCGGTGTGGTCACTGATGGACTATGGATTCCGGGTGGTGATCTCATCGCGCTTCGCCGACATTTTCCGGGGGAACGCGGGCAAGGCAGGCCTCTTAGCGGCCGAAGTCGCCCAAGATGATGTCGAACTGCTCTGGAAGCTCATCGAGCAGCATCCGGGGTTGGAAATCACTGTCAATCTTCAAGATCGGAATGTGACCGCCGGAACGGTGGTGGTGCCGTTCACGATTGACGATTACACCGCCTGGCGACTGGCCGAAGGCCTCGACGATATAGGCCTTACGCTGCAGAAACTTGATCAGATCGAGTCTTTCGAGGAGGCGCGGAAAGCCTGGAAACCGCGCACTCTTCCGGCTTCCTAACCCACCCGTAAAGGCCCGAATTCCGGCCTTACACCCGGACCATTTGGCCGCCTCGCCACCGACCAAGGGCGGCAACCGGATTGCAAAAAAGTCCGTTATTGCCGCCTGAAATTGCGCGTGGCTCTTGGAAATCAGTGGTGTCAGGGTTTACCGTGTCCACTAGTCGGTCCAACAAGGGCCACTGGCTTCGGAGGGTTTGGATGAACAAAGCAGAGCTCATTGACGTACTCACAGACAAATTGGGCTCAGATCGTCGGTCGGCTACCGCCGCCGTGGAGAACGTCGTCGACACCATTGTGCGCGCGGTGCACAAGGGCGACAGCGTCACCATTACCGGCTTCGGTGTGTTCGAACAGCGGCGGCGCGCAGCACGCGTCGCCCGTAATCCCCGCACCGGCGAGACGGTGAAGGTCAAGCCGACATCGGTGCCGGCATTCCGCCCCGGCGCACAATTTAAAGCCGTTGTCTCTGGCGCACAGCGTCTCCCATCGGAAGGACCTGCCGTGAAACGTGGTGTGGTAGCAAGCGGCGCCAAGAAGGCGGCGAAGAAATCACCGGCCAAGAAGGCGACCAAGTCGGCCGCCAAGAAGGCTGCGAAGAAGGCTCCGGCCAAGAAGGCCGCCGCGAAGAAGTCGCCGGCCAAGAAGGCCGCGACCAAGCGGACGCCGGCTAAGAAGGCCGCAACCAAGCGGGCGCCGGCCAAGAAGGCCACCAAGTCGACGGCAAGGAAAGCGACGAAGTCGACGGCGCGCAAGACTGCAACCAAGGCTCCGGCCCGCAAGTCTGCCGCCAAGAAGTCGCCGGCCAAGAAGGCCACCGCCCGGCGCGGTCGCAGGTAATCACAGTACGCAGATTCGCCGCGGTTCGGCCCTAGCTTGGGCCGGCCGCGGCGAATCCGCGTGCTAGGTCACCACGTTGGTGGCCAGTGCGCTGCCGATGTGATCGGCAGCCACCAGACGCCCCGCCGATAGCGACAGCACCCAGGTGCTGCCCTTGCGGTTGCGCGATTTGTCGGGGCGCACGCCGTCGCGGTCACACCACCAATCGATCAGATCCGGAATCACCTTGCCCTGCGTGCAGATCACCGGGATGTGCGTCGGGCTCGGCTCCGACCGCCTGCCCTGCCGTCGGGCCGATTGACGGCGCGCACCGTCGCGCAGGCCGGCGATCTGCAAAACCCGGCGCCGGGCTTGCTTGGGGTTATCGGCATAGGCTTCCTCGGTGAGCATGGGCTCGTTGCAGATGACCACACCCAACTCTTCGGCCAGCGGTTCCACCGTCTGGTGGCACCGCACCCGGTCGGCCGCGTAGACATCGTCGGCGCCGAAGGCCAAGAGCTGACCGACCAGTGCCTCGGCCTGCGCACGCCCCTTCTTGTCCAAGGGGCGCTTGGTGTCGTCTCCGGAGAACCGCTTCTTGCTGCCCGCGGTGCCGTGCCGGACCACCAATACGGTCTGGGTATCGGCCGGGTGTTTGACGAACCGGCGCAAAACCTTTCGATCCTGCGGGTAGGACACCTTCTTCATCGCCGCCGCGACCGGCAACCACAGCAACTCGTCGACTTCGCGGTTCGGGCTGAAATTCCCGCCGAGGCTGCATGCCGCCCAGTACAGCACTTTCTTGGTGCCTTGCTCGATCGGGTAGCTCACCGTTGCGATACGCCTACCCAAATGCACGCGGTGGCCGGTTTCTTCGAAGACCTCGCGTACGGCGGCCACCGGTTCGGTCTCACCGGCATCGACTTTGCCTTTGGGCAGTGACCAGTCGTCGTAGCGCGGGCGGTGGATGAGCGCGATTTCGACATCGGCTTCGTGGTGCCCTGGCCGCCACAGCACCGCGCCACCGGCACAAACGATCTTGCTCGCTGGACGCTCCGGCGAGTTCTGTGTCGACACCCTCACTCCTGCAGGTCAATCGGGGCGCCGCTGGTACACAGCGCCTGGCCGGTCGGTCGGTAGAGATTTCAGTCAAGGACTGCGGTGCCGCTCCATCAGCGATACCTGATGGTCGCGTACGGTGTGACCGGCCTGCGGTGACGCGGTCCACTGGCCGTCCGATCCCAATTCCCAGCAGCGGGTGGCCGGGTCCAGTGCCGACTCGAACATGTCGTTCATTTGTGCTGTCAGCCGGGGATCTTTGACTTGGGCCATCACCTCGACGCGACGGTCGAGGTTGCGGTGCATCATGTCGGCGCTGCCGATCCAGAACTCGTCGATGGCGCCGAAGTGGAAGACCCGCGAGTGCTCGAGGAAGCGACCGAGAATCGAGCGGGCGGTGATGTTTTCGGAGAACCCCTCCATGCCGGGACGCAGTGCGCAAATTCCGCGCACTACCACCTCGACGCAGACCCCGGCCTGCGACGCGTGATAGAGCGCATCAATGACCTGCTCGTCGACGAGTGCGTTGGCTTTCAGCCGGATCCTTCCGTTGCCGCTTTCGCGGTGCGCCTCGACCTCTCGCTGCACGCGTTCGATGATGCCGGTGCGAATACCGTGCGGAGCCACCAGCAGATTGCGGTAGGTCAGTTTTCGTGAGTAGCCGGTGAGCGAGTTGAACAGGTCGGTCAGGTCCGCACCGATGTCAGGGTCTGCGGTGAGCAAGCCGATGTCCTCGTAGAGTCGCGCGGTCTTGCTGTTGTAGTTGCCGGTGCCGACGTGGCAGTAACGCCGGATCGTCGACCCCTCACGACGCACCACCAAACATGTCTTGCAATGTGTCTTGAGCCCGACGAGCCCGTACACCACATGCACGCCGGCCTGCTCGAGCTGACGTGCCCACTTGATGTTGGCCTGCTCGTCGAAGCGGGCCTTGATCTCGACCAGCGCCACCACCTGTTTGCCGGCCTCGGCAGCGTCGATGAGCGCAGTGACGATCGGCGAATCACCCGACGTGCGGTACAGCGTTTGTTTGATCGCCAGCACGCCCGGGTCGGCTGCCGCCTGTTCGATAAAGCGCTGCACGCTAGTGGAAAACGAGTCATACGGGTGATGCACCAATATGTCGCCTTCGCGCAGGGTGGCGAAAATACTTTTGGGCGTCTCCCGCTCGGCGAACGCCGGATGAGTGGCCGGCACGAATGTCGGATCCTTCAATGCCGGACGGTCGAGTTTGTAGACCTGCCACAGCGACGACAGGTCCAGCAGCCCTGGCACGTTGATCACGTCGCCGGGGTGCACGTCGAGTTCGCGCAGCAGCAACTCCAACATGTTCTCGGTCATGTCGTCGGCGACCTCGAGCCGCACCGGCGACCCGAATCGCCGGCGCGCCAGTTCCCGCTCGAGGGCTTGCAGTAGGTCCTCGTCGCGGTCTTCTTCGACCTCGAAGTCCGCATTGCGGGTAATGCGGAACACGTGGTGCTCCACAATTTCCAAGCCGGGGAACAGCACCGGCAGGAAAGCCGCAATCAGTTCCTCCATCGGCAGGAATCGGACTTGCGCTTTGCCGTCGGCATTTTCGCGGGCAGCGAGCTCGACGAAGCGATCAACATTGTCCGGCACTTTGACCCGGGCGAAGTGAGTGCCGCCGTCGTCGGGTTGCTTGACGGTGACCGCCAGATTCAGGCTCAGGCCACTGACGAACGGAAACGGGTGAGCCGGGTCAACAGCCAACGGTGTCAGAACCGGGAAGACCTGCTCGTGGAAATACTCCGACAGTTGCTTGCACTCATCCTCGTTCAGCTCGGTCCACGTGACGACGTGGATACCGTGCTCGGCGAGCGCGGGGCGCACCGAATCGAGGAACACCCGTGCGTGCCGGCTGGCGATGTGCTGAGTTTGCTCCCCGATGCGACGCAATTGTTCGCGTGGGGTCAAGCCATCGGCCGACCGCACCGACAGTCCCATTTCGTCGCGGCGCTTGAGGCCGGCCACCCGGACCATGTAGAACTCGTCGAGGTTGGAGGCGAAGATCGCCAGAAACTTGGCCCGCTCCAGTAACGGCAGCGACGTGTCGGCGGCCAGGGCCAGGACGCGCGCGTTGAAATCCAGCCAGCTCAGCTCGCGGTTGAGATATCGGTGCTCGGGAAGTGCGTTCTCGATTGCGGCAGCAGCAGTTGCGGCGGGCGGCGCGCCTGGTGCCGAGTCGCCCGGGTGCCACACCGTGGCGTCCGGGCGCGCCTCGGCTGCCTCCCTGGCTTCGGTTTCGGTCACTGTTCGATCATGACTCATCGACGGGTGCTACTGCCACCAGCCGACCGACATCCATCCGCCGTTGGTGTGCTGTTCACCTGACGCCGCCGATCGCCCGAGCTGTCGCCGGACCCACACCGAGGCGGCGAGCGGCAGCCAGATCGTCGGGAGTGTCGATATCGCAGCGTAGGCCCGGCCACGCGCCGGTCAGCTCGATGGCGCCCGAACGCCGATGCTGCGCGGCTGAATCCGGCCCGAACCGCGGGTCGAGCGCCGCGCCGAACGCGCACAGCGCCGCCGTTCCGCTGCCGAGCCGGTCAGCGACGAAGCTGCGTTGGTAGCTGCGTGCGGCGGCGATCGCCTCCGCGAGTTCCTGAGTTTGCAATGACGGCAAATCCCCTTGCAGCACAACGACATTCGGGATGGAGTCGACCACTACCCGTTCGGCGGCCACGATCGCGTTGTTCAACGGGTCACGATGACCTTCGGGCGTGGGGTCCGACAGCACCTCGGCTCCGAGGGCCGCCGCCGTGTCGGCAGCGGCATCGTCAGGTGTGATGACGGTGATGGAGCGCACCGACGCGACACGGGATGCCGCGGTCAACGCGTCGGTCAGCATGGCCAGCACCACATTTTCACGGGTCTGCGCCGAGAACACCGGCGCCAACCGGGTCTTGGCGGCCGCCAACCGTTTGACGGCGATGATCAAGCCGACATCAGCCTCCGCGTCGGCGTGCCTGCCGTTCATGCCGCAATCCTGCCAGCCCGGTTTCGTCGCCCGGCGCAGTCCACCCGGCAGACTAGGGTGAACGCAATGACGGAAGGCTCCATCGCAGTGATGGGCGCCGGCGCATGGGGCACGGCGCTGGCCAAGGTGCTGGCCGACGCCGGCAGTGAGGTGACGCTGTGGGCACGCCGCGCCGACGTCGCCGCGGAAATCAATGCCACCCGGTGTAACTCTGATTACCTGCCGGGCGTGCGGTTGTCACCGGCCATCCGGGCCACCTCCGACGCCGCCGAGGCGCTCAGCGGCGCGTCGACGGTGTTGGTCGGCGTTCCGGCGCAGACGATGCGGAGCAATCTCGAGCAATGGGCCGGCTTGGTCAGCGAGGGCGCGACGCTGGTCAGTCTGGCCAAGGGCATCGAGCTGGAAACCCTGATGCGGATGAGCCAGGTGATCGTCGCGGTCACCGGTGTCGATCCGGCACAGGTCGCGGTGCTGTCCGGACCGAATCTGGCCAGCGAGATCGCAGCCGGCCAACCCGCCGCCACCGTCGTCGCCTGCAGCGACTCCGGACGCGCCGTGGCAATACAGCGCGCGCTGAACACCGGTTACTTCCGCCCGTACACCAACGCCGATGTGATCGGGACCGAGATCGGCGGCGCATGCAAGAATGTCATCGCCCTGGCCTGTGGAATGGCGGTCGGCGTGGACCTCGGCGAAAACACCGCGGCAGCGATCATCACTCGCGGGCTGGCCGAGATCATGCGACTCGGGATAGCAGTGGGAGCCAAGGGCGCAACGCTGGCCGGCCTGGCCGGAGTGGGGGACTTGGTGGCCACCTGCACGTCGCCGCAGTCGCGGAACCGATCGTTCGGTGAATGCCTGGGCCGCGGGGGAACAATGGAATCGGCGCTGCAGGCCCGGGACGGCCAGGCCGTCGAAGGTGTGACGTCGTGCGAGTCGGTGCTGGCCCTGGCCTCCAGCTACGACGTCGAGATGCCGCTCACCGACGCGGTTCACCGTGTCTGTCACAAGGGGCTGTCGGTCGGCGAGGCCGTACTGCTGCTGCTGGGTCGCAGCACCAAACCAGAATGACGCGTTACGGCGATTCCACTCGCACCCTGAAAGCCGTCAGTTCGCCGGCGGTTCCGGGGCTGCCGATGGCGCCGTCGCCGGTGCTGGCGTCGGCCTACCACTTGTCCACCGACGAGTCCGCGCCGCTGGACGCCTATGGGCGCAACTCGAATCCGACCTGGCGGCAGCTCGAATCGGCGCTGGCCCAGCTGGAAGGCGCCGCTGCGGCATTGGTGTTCGGCTCCGGCATGGCGGCGATCAGCGCCGTGCTGCGCGTGCTGGCCAAACCCGGAGCGGTGCTGGTCATTCCGGCCGACGGGTATTACCAGGTGCGCCACTACGCCGCCGAATACCTGGCGCCGCTCGGTGTGACGGTCATCGAAGCGGACTGTGCGCAGATCTATGAGGCAGCCGAACGCGCAGATGTGGTGCTGGCCGAGACACCGGCCAATCCACGGCTGGACGTCGTGGACCTCCGCCGGCTGGCCGCGGCCTGCCACCGACGCGGTGCGCGCCTGGTCGTCGACAACACCACCGCCACACCGCTGGCGCAGCAACCGCTGGCGCTGGGCGCCGAGCTTGCGGTGGCAAGCGCAACCAAGGCGCTGTCGGGTCACAGTGATGTGGTGGCCGGATATGTCGCCGGCAACCAGCTGGAGTTGATCGCCGCCGTCGAGCGGGAACGGCTGCTGGCCGGGGCCATCCTGGGTGCTTTCGAAGCCTGGCTGGTGCTGCGCAGCGTCGGCAGCGCGGGTCTGCGATTCGAGCGCCAATGCCGCAACGCGCAGGCCCTCGCGACGATGCTGAATGACCATCCGGCGGTGCGTGCGGTCCGGTACCCCGGGTTGGCCGACGACCCGGCCCATCCGGCCGCGTCGGCGCAGATGAGCAGATTCGGCGGCATGGTGTCCGTCGAGTTGGCCGACGCCGCTGCGGTGCATCGACTCGTTGAGCGCAGCGAGCTGCTGACCGCGGCCACCAGCTTCGGGGGCCTGCATACCTCGGTCGATCGCCGCGCCCGCTGGGGAGATTGCGTCCCGGACGGTTTCGCGCGCATCGCGCTGGGCATCGAGGACACCGGCGACCTGCTGGCCGACATCGAACACGCGTTAGCAAACTGAATCCGCAGGCAGCAGCGCCGTACCCGGCTTCCCAGCACCGACCCGGTAGCCTCTCTAGGTTGTGAGTGCCCGTGACCGTACCCGCGTCGCCGTCGTGTTCGGCGGACGCAGCAGCGAGCACGCCATCTCGTGCGTGTCGGCGGGCAGCATTCTGCGCAACCTCGATCCGCGGCGGTTCGAGGTACTGGCGGTCGGTATCACCCCGGAAGGGTCGTGGGTGCTCACCGACGGAGATCCGGACGCGCTGGCGATCACCAACCGGCAGCTGCCAGGGGTGACGGCGGCATCGGGAGCTGAGTTGGCGCTGCCGGCCAGCCCGGAGCGGGCCGGTCAATTGGTGTCGCTGTCGCCGGGGGCCGGGGAGGTGCTGGGCTCGGTCGACGTCGTGTTTCCGGTGCTGCACGGCCCGTACGGCGAAGACGGCACGATTCAAGGTTTGCTCGAACTTGCCGGGGTGCCCTATGTCGGCGCCGGAGTGTTGGCCAGCGCGGCGGGCATGGACAAGGAGTTCACCAAGAAGCTGCTGGTGGCCGAGGGGCTTCCGGTGGGCGCTCACACTGTGCTGCGGCCAGCGCAGAAGACACTGGATCTCGCCGACCGTGAGCGACTCGGCCTGCCGGTCTTCGTCAAGCCCGCGCGCGGCGGCTCCTCGATCGGCGTGAGCCGGGTGACCAGCTGGGACCAGCTGCCCGCCGCTGTCGCCGACGCCCGGCGGCACGACCCCAAGGTGATCGTCGAAGCCGCGATTGTGGGCCGGGAATTGGAGTGCGGAGTGCTCGAATTCCCCGACGGCACAGTGCAAGCCAGCACACTCGGCGAGATCCGGGTGGCCGGGGTGCGCGGCCGCGAAGACCCCTTCTACGACTTCGCCACCAAATACCTCGACGACGCCGCCGAACTCGACGTGCCCGCCAAAGTCGACGACGAGGTGGCCGACGCGGTGCGCGAACTGGCGATCCGGGCGTTCAAGGCGATCGACTGCCAAGGACTGGCCCGGGTGGACTTCTTCCTCACCGAGGACGGGCCGCTGATCAACGAGGTCAACACCATGCCCGGGTTCACCACGATCTCGATGTATCCCCGGATGTGGGCGGCCAGCGGCGTGGACTACCCGACGCTGTTGGCGACCATGGTCGAGACCGCATTGGCCCGCGGAGTCGGCCTGCGCTGAATTGCGGCGAATCAGCCGGGCGGCGCCGGGGTGATCGCCACCGCCGCCATGGTGTGGTCGAGCGCATCCGATATCTGTTGGATCGGTGCGGGTCCCGAGGCCGGCGGCAACGTGAGCGCCACATAAACGGGTCGGTCCACGGCGTACCAGGTAGACCTGTCGTCTTGGCGCACCTGGAACCACTGCACCCGGTTGACGACCTGGATGGGGGCGCCCACCAGAAAATCGGCCGGCCGGTCGAGACCACAACGCAGCACGACGGGCTCGCTGTCGCTTTGGGTCTGCCATGCGGCGGTGCCGGCCGGCGACGGCTGCACGGTCGCGGCGCGCTGGTAATCGCCGAGTCGCTCGGGCAGCGCGGCCATTAAGGCCCGGCAGGCCGGATTCTGCGCCTGTGGTGCGGGCGCAGCGGCGATCGCGACTGGTTGCCGGGACGGGTGGCGGGTCGCGGCGACCGCCAGGACCGCGCCGATCGCGCCGACCGCCAATATCAGCGCGACGATCAATAAGGCGCGCGGCGGTCCGTCGTGGTTGTCCATGCGTGCTTACACTCCCCGCAGTCCTACAAAACGTACCCGCCAGGAGGTGGCGTGAGCACTCTGGGCGATCTCGGCGAATTCGGCATGATCGGCCAGCTGGTGCGGGGCCGACGGCAACCGGATGCCGTTGCTCTCGGCCCGGGTGACGACGCCGCGGTGGTACTCGCCGGCGGCGGGCGGGTCGCGGTGTCGACGGACATGCTCGTGCAGGGGCGTCACTTCCGGCTGGACTGGTCGACACCGCACGACGTCGGCCGCAAAGCCATCGCCCAGAATGCCGCCGACATCGAGGCGATGGGTGGGCGGGCGACCGCGTTCGTCGTCGGGTTCGGCGCACCACGGCAGACACCGGTCGAAGACGTCAGCGCAATGGCGGACGGGATGTGGCAGGAGGCCGAACGGGTGGGCGCCGGCATCGCCGGCGGAGATCTGGTCAGCTGCCCGCAGTGGGTGGTGGCGGTGACGGTGCTCGGCGACCTTGGCGGCCGCGCGCCGGTGCGGCGCGCCGGGGCACGGCCCGGGTCGCGCATCGCCGTTGCCGGTCAGCTCGGCCGATCGGCAGCCGGATATGCGCTGTGGCACAGCGGTATCGAAGGTTTTGACGACTTGCGGCGGCGACATCTGGTGCCGCAACCGCCCTACGGGCAGGGCCGTGCCGCCGCCGAGGCCGGCGCCGAGGCGATGATCGACATCTCCGACGGTCTGGTAGCCGATTTGGGCCACCTCGCCGAATCGTCGGGCGTTGGCGTCGACCTGGACGCCGATGCATTGTCGGTTGACCGCGATGCGGTGGCGGCCGCCGCCGAGACCGTGCGCGCCGACCCGTGGTCGTGGGTGCTCGGCGGGGGAGAAGACCACGCGCTGGTCGCCGCGTTCGCCGGCCCGGTCCCGGCGCACTGGCGGGTCATCGGGCGGGTGCTCGACGGCCCAGCGCGCGTGCTCGTCGACGGAAAAGAATGGACGGGAGATGCGGGCTGGGAATCCTTTGCCCGCTAAGGTGACGCGGTGACCGTCTATGCCATTGCCCAGCTGCGGTTCACCGATCGAGCCGCCTACGACCGGTATCAGGCGAACTTCATGGAGGTGTTCAATCGCCATCCGGGAACGCTGTTGGCGGCCGACGAGTCACCGCGGGTGGTGGAGGGCCGCTGGGATCGGGAGAAGGTGGTGCTGATGTCCTTCCCCGACGAGCAGGCTTTCCGCGGTTGGGCCGAATCGCCGGAATACCAAGACATTTCGACGGATCGCCGAGCGGGTGCGGATACCGTGGTGCTGCTGGTCAAAGGCTTGACGTGACCGCGCTGCCGCTGGCTGATCTGGTGGAAGACGGCTGGGCACGTGCGCTAAAACCGGTAGGCGCAAAGGTCGCCGAGATGGGGCAATTTCTGCGCGCAGAGATCGCGGCCGGGCGGCACTACCTGCCTGCGGGGCAGAATGTCCTGCGCGCCTTCACTTTCCCGTTCGACCAGGTGCGGGTTTTGATCGTCGGCCAGGACCCGTATCCGACGCCTGGGCATGCAGTCGGCTTGAGCTTTTCGGTGGCCGAACAGGTCCGGCCACTGCCGCGCAGCCTGGAGAACATCTTCGCCGAATACACCAAAGACCTTGGCCATCCCGCGCCGTCGTGCGGTGATCTCACGCCGTGGGCGCAACGGGGGGTGATGCTGCTCAACCGGGTGCTGACAGTGCAGCCGGGCAAGGCGGCGTCGCATCGGGGCAAGGGCTGGGAGGCCGTCACCGAGTGCGCCATCCGCGCGCTGGTGGATCGGCACAAACCGATGGTGGCTATTTTGTGGGGCCGCGATGCCTCGACGCTCAAACCGATGCTGGCCGGCCAAGACTGTGTCGCAATCGAATCGCCGCACCCCTCGCCGCTGTCGGCGTCGCGCGGGTTTTTCGGCTCGCGGCCGTTCAGCCGCGCCAACGACTTGCTGACCCAGATGGGCGCCGAACCAATCGACTGGCGATTGCCCTGACTCGCTGCGGTTCCCGCCGCCGGAACACTAGCGTTCGGGCATGGTGGATTTCGCTTTGCGCTCATGCGGATTGCGCGGGCATGCGACATTTGCGCCCGATGAGCCGGCGCTTCGGGAGCGGCTGAAGGTCGATACTCCGGTCGGGGAGGCATGGCGTTGTCTGCGATGCGAAACCTTTGTGGTTGGTGCACCGCGGCAGCGCGGTCCGGCAGACACCGCACCGGAAGTGCCGCGCGGGCGATTGTTACGGGACCGGACATTGATGCGAGCGCTCGCCGTGGAACGCGCGATTCGAGGCATCATCGTGCTGCTCGTGGCGGCCGGTGTGCTCAAGGTCCGCGGCTCACGCGAACGGTTGCAGCAGGCCTTCGAGCAGGATCTCCCTCTCCTTCGTCCGCTGGCCAACCAGCTCGGCTGGGACCCGGATAACTCGAAAATCGTGAGCCACATCGGTCACGCGCTCACGCTGTCGTCGTCGACGTTGCTGTGGATCGTGCTCGGCCTGGCCGCGTATGCCCTGATCGAGTTTGTCGAAGCCGTTGGATTGTGGCTGGTGCAAAGGTGGGGCGAGTACTTCGCGGTGATCGCGACCAGCGTTTTTCTTCCGCTGGAAATTTACGAACTCACCGAGAAGGTGACAACTCTGCGAGTAGCCGCGCTGCTGGTCAACATCATCGCGGTGATCTGGCTGCTGTGGAGTAAACGGCTATTCGGGCTCAACGGCGGCGCAAAGGCGTACCACAAGGAACATCGAGAAGAAAGCTTGTTGACCGTTGAACGTGCCGGCCTGCAGGAAGCAGGCCGGGCTGAGGCAGCTAACCGCGGCTGACTTTGCCCGCCTTGATGCACGAGGTGCACACGTTGAGCCGCTGTTTGTTGCCGCCCGGGCGACTCACGGCACGCACGGTCTGGATGTTGGGATCCCAGCGGCGGCTGGTCCGGCGATGCGAGTGCGACACCGACTTGCCGAAGCCGGGGCCCTTCCCGCAGATATCACAGACGGCGGCCATGTGTATAACTCCTCGAGTCTCTTGGGCCGGGGCAGGTAGCCCTGCTCCTCCTCAGGCCGTTCCGGCCTGCATCGTCGCAGCGCGCTACCGAGACGGGTGGCCCGAACAACCTGGCCAGAATAGCCGCCGTGCGGCGCAAGCGCCAAAACGACCAACAACCCCGGGACACCTTATGACCAGTCCTGTCGTCGTCACTGGTTAGGCTTGCGCCCACCGGAGGAGGCGGGAGGAGGTGACAGATGGGCGCCGAGGTGGACACGCCGGATCGCCTGCTGGACGCGTCTGCCCTGCGAGACTGGGCGCATACCGCGGTCAGCGACCTGATCACCCACATCGACGAGATCAATCGCCTCAATGTGTTCCCCGTCGCCGATTCCGACACCGGCACCAACATGCTGTTCACCATGCGCTCCGCGCTGGCTGAGGCCAACACCGAAGCCGGCTCCGGCGACGTTTTGCGAGTAGCAGCGGCGCTGTCGGCCGGCGCCCTGAACGGCGCCCGCGGCAACTCCGGAGTGATCCTGTCCCAGATCCTGCGCGGCATCGCCGACGTCACCGCGGGCGCCGCCGCCCAGACCGAAGGTGAGCTGCGCCACATCGACGCAGCGGTTCTCGGCTCGGCGCTGCGGCAGGGGGTGGCTCTGGTTGTCGCCTCGATGGGCGGCCAAGAAGTTGCCGGGACAATCGTCTCCGTGCTGCAGGCCGCCGCCAGCGCGGTCGAGCAGTGCGCGAACGCCGACGAAGGGTTGGCCCGCGCGACCATCGCCGCCGCGGACGCTGCGGTGATTGCGCTGGAGAAAACCCCGGAGCAGCTCGATGTGCTGGGCAACGCCGGCGTGGTCGACGCCGGCGGGCGCGGTTTGCTGGTTTTGCTGGACGCTTTGCACTCCACGATCACCGGCCAGGCATCCGCCCGCACCGTGTACGAGCCGTCGCCGCGCCGGGCACCGGCCGAGCCGGTCGCCGAACAGCGCGCTCCGAAGTTCGAGGTGATGTACCTGTTGGAGGGTTGCGACGCCGATGGTGCGGATGCGCTGCGGGACCGACTCGCAGAGCTGGGTGATTCGGTGGCGATCGCCACTTCGGCGTCGGAGGCCGCGGATGCCGCCGGCGGCTACTCGGTACACGTGCACACCGACGACGCCGGTGCCGCAGTCGAGGCCGGTCTGGCATTCGGCAGCCCGCGCCGGATCCAGATCTCGGCGCTGACCGGCGGCGCGACCGGGATGCCGCCGGGCAGTTGGACGCGGGAACGGGCCGTGCTGGCCGTCGTCGACGGGGAAGGCGCGGCACAGTTGTTCGCCGGCGAGGGCGCCTGTGTGCTGCAACCGGACCCCGACGCCGCCGACCCATCCACGGTCGTCAGTGCCCAGCAGCTGCTGCGCGCGGTGGTGGACACCGGTGCGGCACAAGTGATGGTGCTGCCCAACGGGTACGTGGCCGCCGAAGAACTGGTGGCCGGCTGCACCGCGGCCATCGGTTGGGGCATCGACGTGGTGCCGTTGCCGACCGGGTCGATGGTGCAGGGGCTGGCCGCGCTCGCGGTCCACGAGCCCGGCAGGCCGGCCGTCGACGACGGCTACACCATGGCCCACGCCGCCGGGGGCGCGCGGCACGGGTCGGTGCGCATCGCGACCGAGAAGGCACTGACTTTCGCCGGACCCTGCGAGCCCGGCAACGGTCTGGGCATCGCCGGCGACGAGGTGCTGATTGTGGCCCCCGACATCACCGCGGCGGCAATCGGTTTGATCGATCTGCTGCTGGCAGCCGGCGGTGAGCTGATGACGGTATTGACCGGCACCGCTGTCGACGCCGCGGTCGGGGACGCCCTCCAACAGCATGTCCACGACGACCATCCCGGCACCGAGTTGGTCACCTACCGCACCGGGCATCGGGGTGACGCGCTGCTGATCGGGGTCGAGTAGCGATGGCGGTGCTGACCGACCGACTGGATTACGTTCTCGGCGCCAAAGCCGCCGGACCACTCGACGACGTGTTCGGTATCCGCACCGTCGACGACCTGCTGCGGCACTACCCGCGCAGCTACATCGAAGGCACGACGGTTCGCGGTGTCGGCCCCGAACGGCCTCCGGCGGGCGAACATGTCACGCTTGTCGACACCATCGCCGGCGCGGAGACACGGTGGACGACCAAGAAGCCCAAGAAAAAGTATCTGGTCATCACCATCGGCTCCGGGCGAAACAAGGTGACCGCCACGTTCTTTCACGTCAAGAAGTGGACCGAGGCGCGGCTCACCAAAGGAACCCGGGTCATGCTGTCCGGGGAGGTTGGGTATTTCCGGAACGCCATGCAGCTCACCCATCCCGACTTCCTCGTGCTGAACTCCCCGGATGGCAAAGACCACGGCAGCAGGTCACTGCGCATGATCGCCGAAGCGTCGCAGGCGGTCAGCGGCGAGGTGCTGCAGTCGGCGTTCGAACGGGCGTTTTACCCGATCTATCCGGCCAGCACGAAAGTGCAAAGCTGGGACATCTACTCGTGCGTGCGGCAGGTGCTCGCGGTGCTCGACCCCATACCTGACCCGCTGCCTGACGGGGTGCTCGCCGAGCACGATCTGATCTCCGAGGACCGCGCGCTGCGGGCGATTCACCTCGCCGAGGACGAAGCCGAGCGGCGACACGCCCGGCAGCGGCTGACCTTCGACGAGGCCATGGGTCTGCAATGGGCGCTGGTGACGCGCAGGCACGGCGAGCTGTCGGAATCCGGTCCGGCCGCGCCGCCCCGCGCGGACGGCTTGGCGCAAGAACTATTGCGGCAGTTGCCGTTCGAGTTGACCGCCGGCCAGCGTGACGTGCTCGATACCTTGACCCGCGAAATCGATGCGACTCGCCCGATGAATCGGCTGCTACAGGGTGAAGTCGGCTCGGGCAAGACCATCGTCGCGGTGCTCGCCATGTTGCAGATGGTCGACGCCGGTTACCAGTGCGCACTGTTGGCGCCGACGGAAGTCCTTGCAACACAGCATGTCCGATCAATTCGTAATGTGCTGGGCCCGCTGGCGATGGGTGGCCAGCTCGGCGGAGTTGACCGCGCTACCCGGATTGGGCTGCTCACTGGGTCGATGTCGGCGGGGCAGAAGAAACAGGTTCGCGACGAGATCACCTCCGGGCAGGTCGGTATCGTCGTCGGGACCCACGCGCTGCTGCAGGACGCGGTCGAGTTTCACCGGCTAGGCATGGTGGTGGTCGACGAGCAGCATCGGTTCGGCGTCGAGCAGCGAGACCAATTGCGCGCCAAGGCTCCCGCGGGTATTACGCCCCACCTGCTGGTGATGACCGCAACGCCGATCCCGCGGACCGTCGCGCTGACGGTCTACGGCGATCTGGAGACTTCGACCTTGCGCGAGCTGCCCCGCGGGCGGCAACCGATCACCACCAGAACGATCTTCGTCAAAGACAAGCCCGCCTGGCTGGACCGCGCCTGGCAGCGCATCATCGAGGAGGTTTCCGCCGGCCGCCAGGCCTATGTGGTCGCACCCCGCATCGACGAGACCGATGAGGGCCAGACTGAGGAAGGCCAACGGCCGTCAACGACAGCGGTAGAGCTGTTCGCCCGGCTGCAGCGTCATGAGCTGGCCGGTGTGCGGCTGGGGCTCATGCACGGTCGGTTACCCGCCGACGAAAAAGATGCTGTGATGACAGCGTTCCGTACCGGTGAAATCGATGTGCTGGTATGCACCACGGTGATTGAGGTGGGCGTCGACGTTCCGAACGCGACGGTGATGCTCGTGATGGACGCCGACCGCTTCGGCATCAGCCAGTTGCATCAACTGCGGGGCCGCATCGGCCGCGGCGCTCATCCCAGCCTGTGCCTGCTGGCAAGCTGGTCGTCGCCGACTTCTCACGCGGGCGCGCGACTGGGCGCCGTCGCCGAGACGCTGGACGGGTTCGCGTTGGCCGATCTCGACCTCAAGGAGCGGCGCGAAGGTGATGTGCTGGGCCGCAACCAATCCGGCCGTGCGATTACCCTACGACTGCTCTCACTGGCCGATCACCGGGAAATCATCGAGGCGGCGCGCGACATCTGCGAGCACGCCTACGACGAAGACCCGGCGAACGCCGGGCTGGCGCTGCTGGCCGCACCGTTCACCGGCACCGAGCGCATCGAATACCTGGATAAATCATGACCCGGAAGTCGCTGCTCTGGCTTTCCGCGGTCGCGGTGCTTGCGGTGGTGATCGCCTATCAGGTGTTGGCATCGTCTGCCGGTGATCGGGCGGAGGAGTTCGCCGCGCGTGCCGACGTCCCGACGGTGCAACCCGGCGTCGACGTACTGGCCGGAATTGTAGTGGTGCCCAGCAGACTCCATCGCTATGACTATCGGCGTGACGCGTTCGGCGATGCATGGACCGACGACAACGACGCGCCCGATGGACACAACGGATGCGACACCCGCGACGACATCCTCAATCGTGATTTGCTCGACAAGACCTATGTGTTCATCAAACGCTGCCCGGATGCCGTGGCGACCGGCACGCTGCACGACCCCTACACCAATGCCACCGTCGACTTTCGGCGCGGCGCGCGGGTGGGCGCGTCGGTGCAGATCGACCACATCGTCCCGCTGGCGCTGGCCTGGGACATGGGCGCATACGCCTGGCCGTTTCCGCAGCGGCTGCGCTTCGCCAACGATCCGGCCAACCTGCTGGCGGTCGCCGGAAAAGCCAACGAGGACAAGAGCGATTCTCAGCCGGCGTTGTGGATGCCGCCCAACACCGCGTTCTGGTGCCAGTACGGCATGCAGTTCATCGCCGTGCTGCGTGGTTACGCGCTGCCAATCGACCAGGCGTCGGCCGACGTACTGCGTCAGGCGGCAGACAAATGTCCGATCGGATAGCTGGTCGGGCGAACTGACGAACAGCTACACGCCGGTGTAGGTCAGCGGATCCTCGCGCACCCGGGTGCCGTCGTTGAGCCCGTTGAGGGCGTCCATGTGCTCGGTGGCCAACTCGAAATCGAACACGTCGAAGTTAGCCGCGATGCGCTCGGGTTTGCTCGATCGCGGGATGACGACATTGTCCAACTGCAGGTTCCACCGGATCAGCACTTGCGCAGGCGTCCGGCTGTACTCGCCGGCAATGGACGTCACCGTCGGATGATCCAGCAGCCTGCCGACCGCCAGCGGGCTGTAGGCCTCAGTGACGATGTTTTGCCGGGCGTTGACCTCGCGCAACTCGACCTGGCTGAGCAGCGGGTGCAGCTCGATCTGGTTGACCGCCGGTGTCACAAAGGTGAGGTCGGTGACCATCGACAGATGTTCCTCGGCGAAGTTGCACACGCCGATCGACCGGGTGAGGCCGTTTCCGCGCGCCTGGATCAGGCCGCCGAAGCTATCCACATATTTGCCCAACTGCGCGGCCGGCCAATGGATCAGATACAGGTCGACGTACTCGAGGCCCAACCGCTCCAGGCTGGCGTCGCAGGCCTCCTGTGAGGTGCTGAATCCCTGGTCGGCATTGGCCAGCTTGGTCGTGACGAACAGTTCAGCGCGGGGAATCCCCGATGCTGCGATCGCGCGGCCGACGGCGGCCTCGTTGCCGTACACCGCCGCGGTGTCGATCGACCGGACCCCAATCTCCAGCGCCGCCGATACCGCGCGTTCGGTCTCGTCGTCCGACAATTCCGCGACGCCGAGACCGAGCACCGGCATGGTGTTCTCGTCATTGAGTAATACGGAAGGGATAGAGGGGCTAGCGGCGCCCGTCATCGTCTCACCTGCCTGTGAAATTGAAGGTACGTGGATCAGGACCAAGCCGGGTCCCGTCGTCGAGCGAGGAGATCGACGCCATCTGCTCTGCGCTGAGTTCGAAATCGAACACGTCGAAATTGCTCACAATCCGCGAAGGGTTTACCGACTTCGGGATCACGATATTACCGAGTTGGATATGCCACCTAATCAACACCTGCGCGGGCGTGCGGCCGCAGCTATCGGCGACGGCGGTAATGGTCGGGTCGGTAAGCAGCGAGCCCTGCCCGAGCGGGCTCCAGGCTTCGGTCGCGATGCCAAGGCGGGCGTGGACTTCCCGCAGCGCGGTCTGGGGCAACCGCGGATGCAGTTCCACCTGGTTGACAGCGGGCACGATGCCCGTGGCATCGATCAGAACCTGCAGGTGCTCGGGCTCGAAATTGCTCACCCCGATGGACCGGATCCGGCCCTGGTCGCGGAGGTTGGCGAACGCCTTGAAGGTGTCGACGAATTTGTTGAGCTCAGGCAGCGGCCAATGCACCAGGTAGAGGTCGAGATAGTCGATTCCGAGCCGATCCATGCTGGCGTCGAAAGCCGCCAATGTGCTGTCGTAGCCTTGGTCGGCGTTCCACAACTTGGTGACCAAGTAGAGTTCGTCGCGGGGCACACCGGAATCCGCTACCGCACGCCCGGTCTCACGTTCATTACGGTAGGCCGCCGCTGTGTCGATATGCCGGTAACCGGCTCGCAGGGCGGCGCCCACCGCCTGCTCGGTGTCCGCAGGTGGAATTTGGAAAACACCGAATCCGACCGCCGGAACGCAATTACCGTCGTTCAGCCTGACTAGGGGAGCAGCCATGACAAGGAGTCTGCCAGGCCGCCTGCAGAACACCGCTACCAACATCGGCGTCAAGATCATCCCCTGGATCCCGACCCGCGCCAAGCGACTGCTGACCGGCGGCCGTTCGGTCACCATCGACGGCAACACACTGGATCCCACACTGCAGCTCACGCTGGCTGCGCAACGGGCGGCGGGGATCAACAGCCTGGTCGTCGACAACGACCCGAGCGCCTCGCGGGCCCAGGCACGGATGATGTCCCTCGGGTTCGGTGGATCGCAGATTCACGTCGAAGTTACCGATGTGTTGATACCGGGACCGGTCGGCGACATTCCGGTCCGCCATTACCGCCCGGCCAGCACCGAGCCGACGCCGCTACTGGTCTTCTACCACGGCGGTGGCTGGGTGATCGGCGACCTGGATACCCATGATGCGCTGTGCCGGTTGGCCTGCCGCGACGCCGATATTCACGTGCTGTCGATCGACTACCGGCTGGCGCCTGAGCATCCGGCGCCGGCCGCGGTCGACGACGCCTATGCGGCCTTCCAATGGGCACACGAGCACGCTGGCGAACTCGGCGCCCTCCCCGGCCGGGTCGCGGTCGGGGGCGACAGTGCGGGCGGCAACCTGGCGGCGGTCGTCTCACAGCTGGCACGCAACAACGGCGGCCCGGCCCCGGTGCTGCAGTGGCTGATCTACCCGATCACCGATCACACCGTTCCGACCCGCTCACGCACCCTCTTTGCCGACGGTTTCGTGCTGACCAAGCACGATATCGACTGGTTCCATGAGCAATACCTCGGCGGTTCTGGCGTCGAACCGGACGACGCGCGGGTGTCGCCCTTGCAAGCCGACAACCTGTCGGGGCTGCCGCCCGCGCTTATCGCGATTGCGGGCTTCGACCCACTGCGCGATGAGGGCGAGCGCTATGCGAGGGCCCTGCAAGCCGCCGGCAACGCCGTCGACCTGCGTTGCTTCCGATCACTTACCCATGTATTCGCGAATCTGTTCCCGCTCGGCGGCGGCAGTGCGACCGCGACGACTGAACTGGTCTCGGCGCTGCGCGCCCACCTCAGCCGGGTCTGAGCTCCGTTACTCTAGTGTCGATCGCCAGCGCCATCGACAACGGAGGATCAGCAAACCTGTGGCCGACAAACCGAAACGCCCCGCCTATGACCTGAAGAAAGCCGGACGGCGACGCGACATCGCGATCCGGACCGGGCTGACGGCGATCGTGCTGATCTTCGCCGTCGTGCTGGTCGGCTACATCGTCATCTCGCACGACAAGAAGGGTGACCGCGAGAGCCGGGCGGTGCGGGTGACCTCGAGCGCGCTGGTCACCAAGGACGGAACCAAGGACCCTAAAGCCGTCGTGTCGTTCTACGAGGACTTCCTGTGCCCGGCGTGCGGCAACTTCGAGCGGACGTTCGGTCCGACGGTGTCCAAGCTGATCGAGTCCGGCGCGATCGCCGCCGACTACTACATGGTGGGCATTCTCAGCAGGCCGCAGAACGACGACTATTCGACGCGGGCCGGCGCGGCAGCCTATTGCGTCGCCGACGAGTCCATCGACGCCTTCGGCCGCTTCCACGCCAAGCTGTTCACCAAAGACGTGCAACCCGAGGAAGTCGGCGGCACCTACCCGGACAATGCTCGATTGATCGAACTCGCCCGCCAAGCCGGCGTCGTTGGCAAAGTTCCCGATTGCATCAACAGCGGCAAATATGCCCCGATGGTCGACGGGATGGCATCGGCCACCGATATTCATGCCACACCGACCATCCGCATCAACGGACAGGATTACGACCCCTCGACACCTGACGCGCTGGTCGCCAAGATCAAAGAGATCGTCGGGAATGTGCCGGGCCTCGACACGGCGGTGAGGCCGCCGGCGCCGTGACCACCGCGGTGTCGGCGCAACCCGGTGAGCCGCTCGAAGATTCGGCGCCCAAAGTTGCGGTAGCGGCCAGCAGCGCGTGGTGGGTGCTGGTCGCCGGAGTGGTCGGGCTGATCGCCTCGGGGACACTGACGGTGGAGAAGATCCAGCTGTTGATGAACCCGTCGTATGTGCCGTCGTGCAACCTCAATCCCGTGCTGTCATGCGGCTCGGTGATGGCGACCCCGCAGGCATCGCTGCTCGGCTTCCCCAACCCGTTGATCGGTATTGTCGCCTTCACTGTCGTCGTGGTCACCGGTGTGCTGGCTATCGCCAAAGTGGCTCTGCCGCAGTGGTATTGGATCGGACTGGCGCTTGGTACCTTGGCCGGCACGGGATTCGTGCACTGGTTGATCTTCCAAAGCCTGTACCGGATCGGTGCGCTGTGTCCGTACTGCATGGTGGTGTGGGCGGTCACCGTCCCGCTGCTGGTGGTCGTCGGGTCGATCGCTTTCAATGTTGCCGACAGGGGCCCGGTCGTCCGGGCGCTCTACCATTGGCGGTGGTCGCTCACCGCGCTCTGGTTCACGGCGCTCATTCTGCTGATCTTCACGCGGTTCTGGGATTACTGGTCGACACTTCTTTAGAACGAAGGGGCGCGTGTGATTTCCAAAGTGCTGGTCGCCAATCGCGGTGAGATCGCGATCCGTGCGTTCCGCGCCGCCTACGAGCTGGGCGTGGGCACCGTCGCGGTCTACCCATACGAGGACCGCAATTCGGTGCACCGGCTCAAGGCTGACGAGTCCTACCAGATCGGCGATGTCGGGCATCCGGTTCGGGCCTACTTGTCCGTCGACGAGATCGTCGAAACCGCCCGCCGCGCAGGCGCCGACGCGGTGTACCCCGGATACGGATTCCTGTCGGAGAACCCCGAATTGGCTGACGCCTGCGCAAGGGCGGGGATCACGTTCGTCGGCCCGAGCGCCGCGGTGTTGCAGCTGACCGGCAACAAGTCCCGCGCGATCGCGACGGCGCGCGAAGCGGGCCTGCCCGTGCTGACATCCTCGGAGCCGTCGGCATCGGTCGACGAGTTGGTGGCGGCGGCCGGCGATATGCGGTTCCCATTGTTCGTCAAGGCGGTCGCTGGTGGCGGCGGACGGGGGATGCGTCGCGTCAACGACATCACCGCGCTGCCCGAGGCCATCGAAGCGGCCAGCCGTGAGGCCGAGTCGGCGTTCGGGGATCCGACGGTCTATCTCGAGCAGGCGGTGATCAACCCGCGCCACATCGAGGTGCAGATCCTGGCCGATACCCACGGAAATGTCATCCATCTCTACGAGCGGGACTGCAGTGTGCAGCGTCGCCACCAGAAGGTCATCGAACTGGCGCCCGCGCCGAACCTCGACCCGCAGGTGCGGGAGAAGATCTGCGCCGACGCGGTCGCCTTCGCCCGCCACATCGACTACAGCTGCGCGGGAACCGTGGAGTTCCTGCTCGACGAGCGCGGCGAGCATGTCTTCATCGAAATGAATCCGCGCATCCAGGTCGAACACACCGTCACCGAGGAGATCACCGACGTCGACCTGGTTTCCAGCCAGCTGCGGATCGCCGCCGGGGAGACTCTCGACGACTTGGGTCTGCGCCAAGACGCGATTCGGCCCCACGGCTCAGCGCTGCAGTGCCGGATCACCACCGAGGACCCGGCCAACGGGTTCCGGCCCGACACCGGACGAATCAGCGCCTACCGCAGCCCGGGCGGGGCGGGCATCCGGCTGGACGGCAGCACCCATCTGGGTGCGGAGATCAGCGCGCATTTCGACTCCATGCTGGTCAAGCTGACCTGCCGGGGCCGTGACTTTTCGACGGCGATGAACCGTGCCCGGCGCGCGCTTGCCGAGTTCCGGATCCGCGGTGTGTCGACGAATGTGCCGTTTTTGCAAGCAGTGTTGGACGATCCGGATTTTCGCGCCGGCCGCATCACCACGTCGTTCATCGACGAGCGTCCGCAACTGCTGACGGCGCGTGCGTCGGCCGACCGCGGCACCAAAATCCTCAACTACCTGGCCGACGTCACCGTCAACCAGCCGCATGGCGCTCGGCAGTCGACGGTGTATCCGCACGACAAGCTGCCCGAGGTCGACCTCGAGGCCGCTCCACCGCCGGGTTCCAAGCAACGGCTGGTCGAGTTGGGGCCGGAGGGTTTTGCGCGCTGGCTGCGGGAATCCGCAGCAGTCGGGGTGACCGAAACCACCTTCCGCGACGCCCACCAGTCGCTGCTGGCCACCCGGGTGCGGACCCTCGGGCTGCTCACCGTGGCGCCCTACATTGCGCGGCTCACACCGCAATTGCTGTCAATGGAGTGCTGGGGCGGCGCGACGTACGACGTGGCGCTGCGCTTTCTGAAGGAGGATCCCTGGGAGCGGTTGGCGGCGCTGCGTGAAGCGCTGCCCAACATCTGCCTGCAGATGCTGCTGCGTGGCCGCAACACCGTGGGCTATACGCCGTACCCGGAAGTGGTGACCACGGCGTTCGTCGAGGAGGCCACCGCAACCGGAATCGACATCTTCCGGATCTTCGACGCGCTCAACAACGTCGAGTCGATGCGTCCGGCGATCGACGCGGTACGCGAAACCGGTTCTGCCATCGCCGAAGTCGCGATGTGCTACACCGGCGACCTGGCCGATCCGGACGAGAACATCTACACGCTGGACTACTACCTCAAACTCGCCGAGCAGATCGTCGACGCCGGAGCGCATGTACTGGCCATCAAGGACATGGCCGGGCTGTTGCGGGTGCCCGCCGCGACCGCACTGGTGAGCGCATTGCGGAGCCGCTTCGACCTGCCGGTGCATGTGCACACCCACGACACCCCGGGCGGGCAACTGGCCAGTTATGTCGCGGCCTGGCATGCCGGGGCCGACGCCGTCGACGGTGCCGCTGCACCATTGGCGGGAACGACCAGCCAGCCCGCGCTGAGTTCGATCGTGGCTGCGGCCGCGCACACGGAATACGACACTGGGCTGTCGCTTGCTGCGGTGTGCGATCTGGAGCCGTACTGGGAGGCGCTGCGAAAGGTGTACGCCCCCTTCGAATCCGGGCTGCCCGCGCCGACCGGCCGGGTCTACGACCACGAGATCCCCGGCGGGCAGTTGTCCAATTTGCGCCAGCAGGCCATTGCCCTGGGTCTGGGCGATCGTTTCGAAGAGATCGAAGTCAACTACGCCGCCGCCGATCGGCTGCTGGGCCGGTTGGTCAAGGTCACGCCGACCTCGAAGGTGGTGGGTGACCTTGCGCTGGCGTTGGTTGGGGCCGGGGTCAGCGCCGAGGAATTCGCCTCGGAGCCGGCCCGATTCGACATACCCGAGTCGGTGCTGGGTTTCCTGCGTGGCGAGTTGGGGGATCCGCCCGGCGGCTGGCCTGAGCCGCTGCGCACCGCGACGTTGTCCGGTCGTGCGCCCGCCAAACCCGCACCGGAGCTCTCCGCAGACGACGAGACGGTGCTGGCAGAGCCCGGGCCCAAACGACAGGCCGCCCTGAACCGATTGCTATTCCCCGGTCCGACAAAGGAATACGAATCGCATCGGGAAGCCTACGGTGACACGTCGCAGCTGTCGGCCAACCAGTTCTTCTACGGTCTGCGCCAAGGCGAGGAACACCGCGTCCAGTTGGAACCCGGTGTGGAACTGCTGATCGGGTTGGAGGCGATTTCCGAGCCCGACGAGCGCGGCGTGCGAACGGTGATGTGCATCATCAACGGCCAACTGCGACCGGTGGAGGTGCGCGACCGCAGCATCGCCAGCACGGTGCCGGCGGCAGAAAAGGCCGACCGTGGCAATTCCGGCCACGTCGCGGCCCCGTTCGCCGGCGTCGTCACCATTGGCGTGTCCGAAGGCGACCAGGTGAGCGCCGGGCAGACCATCGCAACGATCGAGGCGATGAAGATGGAAGCGCCGATCACCGCTCCCGCCGATGCGACGGTCGAACGGGTGGCGGTATCGGCCACCGCCCAGGTGGAGGGCGGTGACCTGCTGGTGGTGCTGCGCTGACCCGCATCATCGGCGGTGTCGCCGGGGGCCGGCGCATCGCGGTGCCGTCGCGGGGAACCCGACCAACCACCGATCGGGTCCGCGAATCGCTGTTCAACGTGTTGACGGCACGGATCGATCTGACCGGGATGTCGGTGCTGGACCTTTACGCGGGCTCGGGCGCCCTGGGGTTGGAGGCGTTGTCGCGGGGCGCGGCGTCGGTGCTGTTCGTCGAGTCCGATCGGCAGGCCGCGGCCGTCGTCGAGCGCAACATTGCGGCCCTCGGGCTGCCCGGCGCGGCGCTGCGCCGCGGGAACGTCTCGACGGTTGTAGCAGCGGGCACACCCGCGCCGGTCGACCTTGTGCTGGCCGATCCGCCCTATGCCGTCGACGCCGCCGAAATCGAAGCGCTGCTGGCTGCGCTGACCGCGCACGGGTGGACGGCACCCGGCGCCGTCGTTGTGCTGGAGCGGGCGGCCGGCAGCCCGCCGCTGACCTGGCCGACCGGCTGGCGGCCCTGGCAGCAGCGGGTTTACGGTGACACCCGGTTGGAGCTCGCCGAACGGTCCTGAGCCAGCGTGTAGCGTCGTCAGCCATGAGCGGCGCGGTGTGCCCAGGATCCTTCGACCCGGTGACGCTGGGACACGTCGACATCCTCGAGCGCGCGGCCGTGCAATTCGACGAAGTGGTGGCCGCCGTACTGGTCAACCCAAATAAAAAGGGCATGTTCAGCGTCGACGAGCGAATCGCGATGATCGAGGAATCCACTCCACATTTGGCGAATGTTCGCGTCGAGTCGGGCGAGGGCCTGGTGGTCGACTTCGTCCGGTCGCGGGGGCTCACCGCGATCGTCAAGGGGCTGCGCACCGGCACCGACTTCGAGTACGAGCTGCAGATGGCGCAGATGAACAAGCACATCGCCGGGGTGGACACGTTTTTCGTCGCAACCGCGCCGCGGTATTCCTTCGTGTCGTCGTCGCTGGCCAAGGAGGTCGCGTCGATGGGTGGCGACGTATCGGAGCTGCTGCCCGAACCCGTCAACCGTCGGCTGGCCGAAAAGCTCTCGCGCGGTAGGTAATTCGTTACGGAACGTCGTCATCCTGGCCGTCGCTTTCGCGTAGCAGTTTTTCGGGGTGGTGGTAGTTGTTGGTCCTTGGTTGGTCGTGGTCGAGGTGTGGGGGTGGGATCCATTCGGTATCACCGCTTTTGAGTTTGCGGGTTTTCCAGCCGCCGGAGGTGACCAGTTTGTGGTGCGGCCCGCAACCCAGGGTCAGATCATCGATGTCGGTTTTCCGGCATTGGGCGAAGTCGGTGACGTGGTGAACCTCGGTGAGGTAGCCCGGCACATCACAGTTGGGGAACGTGCAGCCACGATCCTTGGCGTGCAACACGATTCGCTGACCCGGTGAGGCCAGCCGTTTGACGTGATACAGCCCGATCGCCTTGCCCTTGTCGAAAACCGACAGGTAATGATGAGCGTGGGAGGCCAGCCGAATCACATCAGACATCGGTAACAGGGTGCCCCCGCCGGTGAGGGCTTTGCCGGCGCCGGCCTCGAGCTCGGCCAGCGTGGTGGACACGATGATCGTCGCCGGTAGCCCGTTGTGCTGACCCAAATCGCCGGAAGCCAGCAGCGCACGGCCGGCGGCGATCAGCGCGTCATGGTTGCGCTGCCCAATGCTGCGGGTGTCGCGCTCGATGGCCTCCTGCGAGGGGGTGCCGCTCACACAGGGGGTGGGGTCGTCGGGGTTGCACATGCCCGGGGCGGCCAGCTTGGCCAACACGGCATCCAGGGTGGCGCTGGCTTCGGGGGTCAGGTATCCGGTGATCGGGCACATGCCGTCGATGTCTTGTTTGCCCCGGATCAGGCTGCGACGCCGCGCGCGGTCGGTGTCGGTGAAATCGCCATCGGGGTTGAGGCAGTCGGTGAGCCGGTCGGCCAGCTTGGCCAAGTCGTCGGGGCGATGCTCGCCGGCCAACTCGGCCAGGTGGGCTTCGGCACGCTCGCGGGTTTCCACATCCACGGCGTCGGGCAGCCGGTGATAAAAGCTTCGGATCACCGCCACATGCCCGGCCCCGATGCGTCCGGCGCGCTGGGCCTCGGCAGTCGCGGCCAACAGCGGCTCCAACGGTCCACCGGTGAGCGCCCGGCGCGGACCCAGGTCGGCGGCTTCGCCGATGCGGCGGGCTGCGTCGGCGCGGGTGATCTGTAACCGCTCGGCCAGCGCAAATGACAGCTTGCCCCCCAGTTCGGCTTCGTCGGCCTGCTCGGCGAGCTGGTTGATCAGCGGATGCTCGACGGCGGGCAGCTGGCGGCGCAGCGTCTCACACCGCTGCAGCATGACCAGCCGCTCAGGCGTGGTCAGCCCGTCAAAGCACAGGTCCAGGGCGCGTTTGAGGTATGCGGCCAGCCCATCGAAGACCTCGTCGATCTCTTCCCGGCTATTCGAACGCATATTCGAATGATACCGGAAGGCGGCGACGACCGCTGCGGTTATCCACAGGCAGAACTACAGTGACACAAGTTAATTCAGTGATTTAAGAGCTCGCTGTTCCTGATCTGCTAAACGGCTGCCGTGGCGAATTCCGCAGTGCCCAGCAACACGTCGGTCCCAGGACGACGGTGACCAAGAGCGCTTGGTCTCTCGGTTGCAGGAGCCCCAACTGGTTTTGATGCGGCGAATACTCCGGCGCGGGACCGACACGTGGAGCGCGGGTTCTTACTCGGCGATCACATCCAGCAGAGCGGTTCGCACCTGTTGGCGGAACAGGACGCCGAGCAACGTGTACCGGTGTTCTGCCACGGTTCCTTCGGAGGCGCAGAGCGCGACGCGATCACCGTCGAGTTCGTAGTGCGCCCAGCTCGGTCGCTCGACGATCTTGCATGGCGACCAACCACACATAGTGTGATTCTTCCGCGACGGCACGCACAAGTTCGAATATTGTCGTCCAGAGAAGCGTTTGGCTGATGTGAACTTAAGGCCGTATGTGAACGGTGGGCGCGAGGGGGCCAACAATGCGAGTGAACCCTGAGCTTCTGCGTGGTTTCGCGGGTGAGATTGAAACCGCGTCCGCGGCGATACATGGTGCAGATGTCGGGCACATGGTTAGCACGGCCGCCGATGGTCTTGCCGGATCTGCAACCCAAGTGGCGGCCCATGTGGTTAGCGAGCATGTGGCGACGCTCGCGAAAACGATCGCAAAGAATGTCAGCGATATGGGGGTTGCCGTACGTGGTGCCGGTGATCGGTTCGAGGTGACCGATGATGCTCTGGCAAACGGCTTCGACGGATTGTTCTGAGCGGTGTTGCCGTCGCGTCCTCGGCTGCAAGGCTGGAATCCGGAATCGTTGACGGCCGCGGCCTCAGGCGTCAACGCTGGGGGGCAGTCGATCTACGGCGCCGTTCGCGGGATCGATGACGGATGTGAGCGCCTGCCGGATGCGGGGACGTGGGAGGGCGCTTCGCACGCTGCGGCGACCAGAATGTTCCAGCGCGGGACCAGGGAAGCTTCGGATTTCGCCCATTACATGAATGGGATCGCCACCGCACTCTCGAAAGGTGCTAGCTCCATCGGTAGCGCGCGAACTGCCTTACTGAACGAGGCAAACGAGATCGACCAAGGAGAACTCCACGTCACCGATCAGTGGGTGGTATTAATCAAGCCGGCGCGGATCTCTGCGGAGAAGGCAGCGGCCCTTCAGAAGCAGGCGGAGCAAGAGCAAGCGACCATCAATCGGCTGCTGTCGGCGGTTGGCGACGCCGACGATGAGACTGCGGCCGGCGTACAGGCTGCTGCAAAAAAAGCCGGCTATACGCAGCCAGGCCCGGAGTCGATGGAATCACTTTTCCCTCAAGGACCGTCTCAGCCCGCCGACGAGGTGCCCAATCCCCGAACCATGCAGGGTCTGGCGGAGCAGGGAAGGATTCGCGGCGAAGACATGGGAGTCGCGGTCCGCGAGAGCAGACGGACCAAAGACAAATGGAATAACGACGTCACCACGGTGACGATGCAGGACGGCAGCAAACAGATAATCACCAAATACGATCCGTGGTTCGACCCGTCCAAGTCGGACTTCGTGTCCGTCGAGCACATCGGTAGAGACGGCGCCCTGATCTCGGACACCGGCTCGTGGCGGGACCCCTCGACCAAGGTCAAGTACACCAGCGTCACTTGGGCAGACAGGACGAACTTGACGGTGACGGAGACACCCGACGGATCCCGCACTGCGGGGGTGACGACCGCCGACGGTCGACACGGAGTAGTTCCTGCCAGTAGCCCCTTCTTCTCTCATCCGGTGCTTACCACAGTCGGAGGCGCACTCACAGGCTTGGAGAAACATGCCGAAAGAGGCGGCGGGATACCCATGCTGACCGCAGGATCGGTGGAGGACGTCGGGAAAGCCGCACGGTTCGCCGGTCCAGCGCTGGGCATCGGAACCATGGCCTACGACATGGCGACTGCTGAGAGCCGCCATGACGCATGCGTAGCGGCAATCTCCGGGATCTTCGGATCAGGGGGTGGTTGGGCTGCTGCTGAGGGCGGTGCGGCGGCCGGCGCTGCGACAGGTCCAGGCGCTCCGTTCTTTGTCCCCTTCCTCGCTGGTGTCGGCGCGATTGGAGGAAGTTTTGGTCTCGGTGGCGTCGGCGCAAAAGTGGGTGACGTGGTTTGTCCGTATTAGAGCTGCCAAGACCCGAGCACTGGCGTGAAAGGCTACCGGTGCTTGTGGTCGTTACGTTGATCGGCGCTGCAGCCTTCGGTGTGCTATGCGCTACCTGGTCGGCGATCGTCGTGGCTCGTGGCGAATACCTGACAGCAATCGTTATGCTTGGGTTCGCGATTTCCTTGTGCAGCATCGTATTAGCGATGATCATGGTCCATCTCGGTCATGTCAGGCTGCGGGCCGAATCCGACTCCACCGGAACAATGCTGAGCGCCGACCGGACCGTCAGCTGGCTGTTTTGTATCGCCATCGTGGCGTTTATTCCAAGCGGGACGCTATTTACCGTGTTTGTGCCGGGTGGTGGGCTCGACATCCCGATGATGACCGCCGGGCAGCGGGTCTTTTATCCGATCGTCATGGGATTCATCGTGCTCTGGTGTTTCATCGGATTGGGTAGTGCCATGGCTCGGGGTGGAGTAGGCCATGTCCGGTTAACACCACGTGGGTTCGAAACTGCTGACATTTTCTTCACCAAACGTGGATCCTGGGCCGACGTCACTGACATCACCGATGAAGCTCCTGACGGCAAAGGGCGATTTCCGGCCGTCATGGTCATGAAAGATGACGCACCGCAAGTCATCAACGGTCTGGACTACTTCGTTCCGCGCGGCACTGCGTTGTACTGGATGATCCGTCACTATTGGAAACACCCGGAAAGCCGCGCCGAACTGACCGATGGCCGGGCGCTCCAGCGGCTCCGTGACGAGCAGTTTGACGTTGAATAGGATCTCCCGCAACGAGTGCCGACACCCTAATATATCGCCTGGTGTTTCACCCGGCCCATTCCTCGTGGGCCAGCGGCGACTCGTTCAGCAGATCGCGCCGGGCACGCCAATCCGGCAGGAAGCCGTCCATGAGAATGGTGAAGCGTTCGCTGTGATTGCGCTCGAGGTAATGGGTCATCTCGTGAACAGTGATGTACTCCAGGCAGTCCGGGTGCTTCTTCGCGAGCTCGACATTGAACCAGATATGTCTGGTCCCTCGGTTACACGAGCCCCATTTGGTTTTCATGCGGCGGATACTCCAGCGCGGCACCGACACGCGGAGCACGGGCTCCCACTTGGCGATCAGATCCGGCACAACGGTTCGCAGCTGTTGGCGATACCAGTGGTCGAGCAGTAGACGTCGCCGCTCCGGGCTGGTGCCGTCGGGCGTGTAGAGCATGAGGCGATCACCGTCGATCTCGTAGTGCGCCCGGCCGGGTCGCTCGACGACCTTGAGGCGATAACGAACGCCCCAGACATAGTGCGATTCCCCGGTGACCATCTCGCGCTGCGATTGGCGCTCAGCATCTTGTAACTGCTTGCGCTGTCGTTTGATCCACGGTAGCCGCTCGATGACCGCCAGGCGCACATGGTCGTCGTCAAGCCGCTGTGGCGCGGCAACCCGCACTCGGCCTAGGGGAGGATAGACGCCGATGTGCAGGTTTTTGATGTCCTTGTAGACGATATCGACGTCGATACCGGCGACGCTGAGATAGCCGCTACTGGTACTCATCTTGGGCCTTCACCAGATCCAACAGCTCATCGAGCCGGTCGAAGCCGTCGGGCAGGACGCCGCTGATCGCACGCCGCACGACCTTCTCCTTCATCGTGTTGCCGACCCAGTCGTGCGGCTTGTTGGTCAGGATCACGGTGTTGACCTTGATCGGTGTAGCCGGGTCTGGCCAACCGAAGTCGATCAGTGCCCGACGGGCGCGGCTGTCGGCCCAGTCGGGATAAACCGTGTCCGTCTCGCCCTTGCCGAGTTTCGCGGCTTGTTCGACCAGCTTGGCCAGGTACTCCTTGTACTCCAATGCGCCCTTGCGCCGCTCTTCGAGCAGCGCGTCGAGGAGATCGGACATCTTGTCGTAGTACTTCGGGTTGGCGGCGTGCTCGTCGATGATGAGCTTCCGCATGTTGTTGACGATGGTCTCGGCGACGGCTTCGGGATCCTTCTTGATCCCCGGCGGCAGCTTGTCGATGGCGCCCTTACCGAGTCTGACGATCAACTCCACCAGTCCGGCGTCCCGGAAATTCGACACCACCTCGGACGACTTAGCGCTGATGTAGGTGTCGAGGATGTACCGCATTCCAGCCTCGAACTGCTTGAAGTCGACCTTCTCCCCGGCGCCGAGCTTCACCTCGTCGCGCACCGACGTGTAGTGCTCCACCTCAGCCTTGATGGCGGCGGCGTCAGCGTCGCTGTACCCGGCGGCCGACATATCATTGGCCAGTTCGCCGTACGCGCGGGTAAGGGCTGCAACCGACTTGTAAAGCTTGACGCGCTTGGCCTCATTGGCCTTGATCTGCTCGGCGTTACCCGCCTCCTGCGCGCAGAAGTACTGCTGATACTGCAGCGTGTCCTTCGGCGGCGCGACCCGGTCACACAGCGCACGGATCTGCTCCAGTGCCTCATCGAGATCCTCACGCCCACCGGTCAGACGGTCCGTCAATAGCCCTTCGATGTCTTCCTTGTCGTAGCCGTCGAGTGCGCCGCTGGTGTAGTCGGTAATCGCCGATTCCAGTGAGTTGAACAGGTCCCGATAGTCCACGATGTAGCCGTATCGCTTGTCGTCGCCGTCGAGCCGGTTGACCCGGCAAATCGCTTGGAACAGGCCATGATCGGCCATCTTCTTGTCGATGTACAAGTAGGTGGCACTGGGGGCGTCGAAACCGGTCAGCAGCTTGTCTACCACGATCAGCAGCCGCATCTGGCCCGGCTCGTTGACGAACGCGTGCTTGACGTCCCTCTCGAACTGTTCGACCTTGCCCATCGCGGCGTCCTCGGATTCACCGAAGTGATCGGCGAGCATGCGACGGTAGATCTCGTACTGGCGCAGCTTTTCGGTTGCACCGTGACCGGAGTCTTCCTTCGAGATATCCGCCGGATTCGGTGCGTAGCTGGTGACGATAGCGCACTTGCCCTTGAAGCCGGCCTGGCAGAACAGTTCATAGAACGTGCAAGCTTGGTAGATGCTGGATCCGACGAGCATCGCGTTGCCGCGACCGTCCATCAGGCGCGGCTTGGTGTTCATGTCGATGAGAATGTCGTCGACGATCTGACGGGCACGCGGCTCGGCGCTGACCACCTTCTGCATGGTGCCCCAACGCTTCTTGAGTTCGGCCTTGGATAGGTCGGTCATGCCCTTGGTCTGCGCGTCGAACCACTGGTCGACCTTGGTCGGCGAGGTCAAGTCTTGGTCGATGTTGCGTGCCTCGTACCGCAGGTCGACGACGACGCCGTCCTGTACCGCCTCGTCGAACTTGTAGGTGTGAATGAAGCTGCCGAAAGTTTCGATGCTGGTGGCTTTGTCGGCCTTGAGCAGCGGGGTGCCGGTGAAGCCGATGAACATAGCGCCTGGCAGCAGCTTCTTCATCGCTTCATGCATTGTGCCGGACTGGGTGCGGTGCGCTTCGTCGATGAAGATGAAGATATTGCCCTTGGCGGCAAAGTCTTTCGGTACCTTCGACTTCAGCTTGGCGATGAAGTCGGCCCGGTCGTCGTCAGTGTCATCCTCGGAGGCGCGGAACTTGTGGATCAGCGAGCAGATCAGCCACGGCGGGCTCTGGTTCAACGTGGCGAGCAAATCCGCGCCAGAGGTGGTGCGGTAGATCTGCTCATCGACACCGCCGAAGACCTTCTCGATCTGCTCGTCGAGTTCGGTGCGGTCGGTAATCAGCAGCACCCGCGCGTCGTGTTGGTGCTCGCGCAGCCACTTGGCCAGCCACACCATGGTCAGCGATTTGCCCGAGCCCTGGGTGTGCCAGATGATGCCACCCTCGCGTTTGGCGACGCGCTTTTGCGCGGCCTTGACACCGAAATACTGGTTGTGGCGGGCGGTCTTCTTGACGCCGGCGTCGAAGACCATGAAGTCGTGAATAAGCTCCAACAGGCGGTCTTTCGCGCACATCTGGGTCAGCCCGCGGTCGAGCGGCTCTTGGGTGTCTGACGGTTCCTTCCAGCTCAGCCAGTACTTCTCAGGGGTGTCGATGATTGCGTAGCGCAAGCCTTCGACGTCGTTGCCCGCAAAGGTTAGCTGGACCGTCGTGAAAAACGGTCGGATGAAGTCGGCTTTCTGGTTACCGATGGTCTGTCTTATGCCTTCGGAGACAGCCACTTTGGACCGTTTGAGCTCGATGGTGGCGATTGCGATGCCATTGACATACAGCACCAGGTCTGGGCGTTTGGTGTGGCTGCCGGCGATGGTGACTTCTTCGGCGATCGCGAAGTGGTTGGCGTCCGGATGTTTCCAGTCGACGAGCCATACCGTCTCGTTGTGTTGGCCTTTGCCGGCCTTGACCTTGACGCCGTAGCGTAGCAAGCCGTAGACGTCGCGGTTGGACTCGTACAGGTCTCGGCCACCGCCGAGGGACGCGTCGCTTTTCAGCCGATCGATGGCCTTGGTGATCAGCGTGTCGCTGTAGCTATGGCTTTTGAGATGCTGCTTCAGTAGTTCGATTTCGACGTTGCTGTTGTGCTCGCGTGTTGACCAGTTGCCGAGGTACTCGTAGCCGAGGGAGTTGCAGAATAGCTCGACGACGTGGTCTTGGGTCTTGCGTTCGATCTGGCCGACGGTGCTCATGATTGGTCTCCGGCGGCGTCTTCAACCCCCGCGTTCTGCCAGCTGCCGTAGCTGATCCCGGAGTCGGGGATCTTCCACTCGATACGGCCGTTGGCGGTCCGTCCGAAAACAACACCGGCAGCCGCACTCGGACTGGCGAAGACCTGGTCGTGGGTGAATCGCAATAAACCGTCCCCGTTGGCAGCGATCGAGCCGTCCTGCAGCAGCTTCTGATGGAGCGCCTTATAGGCATGATTGCTGGCGCCTACCCATGCGTTGCGCGCCTGGGAACCTTCCAGCACGGTGAATTCGCCGTCGATCTCGCGAGCCCTAGCGACGATGCCTTCCTTCTTGAGGTACAGCTCGAACAACGGTGATTCAGCAGGTGTGTCGGTAGTCTGCCCACCTGTGGACGCTGCGGTCGTGGGATTGCTCGTAGCGGCAGAACGAAGGAGGTTGACACCAAGCACCGGCAGGACGATTTTGACCTGGCTGACGTAGTACTCCATGTCCGACACGTCGGCTTCGGGTAGGACGATCGGTGTGGGTGCGGTCCCATTAATCAGGCGCGCCCGTTTCGCCGTATGCGCCAAGGCGATGAAGCGGCTTTCCAGATAGCGGGCGTGCGCCTTGGTCAGGTTGGCATCCTTGCTGGTCAGGACGACGGCGCGGTCCCAGAAGTCCTTGCCGCCCAGTTCTTCTGGCCGCGCATGCTGATACAGCCGCTTGCTGATGTCATCGCCTTCGCCGATGTAGGCCAGTTGTCCGCCAAGGCTGCCCGGGTCGTCGCCGAGCAGGACGTACACACCGGTTCTATTCGTCTCAGGCCGCTTGACGAGCGCGGCCAGGTCGGATCGGGGCGCGGCCACGACATGGCCTGTCCAGTTCATGATCTCGGCGGTTAGCAAGCCGCCTGGCGTGCCGTCGGCGAGAAAAAGGCGGACTGATTTACCGACGCTCATGGTTGGTCTCCCGACAGTTGCCGTCCCTCGTCATCTGGCTTGCGCTGGCTGAGCATCTTCTTGCTGAACCGGTCGAAATCCGATTCGACGGCGCGAGACTCGTCCAGTTTGAACTTCTCGAACTCGGCCGCCGCATGTTCAGTAGCCAGTTCGTGGGAGATCGTTCCGGCGGAGGTCAGGATGTCGCGGTCGTTCAGGGTCAGGAACCCGTCGAGCTTGGCGACCCAGTCGGCCATTCTCATCGGTATCCGCCGTTGCGCCTGGCCTTCGGCGAACACCAGGTACTGCTCGACGAGATTGTTCAGCGCCCGTAGCTCGTCTTGTTCGTAGTAGTTCTTGGCGATCGCGATGTCGGATTTCTTGATCCGCGCGCCGCGCCAGCTGGTTAATCCCATGTTCGGCTTCGACGCGTCGGCGCGCCGTCGAACCACCTCGGCGGCGGTCTGCCCGGTGATCGCCCAGTGCAGCTTGTTCTGAACGGTGGCGTAGAACGTCTGCGTCAGTTCGGCGGCCGAGTCATAGTCGATCGAAGTCGCATAGACATCGGTGATCTTCTGGTAGAACCGTCGCTCCGAGGTGCGGATGTCCTGGATGCGTTGGAGCAGCTCGTCGAAGTAGTCGAACGGCAGGTCGGGGTTCTTCAGCCGCTCGTCGTCCAGCACGAAGCCCTTGACGATGTACTCCCGCAGCCGCTGCGTTGCCCAGATGCGGAACGCCGTCGCCGTCCGCGACTTCACCCGGTATCCGACCGAGATGATCATGTCGAGGTTGTAGTGGGTGAGCGACCGTTGCACATCGCGTCCGCCCTCACGTCGAACTGTTCGGAAATCCCGAACAGTTCGCGCCGGGCCAAGCTCACCCTCGTCGATGACGTTCTTGATGTGCTCGCTGATATTGGGCTTGGACGAATCGAACAGCTCGACAATCTGCGCCTGCGTCAACCACACCGTCTCGTCGTCGAATCGGACGTCGATCCGGATGGCGCCGGCCTCGTCTTGGTAGACGAGGAACTGACTGCGTGTGGGCTCTAGCTCGCTCATCCGCTCGAGTCCGGGACTGGCAGCCGGGTACAACCCGTGAGGAGTTGCTGCATCATGCCTTGCTTAATGGCTTTGGCTTTGGTAAGGCGTTCGTCGAGAACACCAAGTTCACGGTTTATGTCGGCGGCGATTTCGCCGATCGCACTCTGCTCGTCCATAGGTGGCAGGTCGACGGTGATGCCCCGAAGGATCGATGTGTTCAGCGACGGCATTGTCTGGCCAACAGCCACCGACCGGACTGACTCACGAAATCGTTGAGAGTGAAACTGTGCACTCATGAAGGCGGGATCTGCCCGCTTCTTGTCGAACCGGACACGAAGCAAGCGGCCAGAGAAGAGCCAGCCCTCCTCGAAAGGAGAGATCAATGCATTGCGGTCGATTGAACCCACGCGGCTGAATACCACGTCACCCGAACGCAGGGCATAGGCGTGTAGTCTTTGGCAATCTCCGTTCGAAACCATTGGCGCGTCTTTGGCTGCTACTCCTCGTTCTCCGAGGTGCTCCACAGTGATAATTGGGGTGCCATCGGAGACGTAGTCCCTCTCATGCAGTGTTGAGCCAAATGGCCCCGTCTTCACATCGGCAATATCCCCGACGGTTGTGAGGGTCCACTCTGCTGTGAAGCCAAGCAGACGCGTTCTGCCGGTGAGAAGTTGCCGCATCATGCCCTGCTTGATCGCATGCTTCTTGGCGAACATGCGCTCTAGCGAGGCGATCAGGTCATCGCAGTCAGTAAGAGCATCGGCGATACGCTTCTGCTCCGCTAGCGGTGGAGCAACTGTTTGTAAATTGCCGACCGCTGTTAGATTCATTCCCGTTTTTGCGCCGGTATCGGTTGAGGCAACGAATTGTCTTTGCGGGCGCCAGCTGGACAAGTAATATGCGACGAACCGACTGTCTACTCTTTTGGTATCTAATCGTACTCTCGCAATATGCTGGTTGATGTATGCAGGGCTCGGCACGCCATCGTCTACATATCCGATGATTCCGATATCGGCTGTGATAGAGACAAGAAGATCGCCGACACGCAAGCGTGTTCGATCAGCTTCGGCATCGTTTCCGCTTAGCATGACGAACCTGTTATTTGAGAGATCAAGGTGAATGTTCTCTCGTCTGAGGTTTGTGATGCGCACAAATAGATCGCCGTGATCGGAGTAATAACTCGCCCAACCGCGTGAACCGCTCGTTACATTCCCACCAAGACCGGCAAGGGTCTGTATCTCCCAATCCCGAGGTAGCGCACCGATCGCTGCGATGTTTGTGCGCCTGCTTAGTAGCGCCCCAGTCGTCATCTGATTCCCATGGCTTCGAGGTGGCCCGCGATCTTCGCTTCGAGCCTCTCTATGTCAACGTCGAGAGCGCCGACGGTTTCTCCGTAGCGTTCGCCAAGTTCTTGTATCCGCGAAACTAGCCCGAGCGTCAGCTCCTTGACCTCTCCAGCAATCCGATTAGCCACCGCCCCATGCCACTTGTCATCGAGCACAAGCTGTTTGATCTCCGGCAGCGTCAACTTCCCGTACTTCTTCAGGGTCGCCACGTCCAGCGCCGCCTGCGCTTCCTTGGCTTTCTTCTTAACTCCGGCCTCGGCGTCATAAAGCCCGATCAGATGCGTCAGCGCGTCGATCTCGTCGGCGTCGGCCTTCTCAAGCCGGGCGTCTTTAAGTCGCGCAGCCGCAAGCGCTTTAGTGATCTTGTCGTCGTCCATCGCGTCAGCGAGCAGCCCGTCCTCGACGGCGTGCTCTTCGACGTACTCCTCGATCGCACGGCCGCACTCTTCGACTTCGGCGTTGAGGTCGTCGACCTCCGCCTGCTCGTGGGCGAAGAAGCGCGCGACGATCAGCGCAGGCGGGATGAGGTCCATCTTGTACTTCGCAGCGCTGCGGCCCGAGCCGGTGACGAGATCGGGTATTTCCGAGAGCTTGCGGTCTTTGTCCTCAATCGTCTTGCGAGGCTTAGCCGCGCCCATCCAGCCCTCGTTCATGATCAGGAAAACGTCGTCGTGCATGACGGTGTGCCAGTAGGTCATCAGCTGCTCGTAGACGTCGTACTCGTCGAGCAGCGCCACCGGCTTGAACCTGGCCAGCAAGTCGTCGCTGATTATGGCGATCAGTTCGTTGGGGACCGTCGTCGCGTCGATGCTCTGCAGTATCGGACGGTGCTTGGCGAACCAGCTGTCGACCTTGCGTGCCGCCCTTTTAGCGAACACCGCAAAGTCGTCGGAGTCGAGGACGGTCTGTTGAACCTCACCGATGTCCACTCGCAGGGCGCTGTAGCCGGCTCGTTTGCGTTTGAACAACGCCGTGCGCAAATCCGGGAACGCATCCCAGTAGCCGGCCAGCGCGTCGAGATCGCGGTTGGGGATGCCGCCATGCAAGTGCGCGTATAGATCCTGGATGTCCTCGGGCTCCGAGGAGTCGATGTAGCGGGGAATGTTGAGGTTGTAGTCGTTCTTCGGATCAGCGATCTCCGCCAGCGGCACCATCCGCGAGTAACGCTCGACGTCCAGCCGTTTGGTGAAGACGTCGACAATCTTGTGGATATCCTGGCTGCGCAGCCGGTTCTTCGGGCCGTCTTTCATGAAGCCTTTGGACGCGTCGACCATGAACACGCCGGTGCGCCCGGCCGCGTTCTCCTTGTCGAGCACCACGATGCAGGCCGGGATGCCGGTGCCGTAGAACAGGTTGGGCGGCAAGCCGATAACACCCTTGATGTAGCCACGCTTGAGCAGCTCCCTGCGGATGGTCGCCTCGGCGTGACCCCGGAACAACACCCCGTGCGGCAGGATGATCGCGGCCTTGCCGGTGCTCTTGAGCGACTTGAGCACATGCAGCAGAAAGGCGTAGTCGCCGTTTTTCTCCGGCGGGCGCGCGAACCCGTCGAAGCGGCTGTACTCGTTCTCCAGCCCATTGGTCCACGACTTGACCGAGAACGGCGGATTCATCACGGCGAAGTCGAACGTCTGCAGCTGGCCCTGCTTGGTGAGCTGGGGACTGGTCAGCGTGTCGCCCTTGCGGATGTCGGCGATCGCGTTGCCGTGCAAGATCATGTTCATCCGGCACAGTGCCCAGGTGGCGTTGTCTTTCTCCTGCCCGTAGATCGTCATGCCGTGCGGCGCCTCGGCGGCGGCCTTGAGTAACAACGAACCCGACCCACACGCCGGGTCGTAGACCGTCGCGTCCCGGCGGGTTTGCGCGCCGATGCCGACCACCTTGGCCACCACCCGGGAGACCTCGGCCGGGGTGTAGAACTGGCCCTTGCTCTTGCCGGACTCGGTGGCGAAGTGGCGCATCAGGTACTCGTAGGCGTCGCCGAGCAGGTCGTCGCCCTCGGCGCGGGAGCCTCGGAAGTCCAGGTCGCCGAAGATGGTGACCAGCTTGGAGAGCCGGTCTTGCATCTCCTTGCCCTTGCCGAGCTTCTCCTCGTCGTTGAAGTCGGCCAGGTCGATGACCTTCTGTAAGCCGTTGGCCTCGGCAAGCTTGGCGATGATCTTGTTGATCCGGTCGCCGATCTCCTTGTCGCCCTTGGCGGCCAGCATGTTGTCAAACGAGCCGCCCCTGGGGACGTCGATCAAGCTGTTCGGGTCGGCCTTGGCCTTGTCCGAGACGTACTTCACGAACAGCAGCGTCAGGATGTAGTCCTTGTACTGGCTGGCGTCCATGCCGCCGCGCAGTTCGTCACACGACTTCCAGAGCGAGCTATAGAGGTCAGATTTCTTCAGGGCCACTGGTGAAGCTCCCCGTTTCGTTGCTTTGATTCTTGGACCACGTCTCGGCGGATGACTGCCTGCGTCATGGTGCTGCGAGCCTATCGAGACGCACCGACAGGGGGGCCGGCTTCTGAAACGTCGGGACGTATGACGCGTTCTGCGTCGCGACCACGTCGTGGCAGCCGTTTGTCTGGTCGTCGCTCGGCTATGTGCCTTGTCCATCTGCGGACCTGCAGAACTCTGTTGCGCGTACGTACCAGGTGAGTACACTCACGGTATGAGTTCGGTAGAACGCGCGAGCCGCGGACGCATCAACCTGCGGATCGATGCAAATCAGGAGGCACGTCTGCGAGCCGCCGCTGAGGCGGCCGGGGAAACGTTGACCGGGTTCTTGCTTTCGGCCGCCGGGGAGCGCGCCGACGATGTCCTCGAACGTGCCGGGCGAATCGCCTTGAAGAACGCGGAATTCCAACGGTTCGTCGCCGCGCTTGACGGGCAGGCGGAGCCGATGCCAACTCTGAGCCGCTACGCGCAAGAGTCCAGCCCGATCTCCTCCCGGTGAGTAGCAGTCACCTTCGACCCGTCGAGTTGCTCTCTCGTGAGGATCGTCTTGATCGATTCGATTCTGGAATCGCCGGGCTCGATCGTTGGTTGCGCAATTCTGCGCTCGTCGCCGCCTCAGCCGGGACCGCGGCCACCTATGTGCTGCGCCGAGGTGAAACGGTAGTGGGCTACTACGCGCTGGCGATGAGTTCGGTCACTCACGGCGACGCCCCGTCAAGGCTACGGCGGGGGATGCCTGACCCAGTGCCCGTTGTACTTCTGGCACGTTTAGCGCTCGACCGTAGCGAGCAGGGGCGACGCCTCGATGGCCATCTTCTGGTCGACTGTCTTCGTCGTTGTGTCCGCGGTGGCGCAGAGTTCGGTGCGCGTGCCGTCGTCGTAGACGCCATCGATGAGCGCGCTGCAGAGTTCCACCGGCACTGCGGCTTTCGTGACCTCGACCAGGGAAGGTTGTGGCGACGTCTCAGCGATATTGCAGCGGCCCTTGGCATTTGAAACTCTCGCGCGGTAGCTAATTCGTTACGGAACCTCGTCATCCTCGCCGTCGCCTTCACGCAGGAGCCGCTCGGGATGGTGGTAGCTGTTGGTTCTCGGTTGGCCGTGGTCGAGATGTGGGGGTGGGATCCATTCGGTATCACCGCTTTTGAGTTTGCGGGTTTTCCAGCCACCGGAGGTGACCAGTTTGTGGTGCGGCCCGCAACCCAGGGTCAGATCATCGATGTCGGTTTCCCGGCATTGGGCGAAGTCGGTGACGTGGTGAACCTCGGTGAGGTAGCCCGGCATATCACAGTTGGGGAACGTGCAGCCACGATCCTTGGCGTGCAACACGATTCGCTGACCCAGTGAGGCCAGCCGTTTGACGTGATACAGCCCGATCGCCTTGCCCTTGTCGAAAACCGACAGGTAATGATGAGCGTGGGAGGCCAGCCGAATCACATCAGACATCGGTAACAAGGTGCCCCCGCCGGTGAGGGCTTTGCCGGCGCCGGCTTCGAGCTCGGCCAGCGTGGTGGACACGATGATCGTCGCCGGTAGCCCGTTGTGCTGACCCAAATCGCCGGAAGCCAGCAGCGCACGGCCGGCGGCGATCAGCGCGTCATGGTTGCGCTGCCCAATGCTGCGGGTGTCGCGCTCGATGGCCTCCTGCGAGGGAGTGCCGCTCACACAGGGGGTGGGGTCGTCGGGGTTGCACATGCCCGGGGCGGCCAGCTTGGCCAACACGGCATCCAGGGTGGCGCTGGCTTCGGGGGTCAGGTATCCGGTGATCGGGCACATGCCGTCGATGTCTTGTTTGCCCCGGATCAGGCTGCGACGCCGCGCGCGGTCGGTGTCGGTGAAATCGCCATCGGGGTTGAGGCAGTCGGTGAGCCGGTCGGCCAGCTTGGCCAAGTCGTCGGGGCGATGCTCGCCGGCCAACTCGGCCAGGTGGGCTTCGGCGCGCTCGCGGGTTTCCACATCCACGGCGTCGGGCAGCCGGTGATAAAAGCTGCGGATCACCGCCACATGACCGGCCCCGAGGCGGCCGGCGCGCTGGGCCTCGGCAGTCGCGGCCAACAGCGGCTCCAACGGTCCACCGGTGAGCGCCCGGCGCGGACCCAGGTCGGCGGCTTCGCCGATGCGGCGGGCGGCGTCGGCGCGGGTGATCTGTAACCGCTCGGCCAGCGCAAATGACAGCTTGCCCCCCAGTTCGGCTTCGTCGGCCTGCTCGCCGAGCTGGTTGATCAGCGGATGCTCGACGGCGGGCAGCTGGCGGCGCAGCGTCTCACACCGCTGCAGCATGACCAGCCGCTCAGGCGTGGTCAGCCCGTCAAAGCACAGGTCCAGGGCGCGTTTGAGGTAGGCGGCCAGCCCATCGAAGACCTCGTCGATCTCTTCCCGGCTATTCGAACGCATATTCGAATGATACCGGAAGGCGGCGACAACCGCTGCGGTTATCCACAGGAAGAACTACAGTGACACAAGTGATTTGAGGGGTACGAGTATTCATAAAACGAGGAGCTGACGACCATGCCCAAGGGTGTTGCCGAGCCACCTGGCAAAGGAAGTGGCGGGCGGCTAGCTGGTCCCGGCCTATCGGCGTTGCCCCCGATCCCGTGGGCCGACATAATGACGCCAAGTGTGCAGGTGAGCGGCATAGCAGCCAATGTCCGACACACCGGGCACGGCAACCCAGTCACAGAAGCAACACCAGGCACACTGGTAACAACAAACGATGCCGGAAGGGTGTTGCCGTGTACCGAGTTTTTGAAGCCCTGGACGAACTGGGCGCGATAGTCGAAGAAGCCCGCGGAGTGCCGATGACGGCCGGCTGCGTGGTGCCGCGCGGCGACGTGCTGGAGTTGATCGACGACATCAAGGACGCCATCCCCGGTGAGTTGGACGATGCCCAGGATGTGCTCGACGCCCGCGATTCGCTGCTCCACGACGCCAAGACCCACGCCGACTCCATGGTGTCCTCGGCGACCACCGAATCCGAGTCGATGCTCAACCACGCCCGCTCGGAGGCCGACCGGATCCTGTCCGACGCCAAGTCGCAGGCCGACCGGATGGTGGGCGAGGCGCGCCAACACAGTGACCGGATGGTCGGCGAAGCTCGCGAGGAGGCGGTCCGCATCGCTGCCTCGGCCAAGCGTGAATACGAGGCCGCCACCGGCCGCGCCAAGGCGGAATCCGACCGGTTGGTCGAAGAGGGCAACATCTCCTACGAGAAGGCCGTGCAAGAGGGCATCAAAGAACAGCAGCGGCTGGTCTCGCAGACCGAAGTCGTGGCGTCGGCCAACGCGGAGGCCACCCGGCTCATCGACTCCGCGCACGCCGAAGCCGACCGGATGCGCGGCGAGTGCGATATCTACGTCGATGCCAAGCTCGCCGAATTCGAGGAGTACCTCAACGGCACGCTGCGCTCGGTCAACCGCGGTCGACACCAACTGCGGACCGGGGCCGGCACCCACGACTACGCGACGCGTTAGTTCGGATTCGGACTGCTGCCTGCCCCGCCCGTAAAATCGCGGGCATGCCTAGGCAGCACAGCTCGACAAGGCACCGGCGGCCAACGTCACCGCTCGCGATCAACGTCGCGCGGCTGCCGCGACGGCCGGGGGCGATGTTCTCGGTGCATGACACCGTGGCCAGCCCGTCGCGCATCGGGCTGGACTTGATCGCAATCGAGCGCGGGGCGCCGATGCAGCTGGATCTGCGGGTGGAGTCGGTGTCCGAAGGCGTGCTGGTGACCGGCACAGTGGCCGCGCCCACCAGCGGCGAATGCACCCGTTGTCTGGGATCGGTCACCGGGCAGGTGCAGGTCGACCTGACTGAGCTGTTCGCTTACCCCGACAGCGCCACCGACGTGACCACCGAGGACGACGAGTTCGGCCGCGTCGTCGATGACATCGTCGACCTCGAGCAGCCCGTCATCGACGCCGTCGGGTTGGAACTGCCGCTGTCGCCGGTGTGCCGCACGGATTGCCCCGGGCTGTGCCCGGACTGCGGGGTTCCGCTGGCCACCGCCGAACCCGGTCACCACCACGACCAGATCGACCCGCGCTGGGCCAAGCTGGCGGGCATGGTGCGCCCGGACGAGGACACGGCGCAGTCGTGAACAGCCTGCTCGAGGCGCTCGGGACGGACCTGCCCGACGAGCTGCTGACATTGGCGCTGACGCACCGCAGCTACGCCTACGAGCACGGCGGGCTGCCCACCAACGAGCGCCTGGAGTTCCTCGGCGACGCGGTGCTGGGACTGACCATCACCGACGAACTTTTCCGCCGCCACCCCGACCGCTCGGAGGGCGATCTGGCCAAGCTGCGATCCAGCGTGGTCAACACCCAAGCGCTCGCCGACGTCGCACGTGGGCTGACTGACCAGGGACTCGGAGCCCACTTGCTGTTGGGCCGCGGCGAGGCCAACACCGGCGGCGCCGACAAATCGAGCATCCTGGCCGACGGGATGGAGTCGCTGCTGGGCGCGGTCTACATACACCACGGGATGGACACGGCCCGGCAGGTGATCCTGCGATTGTTCGGTGGGCTGCTGGACGCCGCGCCCACGCTGGGCGCCGGCTTGGACTGGAAGACCAGCCTGCAGGAGCTGACCGCGGCGCGCGGCTTGGGCGCGCCGTCCTACCAGGTCACCTCCACCGGGCCCGATCACGACAAGGAGTTCACCGCCGTCGTCGTCGTCATGGACACCAAGTACGGCACCGGTGTGGGTCGATCCAAAAAGGAAGCCGAACAGAAGGCCGCTGCAGCAGCCTGGACTGCCCTCGACAGCGCGTGATGTAGATGCCCGAACTCCCCGAAGTCGAGGTGGTGCGGCGCGGGTTGCAGGACCATGTGGTCGACAAGACGATCACCGCGGTCCGGGTGCATCATCCCCGCGCGGTGCGCCGCCACGAGGCCGGTCCGGCCGACCTCACGGCGCGGCTGCTCGGCGCGCGGATCACCGGCTCCGACCGCCGCGGCAAATATCTGTGGCTGACGCTGGACGGCGACGCGGCGCTGGTCATCCACCTGGGGATGAGCGGACAGATGCTGCTCGGCACTGTCCCCAATGTCGGCCATTTGCGGGTCGCCGCGGTGCTCGACGACGGGGCCACGATGAGCTTTGTCGACCAACGGACGTTCGGCGGGTGGCTGCTGGCCGATTTGGTGACTGTGGACGGCAGCGTGGTCCCCGCGCCGGTGGCGCATTTGGCCCGCGACCCGCTCGACCCGCGATTCGACCTCGCCGCCGTGGTTAACGTACTGCGGCGCAAGCATTCTGAGATCAAACGCCAACTGCTCGACCAGACCGTGGTGTCGGGTATCGGCAACATCTATGCCGACGAGGCGCTGTGGCGGGCCAAGGTGAACGGGGTCCGTCTCGCCGACGCGTTGACCCGCCGCACGTTGACGGCGGTACTGGACGCGGCCGCCGAGGTGATGCGTGACGCGTTGGCCCAGGGCGGTACCTCATTCGATGCGCTGTACGTCAACGTCAACGGCCAGTCCGGCTATTTCGAGCGGTCGCTGGATGCATACGGTCGCGACGGCAAACCCTGCCGGCGCTGTGGCGCGGTGATCCGCCGGGAAAAGTTCATGAACCGCTCGTCGTTCTACTGCCCTCGCTGCCAGCCCCGCCCGCGCTGACTCCTGTTTGGCCGGGCGCGAGCGTGCGCTATCCCGGGCGACACGCCGGGCAAATTACCGGGAACACGCACGCTCGCGCAGAGGGCGTCAGTCGAAGATGTCGCGGCGTACCGACCCCGGCGGCGCGTCCGGATCGACGAACCATTCCCGAGCGAACAGCAGCCCGAACACCTGAGGTGGCAGGCGCAGCAGCACCCCGAACATGCGCGCGGCGATACCGGTACTGCCGATCTGCGAGCGATGAGCGGCCAACGCATCCCGCTTCTGCCGCGCAAAACGGAAAACGTCGATCCGGTGGGTGATGGTTGCCCGCGGAGCGTATGCGGTGCGGACGACGTCCGGCTCGTACGGCGCCGGCAGTCGCAGCACCCGAGCGAGATCGCTGATCCGGCACAGCCATTCCCGCGGCATCGTCACCTCGAGCACTCGCGGCGTGCCAGCGAGTTCGGCCGCCCGCTTGCCGACATGGTGGACCTGCACATGATCACGGTGGTGATAGCCGCCGTTGGATTGGTAGTTCAGCAGCAGGTCCGCGTTTTCGTCGCGAAGTATCGTCGCCAGTCGTTGCGCGGCCTCCTCGACATCCGCTCGTCCGAACCTGACGCGTCCGGGCGGGTCGGGATAGAACTCAGGGCCGTATCCGCTATCGGCGTAGCCGAGGCACTCGACCCGCTGCGCTCCGAGAATGCCTGCGCTCGAACGTAATTCGTCCAGCCGAGGTCTTTCTTCAGTATTGTCCAGATGGCCGTCGGTTGCCGTGACGACGACCACGCGGTGCCCGGCTGCCGCCGCTCGCGCCAGCGTGCCGCCGGTCAGGATGACCTCGTCGTCCGGGTGGGCGTGAAATGCGACGACGGTGGCCATGGGTTGCAGTATTACCCGACCTCGTCGATTGCCGCACACTGTAGAACTGACCCATGACGCAACTGTGGGTGGAACGCACCGGGGTCCGTCGCTACACCGGCCACAGCTCGCGGGGCGCGCAGGTCCTCGTCGGGTCCGAGGACGTCGACGGGGTGTTCACACCGGGGGAGCTGCTGAAAATCGCGCTGGCCGCCTGCAGCGGAATGGCCAGCGACCAGCCGCTGGCCCGCCGGCTCGGAGACGACTACCCGGCCACCATCAAAGTCTCCGGCGTGGCTGACCGTGAGCAGGAGCGGTATCCGCTGCTGGAGGAGACCCTCGAGATCGACCTGTCGGGCTTGACGGACGACGAGAAGGCGCGCGTGCTGACGGTCGTCGAGCGCGCCGTCGACCAGGTCTGCACGGTCGGCCGCACCCTCAAGTCGGGCACCAACGTGACTTTCGAGGTGACCAGTGGGTGAGGTGCGGCTCACCGCCTGGGTGCACGGCAAGGTGCAGGGTGTCGGCTTCCGCTGGTGGACCCGCTGCCGGGCTCTGGAACTGGGTCTGACCGGCTACGCCGCCAACCGGCCCGACGGGCGGGTCCAGGTCGTCGCGCAGGGCTCACGTGACGCCTGTGAACAGCTGTTGCAGCTGTTGCAAACCGGTAAAACACCTGGCCACGTCGACAACGTAGTTGTCGATTGGTCGCCGCGCGGCGAACCGATCAGCGGCTTCACCGAAAGGTAGTCTGCACGCCGTGTACCTCAAGAGTCTGACGCTCAAGGGCTTCAAGTCCTTTGCCTCGCCGACGACTCTGCGTTTCGAGCCGGGCATCACCGCCGTGGTCGGGCCCAACGGCTCGGGCAAGTCCAACGTGGTCGACGCCCTGGCCTGGGTGATGGGCGAGCAGGGCGCCAAGACGCTGCGCGGCGGCAAGATGGAAGACGTCATCTTCGCCGGCACGTCGTCGCGCGCGCCGCTGGGCCGCGCTGAAGTCACGGTCACCATCGACAACTCGGACAACGCGCTGCCGATCGAATACTCCGAGGTGTCGATCACCCGGCGGATGTTCCGCGACGGCGCCAGCGAATACGAAATCAACGGCAGCGGTTGCCGATTGATGGACGTCCAGGAGCTGCTCAGCGACTCCGGTATCGGGCGCGAGATGCACGTCATCGTCGGGCAGGGCAAGCTCAACGAGATCCTGGAGTCGCGGCCGGAGGACCGTCGGGCGTTCATCGAGGAAGCCGCCGGGGTGCTCAAGCACCGCAAGCGCAAGGAAAAAGCTGTCCGCAAGCTGGAGGCGATGTCGGCGAACCTGGCCCGGCTGACCGATCTGACCACCGAACTGCGTCGCCAGCTCAAGCCGCTGGGTCGCCAGGCCGAGGTGGCCCGTCGCGCCCAGACCATCCAAGCCGACCTGCGCGACGCGAAGCTGCGGCTGGCCGCCGACGACGTCGTCACCCGGCAGGCCGAGCTCAACGACACCAACGAGGCGGAAGCGGTGTTACGCCGCGAGCACGACGAGGCCGCCACCCGGTGCGCGGTGGCCTCCGACGAGCTGGCCACCCACGAGAGCGCGTTGGCCCGCCTTTCTGAACGCGCTGAACGCGCACAGCAGACATGGTTTCGGTTGTCCGCGTTGGCCGAACGGGTCAGCGCGACCATACGTATCGCCAGCGAGCGCGCGCAGCACCTCGACGTCGAGCCCGCTGTTGCCGGCGGTCCGGACCCCGACGCGTTGGACGCCGAAGCGCAACAGGTGGCCGCACAAGAACAGCGGTTGCTGGCGGAGTTGGCCGGCGCTCGCACCGGGTTGGAGGCCGCCCGGGCGGAGCTGTCGCACCGTGAGCGCAGCGCCGCCGATGCCGAACAGGCACACCTGGCGGCCGTGCGCGCCGAGGCCGACCGCCGGGAGGGCCTGGCCCGGCTGGCCGGCCAAGTCGAAACCATGCGCGCGCGGGTCGAATCGATCGACGACAGCGTCGCCAAGTTGTCGGAGCGCATCGAGGAGGCCGCCACCCGAGTGCAGCACGCGGTGGCGGAGTTCGAAACCGTGCAGAGCCGCGTGGGTGAGCTCGATCAGGGTGAGGTAGGTCTCGACGAGCATCACGACCGGATGGTGGCGGCGCTGCGACTGGCCGACGAGCGGGTCGCCGAACTGCAGTCCGCCGAGCGGGGGGCCGAACGTCAGGTGGCGTCGCTGCGGGCCCGCATCGACGCGCTGTCGGTGGGACTCGAACGCAAGGACGGCGCCGCCTGGCTCACCGAAAACCGCAGCGAAGCAGGGATTTTCGGAACCATTGCGAAGCTGGTCAGGGTTGAGTCCGGCTACCAGACGGCGCTGGCCGCGGTGCTGGGCGCGGCTGCCGACGCCGTCGCCGCTGACAGCTTCGGCGCCGCCCGCTCAGCGGTGACCGCGCTCAAGCAGGCCGACGGCGGACGGGCGGCGATCGTGCTGGGCGACTGGTCGGCCGAGCCCGAACGGGTCCCGGCCGTGCTGCCCGACGGTGCCCGCTGGGCGCTGGACCTCATCGAGGCGCCGCCGCGGCTGCGCGGCGCGATGACGGCGATGCTTTCCGGCGTCGCGGTAGTTGCCGATCTGAGTGCGGCGCTGAATCTGGTGGCGGCAAGCCCGCGGTTGCGCGCGGTCACCCACGACGGCGACCTGGTCGGGGCCGGCTGGGTGAGTGGAGGATCAGACCGCAAGCCCTCGACGCTGGAGGTGGCCGGCGAAATCGACAAGGCCGGTGCCGAACTGGCGGCCGCCGAGGCTCAGGTCAACCAGCTATCCGCCGCGCTGTCGGGCGCGCTCAGTGAGCAGGGCGCGCGGCAGGACGCCGCCGAGCAGGCGCTGGCCGCGCTCAACGAATCCGATGCCGCGATCTCAGCGATCTACGAGCAACTGGGCCGGCTGGGTCAGGAGGCCCGCGCCGCCGACGACGAATGGCGCAGGCTCTTGCACCAGCGCGAGGAGTTGGAGGCCGGTCGCGCCCGGACCCTCGAGGAGCTCGGTGAGCTGGAGACCCGGCTACGCAACGCCGAACAGACCCAAGATGTGTCGGCCACGCAACCCGTCGACCAGCAGGAGATTGCCGCGGCCCGCACTGGTTTAGAGGCTGCCCGCACCGCCGAAGTGGAAGCCCGGTTGACGGTGCGCACCGCCGAAGAACGCGCCAATGCCGTTCGCGGACGAGCGGATTCGCTGCGCCGGGCCGCTGCCGCCGAACGGGAGGCGAGGCTGCGCGCCCAGCAAGCCCGCGCCGCCCGCGAGCGCGCCGCGGCGGTGGCAGCCGCGGTGGCCGACGCCGGGCAACTGTTGGCCGGGCGGCTCAATCGGGTGGTTGGCGCTGCATCGCGCAACCGCGACGCGCTGACCACCGAGCGCCAGCAGCGATCGACGGCGATGACGGCGGTGCGCGACGAGGTCAACACCCTGAACGCGCGGATCGCCACGCTGACCGAAGCGCTGCACCGCGACGAAGTGGCCAAGGCGCAGGCGGCGCTGCGCATCGAGCAGCTCGAACAGATGGTTCTCGAACAGTTCGGGATGGCGCCCGACGACCTGGTCGCCGAATACGGTCCCGATGTCGCGCTGCCGCCCACCGAACTCGAGATCGCCGAATACGAGCAGGCCCGCGAGCGCGGCGAGCAGGTCACCGCGCCGGCGCCGATGCCGTTCGACCGGCCCACTCAGGAGCGTCGGGCCAAACGCGCCGAACGTGAGCTGGCCGAACTGGGCCGGGTCAACCCGTTGGCGCTGGAGGAGTTCGCCGCGCTGGAGGAACGCTATAACTTCTTGTCGACCCAACTCGAGGACGTCAAGGCCGCCCGCAAGGATCTGCTCGACGTCGTCGCCGACGTCGACGCCCGCATCCTGCAGGTGTTCACCGACGCCTACGCCGATGTGGAGCGCGAGTTCGAAGGGGTGTTCGCAAGCCTTTTCCCGGGCGGAGAGGGCCGGCTGCGGCTGACCGATCCCGACGACATGCTGCACACCGGCATCGAGGTGGAGGCCCGCCCGCCCGGCAAGAAGATCAAGCGGCTGTCGCTGCTGTCCGGTGGCGAGAAGTCGCTGACCGCCGTGGCGATGCTGGTGGCGATCTTCAAAGCCCGGCCGTCGCCGTTCTACATCATGGACGAGGTCGAGGCCGCGCTCGACGACACCAACCTGCACCGGCTGCTGCAGCTGTTCGAACAGCTGCGCGCCCAATCGCAGCTCATCGTCATCACTCACCAGAAGCCGACGATGGAAGTGGCCGACGCGCTGTACGGGGTGACGATGCGCGACGACGGCATCACCGCGGTGATCTCGCAGCGAATGCGCGGCCAGGAGTTGGTCACCGCCGGATAGCGCCGCCAATGACCGGCCCTCGGTGTTGCGTGTGGCCCCTGGAACAATGGCGTGGTGTCCGAAGCTCTGTGGATCGCCGTCGCGGTCATCGCTGCACTGGTCGTCATCGCCGCACTGATCTTCGGCCTGGTCCGCTACCGCCGGCGACGGATCAGTTTGTCGCAGCAGCCCGCAACGCTCGACCGCTCTGGCGGCTACACCACGTCAGCGGGCATCACCTTCAGCCAGACGGCTCCGCCGGTCCAGCCGGCTGAGCGCATCGACACCACCGGCCTGCCCGGTGTCGGCGACGACGCGACCATCCCGCGTGACGCTCCGAAGCGCACCGTCGCCGATGTTCAGCTGCCCGAACCCGAAACCGAAGCACCGCCCGCGCCGCCGGCACCGCCCGCACCGTCCGCGCCGAAAGCTCCGGACCTCGAGGCGATTGCCCCGGCCGAAGGCCGGTTGGAGCGGTTGCGCGGGAGGCTGGCCAGATCGCAGAACGCGTTGGGGCGCAGCATGCTGGGCCTACTGGGCGGTGGGAATCTCGACGAGGACTCCTGGGAGGAGGTCGAAGAGACGCTGTTGGTGGCCGACCTGGGGCCGACGGCCACCACGTCGGTGGTGTCCCGCCTGCGCAGCGAGCTCGCCAGCCAAAACGTGCAGACCGAGGCCGATGCCCGCGCGGTGCTGCGGGAGGTCCTGATCAGCGAGCTGCAACCCGAGTTGGATCGCTCAATCCGTGCGCTGCCGCACGCCGATCATCCGTCGGTGTTGCTGGTCGTCGGTGTCAACGGCACCGGCAAAACCACCACGGTCGGCAAATTGGCGCGGGTGCTGGTCGCCGACGGACGCCGGGTGGTGCTGGGCGCCGCCGACACGTTCCGGGCCGCTGCGGCCGACCAACTGCAGACCTGGGCCGCCCGGGTGGGCGCCGAAGTGGTGCGTGGCGCGGAAGGCGCCGACCCCGCCTCGGTGGCCTTCGATTCGGTGGACAAGGGCATCGCCGCGGGTGCTGACGTCGTCGTCATCGATACCGCAGGGCGATTGCACACCAAGACCGGGCTGATGGACGAACTGGGCAAAGTCAAACGGGTGGTGACGCGGCGCGCGGCCGTCGACGAGGTCCTACTGGTGCTCGACGCCACCATCGGGCAGAACGGGCTGGCGCAGGCGCGGGTGTTCGCCGACGTCGTCGACATCACCGGAGCCGTGCTGACCAAGCTGGACGGAACCGCCAAGGGCGGCATCGTGTTCCGGGTGCAGCAGGAATTAGGTGTGCCGGTCAAACTCGTCGGCCTCGGCGAGGGACCCGACGATCTCGCGCCGTTCGAGCCCGCCGCCTTCGTCGATGCCCTACTGGGCTGACGCCCCCCGGTGCGATCGCCAGCGCGGCGCAGCCGGGCGCCGGGGGCACCCCCAGCCGCGGAGCGGCGAGGGGGACGGGTCGCCACCCATCGGCACCCGTGAGCATCCTGTAACGCTGGCGAAACCACGCCGCGTCGGAGCCGAAACAACGACTGCGCATTGTTTGACCAGGTCATTGGTGGCTTCGGCGAAGGAGGTCTGGGCGCGTGGACCAATACCCGACGATGGGGGTGCCGAACACCGGCGATACCGCTTGGATGCTGGCCAGCTCCGCGCTGGTGCTGTTGATGACACCGGGCCTGGCCTTTTTCTATGGCGGCATGGTCCGCGCCAAGAGCGTGCTGAACATGATCATGATGAGCGTCAGCGCGATGGGCGTGGTGACGGTGCTGTGGGTGCTCTACGGCTACTCGCTCGCCTTCGGCGACGATGTCGGGTCCATCGCGGGCAATCCGACCCAATACTGGGGCCTCAGGGGGCTCATCGGCGTCAATGCCGTCGCAGCCGACCCGGCCGGCCACTCGGCGTCCGTCGAGATTCCGCTGGCGGGAACCGTGCCGCAAAGCGTGTTCGTCGCATTCCAGCTGATGTTTGCGATCATCACGGTGGCGCTGATCTCCGGAGCCGTGGCCGATCGGTTGAAGTTCGGCAGCTGGATGCTGTTCGCCGCACTGTGGGCGAGTTTCGTGTACTTCCCGGTCGCGCACTGGGTCTTCGCGTTCGACAAGGTGACGGCGGCGCACGGCGGGTGGATCGCCAACAAGCTGCACGCCATCGACTTCGCCGGTGGTACCGCCGTCCACATCAACGCCGGCACGGCGGGCCTGGTGCTGGCCATCATCCTCGGTAAGCGCAGGGGCTGGCCTGCCATGCCGATGCGGCCGCACAACTTGCCGCTGGTGATGCTCGGCGCCGGTTTGCTGTGGTTCGGCTGGTATGGCTTTAACGCCGGTTCGGCGCTGTCCGCCAACGGCGCCGCCGGCTCGACGTTCATTACCACCACGGTCGCGACGGCCGGGGCGATGCTCGGCTGGCTACTCACCGAACGGATCCGCGACGGCCACGCGACGTCACTCGGGGCCGCGTCGGGCATTGTGGCCGGGCTGGTCGCGATCACGCCGTCATGTTCGTCGGTCAACGTAGTGGGCGCGCTGGTGATCGGCGCGGTGGCCGGCGTCGCATGCGCGTTGGCCGTCGGCCTGAAATACCGATTCGGTTTTGACGATTCGCTCGACGTGGTCGGGGTGCACCTGGTCGGCGGTCTGGTGGGCACCTTGCTGGTGGGCTTGCTCGCGGCCCCGGAAACCGTTGCCATCGCCGGCGTCGCAGGGGTGTCGCCGGGTTTGCTCTATGGCGGCGGTTTCGATCAGCTGTGGCGGCAGATCATCGGCGCAGGCGGTGTTCTCGTCTATTCGGCTATCGGCACCGCTATCTTGGCTCTGATCGTGAAATACACGATCGGACTGCGACTGGGTGCAGAGGATGAAACCTCAGGCATCGACGAAGCTCAACACGCCGAAGGTGGCTACGACTTCGCTGTTGTCGGCAGTTCGGTTCTCGCACATCACGACGTAGCGGACGGAGCAGAGGGACACAACGATGAAGCTGATTACCGCGATCGTCAAGCCGTTCACGCTGGAAGACATCAAGGCCAGCCTGGAGGAGGCGGGACAACTGGGGATGACGGTCAGCGAAGTCCAGGGCTACGGACGGCAGAAAGGTCACACTGAGGTTTACCGCGGTGCTGAATACTCGGTTGATTTCGTGCCGAAGGTGCGAATCGAGGTCTTGGTCGACGACTTTGCCGCCGACAAGGTCGTCGACAGTATCGTGCGAGCGGCGCGCACCGGCAAGATCGGTGACGGCAAAGTATGGGTCTGCCCCGTGGAAACCGTGGTGCGGGTGCGCACCGGCGAGCGTGGGCCGGATGCGATATGAGATTCGTTCTGACTTTCTGCCCCCGGCCGGGCTGCAATGACATCACGCGGCCAGGACCCGCCAGGGCCGGGTGAGTGGGAGACAGGGACAGGCGGAAGTACCAGCGCGGCAATCGATTTAGTCGCGGCCCGGGAGCAGCTGCTCGCCGCCGCGCCGGACCAGCTGGATTCGCGGGCGCTGCGCAAAGCCTGGGGAGAGCTGCACGAGTCCTGGCTGGCCGCGAAGGCGACCGAGATCGGTATCACCACCGGCAGCGGGTTTGCTGTCGTCGCCACTGGTTCTCTGGGCCGTCGCGAGCTGCCGCCGTATTCCGACCTGGACCTGGTGCTCATGCACGACGACATGCCGGAAGGAATCATCGAGCAGATCGCTGAGTCCTTGTGGTATCCGCTGTGGAATGCCAACATTCGTCTCGACCACAGTGTGCGCACGGTCGCCGAGGCACTGGAGGTCGCGGGTGCGGACATTTCCGCGGGCCTGGCGATGCTCGACATTCGCCACATCACCGGCGATCAGCGGTTATCGACCCGGCTGATCGACGGCGTGCGCCACCAGTGGCGAACCGGAATACGTTCCCGCTTCGAGGAACTCGTCGATGCGACGCAATCCCGGTGGCACCGCAGTGGCGAAATCGCGCACCGCGCCGAACCCGACCTGAAATGCGGCCGCGGCGGCCTACGTGACGTTCAGCTGCTCGACGCGCTGGCCATCGCCCAGCTGGCCGACCGCCTCCCGTCGGGCAGTCCGACAGCCTCGCTGACCGGTGCATACCTCAACCTGCTCGACGTCCGCACCGAACTGCACCGCGTTTCGCGGCGCGGGCGTGATCTGCTGCTGGCCCAGTACGCCGACGAGATCAGCGAGGTGCTGCATGTCGGCGACAGATACGACCTATCGCGCCTGCTGTCCGACGCGGCCCGGACCATCAGCTACCGCGTCGACGCCGGGTTGCGGACCGCTGCCAATGCGTTGCCGCGCCACGGGATGTCGAGTGTGCGGCGGCGGCTGCGCCGACCGCTGGACGACGGCGTGGTCGAGCATGCCGGGGAAGTGGTGCTTGCCCGCCAAGCCCGGCCCGAACGTGATCCCGGTCTGGCGTTGCGAGCAGCGGCTGCATCGGCCGTCACGGGATTACCCATCGCGGCGTCCACGCTGAACCGGTTGGCCCATACTGCAGCGGAACTGCCCACGCCCTGGCCGCGCGAGGCGTTGGACGACCTACTGGTTCTGCTGGCTGCCGGCCCCGCGGTGGTGACGACGATCGAAGCGCTCGATCGCACCGGCTTGTGGGGCCGGCTATTCCCGGAATGGACCGCAATCCGAGACCTGCCACCACGTGACATCGCCCATGTCTGGACAGTGGACCGCCATCTGGTCGAAACTGTCGCCCGCGCAAGGATTTTCACGACCCGGGTGGCGCGACCCGACCTACTGGTGCTTGCCGCGTTGCTGCATGACCTCGGGAAGGGCCGAGGCGCCGATCACAGCGTTGTCGGTGCCCAGTTGGCCACTCAGATCGGTACCAGGCTGGGCATGTGGCCCTCGGACGTCGAGATGCTTTCGCGGCTGGTGTTGCATCACCTGCTGTTGTCGAAGGTCGCCACCAGGCATGACCTGAACGACCCGGAAGTCATTTCGAACGTCGCGGACTCCCTCGACGGCGACCCGGTACTGCTCGACGTGCTGCACGCGCTCACCGAAGCCGACGCGCTGGCCACCGGCCCTGCAGTGTGGAGCGATTGGAAAGCATCGCTGGTCGGCGAGCTGGTGCGGGGCTGCCGGTTGGTGATGGCCGGTGAGCCGCTGCCGCAGCCCGACCCGATCGATCCTGATTATCTTTTGCTGGCAGCGGACCACGGAGTGCATGTCGAGATCGGCAGCGGCGGCGGACGACGCACCTACCGGGTGACGATGATTGCCCCCGATCAACGCGGCCTGTTGTCGAAAGCCGCTGGCGTGCTGGCGTTGAACAGGCTGCGAGTCCATTCGGCCTCGGTGAACATTCATGACGGTTCGGCCATCAACGAGTTCGTGGTGTCGCCGCACTTCGGGGCGCCGCCGGCCACTGGACTGCTGCGCCAGCAGTTCGTCAGCGCCCTGGACGGCGACCTCGACGTCCTCAGCGCGCTGGCGCAGCGTGACGGCGATGCCCGGCCCGTCCGCGACGTGCCGACCGGAGTTCCTGCCGATCTGCCAACCGCCCCGCCACGGGTTTTGTGGTTCGACGGCACGGGCAACCGGCTGAGCGTCGAGATCCGCGCCACGGACCGCGCCGGCTTGCTCGCGCGGGTGGCCGGGGTGTTGGAGCGGGGCGGAGCGGACATCATCTGGGCGAAGGTCGCCACCCGGGGTTCGACGGTGGACGACACGTTCTGCGTCGTGCTGCCGACCGGGACGGCCACGCAAACCGCCAGGGTGCGAGCGGCGATCGAGCGGGAATTGGTCGCGATGTTGCGCCGTAGCGACTGATGCCGGCGTCACGCCCGCGTCCAACGCAGCCGCCGTCGGCAAGCCACTAGGCTGGCGACGTGTTTGAATCGCTGTCCGACCGCCTCACCGGTGCACTGCAGGGGCTGCGCGGCAAGGGCCGGCTGACCGACGCCGACATCGACGCCACCACCCGCGAGATCCGGCTGGCGCTGCTGGAAGCCGACGTGTCGCTGCCGGTGGTGCGGGGTTTCGTCAGCCGGATCAAAGACCGCGCCAAGGGCGCTGAGGTCTCTGCGGCGCTCAACCCCGCGCAGCAGGTCGTCAAGATCGTCAACGAAGAGCTCATTGGCATCCTGGGTGGCCAGACCCGCCAATTGGCGTTCGCCAAGACCCCGCCGACCGTGGTGATGCTGGCCGGCCTGCAAGGCTCGGGTAAGACGACGTTGGCCGGAAAGCTGGCCGCGTGGCTGCGTGGCCAGGGCCACACGCCGCTGCTGGTGGCCTGCGATCTGCAGCGGCCGGGCGCCGTCAACCAGTTGCGCATCGTCGGCGAACGGGCCGGCGTCGCGGTGTTCGCGCCGCATCCGGGCACCTCCGTTGAAGCGGACCCGACGCAGCAGGCCGGCCCCGGTGATCCGGTCGCCGTCGCGGCGGCGGGGCTTACCGAGGCGCAGACCAAACATTTCGACGTCGTCATCGTCGACACCGCCGGGCGGCTGGGCATCGACGACGAGATGATGACCCAGGCCGCCGCCATCCGCGCGGCCGTCGACCCCGACGAGGTGCTGTTCGTTCTCGACGCGATGATCGGCCAGGACGCCGTCACCACCGCCGAGGCATTCCGTGAGGGTGTCGGTTTCACCGGCGTGGTGTTGACCAAGCTGGACGGCGACGCTCGCGGCGGTGCCGCGCTGTCGGTTCGCGAAGTAACCGGTGTGCCAATCCTTTTCGCGTCCACCGGCGAGAAGCTGGAGGACTTCGACGTCTTCCATCCCGACCGGATGTCCAGCCGCATCCTGGGCATGGGCGACGTGTTGAGCCTGATCGAACAGGCCGAGCAGGTCTTCGATGCACAGCAGGCCGAGGCCGCCGCGGTCAAGATCGGGTCCGGCGAGCTGACGCTGGAGGACTTCCTCGAACAGATGCTGGCGATTCGCAAAATGGGTCCGATCGGCAACCTGCTGGGCATGCTGCCCGGCGCCGGCCAGATGAAGGACGCGCTGGCCGCCGTCGACGACACACAACTCGACCGGCTGCAGGCCATCATCCGGGGGATGACCCCGCAGGAGCGGGCCGATCCGAAGATCATCAACGCGTCGCGCCGGCTGCGCATCGCCAACGGCTCCGGGGTGACGGTGTCAGAGGTCAACCAGCTCGTCGACCGCTTCTTCGAGGCCCGCAAGATGATGTCGTCGATGGTGGGCTCGATGGGAATTCCCGGCCTTGGCCGTAAGTCATCTTCCCGAAAGAGCAAGGGCGGCAAAGGGAAAAAGAACAAGAAGCGCGGACCGACGCCACCCAAGGCACGGAGTCCCTTCGGCCCCGGGATGCCGGCGATGCCCGCCGGTTTCCCCGACCTCTCCCAGATGCCCGAGGGTCTCGACGAATTGCCGCCCGGATTGGCCGATTTCGACTTGTCCAAGCTGAAGTTCCCGGGCAAGAAGTAGCCGCATGGGGCTCCACGTGCGCGGCCGCGGGTTGCCCGACGGCGAACCGGTGCAGTGGTGGATTGCCGACGGGAAGCTCAGCGCCGAGCCGGTCGCCGACGCTGACACCGTTTTCGACGGCGGTTGGATCATTCCCGGGCTCGTCGACGCGCACTGCCACCTCGGCATTGGTCCCGACGGACCGGTCGGAAGAGACGAGGCCATCCGGTACGCCGAGACCGAGCGCGGCGCCGGGGTGTTGCTCCTACGTGACCCCGGGGTGCCGATCGACACCCGGAGCCTCGATGACCGTGACGACTTGCCCCGCATCATCCGTGCCGGGCGTCATCTGGCCCGGCCCAAGCGCTATATCCCAGGCCTGTCGATCGACGTCGAGGACGAAGCACAGCTTCCCGCAGCGGTGGCCGAACAGGCGCAGCGCGGCGACGGGTGGATCAAGTTGATCGGCGACTGGATCGACCGCGCGGTGGGCGATCTGGCGCCGTTGTGGTCCGACGACGTACTCGAGGCGGCAATCGACGCCGCGCACGCCCACGGCGCGCGGGTGACCGCCCATGTCTTCGGCGAAGACGCCCTGCCGGGACTGCTCAACGCCGGCATCGACTGCATCGAGCACGGCACCGGGCTCACCGACGACACCGTCGAGTTGATGCTCGAACACAACACCGCCCTGGTGCCGACGCTGATCAACGTCGAAAACTTCCCCGGTATCGCCGATTCCGCCGGGAAGTATCCGGTCTATGCGGCTCATATGCGTGACCTGTACGCGAAGAGCAAGCAGCGGCTGTCCGCGGCCCGCCAGGCCGGCGTACCGATCTACGCCGGCAGTGACGCGGGCGGCATGGTCAGCCACGGTCGGATCGCTGACGAGGTCGACGCGCTCACCGGGATCGGGATGACCGCCACCGAGGCGCTGGGCGCTGCCTGCTGGGACGCCCGTCGTTGGTTGGAACGGCCGGGCCTGGAGCACGGCGCATCCGCGGACCTGTTGTGCTACAGCGACGATCCCCGCCGCGGTGCGGCCGTGCTGAACCGGCCGGACGTGCTGATTCTGCGTGGGCGGGTGTTCTGACCGGCGCATCCGGCGACGGCCCGTTAGCATCGAAGGATGTCGTTGGCCGCCGGCGCGACGTTTGCTGGATACACCATCGAGAAATTCCTGGGCTTCGGCGGGATGGGCGAGGTCTACCTGGCTCGGCACTCCACCCTGCCGCGTGAGTTCGCCTTGAAGGTGCTGCCTGTCGCAGCGTCAGCCGACGACGGTTTACGCCGGAGGTTCACCGCCGAGACGTGGGCGGTGACGACGCTGTATCACCCGAACATCGTCGAGGTGGCCGACCGCGGTGAATCCGACGGCCACCTGTGGGTCGCGATGGATTACGTCAACGGGATCACCGCGGCCCAACTCGTCGCCGACCGCTACCCGGCCGGCATGCCGACCGGTGAAGCCCTTGTCGTCGTCGCAGCCGCGGCCGGCGCGCTCGACTACGCCCACCGACGGGGGATCCTGCACCGCGGCGTCAAACCCACCAACATCTTGCTTACCGACCCGCAGGAGGGTGAACAACGGATCCTGTTGACCGACTTCGGACTAGCCCGATATTCGGGTCAGCAGCGTGAAACGGCCGCCTATGCCGCGCCGGAACAGTTGACCGGTGGGTCCATCGATGGGCGCGCCGATCAGTACGGCTTGGCGGCCACCGCTTATCACCTGTTCACCGGTGGGCCGCCGCAGCATTCCGGCTTCGCGCCACCGAAGCTCAGCGACCGGCGACCCGAGCTGGCGCGGCTCGACGAGGTATTGGCCACCGCCATGGCCAACAATCCCGCCGACCGGTTCGGACGCTGCAGCGAGTTCGCCGCGGCCCTGTCCGAGCGGGCCGGCGGGTGGATGGGCGATCGCAGCCCGGAAGCGGTTTTCGGCGTCGTTGACTATCCGGACGACCCGGAGCCCGAAACAGCCGCTGCCACAGCGCCGGTACCGGCGAAGCGCACACGGCGCTGGACTTTGCTGGGGTCCGCGGCCGGGGCGGCGCTGCTGCTCTTACTCACCGGTCTGCTGGCCGGCATCATGATCGGCCGAAAGCACGACGCGTCGCCCGCACAGGCGGACGGCCCCTCGATGCCTCAGGCTCCGGCGGCCCTCCCGACGAGCAGCGCCCCCGCGCTACCTCCGGCGAGCCAACAGCTCAATGGCACCTACCAAGTAGACGTCAACCGCGCCCAGCAGACATTCAACGATCTTCCTGATCCGCAACCGCCCAACGTCACGACATGGTGGGCGTTTCACTCGTCGTGCACGTCGACTGGTTGTGTTGCCACCGGGATCCAGCTCGACGACCAGGACCACCAGAACCCACACCGAACAGCCGGGCTTCGGCCACTTGTCTTCGATTTCCACGACGGCGCCTGGCAGTCACGCCCGGAAACTCTGCAGTTCCCCTGCGTAGGACCCAACGGAGCGGCGGATAAGCAGACCATGACCCAGGTGTTGTCACTTGAGCCGCAGAGTCACGGCCCGTTGCGCGGCGTGATGACGGTGACGGTCCAAACCGATGAGTGCGGCCAGCAGGGCGGCCGGATCGTGATTCCGGCGGTGGCCGGACGGCTGGGGCCGGTGGCGCCCGGGGTCACGGTGCCCGGTGTGCCACCGGTCGCGGAGTCTCCGGCGCCGAGCACCCCGAGTCAACCCACGGCGTCCAGCCAAACCCCACCTACGCCGGGCCGCTGAACCTCCGAGCGTCAAAAGATTGTGAGCGCTTACTATCTATGTTAGCGTGGGCGAAAGTGATGAGGAGGAGCGGCGCAATGACTTACGACGTGATCGTGCGCGACGGCTTGTGGTTCGACGGCGCCGGTAACCCACCACAGATCCGCACGCTGGGCATTCGCGACGGCGTCGTGGCGACGACTTCGGCGGGCGCGCTCGACGAGACCGGCTGCCCCGAGGTGATCGACGCCGCGGGCAAATGGGTCGTCCCCGGCTTCATCGATGTGCACACGCACTACGACGCCGAGGTACTACTGGATCCCGGATTGCGGGAATCGGTGCGACACGGTGTCACCACGGTGCTGTTGGGGAACTGCTCGCTGTCGACGGTCTACGCCGACTCCGCTGATGCCGCCGACTTGTTCGCCCGGGTCGAGGCGGTGCCCCACGAATTTGTGCTCGGTGCGCTGGAAGACAACAAGACCTGGTCCGGGCCCGCCGACTATGTCCGGGCACTCGATGCGCTGCCGCTGGGGCCGAATGTGGGCTCGCTGCTGGGGCATTCGGATCTGCGGACGGCGGTGCTGGGGCTGGACCGCGCCACCGACGACACCACCAGGCCGACCGACGCCGAACTCGACCGGATGGCGGCCATGCTGGATGAGGCGCTGGACGCCGGCCTGCTCGGCATGTCCGGGATGGACGCGGCCATCGACAAGCTCGACGGTGATCGCTACCGATCGCGGGCGCTGCCGTCGACGTTCGCGACCTGGCGGGAGCGCCGAAAGCTGATCAATGTGCTGCGCAAGCGTGGTCGGATTTTGCAGAGCGCTCCCGACGTTGCCAATCCGCTCTCGGGGCTGCTGTTCTTTTTGTCCAGCAGCGGATTGTTCGGACGCCGCAAGGGAGTTCGGATGAGCTTGCTGGTGTCGACCGACGCGAAGTCGATGCCGGGAGCGGCCACTGTCTTCGGGCCGATCATCCGGCTACTCAACACAGTTCTCGGTGCCAGTGTGCGGTTTCAACACCTTCCGGTGCCGTTCGAGCTGTATTCCGACGGCATCGATCTTCCCGTCTTCGAAGAGTTCGGGGCGGGCACCGCGGCGCTGCATCTTCGCGATCAACTGGAGCGCAATACGCTGCTGAAGGACACCGCATACCGTCGCAACTTCCGCCGCGAATTCGACCGCCGTAAGCTCGGGCCGACGTTGTGGCACCGCGACTTTCACGACGCCGTGATCGTCGAATGCCCCGACAAGGCGTTGATCGGCAAGAGCTTCGGGCAGATCGCCGACGAGCGCGGGCTGCACCCGCTCGATGCATTCCTGGACGTACTCGTCGATAACGGTGAGCGCAATGTCCGGTGGACCACCATTGTCGCCAACCACCGGCCCAAGCAGCTCAACAAGCTGGCCGCAGACCCCAGCATCCACATGGGGTTTTCCGATGCCGGCGCGCATCTTCGCAACATGGCGTTCTACAACTACGGTGTGCGACTGCTCAAACGCACGCTGGATGCCACGCAGGCGGGGGCGCCGTTCCTCACCCTCGAACATGCCGTGCACCGGCTGACCTCCGAGGTGGCCGACTGGTTCGGTCTGGATGCCGGCACGCTGCGGCACGGTGACCGTGCCGACTTCGCGGTGATCGATCCGGCCGGTCTCGACGATGCGGTGGACGGCTACTACGAGGAGAAGGTGCCGTTCTACGGCGATCTGAGCCGGATGGTGAATCGCAATGACGCCGCCGTCGTCGCTACCGCGGTCGGCGGTGAGATTGTGTTCCGCAACGGCCGCTTCCGCGACGGCTACGGCACGACGGTGAAGTCCGGCCGTTTCCTGCGTGCGGGCACCCGTCAACTACAGCAGGCGTGAGATGGCCCGAACCCAGCAGCAGCGCCGCGAGGAGACCGTTTCGCGCCTGCTCGACGCCAGCATTGCGACGATCACCGAAGTCGGCTACGCCCGCGCCTCGGCCGCGGTGATCACCAAGCGCGCCAACGTGTCTGTGGGCGCACTGTTTCGGCACTTCGACACCATGGGTGATTTCATGGCGGCCACCGCCTACGAAGTGATGCGCCGCCAACTCGACGAGTTCAGCAAAAAGGTCGCCGAAATACCGTCCGACAAGCCGGTTCTGGAGGCTGCGCTGGCGATCCTGCGCGATCTCACGGCAAATTCGACGAATACCGTGATGTACGAACTCATGGTTGCCGCACGCACCGACGAAAAACTCAAAGCCACGTTGCAAAACGTTCTGGCACAGTACGGCGCCAAGATCCACGACGCGGCGAAGGCGCTGCCCGGCGCCGACAGCATCCCCGAAGATGTCTTCCCCGCGCTGGTGGCGGTGCTGACCAATACGTTCGACGGGGCCGCTTTGGTGCGGGCGGTGTTGCCGCAACCCGAAATCGAAGCTCAGCGGATCGCGCTCTTGGCGTCACTGTTGAGCGGAATGTACGTCGCCGACGCCCCAGCGGGCTAAGGCCCCGGCTATATCCCGGAAAGCCTGCCCAGCGCATCGTCCAGGGTGCGGCACAGCGACATGATCTCGTTGAGGCCCAGCAGGGTGAGCGGCCGATGGGTGGCCGGCCCGTCGGCGACGACGGCGAAACGGTCCGTGTCACCGATGTTTTCGTGGGCGGTGATGATGACACTGATCCCCGCCGACCCGAGGAACTCCACCCGGGAGAGGTCGACAACCAAACCGGCCGGGCTTTTCGCCATTGCGGCATCGAGCGCCTCGGTCAACCAGGGGGCGCTGAGCATGTCCACGCTGCCACTCACCGCGACCACCGCCAGCTGATCAACCCAGTGCTCGTCGACGTTGAAGTCATTCTTGCCGGGCTGTGGTGTGGAACCCGGTGGAGCCTGCTGGTGTTCGGCCATCATTTCCTCGTTCCTTGCACGCGTCTGCGCGGCATGCTCGCGGCGCCGGCATGTTCGGCCGTGGGCTGTGGCCTCAACCCGATAACCAGCGCCGACGGCTGCCAGCGCACGCCGCACACCCGACTCGCGGACAACAGGATGCCACGGCATCAGAAGACTAGCCCACAAAGCTGCAATCCACAGGGGAGGGGATGGGTTTGGGAGCGTCGCTGCACTCAGAGGGCGCCGATGCCCGACTGGGGGCCCAGCGCGAAGCCCCAGTCGAGCAGGCTGGCGGCCTGATCCCAGTAGGACGGGCCGCCGTCGCGGACCAGTCCGTACATCATCGCGATCACCAACCGGCGGCCGTCGCGCGCCGCGGCGCCGACGAACGTCTTGCGGGCGGCGTCGGTGAAGCCGGTCTTGCCGCCGATCGCGCCCGGATACCGGTAAAGCAACTCGTCCTGGTTGACGATCTGGTGTTCGCCATTATCACCGGGGAACATCGCGGAGGGCTGGGCCGTGATCTGCGCGAACACCGGGTTGGCCAGCGCCGCGCGGAAGATGACCGCCAGGTCGTGCGCGGTCGAAGCGCCTGAACCGCCGGGCCCGTCGAGTCCGGACGGGGTGGCCGCGTGGGTGCTGGTCGCGCCCAGGGCGCCAGCCTTGGCGTTCATCTTGGCCACCGCGGTCTGTTGACCGCCCAGCATCCGCGCCAGCGTGTTCGCGGCGTCATTGCCCGACACCAGCAGCAGACCGTCCAGCAACTGGCGTGCCGTGTAGGTGCGGCCGGCCTTGACGCCGACGCAGTTGCACTCGACGTGGGTGTCGGACTCGTCGGCGGCCACGGTGGAATCCAGGCTCAGCTCGTCGAGGGCGGCCAACGCCAGCAGCACTTTGATGGTGCTGGCCGGCGGGTGCCCGACGTTCTCGTCGCGACCGGCCAGCACCCGGCCGGAATCCAGGTCGGCGACGATCCACGTCTGTGCCGGGCCGTCCGGGATGGGCACCGAGCCGACGGGCTGCACGCTGGTATCGGCGCGGGCCGTCGCGCAGCTGATCGCCAGAAGAGCCGCCACCGCGGCAAAGAGCCTCCGCATGGGCGATTAGCCTAACCGCCATGGTGAGTCAGGACGAGATCTCCGACCGCTGGGAAATCCAGCAGCTGCTGGTGGACTACTCCACGGCGATCGATCTGCGCCGCTTCGATGACCTGGATGCGGTATTCATTCCGGACGCCTACATCGACTACCGGGCAATGGGCGGCATCGACGGGCAGTACCCGCAGGTGAAGGCCTGGCTGGCGGAGGTGCTGCCCAATTTCGCCAACTACGCCCACATGCTGGGTTTGCCGTCGATCCGGGTCGACGGTGACTCCGCGAGCGCGCGGACCTTCTGCTTCAACCCGATGGTGTTCGGCGGAGAGACGCCCAGCACCATGCTGCTGGGCCTGTGGTACGACGACGAGTTCGTCCGCACCTCCGATGGCTGGCGGATGAGTCGGCGTGTCGAGACCAAGTGCTTCGACCGGCGCCCCTGACCTCCGCCGAGCAGACGCAGAATCGCACGATTCCGCCCTTGGACATGCGACTCTGCGTCTGTTCGCGCCAAAGGGCGGCGTTCTGGCACAATGAGCGGCTGCACACGCGAGGCAAAACCGGATCCCGGCATCCTGCCCGGATCGCTGAATTGCAGCGTGACACGCATAGGAGAAGTCGCTAACCATGGCTGTGAAGATCAAGCTCACCCGGCTTGGCAAGATCCGCAATCCCCAGTACCGCATCTCGGTCGCCGACGCGCGCACCCGTCGCGACGGCCGTGCCATCGAGGTCATCGGCCGTTATCACCCCAAGGAAGAGCCGAGCCTCATCGAGATCGACTCCGAGCGCGCCCAGTACTGGCTCTCGGTCGGTGCTCAGCCCACCGAACCCGTGCTCAAGCTGCTGAAGATCACCGGTGACTGGCAGAAGTTCAAAGGGCTGCCCGGCGCCGAGGGCCGGTTGAAGGTCGCCGAAGCCAAGCCAAGCAAGCTGGAGCTGTTCAACGCCGCGCTGGCTGCCGCCGAGGGTGCGCCGAGCACCGAGGCCGCAACGCCCAAGAAGAAGAAGGCTCCGGCCAAGAAGGCCGCCGATAAACCGGCCGATAAAGCCGACGAATCCGAGCCGGCCGCCGAGCAGGCCGAGCAGGCCGAGCCGGCCGCCGAAAGCTGATCATGGCCACCGTCGTCGTTGACGCCGTCGAACATCTGGTCCGCGGGATCGTCGACAACCCCGACGATGTTCGGGTCGACATGGTCACCAACCGGCGTGGCAGGACCGTGGAAGTGCACGTTCATCCCGACGATCTCGGCAAGGTGATCGGCCGCGGCGGGCGCACCGCGACTGCGTTGCGCACGCTGGTGGCCGGGATCGGCGGTCGTGGGATCCGCGTCGACGTGGTGGACACCGACCAGTAGCCCCGATGGAGCTGCTGGTCGGGCGGGTGGCTAAAGCGCACGGCATCACCGGCGAGGTCGTCGTCGAGGTCCGCACCGACGATCCCGAGACCCGGTTTGCGCCGGGAACGGTCTTGCGCGCCAAGGGATCCGACGGCGGAGAGCGCAGCTATGTCGTCGACACCGCCCGTGCGCACGGCGGACGGCTGCTGGTTCGGTTGGTTGGAGTCGGCGACCGCGACTCCGCCGATGCGCTGCGCGGCACCCAGTTCCTCGTCGACTCGCAGGACCTGCCGCCCATCGACGAGCCGGATACCTACTACGACCACCAGCTGGAAGGTCTTGCGGTGCGCACGATCACCGGACAGGACATCGGCAGCGTCACCGAGGTACTGCACACCGCCGCCGGTGAGTTGCTGGCGGTCCGCCGCGACGACGCGGCCGAGCTGCTGGTGCCGTTCGTCGGCGCGATCGTCACCTCGGTGTCGCTGGACTCTCACACCATCGAGATCGATCCGCCCGACGGACTGCTGGACTTGGGGCAGTGAGGGGCACATCGACATGAAAATCGACGTCGTGACGATCTTCCCAAGCTACTTGGACCCGCTACGACAATCGTTGCCGGGCAAGGCAATCGAATCGGGTCAGGTGCAGCTCGGGGTGCACGACTTGCGACGCTGGACCCATGACGTACACCGTTCGGTGGACGACACGCCCTACGGCGGCGGTCCGGGAATGGTGATGCGAGCGCCGGTCTGGGGCGAAGCGCTGGACGAAATCTGTTCGGAGGACACCCTTCTCGTCGTCCCGACGCCGGCCGGCACGCCTTACCGGCAGGAGACCGCCCAACGGTGGAGCAGCGAGGCGCATCTGGTGTTCGCGTGCGGACGCTATGAGGGCATCGACCAACGTGTCATCGACGACGCCGCTCGACGGATGCGGGTGGAAGAAGTTTCGATCGGCGACTATGTGTTGCCCGGAGGGGAATCTGCGGCGCTGGTGATGATCGAGGCGGTCATCCGGCTACTGCCGGATGTCATCGGCAATCCGCAGTCGGTTCAAGACGATTCGCATGCCGGTGGCCTGCTGGAGGGCCCGTCGTATACCAGGCCGCCCAGCTGGCGCGAACTCGACGTGCCCGAGGTGCTGCTGTCCGGCGACCACGCGCGCATCGCCGAATGGCGGCGGGCGGCCGCACTGCAGCGCACCCGGGAGCGTCGGCCGGACTTACTGCAATAGGGGTGCCGCGCCGATGGGGCTCAGATCCGGCCGGTCGGGAACATCGTCTTGACCGCTTGGGTGATCGTGGCCCGCGCGGTGGCCTCATCGGACGGCTGCAGCGACTCGATCACCATGATGTAGCGCCGATCCGCGCCGATAACGCCGGTCGACAAGTGCATCCAATCGCTGCCGATGCAGCACATCCATCCCTGTTTGACGGCAACCGGTTCGGCGTACAAGCCGTCCGGGATGCCGAACCGCTGCGGGTAGCCGTCGATGCCGATCGGGGTGGACCGGGTCAGATTCTGCACGATGATGTCGGCCTGGTCCGTCGGCAGGCCGCCGGACCCACTGAGCAGCATGTCGTAGTAGCGGATCAGATCGGATGCCGAACTCATGGTGTCCCACCAGCGCCCGTCGCCCGGTGGTGTCGTGGCGGTCAACCCATACCGCTCGGCGACCTCGGCGATGATCGCCTGGCCGCCGCGCTGATTCCAGAAATTCTCAGCAGCGTTGTCGTCCGAAGATCGCAGCATGATGTCGAGCGCTTGTCGGTCCGCCGGCGACAGCCGGATCCTGCCCTGGGATTCGGCCAGCAGCAGATCGTCGGCGATGAACAGTTTGGCCACCGACGCGATGCCGATCAGCTTGTCCCTGCCATTGGAGAACATCCGGCTGGTGTTGCGGTCGAAGAGCGCCACCGAGATCGTCGCGCCGTCCGCGGCGGCCTCGTCGGTGGCCTGCTGGATGCGCCTTTGCAGCCCGCCCAGCGCCGCGCCGAACTCGACGAACGCCGACTCGGGCGGGATCAGCGCAGCCACCAGCGGGGCTACCCGGCTCGTCCGGGGTTCCGCCGGCCTGGCGGTGGATGCGCCGTACACCTTGGCTTCGCAGCCGGCCACCAACACCGTCAGCGCCGCTGCCGCGGCGATGAGCAGCATCGGGGCCCGCGCTCGCATGCGTCTCCTCGAAAGAGTTGCAAGAAACACCTGAACTGGGGGTTGCCACCAGCCGCCCGGCTGTCGGACGCGGTGGTCAGGCCCCTTAATGTGTACCACCCGGCCACCCTTTCGGATGGCAGGCCTGAGCGGTGATTTTGCCTGATTTCACTGCGTGCGCGCCATCTGGCACAATTGACCAGTTGTCTCCAGCGGTTGCCGGGCGGCCGGGCTGCTTCCGCCTGCTGCGAGATGCGTCAAGATGCCCGAATCCATCGGCTCGGTTGACCGCCCATGCGCCGCCGGCGCGGGCAGAAACCCCAGCCGCGAACCGCAAGGAAGTGTCTTCGGAAATGAACACGCTGGACTTCGTCGACAACGCGTCGCTGCGCGACGACATCCCGGCCTTCAGCGCCGGCGACACGGTCAACGTGCACGTCAAGGTGATCGAGGGCGCCAAGGAGCGCATCCAGGTGTTCAAGGGTGCGGTGATCCGCCGCCAGGGCGGCGGTGTCCGCGAGACGTTCACGGTGCGCAAGGAAAGCTACGGCGTCGGCGTGGAACGGACTTTTCCGGTGCACTCGCCCAACATCGACCACATCGAGGTCGTGACCCGCGGCGATGTCCGTCGGGCCAAGCTGTACTACCTGCGGGAGCTTCGCGGCAAGAAGGCCAAGATCAAGGAAAAGCGCTGAATCGCGGCCCCTTCGACGTCGGGCGGATGCGGCTGACGGCGGCGCGAACCGCCCTGGCTACGCTGATCTGGTGACCGAAACCACGGACTCGTCATCCGAGCGCGAACCCGATTCCGGTCCGGCGGAGCCCAACATCGCCACCCGAGAGCCCGACGCGAACATTGCCGACGAGCCGAAAGGCAATAAGCGGGCGGCGCTGCGCGAGGTCGCGATCCTCGCGGCGATCGCGGTGATTCTGTACTACGTCATGTTGACGTTCGTGGCGCGGCCCTACCTCATTCCGTCGGAATCGATGGAACCCACGCTGCACGGGTGCTCGGGCTGTGTCGGCGACCGCATCATGGTCGACAAGGTCAGCTACCACTTCGGATCGCCGCAACCCGGCGACGTCGTCGTGTTCAAGGGACCGCCCTCGTGGAACCTCGGCTACAAGTCGATCCGCTCACACAACACCGTGGTGCGTTGGCTGCAAGACGGGTTGTCGTTCGTCGGATTCGTGCCGCCCGACGAGAACGACCTGGTCAAACGAGTCATCGCGGTGGGCGGCCAGACCGTGCAGTGCCGCAACGAGGGCGGGTTGACGGTCGACGGCGCGCGGTTGACCGAACCGTATCTGGATCCGGCCACGCTGATGACCGACCCCGCGGTGTACCCATGCCTGGGCAACGAGTTCGGGCCGGTCACCGTCCCGCAGGGCCGGTTGTGGGTGATGGGCGATAACCGCACCCACTCGGCGGACTCCCGCGCCCATTGCACCAGCACCCCGGCCGATGCGATGAAGGGCCTGCTGTGCACTGGCGATCCGGTGTCTGGCACGGTGCCGGTGGCCAATGTGATCGGCAAGGCCAGGTTCATCGTGTGGCCACCGTCGCGCTGGGGTGGTGTGCGTTCGGTCAATCCACAGCAGAGCCAGTAGCCATGGCCACCACCTGGCCGCCGCGGACGGTGATCCGCAAATCCTCGGGCTTGCGCACCTTGGAGTCCGCTCTGTACCGCAACGGTTTGGGACCGGTGGTCGGGGTCGACGAGGTCGGTCGCGGAGCCTGCGCGGGCCCGCTGGTCGTCGCGGCGTGTGTGTTGGGTGCCGGCCGGCTGGAAAGCCTTGCTCTGCTTGATGATTCGAAAAAGCTCACCGAAAAAGCGCGGGAGAAGCTGTATCCGCTGATTCGCCGTTACGCGCTGGCTTACCACGTGGTGTTCATCCCGTCCACCGAGGTGGACCGGCGCGGAGTGCACGCGGCCAACATCGAGGGCATGCGACGCGCGGTGGCCGGCCTGCCGGTGCGCCCGGGGTATGTGCTGTCCGATGGCTTCCGGGTGCCGGGACTGCCGGTGCCGTCGCTGCCGGTCGTCGGTGGCGATGCGGCGGCCGCCTGCATTGCTGCTGCCAGTGTGCTGGCCAAGGTCAGCCGGGACCGGTTGATGGTGGCGATGGATGCCGAGCATCCCGGCTACGGCTTCGCCGAGCACAAGGGCTACAGCACGCCGGCCCACTCCGCGGCGTTGACCGAGCTTGGTCCCTGTGCCGAGCACCGTTATTCGTTCATCAACGTCCGCCGGGTGGCGACCGGATCGGGTACCCGGGTAGTGGCCGAGTGCCGGCCCGGCGATCCGGACCAGCCGGGCCCGGCGATGGGGCTAGCCTGACGACGATGCGGTCCATCCAAACGGCCCGGGAAAGCCGGGTCATCACATCGAGCCGAGTAAAAGGACGACCGAGCAGATGAGTGCCGAAGATCTCGAAAAGTACGAAACCGAGATGGAGCTCTCGCTGTACCGCGAATACAAAGACATCGTGGGCCAGTTCAGCTACGTCGTGGAAACCGAGCGGCGGTTCTACCTGGCCAACAGCGTCGAGATGGTGCCACGCAACGCCGACGGCGAGGTGTACTTCGAGCTGCGGTTGGCCGACGCGTGGGTCTGGGACATGTACCGGCCGGCGCGGTTCGTCAAGCAGGTGCGGGTGGTCACCTTCAAGGACGTCAATATCGAAGAGGTGGAAAAGCCCGAGTTGCGCTTGCCCGAGTAGCCGCAGGTCAGCTCTCCAGCGACGGCTGGTCGTCGCTGAAGGCCGGGTTGCCGCGATGCTCGATGACCGTTCGTGCCACGTCGGCCAGTTTGATGTTCAGGTCCTGCGAGTAGCGCCGCAGCACATCGAACGCCTCGTCCTCGGAAACCCCGTGCAGCAGCATCAACATGCCCACCGCCTTGCCGATCTCCCGGTTGCTCAGTAGCCCCCGCCGCAGGGTGGTGACGTCCTCGCCTGCGGCGATGGCGTTGATCGCCACACTGGCGAAGGACGCCAGCACGATCGCCTGACCGGCGGACTGGGTGTTGAAGCCGTTGGGAGTGTCACTGAACAGGTTCAGCGCGCCGGACTTGCGGCGATCGACCAGGATTCGAAAGCCCATCGCTGCGCGGACCGGCGTCTCGTCGAGTAGGCGGGCGGCCAGTTTGGGCCATTGGCACGGTGTGGCCAGGTCGGTTTCGATCTGCGGAGTCTCCTCCTCGATCGCGTCGAGGCACGGCCCTTCGCCGACTGCGCGTTCCAGGTCGTCGATGTGCTGCGCGACCTGGTCGCTGGCGCCGACAGTCACGTAGCGATCGCCGCGGCGCACCAGCAGGCTGGCGTGGTCGCAGCCGGACACGATCAGGGTGGCCGCGATGCAGATAGCCGCATACACCTCGCCGGGGTCCGAGCCTTGGTAGATGATTTCGGCCAGCGCGGCGAACACCGTCGCGGGGTCGGCTTTGACCGGCTGCGATATTGCCTCGGAGTTGCTATTGGCCTCTTCTGCCACGTTCTTCCTCATTTCAGGTGCTGCCCCCGTTGAGGAACTCGCACGTCGTCCGTCGCCTGATCGGCCGGAAACCACGGTATACCGGGCGTCGGCCCGGCTGGCTGGATCAGTCGACAACGGTGATGTCAGCCGGCGGCCGGCGAGCGGGGTATGACGCTCTTCGTACGCAGCTTCGCAGCGACGTTACTGACACCACGTCCTGCCAGCGTACCCAGCAGGGCTTCACCGAACATGCCGGGAGACATGACACCGGAGGCCGCCGGAACGGCTGCGGCGCTGGTGCTCGGCAAGGTTAGTGCCGCGGGGCTAACCGTCGGGGTGGCCGTGGCGGCCCAGGTTTGCGGGACCGACAAAGTGCCGACCAGGCTGGCCCGCCCCGTCACCGCCGACACGGTCGGCGCACCAACATTCGCCGGTCCGGCAGACGATGCCAGTGTCAGCGGCCCGGCCGGCCCTCCCAGGAATGGTCCTATTCCTTGCGTGGCGTCGCGTTCGGCATTGATCGCCACTGCGTGGTTCGTCACGCCTATCGACGATCCAGAAAAGGATGCACTGGTAATGGACGCGGCGCCGCTCGTCGAACTCACGGTGTCGTTGAAGACGTCGGTCGGAGTCAGCAACGGAGTAGGCGCGGGCGCCGCAGGTTGCTGCAGCGTCGTGGGTAGTTGTGCGACCGACTGCGCTGGGCTGCCGGCCGAATGCGCGGCCGCAGCGGTTTGTGCGGCCACCCCGGCGGGGTCCGTGGTCCGTGGCGGGTTGATAAACGGTGTGAGCCTCGATGCGGTGCCTGATGAAGCGGCGTAGCCGTACATCGCGGCGGCGTCTTGAGCCCACATTCCGTCGTACTGGGCTTCGGTTGCCGCGATCGCCGGGCTGTTCTGACCGAAAAAGTTGCTCGCCACCAGCGACTGCAGTTGCGTGCGATTGGCTTCGACCAGCGGCGGGGGCACCGTCATTGCGAAGGCGGTTTGGTAGGCGCCTGCGGCGGTCGTGGCCTGTAACGCGGTCTGCTCGGCCTGAGCCGCGGTGCTGTGCATCCACGCCACGTAAGGCGCAATCGCATTCGCCATCATCATCGACGACGGGCCCTGCCAGCCGCTGGTTGTCAGGCCGGTGATCACTGACCCGTAACCGGCGGCCGACGCATTCAGTTCGTGGGCCAGCTGGCTCCATGCGGAGGCCGCGGCCAACATTGGGGACGAACCGGGACCGGCATAAATTCTGGAAGAGTTGATTTCTGGGGGCAATGCTCCAAAGTCCATGTCTGCAAACCTTTCTCAATCGGATGTTATTAGTGGTGTCGTCGTCATCCGGCGGCCGGCGAGCGGACGATCACCGGTTTACTTTTCGCGCGGGGACCGTCGAACCCGGATCGAGACAGCGTCCCCAAGACGGATTGGCTGAACGCATTTCCAGGAACGGGCGGCATATTCGTGGCCGTTGCCGGCGTTGCGCCGACGGACTCCGGCATGGTCAGTGCGACCGTTCGGATCTCTGGCGCGGCCATAGTCCAATTGGACGGCACTGACAACGACCCGACGGCGCTGGCCCGGCCTATCCCCGCTGATACGGGCGGGCCGAGTCCTCTCACAGGAGCGGTCGAGACAAGGCGGCCACCAGACAGGGCAGATTTTTCCGCGTCCCGGGCCTCTTGGAACGCGAGCCGCTCATCTTGGATCACGATGCTGCGCCCGGTGTTTGCGGCGTTGCTCGTCGAGAACACCGTGTTCATGATCTTGGTGACCGAAAGACCGGTGCTGAGTGCCGACGAGGGCGACAGCGAAGCAGCGGGTGCGGCGAGTTGCTGCAGCGTGGCGGGCGTAGCGGACATCAGCTGCGGCACTGTCGTCGGCTGCGCCGCGACGGCATTGCTGACGGCGTTGACGACCGCACCGGATTGGGCCGCTAGCCCGGTCGGATCGGTAGTGGGTCGCGGGGAGACGAATGAGGTCAACCGAATCGCCGCCGCCGAGGACCCGGCGTAGCCATACATGGCGGCCGCGTCTTGGGTCCACATCTCGGCGTAATGCGCTTCGGTCGCCGCGATCGCCGGCGTGTTCTGCCCGAAGAAATTCGTCGCAACCAGAGCCATCAGCAAGCTGCGGTTGGCGGCAATCACCGGCGGTGGAACGGTCATCGCGAACGCCAGTTCGTAGGCGGCTGCTGCCTCCTTCGCCTGGATGGCGGTCTGCTCGGCCAGAGCCGCGGTGCTGTGCAGCCACGCCACATGCGGTGCCGCCGCGGCGGCCATCGACAACGACGCCGGTCCCAGCCACCCGCCACTACTCAATTCGGAGACGATGGAACCGTATCCGGCCGCGGTCGCAGACAGCTCTACGGCCAGCGCATCCCAAGCCGCCGCGGCGGCCAGCATCGGGCCTGCGCCCGGGCCGAAATACATTCTGGCTGAGTTGATCTCCGGTGGTAAGGCCCCGAAATCGAACACGAGCCCGCCAGCTCAGCCGGTTGCGATGACGTTGGCGGCCTCGGTAGCCGCATAGGAGCCGGCGCTGGTGCCCAAGGCGGTGACGAACATCTCGTGAATGGCCGAGGATTGGGCACTGACCGCTTGATACAGCTGGGCGTGCGCGGCGAACTGCGCTGCGGTCAGCGCCGAAACTTCATCTGCGGCAGCGGGAATCACTCCGGTGGTCGGAGCGGCCGCGGCGGCGTTCTGAGCGGTCATTGCTGAGCCGATCCCCTGTAGGCTGCTTGCTGCTGCGGTAAGCATTTCCGGTTGCGCGGTAACGAAAGACATGACTATTCCTTTCTGGATGACGTTGGTCGTTGCGGCGGTGCCGAGAAAGCTTCCGGGGGTGCACGAACTGGGAGGCAATGCACCACAGGGAATTTCGAGGAAATAGTCAGGCCGCCATTCCGCAGCGGCGTAGGACGCCTAAAAAAGATGCTGGAATGTCGTGCCATTCGCCGCTACCCGCCTTCCACCCCGACTCACTCACGGGTAGAAGCCATCAGCCAGGTGCGGCGGTTAAGGCGAGCTTCATCGCCTAGCGGGATGCTACGCCGCGTTCAACCAGGCGCGCAATCAATTGTGGATCGACAGCCAACTGGGGATAACTGGCCGCGGAAGCGCGGTGGGCGCTCCGCGGTGTCGGTGCCGTCACGCAGGGTGGCCGTATGACGACGTTGACGCGGACCCAGTTGGGAGCTCTCGGCGAACAGCTGGCCGTCGACCACTTGATTGGTTTGGGATTAGAGATCCTGGTCCGAAACTGGCGCTGCCGCTACGGCGAGCTGGATGTGATCGCCGCTGACCCGGCCGCGCGTGCGGTGGTCTTCGTCGAGGTCAAAACCCGCACGGGTGACGGTTTCGGCGGCTTGGCCTATGCGGTGACCGAGCAAAAAGTGCGCCGGCTGCGGCGGCTGGCCGCAATCTGGCTGGCCGGTCAGGGCCGCAGCTGGGCGGCGATCCGCATCGACGTGATCGGAGTGCGGATCGGTCGCCGGCGTACCCCGGAGATCACCCACCTGCAAGGAGTCGGCTGATGGCGCTGGGCCGTGCGTTCTCGGTCGCGGTGCGCGGGTTAGACGGCGAGATCGTGGAGATCGAAGCCGACATCAGCTCGGGCTTGCCGGGGGTGCACCTCGTCGGCCTCCCCGACGCGGCCCTACAGGAGTCGCGCGACCGAGTCCGGGCAGCGATCACCAACTGTGGCAACAGTTGGCCGCAGGCACGTCTCACGCTGGCGTTGTCACCGGCCACCCTGCCGAAAATGGGTTCGGTCTATGACATCGCGTTGGCGGCGGCGGTGCTGTCGGCGCAGCGCCAAACACCTTGGCAGCGGCTGGAGACGGTGGTCCTGCTGGGCGAGCTGGCGTTGGACGGCCGGGTGCGGCCGGTGCGCGGAGTACTGCCGGCCGTGCTGGCGGCGAAACGCGACGGCTGGCGAACCGTTGTAGTGCCCACGGAGAACTTGGCCGAGGCCAGCTTGGTCGACGGTATCGAGGTGTGGGGCCTGCGCACTCTGGGTCAGTTGCAAGCCTGGCTCGGGGGATCGGCGCGGCTGGACGAGCGGATCAGCGGCGCACTCCCGGTGCCGGAACCGTCGGCGGATCTGGCCGATGTGGTGGGACAGTCCCAAGCGCGCTTCGCCGTCGAGGTGGCCGCAGCCGGTGCACATCATCTCATGCTCACCGGGCCGCCCGGCGTCGGAAAAACAATGCTGGCTCAACGTCTTCCGGGTCTGTTGCCCACACTGTCAGACAGCGAGTCGCTGGAGGTCACCGCAATCCACTCGGTGGCCGGCCTGCTCTCGGATGCCACACCGCTGATCACCAGGCCACCGTTTGTGGCGCCGCATCACAGTTCCAGCGTCGCTGCGCTCGTCGGTGGGGGATCGGGCCTGGCCCGGCCCGGTGCTATCAGCCGCGCACACCGCGGGGTGCTGTTTCTCGACGAGTGTGCGGAGATCGGTGTCAGCGCACTGGAGGCGCTGCGAACGCCGTTGGAGGACGGCGAGATTCGGCTTGCCCGCCGCGACGGCGTGGCGCGCTACCCGGCCCGGTTCCAGCTGGTGCTGGCGGCCAACCCCTGCCCGTGTGCGCCGACGGACCCGCAGGATTGCATCTGCGCGGCGGCGGCCAAACGCCGCTACCTGGGCCGGCTGTCCGGGCCGCTGCTGGATCGCGTCGACCTGCGGGTCGAGATGCATTCCGTGCGCACCGCGGCGTTCTCGACGACGCAGGCCGAGTCGACGGCGCAGGTCCGCAACCGGGTAGCGGTGGCCCGCGGTGCGGCGGCTGAGCGCTGGCGGGCACACGGCTTTCACAGCAACGCCGAAGTCAGCGGACCGTTGCTGCGGCGGCGGTTCCGGCTCGGCACCACCGCGATGGAGCCGCTGCGCGCCGCCCTGGATCGCGGACTGCTGAGTGTCCGTGGCGTCGACCGCACCTTGCGCGTCGCGTGGACACTGGCTGATTTGGCCGGCCATGCATCTCCGGGGCTCGACGAGGTGGCCGCCGCGCTGAGCTTCCGCCAAGCCGGAGTGTCGCGATGAGCGATCCGACGCTGCGGGCTTGGGCATACCTGTCGCGCGTTGTCGACCCACCGTGCACCGAACTGGCCGGGCTGGTCGAACGTGTGGGGCCGCAGGAGGCCGCCGAACGGGTTCGACGTGGGCAAGTCGACGACACGTTGGCGCGGTTCACTGAAGCCAGGCGCGAAATCGACCGGGCTGCCGAGGATCTCGAACTGCTCGCCCGCCGTGGCGGGCGACTGCTCACACCCGCCGACGACGAGTGGCCGGTGCTGGCGTTCGCCGCATTCAGTGGCGCGGCCGCGGCGGCCAAACCGCAGGGCAGAGCGCCGATGGTGTTGTGGGTGGTCGGGCCACAGCGGCTGGACCAGGTCGCGCAGCGCGCGGCTGCCGTCGTCGGCACTCGTGCGTCCACCACATACGGCGAGTACGTGGCGGCTGATCTGGCAGCAGGACTGGCCGACCGCGACGTGGCGGTGGTATCGGGCGCTGCCTACGGGATCGACGGCGCGGCGCACCGGGCCGCGCTGGCCGCAGATGGCGTCACGGTCGCAGTCCTTGCCGGGGGCATCGATATCCCTTATCCGGCAGGGCATTCCGGACTGCTGCATCGCATCAGCAGACACGGGTTGCTGGTCACCGAATATCCACCAAGCGTGCGGCCTGCGCGGCACCGGTTTTTGACCCGCAACCGTCTGGTGGCAGCTTTCGCGAACGCAGCCGTCGTGGTGGAGGCCGGTTTACGCAGCGGCGCAGCGAGCACCGCCGCGTGGGCCAGGTCGCTGGGTCGGGTAGTTGGCGCGGTACCCGGGCCGGTGACCTCCTCGGTATCGGCGGGTTGCCATGTCCTGCTGCGCGACGGCGCCGAAGTGGTCACCCGTGCAGCCGACGTCGTCGAGTTGGTGGGCCGCATCGGCGAATTGGCATCCGAGCAGACCCGGCCGACCACAGCGCTGGACGGCCTCAGCGACATCGAACGCCACGTGTATGAAGCGCTGCCGGGTCGCGGCGCCGCCACGATCGACGAGATCGCAGTCACCGCGGGCCTGGCGCCCGCGCGGGCGCTGGGCCCGTTGGCGATCTTGGAGCTGGCCGGGCTGGCCGAGCGCCGCGAAGGCCGATGGCGCATCGTCCGTCAGGCGGCGCGGCTCGTATAGTCGACAAAGTGGCCGGTCGACCAGTGCACACCTTCGAAGTGGTGCGCAGCGAAGAAATCACTCCGCACATGGTCCGCGTGGTACTCGGTGGCAGCGGCTTCGACACCTTCACGCCCAGCGACTTCACCGACTCCTACGTCAAGCTGATATTCGTCGCCGACGACGTCGACGTGACCAGCCTGCCGCACCCGTTGACATTGGACAGCTTCGCCGAGCTGCCCGCCGAACGGCAGCCCGTCGTTCGCACCATGACCGTGCGCCGCGCCGACCCGGCGGCGCGCGAAATCGCCATCGACATCGTCGTGCACGGTGAACACGGGACAGCCGGGCTGTGGGCCGTCGGGGCCGAACCCGGGCAGCCGGCCTATCTGATGGGGCCCAGCGGCGCCTACGCTCCGGACCCGGCCGCCGATTGGCATCTGCTCGCCGGCGACGAATCAGCACTGCCGGCCATCAGCGTGGCGCTGGAAGCATTGCCGCCCAACGCCGTCGGCAAGGCGTTCATCGAAACCGCCGACCCCGAGGACGAGATTGCGCTGACCGCGCCCGAGGGTGTGTCGGTGAACTGGATCTACCGCGGTGGGCGTGCCGATCTGGTTCCCGAGGATCGCGCCGGTGACCACGCTCCGTTGATCGAGGCGGTCACGACCACGCAGTGGCTGCCAGGGCAGGTGCACGCGTTCGTGCACGGCGAAGCACAGGCCGTCATGCACAACCTGCGCCCCTACATCCGCAAAGAGCGTGAAGTCGACGCCAAATGGGCGTCGATCTCGGGTTACTGGCGGCGGGGCCGCACCGAAGAGACGTTTCGGCAGTGGAAGAAGGAGCTCGCCGCCAAAGAGGAAGCCGAAGGCGGAGGCTGATCGGCGGCTGGCATCCTCACTGTCATGGCATTCGGCGATTACCAGTTCGAGATCTACCTGCAAGGCCTGGCCGGGGTGGCGCCAAAGCTGCCGATGGGTTTCGCCGAATTAGAGGCCAAGGCGCATGCCGCCATGCCGCCGTCGGTGTGGTCGTACGTCGCCGGCGGTGCCGGCGACGAGCGCACCCAGCGGGCCAACTGCGAGGCCTTCGAGCGCTGGGGATTGATCCCACGGATGTTCGTCGGCGCCACGCAGCGCGACCTGTCCATCGAACTGTTCGGGATGACGCTGCCGTCGCCGATGTTCATGGCACCCATCGGTGTCATCGGGATCTGCGCTCAGGACGGCCACGGCGATTTGGCCACCGCCCGCGCGGCGGCGCGTACCGGCGTCCCGATGGTCACTTCCACGTTGACCGCCGACCCGCTGGAGGATGTCGCCGCCGAATTCGGTGGTACCCCTGGCTTTTTCCAGCTGTACACGCCGACCGACCGGGAACTCGCCGAAAGCCTGGTGCACCGCGCGGAGGCTGCCGGTTACCAGGGCATCATCGTCACGCTCGACACCTGGGTGCCCGGTTGGCGGCCGCGCGACTTGTCGACCGCCAATTTCCCTCAGCTGCGCGGACATTGCCTGAGCAATTACACCAGCGATCCGGTGTTCCGGGCCGGGCTGCAGCAGCCGCCGGAAGACGATCCGCGGGCCGTGGTGCTGCGCTGGGCGCAGCTCTTTGGTAATTCGCTTACCTGGGATGACCTTCCGTGGCTGCGCTCGCTGACCAGTCTGCCGCTGATCGTCAAGGGCATCTGCCACCCCGAGGATGCGCGTCGCGCCAAGGACGGCGGCGTCGACGGCATCTACTGCTCCACCCACGGCGGCCGGCAGGCCAACGGCGGACTGCCCGCGCTGGACTGCCTGGCGGCCGTCGTCGATGCCGCCGACGGCCTGCCGGTGCTGTTCGACTCGGGCATCCGCAGCGGCGCGGACATCGTCAAGGCGGTTGCGCTGGGCGCGACGGCGGTCGGCATCGGTCGTCCGTACGCCTACGGGTTGGCGCTCGGCGGCGTCGACGGCATCGTGCACGTACTGCGGGCGCTGCTGGCCGAGGCCGATCTGACCATGGCCGTCGACGGCTACCCGACACTGGCTGATCTGACGCGCGAGGCGCTGCGGCGCGTCAGCTGAGCCAGATGGTCGCGGTCTGCGACCGTGGGGGAGTGGAGACGGTCCTCGACGAGTTCGACGACTATTTGTCGCTGCAGCGCAATCGCTCGGCGCACACACGTCGTGCCTACCTGGGCGACTTGCGGTCGTTTTTCGCCTTCGCCGAGGAGCATGCGCCCGGATCCGGCCTGGCCGCGCTGACCCTGCCGTTGTTGCGGTCCTGGCTGGCCACCCAGGCCGGCGCAGGTGCAGCGCGCACGACACTGGCGCGCCGCACGTCGGCGGTCAAGACGTTCACTGCGTGGGCCGTGCGCGGTGGGCTGTTGACCGCCGACCCGGCCGAGCGACTGCAGATGCCCAAGGCGCATCGCACGTTACCGTCGGTGTTGCGCCAGGATCAGGCGCTGGCGGCCATGGCAGCTGCGAAATCCGGTTCGCAGCAAGGTGATCCACTAGCGTTGCGGGACCGGCTGATCGTCGAGTTGCTCTACGCCACCGGAGTCCGGGTCAGCGAGCTGTGCGGTTTGGACATCGACGACGTCGACACGGCGCATCGGCTGCTGCGCGTACTCGGCAAGGGTGACAAGCAGCGCACCGCGCCGTTCGGGGGTCCGGCGGCCGAGGCGGTGAACGTGTGGCTGGCCGAGGGGCGGCCTGCACTGGCCACTGCCGAGTCCGGGCCGGCGCTGTTGTTGGGCGCGCGGGGCCGCCGGCTCGACGTCCGTCAGGCCCGCACCGTCGTGCACCAGACCGTGTCTGCCGTGGCCGGCGCGCCCGACATGGGCCCGCACGGGCTGCGGCACAGCGCCGCCACCCACCTGCTCGAGGGCGGAGCTGACCTGCGTGTCGTGCAGGAGTTGCTCGGCCATTCCAGCCTGGCCACCACCCAGCTCTACACCCATGTCACGGTTGCTCGGCTGCGGGCCGTCCATGATCAGGCTCACCCGCGGGCCTGAGCGGCAAGCTTCTCGAACGTGAAGTTGGGTTCACCCCCGGCGTTGAAAGTGAACCTAACTTCACACTCGGCAACTAGCCGCGCAGCGGCTTGAGCCGGATCGGCGTCGACGCCAGCAGCCCGAGCGGGTCGACGTAGTCGGCTCGGGCCGCCCGGCCCCACATCGCGCCCCAATGCAGGCACGCTGCAGCCCCGCACCCCGGGTGGCCGGCCACCAATTCGCCGATCACCGTCGAGCTGGTCACCCGTTGACCGACCTGAACAGCCGCTCGGACCGGCTCGTAGCTGGTATGCAAGCCGCCCGGGTGGGCCAGCGACACCACCGGCCTACCGGCCAGCATCCCGGCGAACACCACCGTCGCGTTGCCCGCCGCGTACACCGGCTGACCGGCGACTCCGGCCAGGTCAACACCCCGATGCCCGGGATTCCAGTTCGGCGAGGGAGCATCGAAGCGGTGCACGACGGCCGGGGGCGGCCGCAGCGGCCACTGCAGCCGGACGTCATCGGCAACCGCCGGGGCAGCGCACAGCAGCGCAAAAAGCAGCGCCACAACACATCGCACCGGCCCAGTCCAATGCGCAGCGAGCGGGTCCGCCAGCCGGGCTGTGGACAAAGCACCTGCTTGAACCGTGTAAACTCGTCCGCGCAGCTCGCCCAAGCGGGCTGACTTCGCGTCTCTGCAGCCGAACGGATGCCGCGCGGTCCCGTCCTCAGGCGGGTCCGGCATCCCGCAGACACCAGGGCCCGGCTTCACCCGTCGCCGGGCGACAACCGACACAACATAAAGGCATAAGCATGGCCGTAGTAACCATGAAGCAGCTGCTGGACAGCGGCACCCACTTCGGGCATCAGACCCGTCGCTGGAATCCCAAGATGAAGCGGTTCATCTTCACCGACCGCAACGGCATCTACATCATCGACCTGCAGCAGACGCTGACGTTCATCGACAAGGCGTACGAGTTCGTCAAGGAGACCGTCGCCCACGGGGGCACGGTGTTGTTCGTCGGCACCAAGAAGCAGGCGCAAGAGTCCGTCGCCGCCGAGGCCACCCGAGTCGGGATGCCGTACGTCAACCAGCGCTGGCTGGGCGGCATGCTCACCAACTTCTCCACCGTGCACAAGCGGCTGCAGCGCCTCAAGGAGCTCGAGGCGATGGAGCAGACCGGCGGCTTCGAGGGTCGCACCAAGAAAGAAATCCTTGGTCTGACTCGGGAGAAGAACAAGCTGGAGCGCAGCCTGGGCGGTATCCGCGACATGGCGCGGGTGCCGTCGGCGGTTTGGGTCGTCGACACCAACAAGGAGCACATCGCCGTCGGTGAGGCCCGCAAGCTGGGCATTCCGGTGATCGCGATCCTGGACACCAACTGCGACCCCGACCAGGTCGACTACCCGATTCCGGGCAACGACGACGCGATCCGCTCGGCGGCGCTGTTGACCAAGGTGATCGCCTCGGCGGTGGCCGAGGGGCTGCAGGCGCGGGCCGGCGTGGGCCGCGGTGACGGCAAACCGGAAGCGGACTCGGCCGAGCCGCTGGCCGAGTGGGAGCAGGAGCTGCTGGCCAGTGCCACCGCGTCTGCGCCCGATGCCGCCGTTCCGTCGGAGACCACCACCGAGACCACCACGGAAGGCTGAGATGGCGAACTTCACCGCTGCCGACGTCAAGCGGCTTCGCGAGCTGACGGGCGCCGGCATGCTCGACTGCAAGAACGCGCTGGCCGAAACCGACGGCGACTTCGACAAGGCCGTCGAGGCGCTGCGGATCAAGGGCGCCAAGGATGTCGGCAAGCGCGCCGAGCGCGCGACCGCCGAAGGTCTGGTCGCCGCCAAGGACGGTGCGCTGATCGAGCTGAACTGTGAGACCGACTTCGTCGCCAAGAACGCCGAGTTTCAGCAGCTGGCCAACGAGGTAGTAAGCGCTGCCGTCGCCGCCAAAGCTGCCGATGTCGAGGCGCTCAAGAGCGCGCAGGCCGGGGACAGGACCGTCGAGCAGGCCATTGCCGAGCTGTCGGCCAAGATCGGCGAGAAGCTCGAGTTGCGCCGGGTCGCGTTCTTCGACGGCACCGTGGAGACCTACCTACACAAGCGGTCGGCCGACCTGCCGCCGGCGGTGGGCGTGCTGGTGGAGTACACGGGCTCGGACACCGAGGCCGCGCACGCGGCCGCGCTGCAGATCGCGGCGCTCAAGGCCCGCTACCTGTCCCGCGACGACGTGCCCGAAGACGTCGTAGCCAGCGAACGCCGCATCGCGGAGGAGACCTCGCGCGCCGAGGGCAAGCCCGAGCAGGCACTGCCCAAGATCGTGGAGGGCCGGCTGGGCGGATTCTTCAAGGATGTCGTGCTGCTGGAGCAGCCGTCGGTGTCCGACAACAAGAAGACGGTCAAAGCCCTGCTCGACGAGGCTGGTGTCACCGTGACGCGATTCGTCCGCTTCGAGGTGGGTCAGCAGTAGCATCAGCCGGATGCGACACGTACACGCATTTGGCGACGATGCCCTCGGCGATCTCGACGCGGTTGCACTGGCTGAGGCCATCCAGTCCGGCAGAGTTTCTCGCGCCGAGGTCATCGAAGCTGCCATCGCCCGCACCGAGGCGGTCAACCCGGTCCTGAACGGCTTGGCGTATGAGGCATTCGACCGCGCACGGGCCGAAGCGTCCGCGTCGCCGAAGAATGGTTTTTTCAGCGGCGTGCCGACGTTCGTCAAAGACAACGTCGATATGGCCGGCATGCCGACCATGCAGGGCACCGACGCGTGGGACCCCCGCCCGGCCGCCGTCGACGGCGCGTTCGCGCAGATGTATCTCGCCACCGGGCTGAACCCGCTGGGCAAAACCCAGTTGAGCGAATTCGGATTCAGCGCCGCCGCCGAGCATCCCCGGCTGGGCGCGGTCCGCAACCCATGGAACACCGACCACACCGCCGCCGCGTCCTCGTCGGGGTCGGCGGCGTTCGTCGCCGCCGGGGTGGTGCCGATCGCGCACGCCAACGACGGCGGCGGCTCCATCCGTATTCCGGCGTCCTGCAACGGCCTGGTGGGTCTCAAGCCGTCCCGCGGCCGATTGCCGCTGGACAACGACTTCCGCCAGATGCCGGTGCGCATCGTCTACAACGGCGTGGTGACCCGTTCGGTACGCGACACCGCCGCCTTCTACCGGGAGGCCGAACGCATCTGGCCCAACCGCAAGCTGTCGGCGGTCGGCAATGTGACCGGCCCCGCCAAGCGGCGGTTGAAGCTCGCAGTCGTCACCCAGTCGATCGGCCGGGAAGCCAGCCCGGAAGTGCGCGAGCTGACATTGAAGACCGCGGCCCTGCTGGAGGGACTCGGCCATCGGGTGGAATACGTCGAAAACCCGCCGGTGCCAGCCTCTTTCGCCGATGACTTCCTGCTGTACTGGGCGTTCTTGTCTACCGCGCTGGTGCGGCGGGGGAGGCGCGTATTCGGCCCCTCGTTCGACCGCACCCGGCTGGACAACTTGACGCTGGGGCTGGATCACTACGCCAGCCGCCGCCTGCACCGGCTGCCGCTGGCTATCGCCCGGCTAAAGGCTTCGCCGCGGCGCAGCGCTCGGTTCTTCCGCAGCTACGACGCGTTGTTGACGCCGACGCTGGCCACCGAGACTCCCGGCGTCGGGCACCTTGACCCGACCGCGGACTATCAGCAGATCATCGACCGGCTGATGGAGTGGGTCGCGTTCACACCGCTACAGAACGCCACCGGTGATCCGGCGATCTCGTTGCCACTGGCCCAAACCGCCAACGGTTTACCGCAGGGCATGATGTTCTCGGCGGCGCGCGGTGCGGAGGCCCGCTTGCTGGAGTTGGCCTACGAGCTCGAAGAAGCGCGGCCGTGGGCGGCTATCCAGGCCGGCGGGGGCTGACGGCGCCGGCGCTAGTCGGATCCCAGCGCGTCGAGCATCCGTTTGAACTCACGCTGCTCGGACGTTGACAGCTTGCTCAGAATGCGCGCGTCGGCTTCGCGCACTGCCGCCTCGGCGCGCTTGAGCAGCGCCCGGCCGGCGCCGGTCAGGGTGGCCGGCAGCGCTCGCCCGGACGGCACTGTTGCCGGCCTGGCCACCACCTCGACGTCTTCGAGCTTGCGCAGCACAGTGTTCATCGCCTGCGGTGTGACGTTGGTCTGCCGCGCCAAGTCGGCGCTGGACATCCCCGGGTACATGGAAAGTATTCGCATGCAGACGAATTCGGGCAGTGTCAGTTCGAGGGGGCGCAGTACCGCGGTTACCTCCGGACGGAGTGCGGCGCCCACCCGGTACAGCAGATAGCCGAGTGGTGCATCGTCGATCCGTCCCATGTCAACCATCTTGACATATATCAGGCTGGTTGATATACCGGACGGTATGACTGAAACCAAGAATTTCGATTTCGACTTCGATCCCGCCTACCGCGGCGAGGCCGCCCAGTTCGGCGCGGGTGTCCGACCGCCGTGGAGTCTCGGCGAGCCGCAGCCGGAGATCGCGGCGCTGATCGAGGCGGGCAAAATCCGGGGCGATGTGCTCGATGCCGGCTGCGGTGAGGCCGCGCTGGCCCTGCACCTGGCGGCATCGGGACACAACACGGTCGGGTTGGACGCCTCGCCGACCGCGATCGAGTTGGCCAGGGCCGAGGCCGCCAAGCGTGGATTGACCAACGCCTCCTTCGAGGTCGCCGACATCTCGGCCTTCACCGGCTATGACGGTCGGTTCGACACGATCGTCGACAGCACGCTGTTTCATTCGATGCCGGTGGAGCTGCGCGACGGATACCAGCGCTCCATCGTGCGTGCCGCTGCTCCCGGTGCGGCGTATTTCGTGCTGGTCTTCGACCGGGCGGGCATGCCGGACAGCCCGGCCAATCCGGTCACCGAGGATGAGTTGCGCGACGTGGTCTCCAAGTACTGGGTTATCGACGAAATCCGGGCCGCCCGGATACACGCCAATTTCCCCGACGGCGCTTCCGCCGAGTTTCCGGTGGTGGATCTGCGCGACGAGGGCAACGGGCGCAAGTCGGTGGCGGGCTGGTTGCTCTCCGCACACCTCGGCTGAGCGGCGGCGGGTCACAACCGCAGCAATTGGCTGAACTCGTCGAGGTGCGCCCACACGTCGAGCGGTCCGGCGTAGATCGCCGCCGCGCCGGCGTGTTCTAGTGCCTCGCGGGCGATTCCGCCGCTGAGCACCGCTGCGGTCGGGACCCCGGCGCGCCGGCCCGCCTGCACATCCCACACCGTGTCGCCGAGAAAGACGGCCTGCGACGGTTGTGCCCCGACACACTCCAGTGCGCTGGCGACGATGTCAGGTTCCGGCTTGGCCCGGTCAGCGTCAGCGGCCGACGTCACGGCGGCCACCAGGTCTTCCGCGTCGAGGACGCTGCGCAGCAGAGCAAGCTCGTCTTCACCGGCGGACGTGGCGAGTACCGCGCGCCAGCCCTGTTCTGCGATCGCCTCGAGCAACTCGCGCGCACCAGGCAGCAGGCGCAGCGTCGACCCGCTGTCGAGGAAGTAGCGGGTGTGTGACTTCTCGACCTGTGCGCCGTGGGCGTCGGCCAACTCGTCGCCCAGCAGAATGCGCACGAGTTCAGAACCTGAGCGGCCGATGAGTCCGTGGATGCGCCAGCAGGGCACCTCTTTGCCGATGTCGAGAAAGGCGCGATGCCAGGCGACGACGTGGTGAAAGTTGGAATCGACCAACGTGCCGTCGACGTCGAACAAGACAGCCGGTTTATCACCGGCGCCGCTGTCACGCGCCGGCTCGACCTGGGCGGGTTGCGCCATTACGAACAATCCTTCCGTGGGTGGTGGGCCGCTACTGGGTACCCCGTCGGCGGCCGGCCGACGCGGCCGGTAGCCGGTCGGGGATTGCCGCGCCCCGACATCGGGTAACCGGCGTGCGAAACCCGACTCGAGGAGTGGCAGTGGGCGACGTGGCGGACATGGCCAAGCGGGCGCGTCAGGAAGCAGATGCGTATCGCGGAGACAGTTCCCGGCCGTTGGGCGGCTATCTGGTGGTTCTCGTCGTCTACGGGACGGTCGTCGCGCTCAGCGCGGTGATGGCCGCGGTCACCGGCCGCCGGTTGCCCGAACGGTGGCGGACTCAGGATCTGCTGACGGTGATGTGCGGCACCCATAAGCTGTCCCGCGCTCTGACCAAGGACGCGGTGACCAGCCCGCTGCGGGCTCCGTTCGCCCACTATGCCGGCACCGGCGGTCCCGCCGAGGTGCAGGAGGAAACGCGGCACTCCAGCCAATTGCGGCACAGCCTGGGCGAATTGCTTACGTGCCCGTTCTGCCTGGACATGTGGGTGGCCACCGGATTCGTCATCGGGCTGATTTTCGCGCCGAGATTCACCCGCTTGGTAGCCGGAAGTTTCACCGCGCTGGCGGGGGCTGACTTTTTGCAGCTCGCGTACGCAATGGCCCAGCAGTCCGCGGAGGGTTGAGGAGGCGAGGAGGTCAGTCATGCCCAAGACAACGAAGGGCGGCAAACCCAAGCAGGGCGAGTTGCCGAGCACTTTGCAACGTTCCGGCGCCAAGGCGCAGCGTACGTTCGCCAAGGCGCACGACGCGGCCGCCAAAGAGTATGGCAGCGAGCAGCGCGCCCACCGCGTCGCCTATTCGGCTCTCAAGCACAGCTTCGAAAAAGTCGGCGATCGTTGGTTGCCCAAGAAGAAGAAGGGCCCGTCGGACAAGCGCGCCGAGCGCGGCGGCCTGCGTAACCCGATCCCGTCGGAGGAAGGCGTTGATGCCAACGCCAGCAAGAAGCACCTGCTTGACGTCGCCCGTCGCCTCGATGTCCGCGGGCGGTCCACGATGAGCAAGTCGGAACTCGTCGACGCGATCAAAAAGCACAACCGTCGTGCCCGGGGCCGGTGAGCAGCCGGCGCGCTACCGGCTGGCCCGGGCATCGGGCGAAATTCTGTTGTGGTGGGTGGTCACCGCCGTTGTCTGGCTGGCGACGCTGAGTTCCCGCACGCCCGCCGAATTGGTGGTGATGGTGGTGTGCACACTGCCCTGTGCGGTGGCTGCGCGGGCGGCGCGACAAGCCAACGGGGGCTATTGGCGGTTCCGAATCGGCTGGGTCCGTTGGGTTGCCGCGGTGGCGTGGGCCGTGCCGGTACAAACGATCCAAGCCTGGGGGTATGCGCTCAAAGCGCTTCCCACCGTCCCGGTCGGGCGCCGGCGCGGCGTGATCAGTGCTGTGGTGTTGCCGGCCGAAGCCGAGCCCGTGGCGGCGGCGCGCCGCGCGGCGGCGGTATTGGCATTCGCCACGACGCCGGGAACGGTTGTGCTCGACAGTGATCCATCCGATCAGACCGTGCTACTGCACCGAGTCCGGCCGCGACCTGACCGGCTGACGGCGGCGGTGCAGCGATGACGGCGGGCGAACTCGCCGCAGTGCTGGTGTTGCTCGGCGTGGTCGTGCCCGGCGCGTGGATGGCTTCCCGCGGTAAACCGCATGCCCGGTTGGTAGGACTGGAGTTCGCCAGTGTCGGTGCGACCATCACCGTGATGTTGATTGCCGTTGGGTGGCAACGCGATTTGGATCTGATTGTGGCGCTGACGCTGGCGGTGGTGACGTTGCCGGGCACGCTGGTGTTCACCCGGCTGCTGGCGGGTAAGTCGTGATCGCCTGGGTGCTGGTTTTCACCGGCGTCGCGGTGATGGTGTGCTCGGCGCTGGGGGCGGCGGCGCTGCCGCGGGTGTTCGACCGGCTGCACCTGCTGACCGCGACCACATCGTTGGGGGTGCCGCTGATCGGTGTGGGACTGATCGTGTCGCAGGGCCTCTCGGAGCCGTCGGCGATGATCGCCGTGACGGTCGTGCTCGTCGTGGTCAGCTCCCCGGTGATATCAGCGGCGACGGCTCGCTTGACGGCACAACATGAGCGACTGGTGGATCAGGACTCGCCGTCATGACTCTTCTGCTGTCGGTTGTCGTGACACTGGTCGGGGTGATGGGAACGGTCGTGGCGCTGACCGACCGGCCGGAGCGCCAGGCGATACCGCTGTCGGTGTTCGGGCTTGTGCTCACAGTGCTTTTCGTGGTTCTACAAGCCCCCGATGTCGCGTTGTCGCAATTGGCAATCGGTGGCGTCGTCGTTCCGCTGATGGTCATGTTGACCCTGCGGGCGGTCCGTCGGCAGGCCTCCGATACTGACGAGCCCAGACAGCAGGAGACGGCACCGTGAGTCGCGGCCTGCGCACCGCATTGTTCCTTGCCGGGGCCGCCGGGCTGGGCATCCTGATGTGGCTGAGCTTCGCCCAGCTGCCGCCGTTCGGCCAAAACCAGCACCTATCCCGGGATCTGGCTGTGCCGGCCGCAATTTCACGGGCCACAGCCAATGTCGTCGCGTCGGTCAACTTCGACCAGCGTGCCCTGGACACGCTGGGGGAGGAGACGATTCTGCTCGGTTCGGTGACCGGGGTGATGGCTCTGTTGCGCCCGGCCATCGAAGAGCGTGAATACCAATCGTCGGGCCGCCGCACGGCGCTGGACGCAACTCGCCTGGTCGGTTATCTGATGCTGCCGGTGACCATCGCGTTAGGCATCGACATCGTCGTGCACGGCCATCTCACCCCGGGCGGCGGGTTCCAGGGCGGGGTGGTGCTGGCCGCCGGGTTGCACCTGCTGTACATCACCGGCAGTTTCCGGGCGCTGGATCGGCTGCGGCCGGTCAATGCGTTCGACATCGGAGAGGCTCTGGGCGCCGCGGCTTTCGTGGCGATCGGGTTGGCGGGGCTGGTCTTCGGCGGCGTTTTCCTGGCGAACCTGCTGCCCACCGGAAAGCTGGGTAACCTGCTGTCGTCCGGCTCGGTGCCGCTGCTCAACCTTGCTGTCGGCGTGGAGGTTGCCTGCGGGATGACGGTGCTGCTGGCGCAATTTCTGGCCCAGGAGATCACCGTCGCCAAGCGGGGTGACAGCACGTGAGCGTCTACCCATATTGCGTGGCCGGCTGGCTGGTGCTGCTCGGTGCGCTCGGAGTCATGCGCAGCCGCAACCTGATTCACGCCGTGGTATGCCTGTCGATCGCTCAATCCGGAACCTATGTGCTGCTGCTGGCGATCGGATACCAACGTGGTGCGGCGCCCCCGATCTTCGCCGGCTCGAAGCCGCCGGCGCCGGCCGATGTCGTCGATCCCGTCGTCCAGGCGATGACGCTGACCGACATCGTCATCCAGGCGACTGTCACCGCGCTGTTGCTGGCGCTGGCCATTCAGATCCACAAACGGCACGGCACCCTGGATCCCGACGAACTGTCGGCGCTGAGGGGCTGAGCCGGCCGTGCAGACAACCGCGGCCATGCTGTTGCCGCTACTGGTCGCGGTTCCCATCGTTGCGGGGTGCCTGCTGCTTGCGCTGGGCGGACGGGTATCCGGAGCGACAGCCACCTGGCTGACATTGGCCGTGTCGCTCGCGGCGGCCGCGGTCGCAGGGTTCGCGACGGTGGCGGCCGGTCAGCACATGGTGGTCACCTGGATCGGCGGCTGGTCCATGCAGGGCCGCACGACGGTCGGAATCGCACTCGCCGCGGACCCGCTGTCTGCGGGCATGGCCACGCTGGTGAGCCTGCTGATGGCTTGCGCGGCGCTCTATAGCCGGTTGGGGCTGGATGAGGCCGGACCGCGCTTCGACGCGCTGATGCTGCTCTTTCTGGCCGCGATGAACGGTTTCGTGCTGGCAACGGACTTGTTCAACCTCTTTGTATTTCTCGAACTGATGGGCGCGGTGGCGTATGCGTTGACCGGCATCAAGATCGAAGACAAGTCGGCGATCCAGGGTGCGCTCAACTTCGGCATCATCCAATCGCTTTCGGCGTGCCTTTCGCTGGTGGGCATCGCGATTCTCTACGCCCAGACGGGCCAGCTCGGCATGGCTCAGGCCGGGATAGCGCTGGGCCAGGGGGCGCCGAGGACGGCCACCGTCGCGGCCTTCGTGCTGATTCTCGCCGGTCTTCTGGTGAAGGCCGCCATTGTGCCGCTGCATTTCTGGTTGGCGGACGCGCACGCCGTCGCACCGGCCGGCGTATGCGTGCTGTTCTCCGGCGTCATGGTCGAACTCGGCCTGTACGGGATGTGGCGGGTGTATTGGGTGACGTTCGCCGACGCGCTGCCGCGGACTGCGGTCATGCACACGTTCATGGCGGTGGGCGTGCTGACTGCGGTGGTCGGCGCGGTGATGTGCGTGCTGCAGCGCCATCTCAAGCGGCTGCTGGCCTATTCGACGATCGGCCACATGGGCTTGTTTCTGGTGGCTGCCGCGACCCTGCGGCCCGACGCGGTCAGCGGAGCGGCGGTCTACGTGGTGGGCCATGCCGGGGCGAAATCAGCACTGTTTCTGATCGTGGGGATCTTGCTCGACCGCCACCAGACGGTCGACGAGCTGGAGTTGTCCGGTCGCGGACGCGGCCAGCATCTGTTGGCGGCGCTGTATCTGGTGGCGACGCTGGCGCTGGCCGGTCTGCCGCCGTTCGGCACTGCGCTGGGAAAGTCGTTGTGCGAGGAAGCCGTTGGTGCCGGATGGGGTTCGGCGTTGTTCCTGGCGATTTCGGCGATGACCGGCGGTGCGGTGTTGCGCGCCGGAGTGCGCTGCTTCACGAGGTGGGGCAACGGCGCCGACGCGCCCCCCGATGCATCGGAGGCGACCAAAGGGGAGGAGGAACCGGACACGGTGTTGCGCCGGATACCGCCGAGCATGTATGTCCCGATCGGCGTGCTGCTGCTGGGCTGCCTCGCAGTCGGCATAGTGCCCCGTGCCGGCGAGGCCGCAGATGCCGCGGGCCGAGGATTCGTCGACACCACCGGCTATGTCGCGGCCATCCTCGGACGCTCGAGTGCCGCCGGGCCGACCGGTCCGGCGCCCGGCTGGACGGCCACCGGCGTGATCCTTGCCGTCATCGGAGTGTTGGCCGCGGCCGGCGTAGCGGCTATCGCGTTGCGGAGCAACGGCTCAGCACTGCCGTGTGCCACGGCGGCGGTGACCCGGCCGGGTGTCGTCGCGCTACGGAGAGCGCACTCCGGCCATGTCGGCGATTACGTCGCGTGGATGTTCGCTGCGCTGACCGTGTTGGCGGCGGTGCTGGGCTTGCAGCTGCGGTAGCTCACTCGCCAAAGCCTTGCGGTGGAGCAGCCACCGACACGGGGACGGGGGGACCTGCACCAAGGCTGCTCGCGGCAAAGGCCGCTCCCTGGTCAATCACCGCGCCGTCGTCTGCGTAGGTTTTGTGGGCAGAAAAATTCATCCCGTCAGAGCAGACCGGGTCCTCGGTGGCGCACACCTTGATGGTCTTGCCCTGATACGCCGGGCCGATGACGACCGGCGGCTCACCGAGGAAGTTCATGGCGCGAACATTGGGCGTTCCGAACAAGACGACCGAGGCGACGTGGTTGGCCACGGCGGGGTCCAGTGGTTTGGGGACGGTCGCCGGATCGACGCCATCGGGGACTGCAGCCGAGGTGACAAACCCCATCACGGCCGCGCCCTGGGAGTAACCGCCGAGCACCATCTTGGTCTGCGGACAGCTGTTCGCCGTGGAAAGGACGTGCGCGCCGGCATCTCTGATCCCGTCGACACCGGTATCCCACTGTTCGCTGGCGGGATAGTTGACCGGATATACGTCGAACGACCGTGGGCCAACGCGCTGCTGCAGGTTGTCGACGAACGCCTGCCCAACCGGGCCGACGCCCGGATCGTCCCCCGTGCCGCGGGCGAACACCACCTGGACGTCGGGGCACGGCTGTGCGGAAGCGGTGGGAATAGCAGAGTCAGAAAGGAACCAAGCGCTGAGGCCCCACGCGGCGACTGCCGCAGGGCCAAGGAATCGGACGAGGTGACGTGCAATCATGCCGCAGGAGGTGCCCACCGGATCGCACCGTCAAACCAGAAAATATTTGGGCACTAATGCCCGCCTACCACCCGGCTTCGACACAGGCGTCGGCGGGTACTCCAGCGGACGAGTTTCGTCGGGACGCGACAGGTAAGGACGGTGTCGCCGATGGAGAACCATCTCAATGCGAAGTCCGGTCAGACCCCGGCTGCCGGCTCGTCAGAGCCGATGCTGGACGCGCTCACGCCGGACGAACTGAGTGCCGCTCAGTCGGTCATCGCCTCGGGTGAGCCGCAACGCGTCGGCAGGTTCTGGTTCTTCCTCGACGGGCAGCGTTGGGAGTGGTCGGATGCGGTCGCACGCATGCACGGCTACCAGCCGGGAACGGTGGCACCCACCACGGAACTGTTGCTGCAGCATAAGCATCCCGACGACCGGCAGCGAGTCGCTGCTGTGTTGGGTCGAGTGCTCTCCGGCGAACCGTTTTGCAGCCGTCATCGCATCATTGACACCGCCGGACGCACGCACTGGGTGGTGGTCGTGGGCGACGTGCTGTACGGCGAAGCGGGCGCGGCTACCGGCACGACCGGGTTTTACGTCGATGTCACCGAGTCACTGCAGTCGAATATCAGCACTGCCCTTTCCGAAATCGCGTCGTCGCGCGCCCAAATCGAGCAGGCCAAGGGCGTACTGATGGTGGCCCATGGCATCTCCGCGGAGCGGGCGTTCGACATCTTGGTCTGTCGCTCACAAGAAACCAACATCAAGGTCCGCGATCTTGCTGGCCGCTTTCTCTCGGCCATCGCCGGCAATGTGTCGATCGATTCGGTGGGCCATGTCGACCATGCCCTGTTCACCGTCGGATAGCTGATGACGCTCGTATCCGTCGTGGTTCACGCGGCAGATGAATGACGTGGGGCCACGACGCTGTCAAGTCTGTGCTCCGCCACCGGCGCCCAGCGTCCGCTGCATATCTGGCTTCATGGCCGCCAGCTGGCTACCCCAGTAGCCCCAGCTGTGAACGCCGTTGCTGTCGATGTTGAACGTCGCGTTGTGTCCGCCGGCCGCGGTGTAAGCGTTCCGGAAAGCATCGTTGCTTTGCAAGATCACCTGCTCGATGACCTGGCCCGGGACGCTGCCCTCGCCGATGTTTTCCGAGGGCGTGCCGTTGCCGCTGTAGATCCACAGCCGGGTGTTATTGCCGGCTAGCCGGCCGGCCTGCACAGTGGGGTCGTTGCGCTGCCATCCGGGGCCGCCTGCCGGCCCCCACATGTCCTCGGGGTTGAAACCGCCCTCGTCGTTCATTGCGAACTTAACGAAGGTCGGCCCGCTGCCCTGGGAGGGGTTCAGCAATGCCGACAGCGAACCGGCGTAGGCAAACTGCCCCGGATGGTAGGCGGCCAAGGTCAACGCCGACGATCCGGACATCGAAACGCCCACCACAGCATTGCGATTCGACCGCACACCTCTGCTGGAAAGATAGCCGGGAAGCTCATTCGTCAAGAATGTTTCCCACTTGTAAGTTTGGCCATTCGCCGAGCCATACCAGTCGGAGTAGAAGCTGGAGCGTCCGCCGACCGGCGCCACCACAGATATACCCGAACCGGCGTAGTCGTTGAAGGCGTTCGTTTCGATATCCCAGCCGCTGCGGTCGTCGCGGGCGCGCAGCCCGTCGAGCAAGTAGACCGCCGGCGCTCCGCCGCCCTGGAATTCGACGGTGATGTCGTGGCCCATCGACGGCGAGGGCACCGCGAGGAATTCGGGCGCAGCGGCTCGCGCCGGCGGTGCAGTCCCGACCAACCCAGCCAGTCCCGGTAGTGCGGCGGCCACAACTCCGGCGTTCAGCAGTCGACGCATCCACCGTCTTTTGTCCGCATCCATCTCTATCCCTTCCGTCCGGTTGGGCTCCCGCCCATCAGTCTGATCCGCGGATTTCGTTTCAGCTCAACGAACTTCGTCATCCACCACCCTTCCGGCGTTGGCTCATCCACCAGACGGCTTCAGCGGATTGCCGACGTGCACCGCCAAGGTCCAGGCGCGTTGATGGCCGGGGGAATCTTGCTCAGCACGTTGCTGCAGATGCCTTCACTGCTGGCATCCACGTCAGCCACCACCGAGACAATGACCGTCGAACCGCTGGTGGCACACCGACGCCAGTCAACAGTGCGCGCGACTACCGGCCGGGAGAGTTCGATAACACGGCTCATGGGGCGTTCTTTCGTAGCGCGGTGCCCCCGAGCGCCGTGATGGATGGCTGCCGGCAGTCTGAAAGACAGACCACGACCTCTTTTTCTTAACAAAGATGAGGCAATATGTCCAGGAGGTTCTTCGGCAACGCCGATGCCGCGTTTTATGTTTGATCCGTTACGGGTTCGGTCGATTCTCCAGTCGGAACTCGGCACAATGCGCGCGGGATTGCTTCATCCCGCTTGCGCCAAGCGCTGCCCCGGGCCACCGCAAGCTACCGCGTGCTATAGCCAGAGCGGTGGCCGTTGGTTTGGAAGACGAAACGCTCAGCGATTTGTACCGCGTGGTCGGCGAAACGCTCATCGAGCCGACCGACCAGGGCCACGTCAACGCCAGTGGCGACGTCGTAGCGCCATCCTGGGTCAATCAGCACGGTCAGCAACTGGCGGTGCAGTTCGCCGATCGCGCTGTGGCGGCGAGCCAGATTAATCTGGCTGCGCCAAGTGGATTCGATGGTGCGTCGTATGGACCGAGTCAGGCGCGAGTCATTCTCCAAAACCCCCGCCCGGAGACGCCGCCGGCACTGCGGCGCCGGGGCTCGATTGCAGGTGGCTTGCGGCGAAGTCCGCGCCCTGGTTGATCAGGCTGCCCTCGTCGACGTAGGTGTTGTGCGCGGCGAAGTTCATCCCGTCAGAGCAGACCGGGTCCTCTGGAACGCACAACTGCAGGGTCTTGGGCTGATACAGCGGGCCGATGGTGAGGGGCGGTTCGTTGAGGAAGCTCATCGCCCGCACATTCGGGGTTCCGAACAGAACGACCGCGGCGACGTGGTTGGCCACCGCAGGCGAGAGCGGTTTGGGCACTGTCGCAGGATCAACCCCGTCCGGCACCGTTGGCGACGTGACGAAGCCCATCACGGCCGCGCCCTGGGAGTAGCCGCCGAGCACCATTTTGGTGTTGGGACAGGTGTTCGCCATCGACACGACATGAGCGCCCGCGTCCCTGATGCCGTCGACCCCGGTGGCCCACTCGTCGCTGGCGGGGTAGTTGACCGGATACACCCCCAGCGACCTCCCGCCGGTGCGCTGGCCGAGCGCGTCGACGAATGCCTGTCCGGTGGGGCCCAGGCCGGGTGGCTCACCGGTACCACGCGCAAACACCACCTCGGCATCGGGGCATCCCGCGGCCGTGGCCGACGGAAGAGCCTGGCCAGAAAGGACGGTGGTGCTGAGACTGCATGCTGCGACCATCGCAGAACCGACGAAACGAACGACGTGACGTGCCATCATGCCGCAATTGTTGCCCATACGCTCACTTCCTTAAACGCAAACTTTCCGGCTCAATTCATCCGCCGCGATTCCAGTCTGTCCGCAGCTGGTTATCGGCACGCCTAGTGTAGTGGGTGAGCTCTCGATTATGTTAAACCTCAGCTCTTTTCGATCCCGGTAGGAGCGCGGCGTGTCTGGTCACCGCGCGAGCGGCTTGCAACGCGCTGCCGGAGTGCCCACGAGCCGGAAGTCCTCGCTTGTGTCAATCTGCGGGTCGACCCCTTTTTGGAACAGGATGATGATGTCGGAGCCGCCGAACTGGAAGTAGCCGAACTCCTCGCCCTTGGCCATGTGCTTGCCGGGGGTCGAGGTCAGTACCACCGACGACACGTGTGCCATCCCCACCGGGATTACGGCGACGATGCCGATGTCACCTAAGTCGGACTGCGAGGTGTCGATGGTGACCACCCCGCGGGTCTGGGAGAACTCATATCCGCTAGTGGAGCTGTCGCTGCCCTGCAGCTGATGCTCCTCGATGCCGACGCGCATGAAGACCTTGCCGTTGATCCGGAAGGATTCTTTGACCAGACCGCCGACCGGCAGATGATAGCGGTGATAGGCCGTCACCGGCAGCATGTAGTGCACGAATGTGCCCCCGGCGAAGCTTTCGCTGTACTGACTGCCATCGATGAGTTGTTTGATGTTGCCGTATTTCTCGTTCTTGACGTTGGTGGCCGGAATCGCGGAGTCGGCGTCGATGTCGTAGGCGCTCTTATACATGCAGTCGGCCGGGGAGGTCACCACCATGTTATTGCTGGGCTCGGCAATCGGGCGCAGCCCGCCGTTGAGTTCGCGGGCGATGAATTGGTTAGCGGTCAACCAGCCGCTGGGCGCATTCGGCGCACCGTCGACCAGCGACTCATGGACGCTGAACTGCGGCGCGTTGTCGATGAACGACTGCAAGGCTTCCGGGCTGAACGACTCGGGGCTGTCCAGGAAGTTGCCCCATTGCCGGGCGAACTCAGTCGCCCACTCCCGGAAGACGTCGGAGTTCTGCAGCATCTCGCCGTCGACCTTCTGCGAGAGCAAAAAGTAGAAATGCGCGTGCCGATCATCGACCTCTTGGGACTTCCCCTCTTGCTTCCACGCCTCCGCCTCCGATTCGTGCGGCACCCACCGCACGAAGCGCTTCAGATAGTCCTCGTACTGACCGATGTCGGTGGGCCACTCCAGCGCCTCGAACAGTTTCGGGTTCAGGTCGGCCTCGGCCCATTCGCGGGCCTTCGTCAATGACTGCTCGAGCCGAGCGGCGAGGCCTTCTTCTTTCTCGAGCGCATCATGCAGTTTTCGGACGATCGCTTCGGGTTCAGTCATCTGAGCTCTCCTACCTATGGTCGTGCCCGGGTTTCAGGAGAAGTACCCGCAGCTGAATCGGGTAACCAGGGAGGGCCTCGGCCTGCCGCTAACCACCCAGGGCCGGGCCGGCGATCGGCGGCAGGCCCATCGTCAGCGTGAGCAGCATCAGCAACAGCAAAAACCAACCTGCGCCCTGCCATGCCCACCAAGGCCTGCCTTGCCGCCACAGCCGGTACGTTCGCGCGAACGCCCACACGCCTCCGCCGAACAGAATGACCGGCGCGCCGATTCCCAGCGCGATGCGCAGTACCGACCCGCACGCCGCTGTGTCGGTACGGGCCCCGCCGTCGCAACCGGCAACTGACAATGCCGCCAGGACGAGGAAGGCCACGCCCACCACCGCGATCACCAAAGCGAAAGTGACCGCCGGCCGGACGCTGCGGTCTTCGCGGCCGGGCTCGTCGGGGCGGGGCGGCAACGGTGGCGTACCCATCGTCACTGTTGCCGGTCGGCCAACGCGCGGTCACCGGATTGGCGTGCGCAGTGCACACAGTAGACAGCGTCGGTGGTCTCGACGCCGTGCCCGAGAATCCGGCAGCCGCAGTGCGCACACTGCGGCGCAATCTCGCTGGCCGAACATTCGATGCTGTCGAAGCTAGCGGTGCGCCTCTGCCAAGTCACCGTGAACGCTTTGTCGTTGTCGTTCCCGCACGTTGCACGAATCGCCATGTCAGCCGAATCCCCGAATATCCGGGCCGGTAAACGCGGCTGTCAGGGCAGGCCGGCGATGATGTGACGTTTGCTCGATGCGCTATTGGTACCACAGAAGTTAGTCCCGAAAAGGACACAGACGCAGCTGGCTTCGGCACTGCCGGGCGAGTTCGACAACGGGCACCACGTCCTCGATTGGCGCCGACGAGGTCACGGCCCGCCCGAGCCGCGTCGACAACACGCGCCTGAGCCAGAATCCAGTCAGCCCAAGCGAAGTCAGCTCACAGCGGCGACTCGTATAGAGCCAGGCTGACGAAGGCGAAAACAATGCAACAGAGCGCGCTCAGCGACGCGAGGGTCGCGCCCGCAAATATGAGCCATCGGGTGGCGCGACGTCGGCCTCGCTTGAACTTCGCGAGACGCTCTTCCCGCATCACTTCCGTCGCGACGAGTGCGAAACTGACATTGACCAAGTCGTCAGACGCTAGAGACCTACCCGCGGCTATTTCCTGAAGGCGTACCGCCGGGATCCCCACCCCGACGACGGCGAAGCGCCGACTCATGTGCCGGGCCCGTCTGCGACTGAGTACCTGATCTCGGGCATGCCGGCGGTGCGGCGGCGGTGGTCCCCATTCCTCGACAAACGGATGTGATGTGACTGTCATGACGTCGACCTTCGCCACCGCACGTGCTGACGGCTCCAGCCACACCCCACGACGTCCATCGCCAAGGCGCCTTGGGCGGTGCCGGGCGGCTGTGGTCATCGTTTCACCTGCTCCGTACCTAATGGACGGTCAATCCTGGCGCTTGGATGTTGTGTCGACACAAGCGCATTACCCCGTACTGTGATGGGTAAACATGCAATATCAGCGGCGCATGCAGAGGCCGAGATATCCCGCTGCCAGGCGGTTCGAGGCCGGTTTGGTGGGCTCGGCGTCGGGTACCTGTTGCCTATGGCGTTTGCACAGTACCAAAACGAGATTTACACGCAGGGGCAAAAAGGCGAAAACCCGCCCTTGCCAATCACCTTCGCTGACTTGGAGGCAAAAGCGTCCGCCGCGCTGCCGCAGTCGGTATGGGGGTATGTAGTAGGCGGCGCCGGCGACGAGCACACCCAGCGCGCCAACTGTCACGCGTTCGAGCGCTGGGGCCTGATGCCGCGAATGCTGGTCGCCCCCACCGAACGTGATCTTTCGGTCGAGGTGTTCGGGGTGAAGTTTCCGGCTCCGGCGTTCATGGCACCGATCGGCGTCATCGGCGTATGCGCCCAAGACGGCCACGGCGATCTGGCCTGCGCCCGTGCGGCCGCGCGCACCGGCATCCCATTCATGGCCGGAACACTCTCGGCCGACCCACTCGAAGATGTAGCGGCTCAGCTAGGTGACACCGCCGGGTTTTTCCAGCTTTACACGCCACCGGACCGCGAGATGGCCGCCAGCCTGGTGCATCGCGCCGAGGCGGCCGGCTACAAAGGCATCGTCGTCACCCTCGATACCTGGGTGACCGGTTGGCGACCGCGTGACTTGAGCGCCGGCAACTATCCACAGGTGCCCAGTCGTTGTCTTGCCAACTACACCAGCGACCCAGTCTTCCTCGACAGCCTGAAACCCGGCGAAGATCCGACGGAGGCCGCGGTGCAGAAGCTTCCCATCTTCGGCGGGCCGTTTCGATGGGATGACTTGGACTGGCTGCGTGCGGAGACCGATCTTCCGGTAATCCCGAAGGGGATCTGTCACCCCGACGATGCGCGGCGCGCCAAAGACGCCGGCGTCGACGGCATCTACTGCTCGAACCACGGGGGCCGACAGGCTAACAGCGGTGTACCCGCCCTCGACTGCTTGCCCGGAGTCCTCGAGGCGGCCGACGGGCTACCGGTGCTGTTCGACTCGGGAGTCCGCAGCGGTCCCGACATCATCAAGGCGCTCGCGATGGGGGCCGCTGCAGTCGGGATCGGCAGGCCCTACGCCTACGGTCTGGCCCTGGGCGGTGACGATGGCATCGTGCACGTGCTGCGCTCGCTGCTGGCCGAAGCCGACCTGCTGATGGCCGTCGACGGCTACCCCTCCCGCGAAGACCTCACACCCGAGGCGCTGCGGCAGGTCGGATAGTCTCAGGGGCGTAGGGCAACCCGGCTCGTTAAGACGGAATCGAATCAATCAGGCCCGCAGTCACATCCGTTCGAACTTGAGGTAGCGGATGATGGCCGGCAGTTCACGCCAATGAACACCAGCCCCACCGAGGCCAGGATGGCGACAACCACATAGAGAACAATCATGGGGCTCTCCTCGGTATCGGTCAGATCCATTGCGTCACCGCTTATCCGGGCGGCAGGCTAGGCATGATTGGCAGGATTGCGTCATGCCTCTTCGGGCCGACTCCGGTCGAGCGACGGGCGTCGGCCTTGCCGTCCTTGTGGCGGCCGACGTTTTTGTCGTACGGGCCCTGGTTGCCCTGCTGGACCCGCCACGAATGCGACGTCGAATCGGGTTTGATCTTGGCTTTGCCAACACGGATTTCAGCCATCTGGTTTCCGCCAATTGCGTTGCGTTACAGCAGTTATCTGGCGTTGTGTATCGAGCTCGGCGAAAAAGCGGTCGACCGCCGGCCACACCGTGCTGCCTCCGGACAGCCCCGCCATTCCTGGCGGATGACGGCGACCAAGCGATAGCACTCGTCGATCGGCACTACCAGTACTCGCGGGCGTCACGGGCCTGGCGTGAGATCGTGGTGCTTAGTCCTCCTTTGCGGCGCGCGTCAACGCTCTTTGCAACGTCGAGTGGATGGGCAGGAGCCAGCGCAGACCGCAGGCGGCCGCGGTCCGCGCGACTATCGGCTTTTGGCTGACCAAGCAGAGCGTCACACCACGGCGTCGGCAACGTTCTGCCTCACGCGCCAGCACCGCGAACGCGCAGCAACCCATGAAGTCGAGCTCGCGCACGTCGACCACGACGGGTCCCGGCGTGGCGGCGGTTGCCGCCATCTCGGCGAGTAGGTAGCGCCAGTCACCTTCGTTGCTGGCGTCTACTTCGCCGGCGACGGAGATGATTACCGCCGTACCGACGTGGCGGGTGGCCGCGCGCAGGGCGTGTGGCGCGTCAACTCGCTCCGTACTCGAAGCAGCTTGGGAGCGACAGACTTTGATCGTCGCAGAGCTCATCGGTGCACTCCGTATCGTGCGCCGAAATTGGCGCCTCGGGCGGATGCCGGCCCTACGCTGCTGAAGACAGGGTAATTCCTACTCATTAGTAGCCCCCAGCGGGTCGGTCTGTCCAGCGTTTGATTGGAATTTCCTGAGAGCCTGCCCTGTTCTCAGAGAATCGGCCGGCCGCCGGTGACGGCCACCCGCGCACCGGAAACATAGCTGGCGTCGTCGGAGGCCAGCAGCACATAGATCGACGCCAGCTCGGCCGGTTGACCGGCGCGCCCCAACGGCACATTCTCGCCGAACGACTTCACCTTCTCCGCGGGCATGGTCGACGGGATGAGCGGTGTCCAGATCGGACCGGGCGCCACGCTGTTGACGCGAATCCCTTTGTCGCCCAATAGCTGTGCCAGGCTGGCCGAGAAGTTGGCGATCGCTGCCTTGGTTGCCGCATAGGGGGCCAACGTTGGGTTGGGTGTGTCGGAGTTGACCGACGAGCTGCCGATGATCGACGAGCCGGCGGCCATGTGCGGCAAGGCCGCCTTGGTGAGATAGAAGTAAGCCCCGACATTCAGCCGGAACGTGTAGTCCCATTCCTCGTCGCTGATCTCATCGAGCGTTTCGTGCGTCATCTGGTATGCGGCGTTATTGACCAGCACGTCGATCCCGCCGAACTCCTGGACCGCCTGATCCACCACAGCCCGGCAATGTGTGGGATCGGACAGATCGCCGGGAGCGAGGACGCATTTGCGGCCTGCGTCTTCGACATAGCGAGCGACGTCCTGAGCGTCTTCGTCCTCGTTGAGGTAGGCGATCAACACGTCAGCGCCTTCTCTGGCGTAGGCGATCGCCACCGCGCGGCCGATCCCGCTGTCACCACCGGTGATGACCGCCCGTTTACCGGTAAGTTTTCCGGAGCCTCGGTAGCTGTCCTCGCCGCAGTCCGGGACGGGGTCCATTCGAGCTTGCACACCGGGTACCGCTTGCTGTTGCTCGGGAAAACTCATCGGGTGCTCCTGGAGTATCGAATCGTCAGGTAGCGCAGGCGCTATCGAAGTCGCGGTCGTGATCTACCGCCCGGCTACCCGGCCCTACCAGCGGCTAACCATTGATTTGAGGGCTTCACGGCGACGTAAAAGATCGCTGTCACGCAACATCATTCGTTCGGACCACGTTTGGGCCCACAGTGGATGGGTATGGGGGACTGGGTGCGGTGACCTACTCGAGACCGGGGTATCACCGCTCGAACGGAAGGCTCGAACGACACGAATGAGAGGAGATAGCGTGAAGTTCACCGCCACTACTGTGAAAACGGGAATTGGAGCCGCTGCAATCGCGGCCGCCAGTGTTTTCGGCGCGCCGATGGCCTCTGCTGCTCCGCCGAGCATCCAGGGTTTCGGCACCAGCCAACAACTGGTAGACGGTCCGTTGGTCACCGACTACACGGTGACAAATCTGCAGCCCAGCGACATGGTGATTCCGGGATACACCCCGAAGGGTCACTTGTACCAGGCGGATCTGACGGCCAAGTCGGACAGTGGGACTGTCACGCCGTTGGTCTCGGACTTCAACGCCCGGGCCGCCAACGGTGAAACCTACCGGGTGGTTGACACGTCTCCGGTGCCGAACGGCATTAGCCCGGCGCCGATTGTTCAGGGTCAGCAGTCCAGCGGCAAGGTCTACTTCGACGTGACCGGCGCGCCGCCCAATGGCGTCGTCTACAACGACGGCGTGCAGGACGTCCTGATCTGGACAAGCACCGCCTAAAGCTGCCATATAAGGCAACTTGCCTCCCCGCGTCAGTCAATGACGCGGGGAGGCGTCGCTTTGCAGGCATTTTCGCCGCGGCCCGGATGGGGTACTCGAAGCGGTATGAGTGCAACCGATCGCAGACCGGGCAAGGTGCGTCAGCAGGCCCACCAGCAGGCCGAACAAGCGCGCGCGGCGATGGACGACCGGCGTGAAGGACAACAGGGCGGATTGAGCGGCTGGGTGGCCAGCCGGGCCGGCAGATGGGACCTCAGCGGCCAGGACGAGGCCACGCTGCAGCAGCAGAAGTTCTTCTGGAACGCGTTGGTCGAATACTGGTTCCGAATGGAAATCGACGGCTGGGAAAACGTCCCGGAGACACCCGTGCTGTTGGTGGGGATCCACTCCGGCGCACCATTCGTGTGGGATGCCTGGACAGTCGGTTTCCAGTGGTGGCGGCGATTCGGTCCCGAGCGGACTTTGCACGGAACCGCCCACGACGCGTTGATGGCGATTCCGGGTTTCGGCCGGTACTTCCGTTCAATGGGTGTGCTGCCGGCCGCGCCGGACGCCATTGCGACGGCCCTGGCCGAAGGACGTGATGTCGCGCTCTGGCCGGGCGGCGAAGTCGACTCGCTGCGGCCGTGGAGTGAGCGGGACCGCGCCAACCTGGCCGGGCGAAAAGGCTTCGTCAAGATGGCGATTCGCGCCGGCGTGCCAATTGTGCCGATCGCCACGGTGGGGGGCGCCGACGCCATGCCGGTCCTGATCCGCGGCGACAAGCTCTCGCGGGTCTTGCGGTTGGACCGGCTGTTGCGGCTCAAGGTGTTCCCGGTGGCCGTCTCGCTGCCGTGGGGAATTGCGCCCGCCGCGCTGCCTCAGTTCCCACTGCCCGCCAAGATCCGGACGAGATTCATGCCCGCCGTCGAGCTCGACCAAGACGCCACACGTGCCGATGACGACGAGTACGTCGACCACAAGTATCACGAAGTGCAGGACAGCATTCAGCGCGGCATGGACGCGCTGGCCCGCAAGCGGGCGCTGCCATTGTTCGGTTGATCCCCAGGCCCCACGCAGATGACAGGCCCGGTCCGTCACGGACCGGGCCTGTCATCTTGGATCAAGCTACTCCTGGTGAGACTGCTGGCGCTTCTCGGACGCTTCCGCGCTACCGCGAGCAGCGTCTGCTTCGGCCTCTTTCTTTGCGGCGTCCCGCTGCGCTTCGGCCTTGTCCTGTTGGGCCTTGCCCTCGCGGGCCATGTCGTCTTGGCCGAGCACGTTGCCGGCGGCTTCCTTCACCTTGCCCTTGACGCCTTCGACGGCACCGCGTACGCCCTCTTCAGGTCCACTGTTTTTGTCGTCCGCCATGGAGTCCTCCTTGTTGGCTAGTGTCACTGAGTTCCTACTCAGCACCGGCCGATGTCTCGACCGGTTTCGGCGCGGCGCAGAGACTCGTTGATCTCTTGCTTTCCCCGCCGCGTCTCGCGGATTCCCGGGTCGGCGGGTACTCAAACCTTCACAGCCACCTTGCCCGGCTGCCGCGCTGTTTCGTCGCCTCACGGCCGGGTATGTGGGAGCGATGATGAGATCGCTGTGGCTGGCCGATCGAAGCCGCCTAACTGCTCGAACAAGTCTGGGACCGCTGACCGCCGACGTCGTGGTGGTTGGCGCCGGCATCACCGGTCTGGTCACCGCGGTGCTGCTGGCCAGGGCCGGCAAGGACGTAGTGGTGCTGGAGGCGCGCAGCGCCGGCGCAGTGACCACCGGCAACACCACCGGAAAGGTCAGCCTGCTGCAGGCCACGATGTTGTCGCAGATCGTCGCCCGCCACGGGGCCGACCTCGCGCGTGACTACGTGCGCGGCAACCACGAGGGCCAGGATTGGCTACTGCGGTATTGCGAGGCCAACGAAGTTCCGGTTCAGCGTGAAGACGCGTACACGTATGCCCAGTCGGCGGGAGAGGTGGCGTCGGCGCGCGCGGAGTTGGCTGCGTGCCGGCTGGCAGGCCTCGATGTCGACTGGGATGACGACGCCGATGTCCCGTTTCCCTATCACGGCGGGGTGCGGCTCGCCGCCCAGGCGCAGTTCGATCCAATGCCATTGCTGGACAGCCTGATCGGCGAGTTGACCGAGCGGGGCGGCCGGCTCGTCGAGGGCGCGCGGGTGCATCGTCTCTCGCACCGCAGCGGCCGTGTGCGGCTGGGCGTGCGTACCTCTGACGGTGAGGTCGACGTCGACGCAGGGCGGTGTGTACTGGCCACCGGTATGCCCATTCTGGATCGCGGCGGATTCTTCGCCAGACTGAAACCCAATAGGTCTTACTGCATTGCCTTCGACGTCCCCGGCACCATCACCCGGCCGATGTTCATCTCCGCCGGTTCGCCGACCAGGTCGATCCGATACGCCCCGGTCGCCGCTGGCGAGCGACTCATCGTCGGTGGTGCCAGCCACGTCGTCGGCCGCAAGAGTCCTACCGCCGAGCTGGACGAACTGTCGTCGTGGGCGCGCAAGTACTATCCCGGTGCCGAGGTGACCCATCAGTGGTCGGCCCAGGACTACACGCCCGCGGACCACTTGCCATATGTCGGTCCCATCCTTCCTGGGGACGAGAAAGTCCTTGTCGCAACGGGATTCAACAAGTGGGGGCTGGCTGCCGGCACGGCCGCGGCGCTTGCGCTCAGCGGGCGGATCCTCGACGGGCGAATGGATTGGGCACGTGCCTTCGCGGCGTGGAGCCCGCATGAGCTCACCGGCCTCCCCACCGCTGTGCAAGCCAATCTCGAGGTCGCTTTCCACATGGCCAAAGGGTGGGTCGCGCCGGTGACCCGGCTGGGACGCGCCACTCCCGCCGACGGCGGAGTGGTCAGCGGTCTGCCCTGGAATTTGGAAGCACGGTGCACGGTTGACGGTGTGCAGCACCGTGTTTCGCCGGTATGTCCGCATTTGGGCGGAATTGTGAACTGGAACGACGCGGACAAGTCGTGGGAGTGTCCGCTGCACGGATCGCGCTTCGCACCGGATGGCACGCTGCTGGAAGGACCGGCCACCCGGGGGCTGACAGCCTCGTCGTAGCTCCCGGCGGGCACTGACCTTCTGGTTGTGCGGGGGCGCGAGGATCTCCGCGAGAAATCTCGCAGTGGCCGCACGGCCGGCGAGCCTCGACATTAAGCTTTCACCTCGGACATGCGGGGGTGGGCATGAGGCAGGATGGAAAGTGTCGTCTCAGGGCGCAGCGGAATGGCGCTCTTACGCGAGGAGTCTGATGACAGAACCGGAGCCGACGAGCACCAGGGGCGTGGAGGCGTTTTTGCCGGACAATGGCTACTCAGCCGCTCAACCGGATAATCGGCCTAAGTATTCGCGGGTGTTGCTCAAGCTCGGCGGCGAAATGTTCGGCGGCGGGCAGGTCGGGCTGGATCCCGATGTGGTGGCCCAGGTGGCCCGCCAGATCGCCGAAGTGGTTCGCAGTGGCGTGCAGGTCGCGGTCGTGATCGGCGGCGGCAACTTCTTTCGCGGCGCACAACTTCAACAACGCGGCATGGAGCGCAGCCGCTCGGACTATATGGGCATGCTCGGCACTGTCATGAATAGCCTTGCGCTGCAAGATTTCCTGGAGAAGGAAGGCATCGCGACCCGAGTCCAGACCGCGATCACGATGGGGCAGGTGGCGGAGCCGTACATTCCGCTGCGCGCGCGACGGCACTTGGAGAAGGGCCGGGTGGTGATTTTCGGTGCCGGCATGGGATTGCCGTATTTCTCCACCGACACCACCGCTGCGCAGCGCGCGCTGGAGATCGGCGCCGAGGTGGTGCTGATGGCCAAGGCCGTCGACGGCGTGTTCGCCGACGACCCGCGGACCAACCCCGAAGCCGAACTGCTCACCGCGATCAGCCACCGCGAAGTGATCGACCGCGGGCTGCGGGTGGCCGATGCCACCGCGTTCAGCCTGTGTATGGACAATGGCATGCCGATCTTGGTGTTCAACCTGCTGACCGACGGCAATATCGCTCGCGCGGTCGCGGGTGAGAAGATCGGGACGCTGGTCACCACCTAAGGAGCGGCGCACATGCACGCCGGCGGCGATGCAGCGGGCCAGCGATGAGAAGGAGTGGCGCAAATATGATCGACGAGACTCTCTTCGACGCCGAAGAGAAGATGGAGAAGGCGGTGTCGGTGGCCCGGGACGACCTGTCGACCATCCGGACCGGCCGGGCCAACCCGGGCATGTTCTCCCGGATCGTGATCGACTACTACGGCACGGCTACTCCGATCACCCAGTTGGCCAGCATCAATGTCCCTGAGGCCCGGCTGGTGGTCATCAAGCCCTACGAAGCCAGCCAGCTGGGTGCCATCGAGACCGCCATCCGCAACTCCGAGCTGGGTGTCAATCCCACCAACGACGGGACGCTGATCCGGGTGGCGGTGCCGCAGTTGACCGAGGAACGCCGCCGCGAGCTGGTCAAGCAGGCCAAGCACAAAGGTGAGGAAGGCCGCGTTTCAGTACGCAACATCCGCCGCAAGGCCATGGAGGAGCTGCACCGCATCCGCAAAGACGGGGAGGCCGGCGAGGACGAGGTCGGCCGGGCCGAGAAGGACCTGGACAAGACCACCCACCAGTACGTCACCCAGATCGACGAGCTGGTCAAACACAAAGAAGGCGAGCTGCTGGAGGTCTAGCGGCCGCTCAGCAACGATGTCCGTGGCAGGCACTGATACCGGTACAGGCACCCCGGCCGAGGAATCGCTGCCGGAGCCGCCGCCGAAGGCGTCGCGGGCCGGCCGCAACCTGCCGGTGGCGATCCTGGTGGGTGCGGTCCTGGGCGGGGCCGTCATCGCCACGTTGTTGTACGCGCGCTACGCGTTCGTCGGGATACTTGCCGCCGGTGTGCTGCTCGGCACGCTCGAAGTGGTGCGGCGGCTCAGGGCCGCCGGCTACGTGCTACCGGTCATCCCGCTCGTGCTCGGTGGTCAGGCCACCGTGTGGCTGACCTGGCCGTACGGTGCGCGCGGCGCGCTGGCCGGCTTCGGAGGCACCGTCGTGATCTGCATGATCTGGCGGCTGCTGAGCCGGCAGGGTCGGCGGGCAGCGCAGGGTTCCGATGCCGCGCCGGCGAATTACCTGCGCGACGTCTCGGCGACGGTTTTCCTGGCCGCCTGGGTCCCGTTGTTCGCCTCATTTGCTGCCTTGCTGGTTTACCACCATGACGGGCCCGCGAAGGCGTTCTCGCTGGCAGTCGGTGTGGTGGCCTCCGACGTGGGCGGTTACGCCGCCGGCGTGTTGTTCGGCAAGCATCCGATGGTCCCGGCGATCAGTCCGAAGAAATCCTGGGAGGGGCTGGTCGGCTCCCTGGTGCTGGGTATCGCCGCGACGACCCTCACCGTGACGTATCTGGTCGGCAAACCGCTGTGGATCGGCGTGTTGCTGGGTTTGACGGTGGTGATCACCGCGACTCTCGGTGATCTGGTGGAATCACAGGTCAAACGAGATCTGGGGATCAAGGACATGGGTAGCCTGCTGCCCGGCCACGGCGGGGTGCTGGACCGGTTCGACGGGTTTCTGCCGTCGGCGGTGGCGGCGTGGGTCGTGCTGACGCTGGTGCCCTGATACTGGACTCATCATGGTGCAACAACTGGTGTTCGAGGCACCGCGGCGCGCACTGCCGCCGCGGCATCTGGCCGACCTCGACGAGGCGGGCCGCGCCGCCGCCGTCGCGGAGCTGGGCCTGCCGGCTTTTCGCGCTAAGCAGCTGGCGCACCAGTATTACGTCAGGCTGATCGCCGACCCGCGGCAGATGAGCGACCTGCCGGCTGCGGCCCGCAACCTGGTCGGCGAGGCGCTGTTTCCCACGCTGCTGACCCCGGCCCGCGACATCGCCTGTGACCACGGCCAGACACGCAAGACGCTGTGGCGCGCCATCGACGGCACGACGTTCGAATCGGTGCTGATGCGCTACCCGCAGCGCAACACCGTGTGCATCTCGTCGCAGGCCGGCTGTGGCATGGCATGTCCGTTCTGCGCGACCGGGCAGGGCGGGCTGAACCGCAACCTGTCGACCGCGGAGATCCTCGAGCAGGTGCGGGCCGCGGCCGTCGCACTGCGCGACGACTGGGGTGACCGGTTGTCCAACGTCGTGTTCATGGGCATGGGCGAACCGCTGGCCAACTACGCGCGGGTGGTTGCCGCGGTGCGTGGCATCACCTCCGGCTTCGGGATCTCGGCCCGCTCGGTGACGGTGTCGACGGTCGGTCTGGCCCCGGCCATCCGCAAGCTGGCCGACGAGCGGCTCGGGGTGACGCTGGCGTTGTCGCTGCACGCGCCCGACGATGAGCTGCGCGACACGCTGGTGCCAGTCAACAATCGGTGGAAGGTCGGCGAGGCGCTCGACGCCGCCCGCTACTACGCCGACGTGACGGGTCGACGGGTCTCGATCGAATACGCGCTGATCCGCGATGTCAACGATCAGCCTTGGCGGGCCGACCTGTTGGGAAAGCTGCTGCACCGCGCGCTCGGACCGCTGGCGCATGTGAACGTCATCCCGCTCAACCCGACGCCGGGCAGCGAGTGGGACGCCAGCCCCAAGCCGGCCCAACGCGAGTTCGTCCGGCGAATCCGCGCCAGGGGCGTCTCCTGCACCGTCCGCGACACCCGCGGCCGGGAGATCGCCGCGGCCTGTGGTCAGTTGGCCGCCGACGGCTAAGCCGTCGACTTTTCTATGCCGAGACTGCGCTCAGCGTGTGACTGCTGCCCCGCGCAGGCGCTGACCGCAGTCTCGGCGCTGTCAGCGCAGTCTCGGCAGTTCGGCGCTATCGGAGCCAGCCGCGCCGGCGACCCCACCAGTCGCGCACGACGACGAACAGCACCAGAGCCGCGAAGCTGATCAGAAACCAGTCTTCGATGTGGCCGACGTGATTGCCGCGCAGCATCAGTAGCAGGAAGCCGACGACGCACAACCCGACGATGCGCCAGGTGCGGTAATTGATCTTGCTCCAGCCCCAGGCTGCGGACGGCACATCGGCGGTGTACACCCCGGCGTCGCGCTGCTCCACCTCAGTACTGACCACGACGTCACCTCCGGTTGGGATTGCCAGTGCCCCGACATTCTGGCACACCCCGGTTTGCCGGGTCTCGGCTATGCGGGTGGCATCAGCACGGTGTCGATCATGTACACCGTCGCATTGGCGGTGCCGATACCGCCGCAGGTGACCGCTGCGTTGTTGACCTTGAGGTCGTCGCTGGTACCGGTGACCGTCAGCGTCGCATTGTTGTCCAGCGTCTGATGTACGCCGTCGGCCTGCGCCGGTGTCAGCTGACCGTTGACCAGGTGATAGGTCAGGATGCCGTTCAAAAACGCTGCGTCGGTCTTGAGCCGGTCCATGGTGGCAGCGTCGAGTTTCTCGAACGCCTTGTCGGTCGGGGCGAACAAGGTGTACTCGCCCTTGTTCAGGGTGTCCACCAGGTTCACCTGCGGGTTGAGTTTGCCGGAGAACGCTTGGGTCAGCGTGGTGAGCTGCGGGTTGTTTGAGGCGGCCACGGCGACGGTGTCTTTGGCCATCCCGGAAACCGAGCCGGGCCCGGTGGGCACCTGCTGCTCGTATTCCGCGCAGCCGGGACCGACCGGATTGCCTGCCGGTGTTGGGCTTCCGGTCGTCGTGGGTGCCGACGTGGTGATGAGCACCGTCGTGGTCACGGTCGCCGGTGCGGACTGCGCCGGCTGGTGGACTTCGGTTGTGGTACAGCCCGACAACCCCGCCACTGCGATCGCCGCGAAGCCGGCCGCGGCAAGTGCTTTGTGCTGCATAGCGTCCATGGCTGCCATCTCCCGTTCTTGTGGCCATTAGGTGTTGGTCGCCCTTCCCGCTTTGGGCGGGTGTTAAACGCAACGCCGAGCACCGCGCGGCACAATAAGTGGGTGACGAGCCGCCGCAAGGTTCTGGTGCTGGGCAGTACCGGGTCCATCGGTACCCAGGCGCTGGACGTCATCGCGGCCAATCCGGACCGGTTCGAATTGGTCGGGCTGGCCGCCGGGGGCACCAATTTGGATCTGCTTGCCCGGCAGCGCGCCGAGACCGGGGTCACCAACATCGCCGTGGCCGACGAGCACGCGGCGCACGCCCTCGGTGAGGTCAGCTACCACGGGCCTGATGCGGCTACCCGTCTGGTCGAGGAGACCGAGGCCGACGTCGTGCTCAACGCGCTGGTAGGAGCGCTGGGATTGCGGCCCACGCTGGCAGCGCTGGCCTGCGGTGCCCGCCTGGCGCTGGCCAACAAGGAGTCGCTGATCGCGGGCGGCCCGCTGGTGCTGCAGGCGGCGCAGCCGGGTCAGATCGTGCCCGTCGACTCCGAGCACTCCGCGCTGGCCCAGTGCCTGCGCGGCGGCACCCCGGATGAGGTCGCCAAACTTGTGCTCACCGCCTCCGGCGGGCCGTTCCGGGGCTGGTCGGCCGCCGACCTCGAGCACGTCACCCCCGAGCAGGCCGGCGCCCATCCCACCTGGTCCATGGGGCCGATGAACACGCTGAATTCGGCGTCGCTGGTAAACAAGGGGTTGGAGCTCATCGAAACCCACCTGCTGTTCGGGGTGCCTTACGACCGCATCGACGTGGTCGTGCACCCGCAGTCGATCGTGCATTCGATGGTCACCTTCACCGATGGCTCGACGATCGCGCAGGCCAGCCCACCGGATATGAAGCTGCCGATCGCGCTGGCGTTGAACTGGCCGGAGCGGGTGCCCGGCGCGGCCGCGGCCTGCGACTTCTCCACCGCGTCAAGCTGGGACTTCGAGCCGGTCGACAACCGGGTATTTCCCGCCGTCGAGCTCGCCCGGCGGGCCGGCGAAGCCGGGGGCTGCATGACGGCGGTCTACAACGCCGCCAATGAAGAAGCGGCGGGCGCCTTCCTGGCGGGCCGGATCGGCTTTCCGGCGATCGTGCGCACAATCGCCGACGTGTTGCACGCCGCAGGCCAATGGGCCGCATTACCCGCTACCGTGGATGACGTACTCGACGCGCAGCGCTGGGCCCGTGCGGAGGCCCGACGCGGGATTGAGCGAGCCACACAGGAGGTCATAGGCACCCGATGATGTTCGTTGTCGGCATTGTGCTGTTCGCGCTCGCCATCCTGATCTCGGTGGCGCTGCACGAGTGCGGGCATATGTGGGTCGCGCTCGGCACCGGTATGAAGGTGCGCCGCTATTTCGTCGGCTTCGGTACGACGCTGTGGTCGACGCGGCGCGGCGAGACCGAATACGGCATCAAGGCCATCCCGGCGGGCGGATTCTGCGACATCGCCGGCATGACCTCGGTCGAAGAACTGCTGCCCGACGAGCACGACCGCGCCATGTACAAGCAGAAGACCTGGAAGCGCACCGCGGTGTTGTTGGCCGGCCCCGGCATGAACTTCTTGATCGGCCTGGTGTTGATCTATGGCATCGCCGTCGCCTGGGGACTGCCGAACCTGCATCCCGACGATCGGGCGGTTGTCGGTGAAACTGCCTGCGTCGCACCGGAACTCACTAAAGGCGAGCTGGCCAAGTGCAACGGGCCCGGACCGGCGGCGATTGCCGGAATCAAGTCCGGCGACGTGATCGCCACGGTGGGCGCCACCGACGTCCACAGCTTCGGCGAGCTGGTCGATGCGGTGCAGAAACTCACCGGCCCCACGCCGTTCGTCATCGAGCGCGACGGCGCCAAGTTCACCGTCATGGTCGACGTCACCCGAACGCAGCGGTTCGCCAAGCCCGGCGACCAGAAGCCGAGCCCAGTGGGGGCCATCGGCATCAGCGCAGCGCAGTTCGGGCCGACGCACTACAACGCGCTGACGGCCATCCCCGGCACCGTGACCTTCACCGGTGATTTGGCTGTCGAGCTGGGTAAGTCGCTGGCGAAGATCCCGACCAAAGTCGGCGCGTTGGTGCACTCGATCGGCGGCGGTGAGAGGGACCCGGAGACGCCGATCAGTGTGGTCGGGGCGTCGATCATCGGCGGCGACACCGTCGATCATGGGTTGTGGGTGGCGTTCTGGTTCTTCCTGGCGCAGTTCAATTTCGTGCTGGGTGCCATCAACCTGGTGCCGCTGCTGCCGTTCGACGGTGGGCACGTCGCGATAGCGGTATTCGAGAAGCTCCGCAACCTGGTGCGGTCGGCCCGCGGGAAGGTCGCCGCAGCACCGGTCAATTACCTCAAGCTCATGCCCGCCACCTATGTCATTTTGGTGGTGGTGGTCGGCTACATGCTGCTGACCGTGACCGCCGACCTGGTCAATCCGATCAGGTTGTTCCAGTAGGAGATTCACCGATGGCCACCGGCCAAAACATTGGACTGGGCATGCCGGCACCGCCGGCGCCCACGTTGGCGCCGCGGCGCAAGACCCGTCAGCTGACGGTGGGTGACGTCGGCATCGGCAGCGATCATCCGATCGCCGTGCAGTCGATGACCACGACGAAAACCCACGACGTCAACGCCACGTTGCAGCAGATCGCCGAGCTGACCACCGCCGGCTGCGACATCGTGCGGGTGGCCTGCCCGCGCCAGGAGGATGCCGACGCGCTTGCCGAAATCGCCCAGCACAGCCAAATTCCGGTGATCGCCGACATCCACTTCCAGCCCAAGTACATCTTCGCCGCGATCGATGCCGGCTGCGCGGCGGTGCGGGTCAATCCGGGCAACATCAAGGAATTCGACGGGCGGGTCGCCGAGGTCGCCAAGGCCGCCGGTAAGGCCGGTATCCCGATCCGCATCGGTGTCAACGCGGGCTCGTTGGACAAGCGGTTCATGGACAAGTACGGCAAGGCCACCCCGGAGGCGCTGGTGGAATCGGCGCTGTGGGAGGCGTCGCTGTTCGAGGAGCACGGCTTCGGCGACATCAAGATCAGCGTCAAGCACAACGACCCGGTCGTGATGGTGAGGGCCTACGAACAGCTGGCCGCCCAGTGCGACTACCCGTTGCACCTTGGGGTCACCGAGGCCGGCCCGGCGTTCCAGGGCACCATCAAATCCGCGGTCGCATTCGGCGCGCTGCTCTCACAGGGCATCGGCGACACCATTCGGGTGTCGCTGTCGGCGCCACCGGTTGAAGAGGTCAAGGTCGGCAACCAGATCCTGGAGTCGCTGAACCTGCGGCCGCGCTCGCTGGAGATCGTGTCGTGCCCGTCCTGCGGTCGTGCGCAGGTCGACGTCTACACCTTGGCCAACGAGGTCAGCGCCGGCCTCGACGGGCTCGACGTGCCGCTGCGGGTGGCTGTCATGGGTTGCGTGGTCAACGGTCCGGGGGAGGCCCGCGAGGCCGACCTCGGCGTGGCATCGGGCAATGGCAAGGGCCAGATCTTCGTTCGCGGCGAAGTGATCAAGACCGTGCCCGAAGCGCAGATCGTCGAGACGCTGATCGAAGAGGCCATGCGATTGGCCGCCGAAGGCGGCACGCCGTCGGGTCCGGACGCATCTGCGAGCGGTTCCCCGGTTGTGACCGTAAGCTGAGGGAGCCCGTTCGGGCTACCTGATCGCAGAAAGAGTCAGTATGTCGGCTCCGCCCATCCATCGCTTGGTCGACGAGCGGCGGGTGTCGGTGGTGCGGGATGCCGCCGCGGTGCGCCGCGTCCTCGACCACGACCCCGTCGGGTCGTGCATGGTCGCCGCACGGGTCGCCGACCACGGCATCGACCCGACTGCGATCGGCGGCGAACTGTGGACTCGGCGGGGCGCCGATGAGTCACTGTGCTACGCCGGTCCCAATCTGATCCCGCTGCGTGGCGGGCCGGCCGACTTGGCTGCGTTTGCCGACGAGGCCATGGGCGCCTCACGACGATGCTCGTCGCTGGTCGGCCGGGCCGAATTGGTGATGCCGATGTGGCAGCGGCTCGAGTCGGTCTGGGGCCCGGCCCGCGACGTGCGTGCCCATCAGCCGTTGATGGCGTTGAACTCGATGCCGGCCTGCGCGATCGACCCCGGCGTGCGCCAGGTGAAGCTCCCCGAGCTCGACGCCTACCTGGCGGCGGCCATCGATATGTTCATCGGCGAGGTCGGCGTCGACCCACGGTTGGGCGACGGCGGTCGCGGCTATCGCCGTCGGGTGGCCAGCCTGATCAGCCAGGGCCGGGCGTGGGCCCGCTTCGAGCACGGCGAAGTCGTCTTCAAGGCCGAAGTCGGCTCCCAGTCACCGCATGTCGGCCAGATCCAAGGGGTGTGGGTGCATCCCGATCGCCGCGGCCAGGGCTTGGGTACGGCCGGCACCGCGACATTGGCGGCGGTGATCGTCGGCACCGGGCGAATCGCCAGCCTGTACGTCAACAACTTCAACACCGTGGCCCGCGCTGCCTACACCCGCGTCGGCTTCACCGAAGTCGGCGCCTTCGCGACCATCCTGCTGGACTGACTCGTCGGGGCGGTTTGCGACCGTAACGCCACTGCGGCGATCGGGCGGTTTTTTCACCGTGGCGTTCCGCTCGTCGGCCCACACTCGGTGCGCCTCCGACCGCACAGAGACTCGATTTCATAACATTTGCCTCAATGGCAACAAAAACCACATTTGCATCGCAAGCCGCCTGTCTGCTGCTGGTCGCGATCGCCGCCTTGCCCGCCTGCACGCCGCGCCCCGATGGGCCGGGTCCGGCCGCCGAGCGATTCTTCGCCGCCTTGTCCACCGGCGACACTGCCGCCGCCGCGGAGCTCAGCGATGACCCGAGCAATGCCCGCGAGGCGCTCAATGCGGCGTGGGCCGGCTTGCAGGCTACCCACCTGGACACCCAGCTCCTGGGCTCGCGCTACACCGAGGACACCGGCACGGTGGCTTACCGCTTTACCTGGCAGCTACCGAAGAATCGGGCCTGGACCTATGACGGGCAACTGAAGATGGCCCGCGACGAGGGTCGCTGGCTGGTCCGGTGGACCACCACCGGACTGCACCCGCGGCTCGGCGAGCATCAGACGTTCGCGCTGCGGGCTGATCCGCCACGACGTGCCGGCGTCAACGAACTCGGCGGTACCGACGTGTTGGTGCCCGGCTACCTCTACCACTACACGCTGGATGCCGGCCGGGCCGGCGGGCAGCTCATTGCGACCGCCCGCGCGGTCATCGACGCCCTGCACCCCTTTGACGACGCGCTGAACGACCCGCAGTTACTCGCCGAGCAGGCCAGCTCGTCGGTCAAGCCGCTGGATCTGATCACGCTGCGCGCCGACGACAACAACGCCGTCGCTCCGGCAATCGGAAACCTGCCCGGGGTGGTGATCACCCCACAGGCCGAGCTGCTGCCGACCGACGAGCACTTCGCGCCCGCGTTGATCAGCCAGGTGAAGCAGGCCGTCGCCGACCAACTCGACGGCCAGCCCGGCTGGCGGGTGGTCAGCGTCAACCAGAACGGAGTCGACGTCGCGGTGCTGCACGAGGTCGAACCCTCACCGGCGCCGTCGATCTCGATCAGCCTGGACCGCTCCGTGCAGAACGCAGCCCAGCATGCCGTCGACAACCAGAGCCGCCAGGCGATGATCGTGGCGATCAGGCCCTCGACCGGTGAGATTCTGGCCGTTGCCCAAAACGCCGCCGCCGACGCCGACGGCCCGATCGCCACCAGCGGCCTGTATCCACCCGGGTCGACGTTCAAGATGGTCACCGCCGGTGCGGCGATCGAGCGCGACATGGCCAGCCCCAACACGCTGCTGGGCTGCCCGGGCACGGTCGACATCGGGCACCGCACCGTGCCCAACTACGGCGGGTTCGATCTGGGTGTGGTGCCGATGTCGCGGGCCTTCGCAAGTTCCTGCAACACCACGTTCGCCGAATTGGCCAGCCGGATGCCGCCTCGAGCGTTGACGCAAGCGGCCGCCAAGTACGGCGTCGGCCTCGACTACCAGGTAGACGGCATCACCACGGTCACCGGTTCGGTGCCGCCGACGGTGGATCTGGCCGAACGGACCGAGGACGGCTTCGGCCAGGGCAAGGTGCTGGCCAGCCCGTTCGGCATGGCGCTGGTCGCGGCCACGGTGGCCGCCGGGAAGACGCCGGTGCCGCGGCTGATCGAGGGCCGGGAGACGACGGTGGCCGGCGATGGCACACCGGTGAGCCCCAAGATGCTCGACGGTCTGCGGCCGATGATGCGGCTGGTGGTGACCAACGGCACCGCGACGGACATCTCCGAGTGCGGCGCGGTGTTCGGGAAGACGGGGGAGGCCGAATTCCCGGGCGGATCGCACTCGTGGTTCGCGGGGTACCGCGGTGATATGGCATTCGCGGCGCTGATCGTCGGAGGCGGCAGCTCGGAATACGCGGTGCGGATGACCAAGTTCATGCTGGGCCAGCTGCCGGGCGACTACCTGGCTTGACGGCCGACGAGCGGAGCGGTCCGCGGCACCGGCGGCGGCGGTACATTGAAACAGCTATGACCCAGCCTGACCAATTGACCGAGCTGCGGGTTTCGGATGCCGACCGCAACGGCACACTGCGCCGGCTGCACAACGCGGTCGCGCTGGGGCTGATCGACATCGGCGAGTTCGAGGAACGCTCGTCGCAGGTGTCCTACGCCCGGACTCGCATCGAGCTGGACAGCCTGGTCAGCGACCTGCCCGGACCCGGGGCGATCGTCACCTCGGCAGCCGACCGGGTCGAACTGCGCGGCTGGCTCGGCTCCCTCAAGCGGCGCGGCGGATGGATGGTGCCGACCCGGCTGGCGCTGGTGCGCCGGGTGGGGTCATGCGAGTTGGACCTGGTGAACGCGCGTTTCGCCGGCCCGGTCGTCGTCATCGAGCTCGACATGAAGTTCGGATCGGTCGAAATCCGTCTGCCCGAAGGCGCCAGCGCCTCGATCGACGACGTCGAGGTTTACGCCGGCAGTGCCAGCGACCGCCGCAAGACCGCGCCCGCCGAAGGCACACCCCATGTGGTGTTGACCGGCCGAGTGGTCTGCGGCTCGGTGGTGATCAAAGGACCGCGCCGGTCGTTGCTGCGGCGGCGTTAGCGCCGGAAAAGCGTCGCGCCGGCGCGCGCCAGCCGACCCCATCCGCGCGGCCGGCGGATCAGCGTGAGCATCAGGGGAACCGCGTTGAAGTAGGAGACTCGTTCGGCGATCAGTCCGTCGGCGAACGCGAAGCGATCGACGGCGTCCCACGCGATCGGCTTACCGCCGTAGGTTCCGCTCAACGTGAACTCGATGAACACCTCCGCGTTGCCGTGGCCGACGGTGCGCACGTCGGCGTGCAGGTCGGGAATCAGTGCGAACAGCCGCTGGAACGCTGACCGGCAGGCCCGCTTGCCGCGCAGGGTGCCCATCATCGGCTGGACCAGCACGATGTCGTCGCTCCACAATGCCTCGTGCCTGGGCAAATCCGGCGTGCGCCAGGTGTCGGCGAACCGCTCGGCGAACTGTGCGGTGAACTCTGCGTCAACGTTGTCGATCTCCATGGTCGTGCAATGTAGCCCGAGCATCCGACTACCCTGGCGACATGCCTGTTCGCACCGCACTTTCCCCCGGCGTGCAGTCTCCGACGCTGCCGGTGCCGGCGTCGGTCCCTCGCCCCGAATACGTCGGCAAAGCCACCGCGCGCGAGGGCAGCGAGCCGTGGGTGCAAACTCCCGAGGTCATCGAGAAGATGCGCACTGCGGGCCAGATCGCGGCCGGCGCGCTGGCCGAGGCGGGCAAGGCCGTGGCGCCCGGCGTGACTACCGATGCGCTGGACCGGGTCGCGCATGACTACATGGTCGGCCACGGCGCCTACCCGTCGACCCTGGGCTACAAGGGTTTCCCCAAGTCGTGCTGCACGTCGCTGAACGAGGTGATCTGCCACGGCATCCCCGACTCGACGGTGATCGAGGACGGCGACATCGTCAACATCGACGTCACCGCCTACATCGACGGCGTACACGGCGACACCAATGCGACGTTTCTGGCCGGCGACGTCTCCGAAGAGCACCGGCTGCTCGTCGAGCGCACCCACGAGGCGACGATGCGCGCGATCAAAGCCGTCAAACCGGGCCGGGCATTGTCGGTGGTCGGGCGCGTCATCGAGTCGTATGCAAACCGGTTCGGCTACAACGTGGTTCGCGACTTCACCGGTCACGGCATCGGCACCACGTTCCACAACGGATTGGTGGTGCTGCACTACGACCAGCCCGCGGTCACCACGATCCTCGAGCCGGGGATGACGTTCACCATCGAGCCGATGATCAACCTCGGCGCGCTCGACTATGAAATATGGGACGACGGCTGGACGGTGGTCACCAGAGACCGCAAGTGGACCGCGCAGTTCGAGCACACCCTGCTGGTCACCGACAGCGGCGCCGAAATCCTGACGCTGCCGTGAGCGCGCGACCAGACGCAGAATCGCACGATCGCGGCACGAAAAATGCGATTCTGCGTCTGGTCGCGCAACCAACGTGAGCGGGGCGCTGCTGGTCGCGGGCACCAGCTCCGACGCCGGGAAATCGATGGTGGTGGCCGGGCTGTGCCGGCTGTTGGCGCGCAAGGGCATCCGGGTGGCGCCGTTCAAGGCGCAGAACATGTCCAACAACTCCGCCGTCACCGTCGAAAACGGCGAGATCGGCCGGGCGCAGGCCGTCCAGGCCCGCGCCGCAGGATTGCCGCCGAGCGTCCGGTTCAACCCCATCCTGCTCAAACCCGGCAGCGACCGCAGTTCGCAGCTGGTGGTCCGCGGCCAGGTCGCCGGCTCGGTCAGCGGCAGCGGTTACTGGACCCAGCGCAACGAGCTGGCTGCTGTGGTGGCCGACGAATTGGCAGGCCTGCGCGCCGAATTCGACGCGGTGATCTGCGAGGGCGCCGGATCGCCTGCGGAAATCAACCTGCGCGAAAATGATCTGGTCAACCTGGGACTCGCCCGGGCCGCGCACCTGCCGGTGATCCTGGTCGGCGACATCGATCGTGGCGGGTTGCTGGCCCATTTGTTCGGCACCGTCGCGGTGCTCGACGCGCCAGACCAGGCACTGATCGCCGGGTTCATCGTCAACAAATTCCGCGGCGACCTCACGCTGCTGGCGCCCGGTCTGCGGCAATTGGCCGACCTCACCGGCCGTCCGACCTACGGCGTCCTGCCCTACGCCGAGGAACTATGGATGGATTCGGAGGATTCCGTCTCGGTGATGGATCACCGGGTGATGGGTACACCGCAACCGCCGCGCGGGCGGGGCCGGCTTCGGGTCGGTGCGCTGCGGCTGCCGCGAATCTCCAACTCCACCGACGTCGAGGCGCTGGCCTGCGAGCCCGGGGTGGTGGTGCGCTGGGTCAGTGAGCCTGCCGACCTGACCGACGTTGACGTGATCGTGGTGCCGGGCAGCAAGGCCACGGTCGACGATCTGCGCTGGTTGCGCGCGCGCGGCCTGGACCGGGTGATCGCAGCGCATGCCGAAGCCGGCCGGCCGGTACTGGGTATCTGCGGCGGTTTCCAGATGCTGTGCCGCTCGATCGACGACCGGGTGGAAACCCGGTCCGGGCGCGTCGACGGGCTAAGTCTGCTCGACGCCGACATCGTGTTCGACACCATGAAGGTGCTGCGCCGGTGGCAGGGCTCGCTGAGCGGCTACGAGATCCACCACGGCCGGGTCGCTCGCTGCGCGGAAGCGGGCTGGTTCGACGCGTACGGTTCACCGCAGGGTTATCGACGTGGCCATGTGTACGGCACCCACTGGCATGGCCTGTTCGACAACGACGAGTTTCGGCGAAAGTGGTTGACTGCGGCGGCCGCCGCCGCGGGACGGGATGGGTTCGTTGTGGCTGACGATGTGGATGTGGCGGCGCGCCGCGACGGTCAGCTGGACCTGATGGCCGATTTGTTGGCGGCTCACGTCGACCTCGACGCGGTCATCGGTCTACTCGACAACGGCCCGCCGTCGCGCCCGACTGTCGTTGCGGGTCTGCGCGATTAGCGGGCCGTTGCCAAAATCGCGCTAGCGCAAGCGTTCTGAGCACATCGCGACCGTCAGAGGTTCTATTCGACATCAGTTCGCCTGATATCCATCTGAGAGTCCGTGCAGAAACGCCACGCGCGGAGAGCAATCGCTGTAGCTTGCGAAAGTGCCCTCGACGATGATGACCACCATCGACGGATTCCCGATCGAGGTCAATATCGCGGGCCCGGAACGGGGCTCGGTCGTCGTGGTGCTCGGTGCGGCTCAGCGGCCACTGGCTGCCTACGACCCGCTCTGTGAACGCCTGCACACCGCCTCGCTGCGAACGCTCGTCATCGGCCCGGACCAACGGCTGACCGCCAAATCCGTGGTCGGCATTCTCGACGTGCTCGATATCGACTGGGGCGTGCTGGTGGGCGATCGTATCGGCGGCGAACTGGCCTGGGAGCTCGCGGCCACCAGATTGGACCGCTTCACCGGTCTGGTTGTCATCGATCGCGGGCATCCGCGCGCACCCGACCTCGCCGGCGTCATCCTCGACCGAGACTGCCCGCCGGTGGAGATCAACACCACCGCGCTGGTCAGCACGCCCGCCGCGGAGGCGGTGGCCCGCGCCAGCCAGCGGTTCGTCTACGGCGATTACCGCGTGGTGGAGATGCTGGGGCGTCGCAACGCCCAGGATTCCATTGCGCAGTTGGCCGCCGAGATCGTCCTGCGTACCAGCACCTGGTGACCGACCGCGGCCGCGGCATCGGCCTACGGTGGTGACGTGCAAACCTCGCGACCCCCGATGATCGGCATGACCACGTATCTGGATCAGGCCCAGACCGGCATTTGGGATGTTCCGGCGAGTTTTTTGCCGGCCGTCTACTTCCAGGGCATCACGCGAGCCGGCGGCGTGGCGACGCTGCTGCCGCCCCAGCGGGTGGACGCGGACATCGCCGAGCGGGTGCTTGACGGGCTCGACGCCCTGGTGATCACCGGCGGCAAAGACGTCGACCCCGCCGCCTACGGCCAGCAACCGCATCCGGCCACCGACGAGCCCGGCCGGCAACGCGACGTCTGGGAATTCGCCCTGCTGCGCGGAGCGCTGCGGCGCGCGCTGCCGGTGCTGGGCATCTGCCGGGGCGCGCAGGTGCTCAACGTGGCGCTCGGCGGAACGCTGCATCAGCACCTGCCCGACGTCATCGGACACAGCGGCCACCGGGCCGGCAACGCGGTGTTCACCACGCTGAAGGTGCGCACCGTGACCGGCACCCGGCTGGCGGGATTGCTGGGGGAGTCGGCCGACGTGCGCTGCTATCACCACCAGGCCATCGCCGACGTCGGCGACGGACTGATCGTCAGCGCGTGGGACGTCGACGGTGTGATTGAGGCCCTGGAGTTGCCGGGTGATGATTTCGTACTCGCCGTGCAATGGCATCCCGAGGAAAGCCTCGACGACCTCCGGCTGTTCACGGCGATCGTCGAGGCGGCGCGCGCGTATGCGAGCGTGCACGAATGAGCCCGGATCTGAACCGGCGGCTGGCCGGCAAAATCGCCGTCGTCACCGGCGCCGCCGGCGGCATCGGTCTGGCCACCGCGCAGCGGCTGCACGCCGAAGGGGCCACGATCGTCGTCGGCGACATCGACCGGCAGGCCGGCGCGCAGGCCGCCGATGACTTGGCCGGTTTGTTTGTGCCGGTGGATGTTTCCGACGAAGCCGCCGTCAACACCCTGTTCGACACCGCGGCGGCAACCTACGGTTCGGTCGACATCGCGGTCAACAACGCCGGCATCTCACCGCCGGAGGACGAGCTGATCGAGAACACCGAGCTGCCGGTGTGGCAGCGGGTGCAAGACGTCAACCTGAAATCGGTCTACCTGTGCTGCCGGGCGGCGTTGCGTCACATGGTGCCCGCCGGGCGCGGCTCGATCGTCAATGTCGCCTCGTTCGTTGCGGTGATGGGCTCGGCGACATCGCAGATCTCCTACACCGCTTCTAAGGGCGGAGTGGTGGCGATGTCGCGTGAACTTGGGGTGCAGTTCGCCCGGCAGGGTATCCGGGTCAACGCGCTGTGCCCGGGGCCGGTGAATACTCCGTTGCTGCGGGAGCTTTTCGCCAAGGATCCCGAGCGCGCCGCACGCCGGCTGGTGCACGTGCCGATGGGCCGCTTCGCCGAAGCACCCGAAATCGCCGCCGCCGCGGCATTCCTGGCCAGCGACGACGCCTCGTTCATCACGGCCTCGGCGTTTCTGGCCGACGGCGGTATCAGCGCCGCCTACGTCACGCCGGTGTAGTCGGCGAGGTCAGCCGCACCCCAACTCTGGGCGTTCTGACCAAGTCGTCGAGAATTTTGATGACCGTGGCCAACTCGGCGCGACTGTAGCGGGTCAGGAATTCCTCGAGCCCGCGGTTCATCTCGTCGTGAAGCTGCCGATGCGCTTGGGCAACGATGCGGCCATCCTCGGTGAGTCGCAGCGCGACTTCCCTGCGATTGCCAGGTACCGGTGCACGACGGACCAAGCCGGCGTCGACGAGGCGTTGGACGTGCTTGGACACCGTTCCCTTCAATTGGCCGGCCCGGGCGGCCAGCGCTACGACGTTGATCGGCTCGTCGCTGATGTGGTCGAGCAGATGCATGCTCAGCGTCGGCATCGCTCGCACGGTGCGCTGCATGCGCGACGGGAGGTGTGCGGCCATGAAATCTCGCTCGGCGTCGACGTCGGCGCTGTCGAATTTGTCGCCGACGGCTTGGACCAGCCGACTGATTTCGGCGACGGCGGCCGCCTTCGTTTTCACGGAAACCATCTTGTCATATCGGCAAACACAGCGTATGTTTCAATGGAAACCATTTCATTGGAAACTATGGAGGTCGGGAATGAAGGCGGCGGTTATCCAGACTTTGGGCCGGCCACCGGTCTATGCCGATTTTGCCGAGCCGTCGGCCCGCGACGGCGCGGAAGTGGCGACGGTGGAGGCAGCCGCCCTGACCAACTTGGTTCGCGGATTGGTCTCCGGGTTGCATTTCGCCAGCGCCGAGTTACCGCTACCGAGCGTTGCCGGCGTGGACGGAGTGGCTCGCCTTTCCGACGGGCGCCGCGTGTACAGCGGCGCACTCAGACCCCACGGGATGATGGCCGAACGTACCTTGATCGACCCGCGCGGCGCCGTCGAGATCCCCGACGATCTGGACGCGGCGACGGCCGCGGCGGCGCCGAATCCCGGTATGTCGGCGTGGATGTCGTTGGAGCATTCCGCGCAAGTGGGCCCCGAGCACCATCTGCTGGTGCTGGGCGCTACGGGCGTCACCGGGTCGCTGGCCGTCCAGCTGGCCAAAAAGATGTTCGGTGTCGGCCGAGTGGTGGTAGCGGGTCGCGATCCTGACCGGTTGGAGTGGTTGGAAAGTGCCGGCGCCGACGAGGTGATCCGGTTGGGCGACGACGATGTGGCCGCCCGGGTCGCGGCCGCGCACCGAGACCGGCCGTTCGACGCCGTACTTGACTACCTGTGGGGTGAGCCGGCCGAACAGGTCTTGGCTGCGCTGAGCAACAACGCCCTGCTCGCTTCGTATCACGCCACGCGGTTCGTCCAGGTCGGATCCATGGCAGGCGCCGACATCACGTTGCCCGCCGGCATCTTGCGCAGCGCTGGTATCCAGCTGGTGGGCCTGGGTCCGGGCAGCGTGCCGTTCGAGGTGTTGATGCGGGCGCGCAGCGAATTTCTGCCACGCCTGTTCGCGATGACCGTGTCCGGTGAGCTGCAATTGACCACACAGCGCCGGCCGCTGGCCGACGTCGAGGCGGCATGGACCCAGCGTGAACCCTCCGGCACCCGGGTGGTGTTCACGCCGTGAGGGCGTTATCCGGCGGCCGGCGGATGCGCCATCACGCTCGGGCGGAACCCGTAGCGGGGCGCGGAGCCATTCAGGCCGTGTCCACCCGCGCCTGCCAGCGGCATCCCGCCGAGCATGCTGGGGGCCACGGTCGACCCGGCAGCCGGCAACGCACCCAGCCCGGTGCCCGGCAATGAGGTAAGCGGGCTCATCGCCGCCGGCGCAAGCCAAGTCGGCGGCACCGACAATGGTCCGATCGACGCGGCCTGGCCCAAACCGGCCGCTACTCCGCCGAGTCCGCCGAGTCCACCGAGCGGGCCTGCCAATGCGCCGCCGAGTCCTTCGGCGGCCGCCGCCCCGCCAGCCGCAGCCGCCCCCTCGGCTGCCTCGGCAGCCTCACCGACGCCCGCCATCGCGGCGAAATCGGTCATGGTGCCCAGGAAGTTCCCCGGCATATAGAACCCGGACGAGAAGATGGTGTTCCAAAAATTGTCGTTCAGTCCCAGACCCTCCGAACCAAACAGGCCATCCGGAAACAATGAGCCCAGGAAACCCGAGCCCAACGTCGACGATGCCGGGGAGGAGAGTCCCTGCAGCGTCTGCGGGATGGTGGTCGTCAATTGCGAAAGAGCCGTCTGGGTGCCTGCGACGGTTGCCGTTCCGGTGGCTTGAGTAACCGCGGCGGCCTGCAGGACCGGACCAGCGGTCGTGGTGGTCACCGGCGGTTCGGTGAAGGGCGCCAACGCCGATGCGACCGCCGACGATCCGGCGTAGCCGTACATCGCCGCGGCGTCCTGTGCCCACATCTCGGCGTAGTGCGCTTCGGTGGCCGCGATCGCTGGAGTGTTCTGGCCGAGGAAGTTAGTCGCGACCAACGACGCCAGCAACGTACGATTAGCGGCGATCACCGGCGGGGGCACCGTCATGGCGAACGCGACTTCGTAGGCGCCGGCAGCAGCCTTGGCCTGGATGGCCGTCAGTTGAGCTTGCGCGGCGGCGCTGCCCATCCACGTCACATACGGGGCGGCGGCTGCGGCCATCGACGCCGAGGCCGGGCCGCGCCATTGGCCCGTAGCCAGATTGGTGACCGCTGACCCGTAATCTGCGGTCGCAGAGCCCAATTCGGCGGATAGGTTGTCCCACGTCGTAGCAGCGGCCAACAGTGGGCCGGCGCCAGCTCCCGCATACATGCGGGCGGAGTTGATTTCTGGTGGTAAGGCTGCGAAATCCATTGTACTGCTCCTCAACTCGCGGCCACGGCGTTAGCTGTCTCGGTGGTCGCGTAGGACCCCGAGCTGGTCGCCAGCATCGTCACGAACGCGTGGTGGATGGCGGTGGCTTGCGCGCTGACCAGTTGGTACATCTGGGCGTGCGCGGCGAATTGTGCTGCGGTCAGCGCTGATACCTCGTCGGCAGCGGCGGGAATGAGCGCGGTGGTGGGTACCACCGCTGCGGCATTCTGGGCACTTACCACCGAGCCGACGGATTGCAGATTTACCGCCGCTGCGGACAGTGCTTCGGGTACGATGTTGACGAATGACATGGACTGCTCCTTCGAAATACCAGATCGCCCCGGTGGACTAGTCCATACCTGGGCGCATGCAGGCAACGCACGCCCATATTTGCGCAGGCGTGCCTGAAAACTGGCCCGGTGCATGCGTGTAGACAGCAGGCATCGCGCCGGGACCGAATCGAAACCTTACGGTCGTCGAATTCGGACGGTTATGTCCGAGCTGACAATCACAGTTCCGCCCATCGCGCGGGCGACACTGCGCTGATCGTGGGTGTCGTTGACTACCCGCACCTGGTACGGCGGTGAACGCGGCCTGATATCAACCCAAGCCGACTTCTCGACGCGTTTCAGCCGACGCGTTCGGCCTGCACGGCCCACTTCTCCTCGATACGGCCATAACGCCAGACCAGCAGAGCGACAACCCATGTCGCCACGAACAGTCCGACAATGACAAAGCCGACGGCATTGAGGTTCAGCCCGCCGACCCAATCCCAAAATGGGCCGCCCCAGCCGAATTGATCGGCGAATAGGCCAAGCAGTTCCACGCTGCCGATGAGCAGGGCGACCGCCACGGACAGCCCGGTGATGGTGATGTTGTAGTACACCTTGCGTACGGGATTCGAAAAGGCCCAGCCGTAGGCGAAGTTCATGAACGAACCATCGATGGTGTCCAACAAGCACATTCCGGCGGTGAACAGCACTGGCAGACACAAAATGGCATACCAGGGCAGGCCGGCCGCAGCGCTGGTGCCGGCCAGCACCAGCAGCGCGACCTCGGTGGCGGTATCGAAACCCAGTCCGAACAACAGGCCGACCGGATACATATGCCAGGACGCGGTAATCGATTTGGTGAAGCGACCAAGGAACCGGTTGAGTAATCCGCGGTTGTTCAGCTGTTCTTCCAGTTCGTCCTCGTCGTAAACGCCGCGGCGCATCTGGGCGAACACGCGCAGGATCCCGACCAGGATGACGACGTTGAGGGCGGCGATCAGGTACAAGAACACACCGGAAACCGTGGTGCCGATCAGGCCGGTGTAGTGATGCAGGGCCGAAGAATCCTGTCTGACCGGCCCAACGATCGCTTTGATGCCGAACGCCAGCAGCAGCGCCAGCCCGAAGACGACAGAGGAGTGGCCCAGCGAGAAGAAGAAGCCGACGGCCAGCGGGCGCTGCCCGTCGTTCATCAGCTTGCGGGTGGTGTTGTCGATCGCCGCGATGTGGTCGGCGTCAAAGGCGTGCCGCAGTCCCAGGGTGTAGGCCGTCAGACCGATGCCGATACCGAAGGCCTTGTCTCCGACCGAAAAGTGCGCCGGCTCGACGACGAGCACCAGCGTGCACCAACCGACCAGATGCAGCGCGGCGATCACCGCGAACATGGCGCACAGACGTAGCCACTCGTCTGGCGTCAAGGCGTTTCGCAACCTCGACCACGACGATTGCTGCTGACCGAATGCAGCGCCGGCCATGTCGTGTCCTCTCCGCACAAGAAGAAAACCCCGGCCATTGACGACGGTAATCCATCGGTAAGCGTCATGCAGACGATTTGCAGTAATAATGCAAATCATTTGCAAGTGGAATATCGTGGAATTTAGTGGAATTTCGTAGCAACGCTGAAAATTGCGTCCTCGCTCAACGCCGGTACGTGATCAACGGGATCGCCAGCTCGGCAGCCGTGGCAGCGCCGTGGAATCCGACCAGTTGTGCCACTTCCGGCGGCTCGAAACCGGTGGCCAACACCGCAAAATCGCCGGTGCAGGTGACGACGACATCGCCGATCCTGCCCAGATGATCGTCGTCCACCGGTCCGAACAAGCCTGCCGCGACGGCATTTTCACGGCTGCGCACCTCGGCGCGCCCGGCCAGTATCTCGCTCCACGCCGCGAGGACGTCCGGCGCCGCACCGGCGACGGTATGGAGGTAGCGCACCCGCGGATCGCCGGCGGCCACCCGTACTCCGGCAGCCAGCTGCGCGTCGGTCCCGAGGTCGATTCGCGCGCCCGCCGGAATGTTCAGGCCGCCGTGGTCGGCCGTGACCAGCAGCGCCGCATCTGCCGGCAGCGCCTCGACCAGCCGGGTGAGCAGTGCGTCGACGTAACCGGCGGCGCTATGCCATTCCGGTGAACCAATCCCGAACACATGCGCCGCGGTGTCGAGGGCGGCGGTGTAGCCATAGACCAGGCCCGGTCCTGCCGCCAGCTCGTCGGCCACCCGCTGCGCGTAGTCATCGCCCGGATCCGCCGGACGAAAGTCCGCGCCGCGGTAGGCCGCTTCGGTGAGGCCGCTGCCGATGAACGCGGCCGGCAGCACCGCCCGCGCGCTGATGCCCGCCGCGGCGAGCCGTTCGAACCAGGTCGAGACGGGCTGCCACTGGGCGGGCGGTGGGTCGTCGCGCCACAAGATATGGTGCAGCACTCGGTCGGTGGCGGGCAGCTTGACGGTGAAGCCCAAAACGCCGTGCCGGCCCGGCGGGACACCGGTGCCCAACGAGACCAAGCTGGTCGGCGTCGTCGACGGGAACGTGCACGCCAGTTCCTGGAGCCGTCCGACCTCCCCGGCCAGGATCGACGCGAGCAGCGGAGCGCTACCGGCCAGCGCCGGCAGCAGATGCCAGCCCATCCCGTCGACCAGAATGACGGCGACGCGGCGCACGTCGCCCACCGTTTCGGTGATCCCCAACGCGTCGACCGCTTCCGGTGCTGACAGCAGCGCAGCCGCGGCGGGCAGCACGTCGCAGATTGAACCGACCACGGATGTCAGTCTGGCAGCTTCCCGGCTCCTCGATCCTGGTCATTGGGCGCGATTCGGCCATCAGGTGCGCGCATACTGGTGAAGTGACCAAGCCATCCGCGTTGGATCCGACGGTCACCGAGCGGATCGGCGAGTTGCTGCGCGCACATGGGCTGCGGCGGATGGCTTCACGGATTGCGGTGTTGGCCGTGCTGGAGCCGGTCCACGGTCATTTGTCGGTGGCCGAAATCGACCAGCGACTGCGCCAATGTTTACCCGCCGGTGAACAACCGCCGGATCTGGCGACGATCTATCGGACAGTGACCACCTTGGTCGAGCAGGGTGTGCTGCACGCTCTGACCCTCGAGGGCGGGGTCACCACCTATGGGCTGGCCGAGGATCCGCACCATCACGCGGTGTGCACCCGGTGTGGCTCGATCATCGAGGTGCCCGCCCAACAGCTGAGCTCGGCGCTCGAGCATGCGATGGAAGGCAGTTCGTTCAGCCTGTCCGAGCGCGCCGGTCTGACCTTGCACGGCCTGTGCCCGGCATGTCAGTCGAACGACCGGCCGCCGTCAGCTCAATCCGAGTAGCGCGTTCTCCACCACCTCGGGCAGCGCCGGGTGAATCCAGTATTGGCTGCGGGCCATCTGATCGGCCCTCAGCCCGCAACTCATTGCCTGAATCAGCGGCTGGATGATCGAGGATGCCTGGTGGCCCATGATGTGGGCCCCGAGTAGCCGCCCGCTACCGCATTCGGCGACGAGCTTGACAATGCCGGTGGTGTCCTCCATCGCCCAGCCGTAGGCGACGTCGCCGTAGTCCTGCACCTTGACCGACACGTCGAAACCCTTTGCGACGGCCTGGTTCTCGGTCAGGCCGACACTGGCAATCTGCGGATCGGTGAACACCGCCGAGGGCACGTAGCGGTGGTCGGTGGCCATCATCGCCTCGGTGTCGTCCCAGTCGCACAGCAGATTGTGTTGCACGACGCGCGCTTCGTGATTGGCCACATGCTTGAGCTCATACGGGGAGGAGACATCACCGAGCGCGAAAACATTACGGGCGGAGGTCCGTTGGTACTCGTCGACCACGATGCGGCTGTGCGAGACGTCGATCCCGGCCTGCTCGGCGTCGAGCAGATCGCCATTGGGTATCCGCCCGGTGGCCACCAGCACCGCGTCGGCGCTCAGCTTGGAGCCGTCGTCGAGTTCGAGCACGATGCCCGAGCCGTCATGGCTGGCGTCGACGACGTTGCGATGGGTGCGTAGTTCCCATGTGGTCGAGGCGATGCGGGTGAAGCGTTCGCACAGCGTGTCGTCCAGGTGCCGCAGCAGCGTGCCGCCCCGGATCACCAGCGTGATCCGAACACCGAGCGCCGAGAAGATGTGTGCGAATTCGGCTGCCACGAAACCGCCGCCGATGATCACGAGATGCTCAGGTAACTCGGCGATACGCATGATCGTGTCGCTGGTGTGGTATTCGACGCCGCACTCGAGGACGGCCGGCGGAGCAACCGGCCGTGACCCTGCGGCGATCACCACTTGGTCGGCGGTGAACTCGTCGCCGTCGTCGGTGCGCAGCAGGTAACGACCGTCGGGCGCAACCGGGCCGAAACGCGTGTGGCGCCCGTACACGTCGACGTTGGGGGAGGCACGTCGATAATCCTGCCCGCTGATCCCGATCGGGTCGATGCGGCCGAAGATGCGTGAAACGATGTCATCCCAACGCACGCCATCGATATGCGCGTCGATACCGTAACGCGCTGCGCCGCGGATGGTTTGGGCAACCTCGGCAGCGTAGACGAACATCTTGGTCGGGATGCATCCGACGTTGAGACAAGTGCCGCCGAAGACGCCCTGTTCGCAGATGGCGACTCGTTTGCCGGCATAGCGTTCGTCGAGAACACTGTTGCCCGAACCGGTTCCGATGATCGCAAGGTCGTAAGTTTCCATGTCGTCATCCGTTCTGTGACGGTATCGGTTCGGCAGCGCCGAGGTAGTGGTCGAGCCAGGTGTCCAGTTGACGATAGGCCTCTTGGCGGGGCTGCGGCATGGACAGGAACACATCGTGTTTGGCGTCGGTGATCGAGACGATCGTGCTGCGGTTGCCGATGCAGCCGGCCCAACGGGCGATGTGGCTGACGTCGAGCACCGCGTCGCCGCATTGCAGGGCAACCGAGTCGGCGGTTTCGGACACACTGTGGTCTGAGCGCAGGATCAGGTTGGGAACACCGACATCGAGCCCGCGGTGCAGCCGGGCCTGTCCTCGCCGGACCGCGTGTAGCCAGCCGAACGTGATCGGAAACCCACCTAACGGCTTCCATCGCAGGTCGTAGTCGAATTCGCCGTGATAGCTGTTGTGCAGGCTGGCGCCGTAGCCGCCGGCACCGGGTGCCCGGGCCACCCGTGTTCTGCTGACCCGCGCGATGGCTGCGATCAGCGCAGAGGTCACCGCCCAGCGCAGCACCGCCGCACCGGGCAAGTCGAGCAGGGGACTGTTGAGCAATAGGCCACCGATACCGGCCCGGGCGGTGGCGTCCCGCCGCCGCAGCCGGTCCAGCCACAGCGACCCGATGAGCCCACCGGCGGAATGCCCGCACACCAGCACACGAGCGGCATCGGTGTCCTCGCGGATGGCGGCCAGCGCGTGGTCGAGCTCGGCGTCGTAACACCTCAGGTCGGTGGTGAAGTGCGGGGTTTGGCCCGGCCGCCACGACCGTCCGCATTTACGTAGGTCGAGTGCGTAGAACGCGAAGCCACGGTCGGCGAAGTGGTCGGCCAGCGCGGTATTGAAGAAGTAGTCGGTATAGCCGTGCATGGCCAGAACAGCGTGCGGCACGGCGGCGGCCTCGCCGCGACGGATCAGGGTCGCGACGATGTCTCCCTCGCCGTCCGGATCGCGACCCAGCGCGATCGTGCGCTGCCAGTAACCGGGCAGGACATCGCGCTGCCAGCCAGTCACGTTTGCCAGCTTAAAGCGTGCTGGATTGCAGTGACTGCTGCCGGGATAGCCTGAGGACCGGTACAGCCGATCCACGACGAAGGACAAACCTCCGGTGTCCGACTCCGCTACAACCGCGACGGCCGACGTCGTGCTGGTGGGGGCGGGCATCATGAGCGCCACTCTGGGGGCGTTGCTGCGACGGCTGGAGCCAGGCTGGTCGATCACTGTGGTCGAACGGCTGGACGCCGCCGCCGCCGAAAGCAGCGGCGCGTGGAACAACGCCGGCACCGGCCACTCCGGGCTCTGCGAGCTCTTCTACACCCCGGATCGAGACGGCTCGATCGACATCAGCAAAGCGGTGCGTGTCAACGAGCAGTTCCAGGTCACCCGCCAGTTTCTGGCCTACGCGGTGGAAAACGGGATCCTCACCGACGTGCGCGGCTTCCTCAACTCGGTCCCGCACGTCAGCTTTGTGCAGGGTGTCGACGAAGTCGACTACCTGCGACGGCGCCGGCAAGCGTTGTCGGCCAACCCGCTGTTCGCGCGCACCGAGTTGATCGAGGATCCCCACGAGTTCGCCCGCCGGTTGCCGCTGATGGCCGCCGGACGTGACTTCAGCCGGCCGGTGGGGCTGAGCTGGGCCGCCGACGGCGCCGACATCGACTTCGGTGTGCTGGCACGGCAGCTCATCGGTTACGGCCTACGGGGCGGCACCACCGCGTTGTTCGGGCATGAGGTGCGTAATCTGTCCCGTCGGCGCCAGGGCGGTTGGTCGCTGAGGATCCGCAACCGCCGCACCGGCCAAAGCCGGGAACTGCACGCGAAATTCGTGTTCGTCGGGGCCGGCGGCGAGGCGCTGCGGCTCCTGCAGCGCTCCGGGATCAAGGAGGCGAAGGGTTTCGGGGGCTTTCCCATCGGCGGGCGGTTTTTGCGCAGCGCCAACCCTGCCCTGATCGGGCGGCACCGCGCCAAGGTATACGGCATGCCCGCGTCCGGCGCGCCCGGTGTGACGGCGCCGCATCTGGATGTGCGGATCGTCAACGGCAAACCGTGGCTGTTGTTCGGGCCGTTCGCGGATTGGTCGACCAAGTTCCTCAAGCACGGCCGTGTCTCCGACCTGGCGCGGTCGGTCAAACCGGACAACCTGTTGTCGATGCTCGGCGCCGGGTTCGGCCACCGGAAGCTGGTCAACTACCTACTCGGCCAGGTGCAGCTCACCCAACCCGCACGGGTCGATGCACTGCGTCAGTTCGCGCCCGGCGCAGTCGATTCCGACTGGCAGACAGTAGCGGCCGGCCAGCGGGTGCAGGTGATCCGGCGCGGAAAACTCGAGTTCGACACCACGGTGCTGACTGCCGCCGACGGCAGCATCGCCGGCCTGCTGGGCGCCTCGCCGGGCGCCTCGACAGCCGTAGCAGCGATGCTCGATGTGCTCCAGCGCTGCTTTCCCGACCGCTATCAATCATGGCTGCCGACCCTCACAGAGATGGTGCCCTCGCTGGGAACCGCGTTGTCGCGTGAGCCGGCGCTGTTCGACGAGGTGTGGGCATGGGGCACAAAGGTGTTGGAGCTATGACCGCCGCATTGCGCCGAGCGTGGGCCAAAGACCTTGACGCGCCGACCCTCTACGAGCTCCTCAAGCTGCGGGTGGAGGTCTTCGTCGTCGAGCAGGCCTGCCCCTACCCCGAACTGGACGGACGAGACCTGCGTTCGGAAACCCGACATTTCTGGCTGGAAGAGCCCGATGGCGCGGTGATCTGTACGCTGCGGCTGATGGAAGAGCATGCCGGCGGGCACAAGGCATTCCGGATCGGCCGGTTGTGCACCAAGCGCACCGCGCGCGGGCAGGGTCACACCACCCGACTGCTGCAAGCCGCGTTGGCGGAGGTGGGCGACTACCCGTGCCGTATCGACGCTCAGGCCTACCTCGCCGAGATGTACGCCCAGCACGGCTTCGTCCGTGACGGTGAGGACTTCGTCGAAGACGGTATTCCGCATGTGCCGATGCGCAGGCCGGGTGGGCCGTGAAGCCCTACCCGTTCAGCGCGATCGTCGGCCATGAACAGCTGCGGCTGGCGCTGATCCTGTGCGCGGTGCGCCCCGAGATCGGCGGGGTGCTGATCCGCGGCGAGAAGGGCACCGCCAAGTCCACCGCCGTGCGAGGCCTCGCCGCGCTGCTGTCGGCCGCCGCGTCGGAGGGCGCCGACGCCCGCCTGGTGGAACTGCCGATCGGCGCCACCGAGGACCGGGTGATCGGCTCACTGGATCTGCAGCGGGTGCTGCGCGACGGCGAGCACGCCTTTTCGCCCGGGCTGCTGGCCCGCGCCCACGGTGGTGTGCTCTACGTCGACGAGGTCAACCTGCTGCACGACCACCTGGTCGATCTGCTGCTCGACGCCGCGGCGATGGGCCGGGTGCACATCGAACGTGACGGGATCTCACATTCCCACGAGGCCCGGTTCGTGCTGATCGGCACGATGAACCCCGAAGAGGGCGAGTTGCGCCCACAGCTGCTGGACCGCTTCGGGCTGACGGTCGACGTGCATGCGTCGCGTGAGGTCGACGTGCGGGTGCAGGTCATCCAGCAGCGGATGGCGTACGAGGCCGACCCGGACGGATTCGCCGACCGGTATGCCGCCGCCGACGCCGAGCTGGCCCGCCGGATCGCCACTGCCCGCCAACTGCTCGACGACGTCGTACTGCCGGAGAACGAGTTACGCCGCATCGCGGCGCTGTGCGCGGCGTTTGACGTCGACGGGATGCGCGCTGATCTGGTGGTGGCCCGCACCGCCGTCGCTCATGCCGCCTGGCGGGGCAGCGGCGACGTCGACGAACAGGACATCCGGGTAGCTGCCGAGTTGGCGTTGCCGCACCGGCGCCGCCGCGACCCGTTCGATGATCCCGGCATCGACCGGGACCAGCTCGACGAGGCGCTGGCCCAAGCCGCACAAGACGATCCACCCGGAGATCCGGAGCCCGATCCAGATCCGCCGGGCGGCGGGGAAAGCGCCAACGACGATCCGCCACAGCGGAATTCACCAAGTCAACCGTCCTCCGTGAAGTCCAGCGCGCCGCCGTCGTCGACCTTCCGGACCCGCGCCCTGACCGTGCCGGGCGTCGGTGCGGGCGCGCCGGGCCGCCGATCGCGCGCCCGCAACACCTCCGGCGCCGTGGTGGCCGCCACCGACGACGTCGCCGCCGGCCATGGCCTGCACCTGTTCGCCACCGTGTTGTCCGCCGCCGAGCACCCGGACGGCGGGAACCGGCTTCGGCTCCAGCCCGGCGACGTGCGTCGCGCGGTCCGGGAGGGCCGCGAAGGCAACCTGGTGATCTTCGTCGTCGACGCCTCAGGCTCGATGGCCGCCCGCGACCGGTTGGCGGCGGTCAGCGGTGCGACCTTGTCGCTGCTGCGCGACGCGTATCAACGGCGCGACAAGGTCGCCGTCATCACCTTCCGCCATCAGGGCGCCCAGCTGTTGTTGCCGCCGACGACATCGGCGCACATCGCCGCCCGCCGGCTGTCCCGGTTCGACACCGGCGGCAAGACGCCGTTGGCCGAAGGGCTACTGGCCGCCCGCGAGTTGGTGCTGCGCGAGAAGGTTCGCGACCGCGCACGCCGGCCGCTGGTGGTGGTGCTCACCGACGGGCGGGCGACATCGGGCGCAGATCCGTTGGGCCGCAGCCGCACTGCGGCCGCACTGCTGGTCGCCGAAGGCGCCGCCGCGGTGGTAGTGGATTGCGAGACGTCGTTCGTGCGGCTGGGGCTGGCCGAGCGGCTGGCGACCCAGTTGGGCGCGCCCACACTGCGGTTGGAGCAGCTGCGGGCCGACTATCTGACCCAGGCCGTGCGCGGCGCGGCCTGACTTCGGGGGTGGATTAGTCATGCCGCAGGGCCGCCCGCAACAGGTTCCCGACGACGGCTTGACCACTCGGGCCCGGCGCAACACTCCGGTGCTGGCGGTGCACACCGGGCCGGGCAAGGGAAAGTCGACCGCCGCATTCGGAATGGCGCTGCGGGCCTGGAACTCCGGGCTGAACGTCGCGGTGTTCCAATTCGTCAAGAGCGCCAAATGGAAGGTCGGCGAAGAGGCGGCGTTTCGCGAGCTAGGCCGGCTGCACGACGAGCACGGTGTCGGCGGAGCCGTCGAATGGCACAAAATGGGCGCCGGCTGGTCGTGGTCGCGCAAGCCCGGCAGCGACGACGATCACGCCGCGGCAGCCGCCGACGGCTGGGCCGAGATCACCCGCCGGCTGGCGCAGCAGCGACACGACTTCTACGTGCTCGACGAGTTCACCTATCCGCTGAAGTGGGGGTGGGTCGACGTCGACGAGGTGGTGGACGCCCTGCTGTCGCGTCCGGGCCACCAACACGTGGTGATCACCGGCCGCGACGCCCCGCCGCGGCTGGTCGACGCGGCCGACCTGGTCACCGAGATGACCAAGGTCAAGCACCCGATGGATGCCGGGCGCAAAGGTCAGAAGGGCATCGAGTGGTAACCCTCTTGCGCGAGCGTGCGTGTCCCCGGTCGACACGCCGCATAAAAACCCGGTTATACGCACGCTCGCGGCGGTGGGGGATGGGCCGGTGGCGACCAGCGTGAGCACGCCTGCCGTCGTCGTCGCAGCTCCGGCATCGGGAAGCGGAAAGACCACCGTCGCAACCGGTCTGATCGGTGCACTGCGGCAGGCGGGTCATCTCGTCGCTCCGTTCAAAGTGGGCCCGGACTTCATTGACCCCGGCTACCACGCCGTGGCAGCCGGACGCCCCGGCCGCAACCTGGACCCGGTTCTGGTGGGCGAGCAGCTCGTCGGACCGCTTTACGGGCATGGCGCCGCCGGCGCTGACATCGCGGTAATCGAAGGCGTGATGGGGCTTTTCGACGGGCGCATCGAGGACGCCGCAGCCGTCCCGGCACGAGGTTCGACGGCGCAGGTCGCGGGCCTGCTAAGCGCCCCGGTGATCCTGGTGGTCGACGCCCGCGGGCAAAGTCACAGCATCGCCGCTCTGCTGCATGGCTTTTCAACGTTCGACACCGGTATCCGCATCGCCGGTGTCGTGCTGAACCGGATCGGCACGCCCAGACATGAGCAGGTGCTGCGGCAGGCTTGCGAACATGCCGGCATCCCGGTGCTGGGCGCGATTCCGCGTCGTGACGAAATCGAAGTGCCGACACGGTATCTGGGGCTGGTCACCGCAGCCGAATACGGTCGGCGCGCCCGGGCCGCGGTCGAGGCGATGACAGCGTTGATCGCCCGCTACGTCGATATCGGTGCCGTCGTCGCGACGGCCGCAACTGCGGTCACCGATCCGCCGTGGGATCCGGCGGCCGCCGTCGGCGAAGCGGTCACCGAGCCGGTTACGGTCGCGTTGGCCGGCGGCAAGGCATTCAGCTTCGGCTACGCCGAACACGCCGAACTGGTCCGGGCGGCCGGTGCCGACGTCGTCGAATTCGATCCGCTGGTCGATTCGTTGCCCGAGAACACCGACGCGGTGCTGTTGCCCGGCGGCTTCCCCGAACAGTTCGCCGCTGAACTGTCGGCCAACGATCCCGCCCGCCGGCAGATCAGCGCGCTGGTCGCTGGCGGAGCGCCGGTGCATGCCGAATGCGCCGGGTTGGTGTACCTGGTTTCCGAACTCGACGGCTACCCGATGTGCGGGGTCCTGGCCGGGTCGGCGCGGTTCACCGAGCAACTGACCTTGGGATATCGCGACGCCGTCGCCGTTGTCGATTCGCCACTCTACGGCGCCGGACAGCGGGTGACGGGGCACGAATTTCACCGCAGCGCAGTCACATTCGCCGACACCTATCAACCGGCATGGCTGTATCAGGGACACGCCGCGGGCACTGTGCGCGACGGCGCCGTCCACGGCGGCGTGCATGCGGCCTACCTGCACACCCATCCCGCTGCGGTTCCAGCGGCCGTGGCACGCTTCGTGGCCCACGCGATCGCCTAAAATCGCCGAGTGACCGAGAACGCCTACCTGGTCGGCTTGCGGCTGTCCGGCAAGAAGGTCGTCGTGGTCGGCGGCGGCACGGTCGCTCAACGCCGGCTTCCGCTGCTGGTCGCCAGCGAGGCGGACGTGCATGTCATCACCCGCACCGCCACCCCCGCCGTCGAGGCGATGCCGCGAATCACCTTGTCGCTGCGCGAGTATCGCGACGGCGACCTCGACGGGGCCTGGTATGCGATCGCGGCCACCGACGACCCCGCAGTCAACGCCGCAGTGGTCGACGAAGCAGATCGCCGACAAATCTTCTGCGTCCGCGCCGATATCGCCGTCGAGGGCAGCGCGGTCACCCCGGCGACATTCGATTACGCCGGGCTGGCGGTGGGTGTGCTGGCCGGCGGCGAGCACCGTCGCTCGGCAGCGATCCGTTCGGCCATCCGAGAAGCGCTGCAGCGTGGGATCGTCACCGCCGAAAGCGACGATGTCGTGCGCGGCGGGGTGGCACTGGTCGGCGGCGGCCCCGGCGACCCGGAACTGATCACTGTCCGCGGGCGCCGATTACTGGCCCAAGCCGACGTGGTGGTCGCCGACCGACTGGCCCCGCCGGAATTACTTGCCGAACTGCCCCCGCAGGTCGAGGTGATCGACGCCGCCAAGATCCCGTACGGCCGCGCCATGGCGCAGGACGCCATCAACGCGGTGATGATCGAGCGCGCGAAGGCCGGGCAGTTCGTGGTGCGTCTCAAAGGTGGGGACCCGTTCGTGTTCGCGCGGGGCTACGAGGAAGTGCTGGCGTGTACCGACGCCGGAATTCCGGTCACCGTGGTGCCGGGTGTGACGAGTGCCATAGCGGTGCCCGCATTGGCGGGCGTTCCGGTCACCCACCGCGCGATAAACCACGAATTTGTGGTGGTCAGCGGCCATATTGCGCCCGGTCATCCCGAATCGTTAGTGAATTGGGACGCATTGGCGGCAATGTCGGGCACCATCGTTTTGCTGATGGCCGTGGAACGTATCGATTTGTTCACCGAAGCGTTGTTGAAAGGCGGCCGACCAGCGGATACGGCGGTCCTGGTGGTTCAGCACGGGACGACGGCCGCCGAGCGCACGTTGCGGGCCACCCTGGCCGACGCCCCCGAAGCGATCCGGGCCGAGGGCATCCGGCCGCCTGCGATCATCGTGATTGGTGCCGTCGCGGCTTTCGGCACTTAAGCGCTTCTTAAGATTACTGTAGGGTAGCTCCTTATGACTGCTCTTAACGACGCAGAGCGGGCAGTCGGTAGCTGGGCTACTGACCATCCCGTTCCGACGCCCGTCAAAGAGGCCCCCGTGGACCGTACGAGCAGGTATTCACCGACGTGGTTGCCGTCGCGCCGGTTCATTGCCGCGGTGGTCGCGATCGCCGGCATGCAGCTGATGGCGACCATGGACGGCACCATCGCGATCGTGGCGCTGCCCCGGATCCAAAACGACCTCAGCCTGTCCGATGCCGGCCGTAGCTGGGTGATCACCGCCTACGTGCTGACCTTCGGCGGGCTGATGCTGCTCGGCGGACGCCTGGGCGACACGATCGGGCGCAAGCGCACCTTCATCGTCGGCGTCACCTTGTTCACGATCGCCTCGGCGCTGTGCGGCATCGCCTGGGACGAATCCACCCTGGTCATCGCCCGGCTGCTGCAGGGGGTGGGCGCCGCAATCGCCTCACCGACCGGTTTGGCGCTGGTCGCGACCACCTTCCCGAAGGGGCCCGCGCGCAACGCGGCGACGGCGGTGTTCGGCGCGATGACCGGCGTCGGCTCGGTGATGGGCCTGGTGGTCGGCGGGGCGCTGACCGAGGTGTCGTGGCGGCTGGCGTTTTTGGTGAACGTGCCGATCGGGCTGCTGATGATCTACCTGGCCCGCACCACGCTGCGGGAAACCGTCAAGGAACGGATGAAGCTCGACGCCACCGGGGCCTTTCTTGCCACGTTGATCTGTACCGCCGCGGTGTTCGCGTTCTCGATGGGCCCGGAGCAGGGCTGGATCTCCGTCACGACGATCGGTTCGGGACTGGTGGCCCTGGGTGCTTTCATCGCGTTCGCCATCATCGAGCGCACGGCCGAGAACCCCATCGTGCCGTTCGACCTGTTCTTCGATCGCAACCGGCTGGCCACCTTCGCGGCGATCTTCATGGGCGGTGGCGTGCTGTTCACCCTCACCGTGCTGATCGCGCTGTACGTGCAGGACATCATGGGCTACAGCGCGCTGCGCGCCGGGGTCGGCTTCATCCCGTTCGCCATCGCGATGGGCATCGGCATGGGCGCGTCGTCGCAGCTGGTGTCGTGGTTTCCGCCGCGCGTCGTGGTGATCAGTGGCGGTGCCCTGTTGGTGGGCGCGATGCTGTACGGCTCGACGCTCAACGCCGGCATCCCGTACTTCCCGAACTTGGTGATTCCGATCGTGGTCGGCGGCGTCGGCATCGGCATGATCATTGTTCCGCTGGCGCTCTCGGCGATCGCGGGCGTTGGGTTCGACAAGATCGGACCCACCTCGGCGATTGTGCTGATGCTGCAGAACCTCGGTGGTCCGGTGGTGCTGGCCGTGATCCAGGCCGTGATCACGTCGCGCACGCTGTATCTGGGCGGCACCAACGGCCCGGTGAAATACATGAACCCAGCGCAACTGCACGCGCTCGACCAGGGCTACACCTACGGCCTGCTGTGGGTGGCCGGGACGGCCGTCGTGGTCGGCGGGGTGGCGCTGCTGATCGGCTACACCGCCAAGCAAGTCGCCCACGCGCAGGAGGTCCAGCACGCCCTCGACGTCGGCGAGCTGTAGCGGGCACGGTTCGCCGGCGCTGAGACGCGCCTGCACTAGGCTGGCGTCTCATGTCTACGCCGGGCGGTCCTGCACCGACGGCCCGGCAGTTGTCCTCCAGCGTGCTCGGTATCGCCATCGTCGCGATCACCGGCATGCAGCTGATGTCGACACTGGACGGCACCATCGTCGTCGTGGCACTGCCACGCATGCAGGCCGAACTCGACCTTTCCGACGCCGGGAAGAGCTGGGTGATCACCGCTTACGTGTTGACCTTCGGCGGGCTCCTGCTGCTGGGCGGCCGGGTAGGCGACGCCATCGGCCGTAAGCGGGCTTTCATCTCCGGCGTCGGCGTGTTCACCTTGGCGTCGTTGGCGTGCGGGCTGGCCACCGAGGAGTCGTTTCTGGTGGTGGCTCGCGCTGTCCAGGGCATGGGCGCCGCGGTGGCCGCGCCGACCGGTTTGGCGTTGATCGCGACGACCTATGCCGTCGGTCCAGCGCGTAACCGCGCGATGGCCATCTCGGCGGCCATGCAGGGTGCCGGTTCGGTGCTGGGCCTGGTTCTCGGCGGCGCGCTGACCGTGGTGTCCTGGCGGCTGGCGTTTCTGATCAACATTCCGATCGGGATCGCCATCATCGCCATCGCGGTCACGCAGCTGGCCGAGACCCGCCACGAGCGGTTGAAACTCGACGTCACCGGCGCGGCGCTGGCCACGCTGGGCTGCATGTCGGCGGTGCTGATATTTACCCAGGGGCCGCAGCGGGGCTGGACGGATCCGTGGGTGATCGGGGCGGCGGTCGCCACCGTGCTGCTGGCGCTCGGATTCCTGGTTGTCGAGCGCACCGCCGAGCATCCGTTGGTGCCGCTGCCGCTGTTCAGCGAGCGCAATCGGGTGATGACCTTCTTTTCTCTCTTCATGGCCGGCGGGGTTTTGCTGACGCTCACGGTGATGATCGGGCTGTATGTGCAGGACGTGATGGGATATTCGGCGCTGCGCGCCGGACTGAGTTTCATCCCGTTCGCCGTGGCGCTTGGCGCCGGGAACGTGGTGGCGGCCCGGTTAGCGCCGCATTTCGCGCCGCGCTGGCTGATCATCGGCGGCGGGGCGGGTGTGTGGGGTGCCATGCTGTACGGCTCGACCTTGACGCGTAACATCCCGTACTTCCCGAACCTGTTGGTGCCCATCGTGATTGGCGGGTTCGGGATCGGCGTGATCTCGGTCGTCCTCCCGCTGTGCGCGGTCGCCGACGTGCGGCCCCGCGACATCGGGCCGGTGTCGGCGATCACGCTGATGGTCCAGGACCTCGGCGGTCCGTTGGTATTGGTGGTGATCCAGGCGGTGCAGGTGTCGCGCACCCTCTACCTCGGTGGCACCACCGGGCGGGTTTCCGACATGACGTCGGCCCAGATCGACGCGCTCGACCACGGATACACCTACTCGCTGCTGTGGGTGGCCGCCGTCGCCGTGCTGGTGGGCGCCGGTGCGCTGGGTATCGGCTTCTCGGCACGCCAGATCGCCCGTGCCCAACACAACCGTGAAGCCGTGGAGGCCGGTCAGCTCTAGGCGTCACGAAAAAGACGCCAGGGTTGTGATGAGCCAAGGATCACAGCCCTGGCTGCGGTTTGGCGGTTCGATGCGCGCCACCGAGCCTTGCGCGGCGACCCCCGGCGCCCGGCTTCGCCGCGCTGGCAATCGCCGCATAGGCTTGCCCGCTGTGATCACCCGGATGTCCGAGCTGTTCTTGCGCACGCTGCGCGACGACCCCGCCGATGCCGAGGTACCCAGCCACAAGCTGCTGATCCGGGCCGGCTACATCCGGCCGATCGCGCCTGGCCTGTACAGCTGGCTGCCGCTTGGGCTGCGGGTGCTGCGCAAGGTCGAACAGATCGTTCGCGACGAAATGAACGCCATTGGCGGGCAGGAGATCCTGTTTCCCGCGTTGCTCCCGCGCGCCCCATACGAAACGACCAACCGCTGGACCGAATACGGCGACACCATCTTTCGACTGCAGGACCGTCGCCGCAACGACTACCTGCTGGCGCCGACGCACGAGGAGCTGTTCACCCTGACAGTGAAAGGTGAATACAGCTCCTACAAAGACTTCCCGCTGGTGCTCTACCAAATCCAGACCAAATACCGCGACGAGGCGCGGCCGCGGGCCGGCATCCTGCGCGGCCGGGAGTTCGTCATGAAGGACTCCTACTCCTTCGACGTCGATGATGCCGGACTCAAAGCCGCCTACCACGCGCACCGCGAGGCCTATCAGCGCATGTTCGACCGGCTGCAGGTGCGCTACGTCATCGTGTCGGCGGTGTCCGGCGCGATGGGCGGCAGCGCCTCCGAAGAGTTCCTGGCCGAGAGCCCGATCGGTGAGGACACCTTCGTGCGCTGCCCGGAGTCGGGTTATGCCGCCAACGTCGAGGCGGTCGTCACCGCGCGCCCCCAAAGCCGGCCCGTCGACGGGCTGCCCGAGCCGATCGTGCACGACACCGGCGACACTCCCACGATCGCCACTCTGGTGGAGTGGGCCAACGGCGCGGGGCTGGGCCGCAGCATCACCGCCGCCGACACGCTCAAGAATGTCTTGGTCAAAATCCGCGTACCCGGCGGCGAGTGGGAGCTGCTGGGTATCGGGGTACCGGGTGATCGCGAGGTCGACGACAAGCGGCTGGCCGCCGCCCTCGACCCGGCCGACTACCAGCTGCTCGGCGACGACGATTTCGCCAAGTACCCATTCCTGGTGAAGGGGTATATTGGCCCGAAGGCGTTGCGCGATAACGAAGTTCGCTATCTCGTCGACCCGCGGGTGGTGGACGGCACCACCTGGATCACCGGGGCCGACCAGCCGGGGCGCCACGTCGTCGGGCTGGTGGCCGGGCGCGACTTCACCGCCGACGGCACCATCGAGGCCGCCGAGATTCGTGACGGAGACCCGTCACCCGACGGTGCCGGGACGTTGGTCTCGGCCCGCGGCATCGAGATCGGTCACATCTTCCAACTCGGCCGCAAATACACCGACGCGTTCACCGCCGACGTGCTCGGCGAGGACGGCAAGCCGGTCCGGCTGACCATGGGCTCCTACGGGGTCGGGGTGTCGCGGCTGGTGGCCGTCATTGCCGAACAACACCACGACGAGCTGGGCCTGCGCTGGCCGTCCAGCGTCTCGCCCTTCGACGTGCATCTGGTGATCGCCAACAAAGACGCCGAAGCCCGCGCCGGTGCGATCGCGCTTGCCGCCGACTTGGACCGGCTCGGTATCGAAGTGCTGCTCGACGACCGCCAGGCATCGCCCGGGGTGAAGTTCAAAGATGCCGAGTTGCTCGGTGTGCCGTGGATCGTCGTGGTGGGCCGCGGCTGGACCGACGGGGTCGTCGAGCTGCGCGACCGGTTCAGCGGCCAGGTCCGTGAGCTGACCGCCGGCGCCGCCCTGGCCACCGACATCACGACGGCCATCAGCTAGCGCGCGCGTCTGGCGGCGCCCCTAGTCGCTGCCGCCCGGGAATGCGGTGGTGATCGGCCAAACGTCGGCGACCCGATTCCACCGGGCGGCGAGAACAGCACTCTGGGTCAGGGCCCTCACCCCAAACCCGCGGTCCGGGTCGGCCTGGGCCTGCTCGAGCACCGCCCGCCAGGCCACCTCGGTGTCCTTCTCCATCCGGGCCGCCAGCCGGGCCGCGTCGGTCTCGTTGTTCACCGGCATGGGCAGCTGGTAGCCGGCTGCCGCTATCGGGGCGGCGACGTCGTGGTCGGTCAACATCGCGATGACCTGGTCGCGACGCTCGCGGTGTTGCGTCATCGACGCCGCCACCAGCTTGTTGACATCCGGCGTACAGCGGGCGGAGACGATGCCATAGCCATAGATGACCGCGTGCTCGGTGGTGAGCGCAGCGCACAGTGCATTGGTGTAGGACGTGGGCTCGGGGGATGTCACGGCGCTGTGCCTCCGGACACCAGGGCGACGATGTATGCCGCGGTGCAGGCCGCAGCAATCGAACCGAGCAGTCCCGCCCGATAGCCCGACGACGCGGTCGCCAGCTTTTCCGCGCTGGCAGCCGACGCGCGCAACGAACCAATGACCTCGGAAACCGTCGGCGGCGGTCCCGGCGGGGCACTGGTAGACGTCGGTGCCGTCGTCGTTTGGCTGGAGGTGCTCGTCGTTATCCCGGCAACCCGGTCGATCTCGGTGGCCAACGACTGTGCGTGTCGGGAACGTTCAGAGGCGACCTGCTGCAACGCGGCTGCGACGGCCGCCGGCTGGGCGGTGGCAGCGGCAGCGGCCAGTGCACTGTCGTGGCGGGCCAGCGTCAACTCTGCTTCCAGTTCGTCGACCGGAGGCGGCTGTTCCGGTTGCGGACTGCAGGCCGACGCAACGATCCCCAGTACCGCGAGAGCGGCGCCACCGACCAGCACACGCCGCCGCGTGACGACGGGCACTGTCGGTGGCACAGCAACATCCTGCCATTGCCTTTCCGGGCACTCGCGGTGACCGGCTGAGACCGGATTCCTGGCGTATCGTTGGTGACTGGTTCCCCGGGATCGGCGATAGCCGTGCGCCCGGAGAGCAGCCGGAGCCGCCCCGCCGGCGACATCAGTCGCCGATCGGACAACTCAAAATGAGGAGCTCGCCGTGACCACCGGGCTACCGTCGCACACGCAGGTGATCGAGCTGCTCGATGGTGAGTTCGCGCGCGCAGGCTTCGAGATCGAAGACGTGGTGATCGACACCCGGGCGCGGCCGCCGCGGATCTCGGTGATCGCCGACGGTGACACCGCGCTCGATCTGGACACTATCGCCGCGTTGTCTCGCGGCGCCTCGGCGTTGCTGGACGCTGTGGAAGGCATTCACGGCCACTATGTGCTGGAAGTCAGCTCGCCCGGGGTGGACCGGCCGTTGACCGGCGCGAAGCATTTCCGTCGCGCCCGCGGGCGCAAGGTCGAACTCGCACTCTCCGACGGATCGCAGTTGATCGGACGGGTCGGTGAAACCTCCGGGGACGCGGTGACACTGGTTGTCCGCGATGACCGCCGGCGCGACTGGACCGTTCGAGTGATCCCGCTCGACGAAATCGTTAAAGCCGTTGTGCAAGTGGAGTTTTCGTCGCCAAGTAAACGTGAGTTGGAGCTGGCGGCGCTCGGTCGGGGCGGGGAAACGGAGGAGCGGCGCAAATGAACATCGACATGGCCGCGCTGCATGCGATCGAAGCGGACAAGGGCATTTCGGTGGATGTGGTGGTCGAGACCATCAAATCCGCGCTGCTTACCGCCTACCGGCACACCGAAGGACATCAGCAAGAGGCGCATATCGACATCGACCGCAAAACCGGTGTTGTCCGGGTGCTCGCCCGCGAGGTCGACGAAGACGGCAACGTGTTGTCCGAATGGGACGACACCCCAGAGGGTTTCGGCCGGATCGCGGCGACCACCGCCCGGCAGGTGATCCTGCAGCGGCTGCGCGACGCAGAGAACGAGCGCAATTACGGTGAGTTCTCCACCCGGGAAGGCGAGATCGTCGGTGGGGTGATCCAGCGCGACAGCCGGGCCAACGCCCGCGGTCTGGTCGTGGTCCGAATGGGCAGTGAAACCAAGGGGTCGGAGGGCGTGATCCCCGCGGCCGAACAGGTGCCGGGGGAGACCTACGAGCACGGCGACCGATTGCGCTGCTACGTCGTGGGCGTGACCCGCGGCGCTCGCGAACCGCTGATCACGCTGTCGCGCACTCATCCCAACCTGGTGCGCAAACTGTTCTCGCTGGAAGTACCCGAGATCGCCGATGGCTCCGTGGAGATCATCGCGGTCGCCCGGGAAGCCGGTCACCGCTCGAAGATCGCGGTCGCATCCCGGGTTCCCGGCCTCAACGCCAAAGGCGCCTGCATCGGCCCCATGGGTCAACGGGTTCGCAACGTCATGAGCGAGCTGTCCGGCGAAAAAATCGACATCATCGACTACGACGAAGACCCGTCCCGTTTCGTCGCCAACGCGCTTTCGCCGGCGAAGGTGGTTTCGGTCACGGTGATCGACCAGACGGCCCGCGCCGCTCGAGTCGTGGTGCCCGATTTCCAGTTGTCGCTGGCGATCGGCAAGGAGGGACAGAACGCGCGGTTGGCCGCCCGGCTCACCGGCTGGCGTATCGACATTCGCGGCGATTCGCCGGGGTCGGCGGCGGACCAACCCGACCATGCCGCCGGCCACGGGATGGCGCACGGCCGCTAACCGGCAAGGCGGCCAGCCCGCGCGGTTCTCACCGGTCCGGTGAAGGTAAACTAAGCCGTGATCCAGCGCGAGACTTCGGCCTCGGCACATCGACGCATCGACGGACCGGTGCGGACGTGTGTCGGTTGCCGAAAGCGAGAGTTGGCTGTCGAACTGCTTCGCGTGGTGGCTGCGTCGACCGGGAACGGCAATTACGCCGTGATCGTTGATGCAGCGGGTAACCTGCCGGGGCGGGGTGCGTGGCTGCATCCCGTACCGCAGTGCGCGAACCAAGCGATTCGGCGGCGAGCTTTCAGTCGAGCGCTGCGCATCGCCGGTTCACCGGACACCTCCGCGGTGGTCGAGCATGTCAATGCGCTCGGCTCACCCGGCAACAGAACAGGTAGCGAAGAACATGAGCACACCGTGAAGTCCCGATGACCATGCGTCATAGCTAACCCGAGGCGCGGCCTACCACCGCTGTCGCCTCATGGACAGGAGATGTAGTGGCAGGCAAGGCCCGCGTACACGAGTTAGCCAAGGAACTCGGTGTTACCAGCAAGGAAGTTCTCGCCCGGCTGAGCGAACAGGGCGAATTCGTCAAATCGGCATCGTCGACGGTGGAAGCGCCGGTTGCGCGCCGGCTACGGGAGTCGTTTGGCGGCGGCAAAGCCGCGCCAGACAAGACCGCAGCGAAAGCGGCCGGCAACGGCGCGGCGGCAAAGGCCCCCGCGAAGGCCGACACCGCCGCTGAGAAAGTCGACGGCCACAAACCGTCCGCACCGGCGGCCGCCGAGCCGCCCGCGCCCGCGGCCCCGCCGGCAGCCCAGGCTCCGGCCGCCGGCCAACCGCAAGCTGCCCCGCCTCCGACGCGGCCCGGCCCCACGCCTGGCCCGCGCCCGAGCCCGGCCCCGAAGCCGGCCGCGCGTACCCCGCGCGTCGGCAACAACCCGTTCTCGTCGGCCCAGCCCGTCGACCGGCCCATTCCTCGTCCGCAGGCACCTCGTCCCGGCGGGCCCCGGCCCGGCGCACCCCGCCCGGGCGCATCGCCCGGCAGCATGCCGCCTCGGCCGGGTGGAGCTCAAGGGCGCCCACCGCGTCCCGGCGCGCCGCGACCCGGCCCCGGCGGTCGGCCAGGCGCGCCCGCCGGCGGCCGCCCCGGCGGCGGTGGCGGCAACTATCGAGGCGGCGGCGGCGGCGGTGTCGGTGCCCCGCCCGGTGGCGGCTACCGTGGCCGTCCCGGCGGCGGCGGCGGTCGACCCGGTCAGCGCGGTGGCGCGGCCGGCGCGTTCGGCCGGCCCGGCGGCGCGCCTCGGCGCGGCCGCAAGTCCAAGCGGGCCAAACGCGCCGAATACGAAAACATGCAGGCGCCGGTGGTCGGTGGTGTGCGGCTGCCGCACGGCAACGGCGAGACGATCCGGCTGGCCCGCGGCGCGTCGCTGAGCGACTTCGCCGAGAAGATCGACGCCAACCCGGCCGCGCTGGTCCAGGCGCTGTTCAACCTCGGCGAGATGGTGACCGCCACCCAGTCGGTCGGTGATGAGACGCTCGAGTTGCTCGGCAGCGAGATGAACTACGTCGTGCAGGTGGTATCCCCCGAGGACGAGGACCGCGAGCTGCTGGAGTCCTTCGACCTTTCCTACGGCGAGGACGAGGGCACCGAGGAAGACCTGCAGGTGCGCCCGCCGGTGGTCACCGTGATGGGCCACGTCGACCACGGGAAGACCCGACTGCTCGACACCATCCGTCAGGCTAACGTCCGCGAAGCCGAGGCGGGCGGCATCACCCAGCACATCGGCGCCTACCAGGTCTCGGTGGACCTCGACGGCAACGAGCGGCTGATCACCTTCATCGACACCCCCGGTCACGAGGCGTTCACCGCCATGCGTGCCCGCGGTGCCAAGGCCACCGACATCGCGATTCTGGTGGTGGCCGCCGACGACGGCGTGATGCCGCAGACCGTGGAGGCCATCAACCACGCCCAGGCCGCTGACGTGCCGATCGTGGTGGCGGTCAACAAGATCGACAAGGAGGGCGCCGACCCGGCCAAGATCCGCGGGCAGCTCACCGAATACGGTTTGGTGGCAGAGGATTTCGGTGGCGACACGATGTTCGTCGACATCTCGGCCAAGCAGGGCACCAACATCGAGGCGCTGGAAGAGGCGGTGCTGCTGACCGCCGACGCAGCGCTGGACCTGCGGGCCAACCCCGATATGGAGGCCCAGGGCGTGGCGATCGAGGCGCACCTGGACCGCGGCCGCGGTCCGGTGGCCACCGTGCTGGTGCAGCGCGGCACGCTGCGGGTCGGCGACTCGATCGTCGCCGGCGACGCCTACGGGCGGGTCCGCCGCATGGTCGACGAACACGGCGACGACGTCGAGGAGGCGCTACCGTCGCGGCCGGTGCAGGTCATCGGCTTCACGTCGGTACCCGGCGCCGGTGACAACCTGCTGGTCGTCGACGAGGACCGGATCGCCCGCCAGATCGCCGACCGGCGCAACGCGCGCAAGCGCAACGCCATGGCCGCGCGCAGCCGCAAACGGATCAGCCTGGAGGACCTGGACTCGGCGCTGAAGGAAACCAGCCAGCTCAACCTGATCCTCAAGGGCGACAACGCCGGTACGGTCGAAGCGTTGGAAGAGGCGCTGCTGGGCATCCAGATCGACGACGAGGTGGCGCTGCGGGTCATCGACCGCGGTGTCGGTGGTATCACCGAAACCAACGTCAACCTGGCGTCGGCCTCGGACGCGGTCATCATCGGGTTCAATGTGCGAGCCGAGGGCAAGGCCACCGAACTGGCCAACCGCGAAGGCGTGGACATCCGCTACTACTCGGTGATCTACCAGGCCATCGACGAGATCGAGAGCGCGCTGAAGGGCATGCTCAAGCCGGTCTACGAAGAGGTGGAATTGGGCCGCGCGGAGATCCGGGCGCTGTTCCGCAGCTCGAAGGTCGGCCTGATCGCCGGCTGTCTGGTCACCTCCGGCGTGGTGCGCCGCAATGCCAAGGCCCGGCTGCTGCGGGACAACATCGTGGTCGCCGAGACCGCGACCGTGCAGTCGCTGCGCCGCGAGAAGGACGACGTGACCGAGGTGCGCGACGGCTACGAATGTGGTCTGACGCTGAGCTACAACGACATCAAGGAAGGCGACGTCATCGAGACCTACGAGTTGGTTGAGAAGGCCCGCGCCTGATGGCCGATCCGGCCCGTGCGCGACGATTGGCCAAGCGGATCTCGACGATCGTCGCCTCGGCGATCGAGTACGAAATCAAAGATCCGCGGTTGGCCGGGGTGACCATCACCGACGCCAAGGTGACCGCCGATCTGCATGACGCGACCCTGTTCTACACGGTGATGGGGCGCACCCTGGAGGACGAGCCGGACTACGGCGGTGCCGCCGCGGCGCTGGAAAGCGCCAAGGGTGTGTTGCGAACCAAGGTGGGCGCCGGTACCGGCGTGCGGTTCACGCCTACGCTGACGTTCAGCCGCGACACCGTGCCTGACGCGGCGCACCGGATGGAGGAGTTGCTCGCCCGTGCCCGCGCCGCCGACGCGGACCTGGCGCGGGTTCGCTCGGGTGCCGAGCCGGCTGGGGAGGCCGATCCGTATCGGGTAAGGGGCGGGGACTCAGACGCGGGAGACGCCGATGACGACGACCAACGCGACGACTGAGGCGGCCGTCGCCGGCCGGCGCGTCGACGCCGCCGCAGCCGCTGAGTTGCTGTCCGCTGCCGCCACGATCGGCGTGGTCTGCCACGTCTATCCCGACGCCGACACCATCGGCGCCGGTTTGGCGCTGGGGATCGTGCTGGACCAATCCGGCAAAGCGGTGCAGGTCGGTTTCGCCGCGCCGGCAGTGCTGCCGCAGTCGCTGCAGTCACTGCCCGGGGGTCGGCTGCTGGTCAGTCCCGAGGAGATGCGCCGTGACGTCGACCTCGTCGTGACCGTGGATATTCCGAGCATCAACCGGCTCGGTGGCCTGCGCGATATGGCCGGCGCGGACCGGGAGCTGCTGGTAATCGACCACCATGCATCCAATCAACTGTTCGGCACCGCGAATTTCGTTGACTCGATGGCGGATTCCACCACGATGCTGGTCGCCGAGTTGCTCGACGCGTGGTCCAAGCCGATCGACATCGAGGTTGCGCACTGCCTTTATGCGGGGCTGACGACCGACACCGGGTCGTTCCGCTGGGCCGGCGCCCGGGCGCACCGGTTGGCGGCACGGCTCATTGAGCTCGGTGTGGACAACGCCGCGATCAGTCGAGCGCTGATGGACACCCATCCGTTCAGCTGGCTGACGATGCTGTCCAAGGTGCTGGGTTCCGCCCAGCTGCTGCCCGACGCCGTCGGGGGCAGCGGGCTGGTGTATGCGGCGGTCGGGCATCAGGAGTGGGTCGGCGCACGCGCGGAGGAAGTCGAAAGCATCGTCGACATCGTGCGCACCACGTCGCAGGCCGAGGTGGCGGCGGTCTTCAAAGAGGTTGAGCCGCAGCAGTGGTCGGTGTCGATGCGAGCCAAAAAGGCGGTGGATTTGGCTGTTGTCGCGTCGACGTTCGGCGGTGGCGGGCACAAGCTGGCCGCGGGGTACTCGACCACCGGCACGATCGACGATGTGGTGGCCGCGCTGGTCGCCGCCTTCGCCTAGTACTGCGCGAGGGTGCGCACTTGTACGCGCAACGGCGAGAGAACACGGCATTCTGCGCACGCTCGCGAGGGAAGTGGCCATGACCGGTTCGCGACAAATCGCCGGCTTGGCGCTACCGGCGCTCGGTGTGCTTGCGGCCGAGCCGCTCTACTTGTTGTTCGACACCGCGATCGTCGGCCGGCTGGGTGCGCTGAGCCTGGCCGGACTGGCCATCGGTGGACTGATCCTCGCTCTCGTCGGTTCCGACCTGACGTTTCTGTCCTATGGCACGACAGCACGTTCGGCCCGCTATTTCGGTGCCGGCGACCGCCCCTCGGCGGTGGCCGAGGGCGTGCAGGCGACCTGGCTGGCGCTGGGTCTGGGCGCGCTGATCGTCGTGGTCGTGCAGGCCGCAGCGGTGCCGCTGGTCTCGGTGATCGCATCCGGCGGCGACATCGCCGATGCCGCACTGCCATGGCTGCGGATCGCCATTCTGGGCGCCCCGGCGATCCTCATCTCGTTGGCAGGCAACGGGTGGCTGCGCGGGGTCCAGGACACCGTGCGGCCGCTGGGCTACGTGGTCGCCGGTTTCGGGCTGTCGGCGCTGCTGTGCCCATTGCTGGTGTACGGCTGGCTGGGACTGCCGCGAATGGGGCTGGCCGGTTCGGCGCTGGCCAACCTGGTGGGCCAGTGGCTGGCCGCAGTGCTGTTCGGCCGCGCGCTGCTGGCCCAACGGGTGCCGCTGGGGCTCGACCGCGCCGTACTGCGAGCGCAGCTCGTGATGGGCCGCGATTTGATGGTGCGCACGCTGGCTTTTCAGGCCTGTTTCGTGTCGGCCGCCGCGGTGGCGGCGCGGTTCGGCGCCGCAGCGCTGGGTGCCCACCAGGTGGTGCTGCAGTTGTGGACGTTTCTGGCGCTTGTCCTTGATTCGCTGGCGATCGCGGCGCAGGCACTGGTGGGCGCGGCGCTCGGGGCCAACCGCGTCGAACATGCCAAATCGGTGGCCTTGCGGGTCACGGTGTTTTCGACGGTCGCTGCCGGAGCTCTGGCCGTGGCGTTCGCGGCCGGGGCGGCCGTGCTGCCTCAACTGTTCACCGACGACCATTCGGTGCTGGGCGCGATCGCTGTGCCATGGTGGTTTTTAGTTGCCCAATTACCTGTCGCCGGAATCGTTTTCGCGCTCGACGGGGTGTTGTTGGGTGCTGGCGACGCCGCCTTCATGCGTACCGCGACGGTGCTCAGTGCGCTGGTCGGTTTCCTGCCGTTGGTCTGGCTATCGCTGATGTTCGGTTGGGGGCTGGCCGGAATTTGGTCGGGACTGACCATGTTCATGGCGCTGCGGCTGCTCTTCGTGGGCTGGCGCGCGTTGTCGGGTCGCTGGGCCGTGACGGGCAGTTGAGCCGAAACCCGTTGGGCGGCAAACCGGCATCCGCCGCGCCGTAGGATCGGTGGGCGTGACCAGTCAGCGCGAGCGAATGCTCAGCGGCGCGCTCTACTACGCCAACGACCCCGAACTCGTCGCGAGCCGCAGAGCATGTCAGCGCCTGCTCGATGCGTTCAACGCGACGCAAGCCGACGACGACGAGCGACGGCAACAGCTGCTGACAGAGTTATTCGCTTCGCTGGGCGAAGGGGCGACGATACTGCCGCGATTCCAGTGCGACTACGGGACACAGATAAGCATCGGGGCGAACAGTTTCATCAACTACGACGCGATCATGCTGGATTGCGCACCGATCACCATCGGCGACGACGTTTCGATCGGTCCACGCACGCAGCTTGTCACGGCGCTGCATCCCGTCGAGGACCACGATGTACGACGGCAAGGCTGGGAGTCGGCGTCACCCGTGGTGATCGGCAACAACGTGTGGATTGCTACCGGCGTTATCGTCTGCCCCGGAGTAACCATCGGCGACAACTCGGTCATCGGAGCCGGCAGCGTCGTCATCAAGGACGTGCCGGCGAACGTGTTCGCCGCCGGCAACCCGTGCAGAGTGATCCGACAAATCTCCTAACTCAGCGCCGCCATCACCCGCTGGGTAGTGCGTCCAGCCACATGAAGCCGGCTACGGCAAAGCAGACGACAACTATCGCCAGGGCGCTCGCCGGCCAGATCCACATCACCCAACGGCGCACACCGGCAACGGTCGCGCCGATCCCGGCCAGCAGAACGGCGACGGCGACTCCCGTCCAGATCACCGTGACGCCACCCATCACCCGATGGTCGAGACGTGCAATGTCGGGGCTGTCGCAGTTGTCACTGCAGATCGGCATCATCATCCACAACGACGGCACCAGGGACACCGCCACCGAGAACACGCTTGCCATCAGCAGCGCCGTGAACAGCACGACGGTCGCGATGGTGTCCGCGGCCGATCGCCGTCGAACGACGGGTGGCCCACCAGGCGGCGGCCACCCATAACCGGGGACGTTTCCGCTGTACGGGTCGGGCGTCATGTTCTGCTCAGCGCACCTGCGCACGGCCCCGCTGCAGCACCGCCTCCCGGTTGCCGGCGATGTCGTCGCCGGTCGCGGTGCTCATCCACTGTTTGGCCGCGCTCGCTTCCAGCCATAACCCGGTGGCAGTCTGCGACTCGTCGATGCGGTGGTAGGACGCCAGCAAGGCCCGCACCGCGTTCTGGTTGTTGCCCGCGATCGAGGCCGCTACCTGCCGGGCAGCGGTGAGCAGCTCGTCGTGGGCAACCACCTCGGTGACCAGCCCGACTCGCAGCGCGTCGGATGCGGACAGGTAGTCACCGGTCAGGCTCATCCGCCGGGCCAGGCCGACACCCACCTTCTGCGGTAGCCGCACGCTCAACCCCCAGGTGGGCAGCAGACCGACCCGGGCGTGGGTATCGGCGAACCGGGCATGTTCTGACGCGATCAGAATGTCGCAATACAGCGCCAACTCCAGCCCGCCGGTCACGGCCGCGCCATTGATGGCGCCGATCACCGGCTTGCTCATCGCCGGCCAGCGCGGCGAAATATCCGGCAACGCCGACTGTCCGCCCAGCTCTTTGAGGTCCAGCCCCGCGCAGAACACCGGGTCGGCCCCGGTGACGATCACGACGTCGACGGCGTCGTCGGCCTCGGCCTGGGCCAGCGCAGTGAAGAATCGGTCCCGCAGCGCCGTCGACAGCGCATTGCGGGATTCGGGACGGTTCAAAGTCAGGACGCGGATCCGCTCGGCGGTGTCGATCAGCAAGACTTCGGTCATCGCATCACCGTAACCAGTGCCGGCGCACCTATCGTGAGGGGTATGTGCCGGAACATCACCGAACTGCGCGGCCTCGAACCGCCGGCCACGGCCGTCGAGGTCGAAGCCGCGGCGCGCCAATACGTCCGCAAAATCAGCGGCATCGCGCGGCCGTCGCCCGCCAACATCGAGGCATTCGAGGCGGCGGTCGCACAGGTCGCCACCGCGACGGCGCAACTGCTCGACGCGCTGCCGGCGCGGCGCCAGCCTCCCAAAAGCGTCCCGCCGCTGCGCCGACCCGAAGTGGTTGCCCGGCTGGCGGCGCGATGACCCAAACCGCAACGATGCCGGCGCTCAAGGAGTGGAGCGCGGTCGTGCACGCGCTGCTGGACGGCCGGCAGCAAGTGTTGTTGCGCAAGGGCGGGATTCACGAAAAGCGCTTCGACGTCGCGGCCAGCGAGTTCGTCTTGTTCCCGACGGTCGCGCACAGTCACACACCGCGGGTCCGCCCTGAACACCAAGATCTGCTCGCGCCCGCGACCGCGGACAGTACCGACGACCTTGTAATCGTTCGGGCGGCGGCGAAAGTTGTTGCGGCGCTGCCGGTCAACCGGCCCGACCAACTCGATGCGATCGAGGATCTGCATATCTGGACCGCCGAGTCAGTGCGGGCGGATCGGCTGGACTTCCGGCCCCGGCATCGCCTGACGGTACTGGTCGTGCAGGCTCTCCCGTTGGCGAAGCCGCTCCAACTGGCCCGCACTCCGGAGTTCGCGGGCTGCACCAGTTGGGTGCATGTTCCGGTGACCCCGGCATTGGCTGAACCGGTGTACGACGAGACCGCGCTACGCCTGGTCGCCGCCCGGGTGCGCGACGCCGTCGGATGACGACGTCTGGTCGACCAGCACTGCGCCGTCGGGTCGATTACCCAAGGTCTGCAGGGGCATGTCCGCACCGCCTACGGTGTTCCGGATGATGTCGGCCAGCTGCGGTGCCGCATCGCACTGGACGTAGTGGTCTGCGGTCGGCACGATCCAGTAGCGGTTACGTCCGGGCTTGTCTTTGAGAAATCTCTGCCAGACGAAGTTCGCCACTCGCAGCGGGGCCACATTGTCATGACAGCCCCAGACCAGACTGGTGTTGACGTCGCTGCGGGAAAGTGCCGTCAGCCAATTGGTTTCGTCGGCGGCGCGCTCATGCAGGTATTGAATCGTGTCCGGGAGCACGGCGATACCGTCGTTGTACGCGAAACATTGCGCCAACGCGCTGATTTCGGGATCCTCGAGAGTTCGTCGCGGCATGAACGTCGTCGCACCCATGCCGGCGGCCAGCATCTCCGGCGTTGTGGCGCGCGCTGTGTCGCGCGCGGTCGCGGGGTCGAGCAGCGCCTTTTGGAATGCGGTGAGATTGGCCAGGGGCAGATAGATGTTGGCGTTGGTCAAGATTACTTCGGCGGGTGGGATCGGCTGCTGCGCGGCGGCGATCATCTCCAGCGCAATCATGCCGACGCTGGTGCCCCGGTCATGGGTGAGCATCGCGTAGCGCTTCAGTCCCCAGACGTCCGCGATCGCATGGATCAGCAAACGGGCATCGTCGTAGAGCGAATACACGTGCGGCGCGGGCGGCTTGTCGGAGATTCCGTAACCCGGGAAGTCCAGCAGGAAGATCTCGAACTCGGCGCCCAGTTCCCGCGTCAAGGCGTAGTAGTCGATGCTGGACGTCGGAAACCCGTGAACACACACCAGCGCCGGGGCCCCCGGCGTGCCGCAGCGGCGGGTGAAGACCGTGACGTCGGCTCCGCTGTTGGCGGCCGTCGACGACCGCCAACGGATTTCGGTGCCGCCGCTGTGCCAGTCATCGAAGATACTCATCGGCTGATCCGGAGAGGCACACCTGCCGCGGCGGCGTTAGAAGACGTAGTAGGGAGAAAGCTCGTTGGCCCGTTGCAGGTTGGTGGACGGGCAGTCCACGTCGGGTTCGGAATAGACCGTCGAGTAGAACAGCGCCTGCTGGATCAGCCCGTAACTGGTCTTGAACGCCACCATGCAGGAGACGTACCAGTAGCTGTTGTGATAGGTCGGCTTCAAGATCCAGTACTGCGCAACACGGTGGCCGTTGACGGTGGTCTCGAGTGCGTCGGCCGGCAGCGTCTGGTCATAGTTGCGCCAGATGATCGGTTCGACGGCCAGCTGGTAGTTTCCGGCGTCGTATTGACAGCGCAGCCCCTCTTGGGGCTCCGGCGGGGTGAACGACAGGCCGAGCCGCTGGACGACATCGAACGGAACGTCATTGCACGGGTCGAAGGGGCTCGGATCAGTGGTCGCGATGATCGGGCTTTTCATCGTGCTGGCCGGCGACATCGGCATTCCGGTGGAGCGCAGCTGCACCGTTTCGTTAGCGGCGCCCGGCGGGGGTGCACTCTGCCAAACCACGACGACGGCCATCACCAACGCACCCAGCGCGGCGATCAGGCGCACTTTGGCGACCACAACACCCCTTCCGATCCGCTGGCTATTGCGTGGGAGTGTACAAGTCGCGACAGTGTGCCGATAGCAGAAACGAGAACCTGTTCTAGTCCGGTGTGCCGGCCGGTGGTTAGGCTGGTGAGTCGTGGCAACTCGGCAGGGCGCGGCGCAACCCACGTTGTGGGCTGTTTCTGACCTGCACACCGGCCATCAAGGCAACAAGCCCGTCACCGAATCACTGCACCCGTCGTCGCCCGAGGATTGGTTGATCGTCGCCGGCGACGTCGGCGAGCGCACCGACGATATTCGCTGGTCGCTGGATCTGCTGCGGCGACGGTTCGCCAAGGTGATCTGGGTGCCCGGCAATCATGAGCTGTGGACCACCGGCAAGGACCCGGTGCAGGTCTTCGGCCGCGCCCGTTACGACTACCTGGTCCACATGTGCGACGAGATGGGCATCGTCACCCCGGAGCATCCGTTCCCGGTCTGGACCGAGCGGGGCGGCCCCGCCACGATCGTGCCGATGTTCCTGCTCTACGACTACACCTTCCTGCCGGAGGGCGCGACCAGCAAGGCCGAAGGGCTGGCCATCGCGCGGCAACGCAATGTGGTGGCCACCGACGAGTTCCTGCTGTCGTGCGAGCCGTACGGCACCCGGGACGCCTGGTGCCGCGATCGGCTGGCCGCCACCCGCAAGCGCCTCGACGAGCTCGACTGGATGACGCCGACGGTGCTGGTCAACCACTTCCCGCTGGTGCGCGACCCCTGCGATGCGCTGTTCTACCCGGAGTTCTCGCTGTGGTGCGGCACCACCGAGACCGCCGACTGGCACACCCGTTACAACGCCGTGTGTTCGGTCTACGGTCATCTGCACATCCCGCGCACCACCTGGTACGACGGGGTGCGCTTCGAGGAGGTGTCGGTCGGCTACCCGCGGGAATGGCGACGCCGCAAGCCGTACAGCTGGCTGCGTCAGGTGCTGCCCGAGCCGCAGTACGCGCCGGGCTATCTCAACGATTTCGGGGGTCATTTCGTCATCACCCCCGAGATGCGGGAGCAGGCCGAGAAGTTCCGGGAACGTACCCGCCAGCGGCAGTCGCGATGACGGCCGGGATGCTGTTGTCGTCGGTGCTGCCCGACGACGCCGGGAACCTCGCGTCGGCCGAGCTCTACGCTGACCCGCCCGGCCTGACGCCGATGCCCGAAGAGGAGCCGTTGATCGCGCGGTCAGTCGTCAAGCGGCGTAACGAGTTCACCACCGTTCGGCATTGCGCCCGGGTCGCGCTGGGCGAGCTCGGATTGCCACCGGCACCGATTCTCAAGGGCGACAAGGGCGAGCCCTGCTGGCCCGGCAGCGTGGTGGGAAGTCTGACGCACTGTGCGGGGTTCCGCGGAGCGGTGGTTGCCCGCCGTTCGGCGGTGCGCTCGGTGGGCATCGACGCCGAACCGCACGACGTGCTGCCGGACGGCGTGCTGGGTTCGATCGCGCTGCCCGAGGAGCGTCATGAAATTACGGCCTTGCCGGACGGCTTGCACTGGGACCGAATCCTGTTCTGCGCCAAGGAAGCCACCTACAAGGCCTGGTTTCCGTTGACCAAACGGTGGCTTGGTTTCGAAGACGCCCACATCGTGTTCGATGTCGACCCGTCGGACGCAACGGCCGGCGACTTCGTCTCCAAAATTCTGATCGACGGGGCCGCGCTGTCCGGCCCGCCGCTGACGGTGCTGCGGGGACGGTGGTCGGTTGACCGTGGGTTGGTGCTCACGGCCATCGTGTTATGAGCACCGGGCCGGGCATCGTCGTGGTCGACAAACCGGCCGGCATGACCAGCCATGACGTGGTCGCACGTTGCCGCCGGATTTATGCGACCCGAAGAGTGGGGCATGCCGGGACGCTGGACCCGATGGCGACCGGCGTGCTGGTGATCGGTGTCGAGCGCGCGACCAAGATCCTCGGGCTGCTCACAGCGACGTCGAAGTCCTATGCCGCCAGCATTCGCCTGGGCCAGTCGACGTCCACTGAGGACGCGGAAGGTGAACTGCTGCACGCGGTTTCCGCGCAACACGTCACCGATGACGCGATCGCCACCGCGGTCGGGCGGCTGCGCGGCGACATCATGCAGGTGCCGTCGGCGGTCAGCGCAGTCAAAGTCGACGGCCGGCGGGCCTACCGGCTGGTTCGCGAAGGCCGGACCGTCGAGTTGGCCGCCCGGCCGGTACGCATCGACCGGTTCGACATGCTGGCCGCGCGCCGCGCCGGTGAGTTGATCGATCTCGATGTCGAGGTGGACTGCTCGTCGGGGACCTACATCCGCGCGCTGGCCCGCGATCTCGGAGCGGCGCTGGGCGTGGGCGGGCATTTGACCGCACTGCGGCGCACCCGGGTCGGGCGGTTCGGGCTGGCTCAGGCCCATACCCTCGACGAACTGGCCGAGCAGCCGCGGCTGAGCCTGGACCTCGACCAGGCCTGCCTGCTGATGTTCCCGCCTCGCCGGCTCAGCGACGAGGAGGCCGAGGCGGCCCGCAATGGCCGGCCCCTGACACCGGCCGGTATCGACGGCGTCTATGCCGCGGCTGCCGACGACGGCCGGGTGATCGCACTGCTGCGCGACGACGGACCGAGGACGAAATCGGTCGTCGTGATTCGCCCCGCCACGCTGTAGCCGGTTGTCCGCCACCGGCATGATTGCGGTATGACCGCCGCCGTGATCGCGAAAATCGAGACTGTCCCGTTGCGTATCCCGCTTCGCGCAGGCAGCACGCCGGGCGCGTCTCTGTGGGGCGAGAAGTTGTCTGCTGCTCATTCACTGCTCGTCAAGGTGACTACCCGGGACGGAATGGAAGGCTGGGGCGAAGCTTTCGGTTACGGCGCAGTGGATTCGGCCCGACTCGCCGTCGATGAATTGATCGCGCCGTTGTGCGTCGGCCAGGACGCCACACGCATCGCACCTCTGATGTTGGAGGTGCAGAAGACGTTGCACGTCTTAGGCCGTGGGGGGCCTGTGACCTATGGACTCTCGGCGGTGGACATCGCATTGTGGGATATCGCCGGCAAACGCGCCAACGCGCCCATGTCTGAACTTCTCGGCGGTGGCGCGCGTGCGTTGCCCTGCTATGCAAGCTTGGCCTGCTATGACGAGCCGGCCCTGGTCCGCGCTGTGGTTCGGCAAGCCGTGGACGCCGGCTTTCACGCGATCAAGCTTCATGAGTCGGACTTGGCGGCGATCTTGGCAGCCCGCGCCGAAGCCGGTCCTGGCGTCGAGTTGATTGCCGATGTCGGCTGTGCCTGGACGTTGGCACAAGCGCGTGCCGCGGTCGACGAACTGAAGACGGTCGGACTGAAATTCCTTGAGGAGCCTCTCTGGCCGCCGGAGAATTTCGATGGTCTCGCCGAGCTGCGGAGACTCAGTGGCATCCCGATTTCATCCGGAGAGAACGTCGCCACGCTCATGGAGTTCGAACGGATGCTCGCGGCGCAGGCGGTCGACTTCGTTCAGCCGAGTCCCGCCAAGATGGGCGGAATCACCGAACTGTGCAAGGTGTTTCCGCTGGCGGCTGCCCGCAACGTCCCGGTGATGACGCACTCCTTCTACGATGGTCCGGGGTTGCTCGCGGCGATCCATGTGACTGCGGCGCTCGGTGGTGCCGATGCGATGATCGAGTGGCGCCGGTTCGATCTGGAAGCATCGATCTACGGCGAGGCGCTGTCTGCGAACGGGGGACAGGTTTCGGTCCCGCTGGGGCCGGGCCTGGGCCTCGACCCCGATCCTGCGGTCATCAGCGCCTACCGACGATAGCCGGCACGATCTGAGACGCCGGTCGGCGAGTTGGGCTGCCGACCGCCTGGAGTTGCGGACGCGTGAACCGTACGCTGTGCCAATGACAAACAAGGTTTACGTGGTCGGCGTCGGCATGACGAAGTTCGAGAAGCCGGGACGACGCGAAGGCTGGGACTACCCCGACATGGCGCGCGAGTCGGGAACCAACGCGCTGGCCGATGCCGGGATTCGCTATGACGAGGTCGAGCAGGGCTACGTCGGTTATGTCGCCGGCGATTCGACGTCGGGGCAGCGGGCGCTCTACGAGCTGGGCATGACCGGAATCCCGATTGTCAACGTGAACAACAACTGCTCCACCGGCTCGACGGCGCTTTACCTGGCGGCGCAGGCGATCCGGGGCGGGCTTGCCGACTGCGCCATCGCCCTCGGCTTCGAGAAAATGCAACCCGGTTCGCTGGGCGGGGGTGCCCAGGACCGTGAATCGCCGATGGGCAGGCACGTCAAGGCGATGGCCGAGATCGACGAGTTCGCGATGCCCGTCGCGCCGTGGATGTTCGGCGCAGCCGGCCGCGAGCACATGCGTCAATACGGCAGCACCGCAGAGCATTTCGCCAAGATCGGCTACAAGAACCACAAGCACTCGGTCAACAACCCGTTCGCGCAATTCCAGGAGTCGTACACGCTGGACGACATCCTGGCGGCGCGGATGATCTCCGATCCGCTGACCAAGCTGCAGTGTTCGCCGACCTCGGACGGTTCGGGCGCGGCGATTCTGGCCAGCGAGTCGTTCGTCGACCGACACGATTTGGCCGGCCAGGCGACCGAGATCGTCGGCCAGGCGATGACCACCGACTTCGGCTCCACCTTCGACGGCACCGCCAAAGCGCTCATCGGCTACGATATGAATGTGCAAGCCGCACAACAAGTTTATGAACAATCTGGGCTTGGCCCGGAAGACTTCCAGGTCATCGAGCTGCATGACTGCTTCTCGGCCAACGAGCTGCTGCTCTACGAGGCGTTGGGCCTGTGCGGCGAGGGCGAGGCGCCCAAGCTGATCGACAACGGTGACACCACCTATGGCGGACGCTGGGTGGTCAACCCGTCCGGCGGCCTGATCTCCAAAGGCCACCCGCTGGGCGCGACGGGTTTGGCGCAGTGCGCCGAATTGACCTGGCAGCTGCGTGGCAGCGCCGACAAGCGCCAAGTCGACAACGTCAGCGCGGCGCTACAACACAACATCGGCCTGGGCGGCGCCGCCGTCGTCACCGCCTATCAGCGGGCCGAGCGATAGGTCACCCGTTACGGTTCCGCGGAGTCCGGCTGATCTTGTCCAGTGCGCGTTCGGTTGGGCCGGCCTCGCGCAGCATGATCGACCCCGCGACGTCATCGAGGGCGGCCTGCTGCAGATGCGACAGCAGTCTGATTGCCAGCGGGCGCGCGCGAGCCGCATCATCGGCGAGCAAACCCCAGTCGGGCGTGGCGAACTTCGACGATACGAACGGTTCCCAGACGTCCTCGGCATAGGGGCGCAGGATCGCTTCGGCGATCGCATGTTGGTGCGCGTTGACCTTCGAAAGGGCAGCAACCATACGTTCGAGTGAAATGCCCACGCTCACAAGCCCTTCGAGCAGGTTCAGCGCCTCCGCGTCGCGCACAGTCACCGTGTCGCCGTCCGCGTCGGCAATCAAGTCGAGCTTTGCGAGTTGTGTCGCGGCGTCGGGCCCCAGTCGCTCGTCGAGCTGCAGTTGCGTGATCGTGGCCGAATCGGTCGTCGCGAACGGCCGCAAGACCTCGGCCGCGAGGTGCTGGATGTCGGCTTTGCTGCCAGTGTTCGTGTCGATCATTCGGCGGATCAAGTCGAGCGGGAAGCCCTCCGAATGCAGCTTCTTGACCCGTTCGATGCGTGCCACGTGCTCGTCGGAGTAGATGCCGATCCGTCCGCGGCGGGACGGGGGCGGCAGCAGGCCCTGGCGTTGCCACTCCCGAATGTTGCGCGAGGACATGGAAACGCGTTGCGCGAGCTGATCGATCGTCATCTCCATCGGACAGCATCCTAACCCTATTGTCTGTTACAGAAATGTCCGTTACGGTTGATTCTGCATAGTTAGGCTGCGGAAACGGAGAAGCAGTGACGCTCAAGTACGACGCTTTGCTAGCGACGACGACGGCGAAACCGATCGTCAGAAGCCTGTACACGAACTTCCACGTGGATCTAGCCGCAAAGGTCAACCGCGCCGCCTATCGGGCTATCCCGGAGACGTCGTTCGACCCCTTCGACCCCGCGACCGCGGCGAACCCCTATCCCGGGTACCGCGAGCTGCTGCGCGGGTCGCGGGTCCGGTACAACCGCCGACGCAACATCTTCATCTTGAGCCGCTACGACGATGTGCGCGCCGCGGCCCGCAGCGACGGGATGCTTTCGAACAGGGAAGGGGTGACGCGCACCCGGTTCGACGTTCCGGTGCTGCTGAACATGGATCCACCACGTCACACCGAGTTGCGGCGCAAGGTGCAGCCCGCGTTCGCGCGCGGAGCGCTCGGTAGTTGGCAGCCGACGGTGGATCGGCTGGCGAGCGAACTGGTCAGCGAGCTGCTGGCCAATGCGGGTTCTGACGTGGTGCAACGGCTGGCCGTACCGCTGCCGATGCGGATGATCGCGCACGTCCTGGGGATCCCGCCGCAGGACGAGGAGTTCTTCCGGTACTGGTCTAACGAGGCAGTCCGGGTGGCCAATATCCAGTTGACCCCGAGGGGGTTGTGGCAGATTTTGCCCACCCTCAACGGCGTGCGTCACCTGCACGCGTACTTTTGCAGCCGATTCGAAAATGGCGAACTGTTGGCATCCGACACGCTGTTGGGCCGACTGGTAGCCGATGCCGAAGGCGGCGAGATCACCCGCGACGAGCTGTTCCATTTCGCGTTACTGCTGCTGCTGGCCGGCAACGAGACCACCACCAACCTGCTGAGCACGATGTTTCTGACGCTGTCGGAGAACCCGGATCAGTTCGAGCTGATCCGTTCCGATCCCGACGCTCTGGTGGGCAGCGCCATCGAAGAACAGCTGCGCTATTCGTCTCCGATCCAAGGCTTCTACCGCACCGCGACGACCGATTACCGGGTGGGCGACGCCACCATTCCGGCGGGCGCACGGGTGCTTTTGCTATGGGGCGCGGCCAATCGTGACCCCCGGCAGTTCGATGATCCCGATTCCTTTGTCCCGTCGCGAAATCCCTCGCATGTGGCGTTCGGTTCGGGCATCCATCTGTGTCTGGGAGCGGGGCTGGCGCGAATGGAGGCCAAAGCCGTGCTGCGCGAACTCATCGATCGGGTAGGCGCCATCGAGGTGATAGGCACACCGAGTTGGACCACTAACAGCGCGCTGCGTGGCCTGGCGGAGATGCAAGTGGTGCTCAGGCCGCTCTGATCGGTTGAACCCATACCCTCGGCTGCTTACCGCCCAGCTCTAACATTCAGGTTAGAATGTATTTTTATCCTCGGTAGGCGGTATGCTGCGTCTGGCAACGTGATACCGGTCGGAAAGCGGGTGCGGTCGGAGTGGCGACAGAGGTCGACGGGCGGCGCGTGCGGCGCACCCAGGCCGAGCGCAGCGCTGCGATGCGGACGCGCTTGTTGGACGCGACCGTGGAGTGCCTGGTGTCCTACGGATATGCCGGGACCACGACGCCGCGGGTCGCGGAGATGGCGGGTGTTACCCGAGGTGCCCAGATTCATCATTTTCGGTCGAAGGAAGACCTGGTCGTTGCCGCGATCGAGCACCTGGCGCAGCAGCGCGCTCAGGGTGCCATCCGAGAACTGGGCCGCGTCAAAGCGAGTCCGGATCCAATATCCACGGTGCTGGACTTTCTGTGGGAGGCACACCAGGGGCCGATGTTTGTTGCGACTATGGAACTTTGGGTCGCCGCCCGGACTGATCCGGTGTTGGCCCAACAGATCGAACGTGTAGAGCCCGTCGTCAACAGCACGCTGATCTCCGCGATCGCGCAGCTGGTGCCGGACCAGCCGGCGCAAAAGGAAATCCGCAACGTCGTCTACACCGCGATGGACGCGCTGCGGGGGATCCTGGTTGCGAGTTTCGTCGACCGGGACACCGAACGCGCGCGGAGACGCTGGGAACGGGCATGTCAGCACCTGCGCGCGCTCATGGCCGACGTCTTACCGGCCGAAACAATCGACTAGCTGTTCGCACGCTCGAGTAGCACGGCCCGCCGGACCCAATTGCAAAGATACAATCAAGCCTGTATGTTTCTGTTTCGGCGGCCCGGTCCCGATTGATAGGAGCGCAATGGCGAACAAGGTGTATGTGGTCGGCGTCGGCATGACGAAGTTCGAGAAGCCGGGCCGGCGCGAGGGGTGGGATTACCCGGACATGGCGAAGGAATCCGGAACCAAAGCGCTCGAAGACGCGGGTATCGCGTACGCCGAAGTCGAGCAGGGCTATGTCGGCTACGTCTATGGCGAATCCACGTCTGGTCAACGGGCACTTTATGAGTTGGGCCTGACCGGCATCCCGGTCGTCAACGTCAACAACAACTGCTCGACCGGCTCGACCGCGCTCTATCTTGCCGCTCAGGCCATTCGCGGTGGATTGGCCGACTGCACCATCGCACTCGGATTCGAGAAGATGAAGCCAGGTTCGCTGGGGTCGATGTACGACGACCGAACCCAGCCGATGGACAAACACATCATGGCGATGGCCGAGATTTCCGAGGTGCTGTTTCCCCCGGCGCCGTGGATGTTCGGTGCGGCCGGTCGCGAACACATGAAGCAATACGGCACCACCGCCGAACATTTCGCCAAGATCGGCCATAAAAACCATCTGCATTCGGTCAACAACCCCTACGCGCAGTTCCAGGAGTCCTACACCCTCGAAGACATCATGGGTTCCCGAATGGTCTACGACCCGCTGACCAAGCTGCAGTGCTCGCCGACTTCTGACGGTTCGGGAGCCGCGATCTTGGCCAGTGAGGATTTCGTCGACAGGCACGGGTTGGCGGGGCAGGCGGTGCAGATCGTCGGGCAGGCAATGACCACCGACTTCGCGTCGACGTTCGACGGCACCTGCAAGAACCTGATCGGCTACGACATGAATGTGCAAGCCGCCCAACGGGTCTACGACCAATCCGGACTGGGGCCGGAGGATTTCCAGGTGATCGAGTTGCATGACTGCTTCTCTGCCAACGAATTGCTGCTGTACGAAGCGCTGGGGCTGTGCGGCGAGGGTGAAGCCCCCAAGCTGATCGACAACGGTGACACCACGTACGGCGGGCGGTGGGTGGTCAACCCCTCCGGCGGCTTGATCTCCAAGGGGCATCCACTGGGCGCGACCGGCTTGGCGCAGTGCGCCGAACTCACCTGGCAGCTCCGCGGTGCCGCTGACAAGCGACAGGTCGACGGCGTCACTGCCGCGTTACAGCACAACATCGGCCTCGGCGGCGCCGCCGTCGTGACTGCCTATCAACGAGCAGATCGGAGCAACTGAACATGGGACACATCGAAGCCACTCGAGAACTGAGCGCCGACCCGCAAGCGTTGTGGGAGACCGTCTCGGATCTGGCGAACTGGGACAAGTGGTTCAGCGTGCACGAGAAGTGGCTGGAGGAACCGCCCGCCACCCTGACGCCCGGAGCGAAACTGACCGCCAAGATCGTCATGCTCGGGATGGCCAACAAGATCGAGTGGACGATCGAATCGGTCGACGCTCCTGCCCATCTGGTGCTCGGCGGCACCGGGATGGCGGGTGTCAAAGCGCAGTTCACCTTCACCATCGAACCGGCAGGCGCCGGCTCCAAGTTCACCGTTTCCGGTGATTTCGAGGGTGCGCTGATCAAGGGCGCGCTGGGCAAGGCAGTGGAGAAGGACGGCATCAAGCAACTCGACAAGACGCTCGATCAGCTCGACGCGTTGGCCTCGGCGTCGGCATGACCGAAGCGTTGGAGTTCGACGACACCGGACTAGACCGCTGGACCGACGACGAGCACTTCGAGGTGACCCGGGAGCGGCTCGCCGAATACGCGGCGGCGAGCAATGATCCGATCGCGGCGCACCGCAACGGCGACGTCGCGCCGCCGGTGTTCGCGATTGTGCCGGTCTTCGAGGCGCTGCTCACCCCGGCCGTCGACGTCATGCCAGTCGAGGCTATCCCGCGAATCGTGCACGGGGAACAGGATTTCCACTTCCACCGGCCGATCCGCCCGGGCGACAAGCTGGTTTCGCGCGGCAAGATGATCGGTTACCAGGGCCTGGAAAAGGGCACCCGAGCCGCGATCCTGCTCGAATGCCGAACCGAGGACGGCGAGCTGGTCAACGAACAGTACGTCACCACGTTCGTGCGGGGCTTCAATGTCGGCAAGGCCGTCGGCGAGCTCAGTCCTGACCACAAGTTCGACGACAGCTTGCGCGAGCGGGCAGCGGCGGCCAAGGTCGTGCAGCATATCGACGCCGACCAGACGTTCCGCTACTCCCCGGCGGCCGGCGACCCGATGCCGATCCATCTCGACGAGGAGGTCGCGAAGGATGCCGGACTGCCCGGAATTATCGCCCACGGCTTGTGCACGATCGCGTTCACCTCGTGGGCGGTGCTCACCGAGCTTGCCGACTCGGATGTCAACCGGCTCAAGCGGTTCGCGGTCCGGTTCGCCAAGCCGGTGCTGCCTGGTGACGATCTGGAAACGCGGATCTGGGAGAAGGGCAGCGACAACGGAGTCACCCGCTATGCATTCGAGACCACGCGCGGTGACGACTTCGTCATCACCGACGGTCTTGCCGAGATCATTGAGGAGAAGTGATGGGTGCACTGGAGGGACGGGTAGCGGTGATCACCGGAGCCGGCCGCGGGATCGGGCGCGAGCACGCGCTGCTGTTCGCCGGCGAGGGAGCCAAGGTCGTCGTCAATGACCTTGGCGGCAGCAACACCGGCGAGGGAGCGGACAGCGGCCCAGCGGCCGACGTGGTGGACGAGATCATTGCCGCCGGAGGTACCGCGGTCGCCAACACCGAGAACATCGCGACCTGGGATGGCGCGGAAAGCGTTGTCCGGCAGGCGGTCGACGAATTCGGTCGGCTCGACGTGCTGGTCAACAATGCCGGGATTTTGCGGGACTCGTTCATCGCCGGCATGGAGGAGGCACAGTGGGACGCGGTCATCGCGGTGCACCTGAAGGGTCACTTCGCGATGTTGCACCATGCGGCGGCGTACTGGAAGGCGCAGTCCAAAGCCGGGGATCAGCCCAACGCGGCGGTGATCAACACCGCATCGGGTTCCGGAGTAACGCTGGCCAATGCGGGGCAAGCCAATTACGGCTCGGCCAAGGCGGCGATTGCGGCGCTGACCCTCATTGCCGCCGAGGAGTTGGATCGCTACGGAGTGCGGGTCAATGCGATCGCACCGATCGCGCGGACCCGGCTCACCCTGGCCACCCCCGGCATGGGTGAGCTGATGGGCGAACCGGATGAAGGTGAGCTGGATCTGTTCAGCCCGGCCAACATCTCGCCGCTGGTGGCCTACCTGGTGACGGACAAGTGCCCGATCACCGGCAAGGTGTACGCCGTGCAGGGCGGTGCCATCTCGGCGCTGAAGGGATGGCACGACACCGAAACCATCGAAACAGATGGGCCGTGGCTCATCGACGACATCGCGGCGAGGTTGCCATGATCGAATGGTCCGACACCGACATCATCATGCGGGATACAGTGCGCGAGTTCATCGACAAAGAGATTCGCCCCCATCTGGATGGGTTGGAAAGCGGTGAACTGTCGCCATATCCGATCGCCCGCAAGCTGTTCAGCGAATTCGGCTTGGATGTGATGGCTGCCGAAGCGGTCAAGACGATGCTGGACAAACAGCGTACGAAGGAGGCGGCGATCGCCGCCGGCGAGGAGCAGACCAAGAAGCGGGATGGCACGTCGGGCGGTCTGGGGGAGCTAGGTGCCCAGGCGTCGATGGCCGCGGTGCTGGTCTCCGAACTTGCCGGGGTCAGCATCGGGTTGTTGAGCACACTCGGCGTCAGCCTCGGGCTGGGGGCGGCGACGATCATGAGCCGCGGCACACTGGCCCAAAAGGAGCGCTGGCTGCCGGAGTTGATGACGCTGGAGAAGATCGCGGCCTGGGCCATCACCGAACCCGACTCCGGCTCGGATGCGTTCGGCGGAATGAAGACCACCGTCAAGCGCGACGGGGACGACTACATCCTCAACGGGCAGAAGACCTTCATCACCAACGGCCCGTACGCCGATGTGCTGATCGTTTACGCCAAGCTCGATGACGGCTCCGTCGACCGCCGCAACCGGCCCGTGCTGACCTTCGTCCTCGACTCCGGAACGGAGGGACTCACACAGGGCAAGCCGTTCAAGAAGATGGGCATGATGTCCTCGCCGACCGGCGAGCTGTTCTTCGACAACGTGCGGCTGACACCAGATCGGCTGCTCGGTGAGACTGAACAACACACCGGTGGGGACGGACGGGAAAGTGCGCGCGCCAATTTCGCGGCCGAACGGCTGGGGGTGGCGTTGATGGCATTGGGCATCATCAACGAATGCCATCGGCGCTGCGTCGATTACGCCAAAACCCGTACTCTGTGGGGCAAGGAGATTGGGCAACTCCAGTTGATCCAATTGAAGCTGGCCAAGATGGAAGTCGCGCGGATCAACGTGCAGAACATGGTGTTCCAGACACTGGAGAAGGCACAGGCGGGCAAGGTGCCTTCACTGGCGGAGGCTTCAGCGATCAAACTCTACTCGTCCGAAGCAGCGACCGATGTCGCGATGGAGGCGGTCCAGCTATTCGGTGGCAATGGTTATATGGCCGAGTACCGCGTCGAACAGCTTGCGCGCGATGCGAAGTCGCTGATGATCTACGCGGGCAGCAACGAAGTGCAGGTGACCCACATCGCCAAGGGGCTGCTCACCGCATGATCACTGCGAACCGGGTGACCTACAACGGTGTAGGTACCCGGGTGTTATCCGTAGCCGGTAACGGGACGCCGGTCGTGCTGTTACACGGCTACGCCGACAGCGCCGACACCTGGCGAGGTGTGCTGACTCGGCTCGAGACGGCGGGACGGCGCGCGTTTGCGGTCGACCTACCAGGGTTCGGGCAGGCCGGCCCGCGCCGGTCCGGAGCGCTGGTGCCGCAGTTCGACGGATTCGCCGACGCGGTGCTTGCCGAGTCGGGTCCGGCTGTGCTGGTCGGCAACTCACTCGGCGCGGCCACTGCGGTCCGGGCCGCGGCCCGCAGACCTGAAGTAGTCAAGGGCCTCGTTGCGCTGGATGATCCGCTTGGTGCCCGGCACTGGCTGGCCAGGCTCGCGCGGCGCCGCGAGATACCGGAGGTGTTCTGGTCGCGTGCCGGCCGGATCCGGATACCACGCTCAGCGCTGCGCTGGTCAGTACGCCGTGCCATACCGAAGGTCCTTTACGGACCTGGGGTGATCGCCGATCCCGCGGTGATCGCATATTGGGCGCAGCTGTTTTCGCAGGGCTCAGACGTTGCGACACTGGGCCGGTACGCTTTTCAGTACGCCTACGAAACCTCAGCGGGACATGACACCGTTCGGGTCACCTGTCCGGCGGTAATCGTGCACGGCGCGCGAGATCGGATCATTCCGGTGCACTCGAGCCGAACGCTGCACCGACAAATCCCAGGAAGTGAGTTGGTCATCCTGCCGCGATCGGGGCACTGCCCGCAACTCGACAACCCGGCCGAAGTGGTCCGCCTCATCACCCAACTACTGGAGCGGGCCGGCAATCATGTCGAAAGGACCGGATAGGTGGGCATTTGGCAGCGAGCGGCGGATCGACTCGCCGCGGTACGTGTGCTGAGCCGCGGCGGCATGGTCGAGCCGCTGCGGCCCGACCGGGCGTTGCACGCCTTCCTGGCGCTCAAACGCTACGGACCGTTCGCCGGCATGGTCCAGCACGCCGCCGCCCGCTACGGCAACGCGCCGGCGCTCACCGACGAATGGGGCACCGCCAGTTTCGCCGACCTGGGCGCCACTTCAAACGCGTTGGCCAGGGGATTGCAAGCGCACGGCGTCGACTCGACCACGGTGATCGCAGTGCTCTACCGCAACCACCGCGCCATCATGCTGGCGCTGAGCGCGGCGAACAGCATCGGCGCGCGGGTGGTGTTGATGAACACCGGCTTCGCCGGACCACAACTGGCCGACGTCTGCGCGCGGGAAAGGATCAGCGTCGTGCTCGCCGACGATGAATTCGACGGGCTGCTGGAAACGTTGCCCGCGACCATCCGGCGGTTCACCCTCGACGAGCTGATCCGCGACCGGTCGGCGGGTGCACTGCCCTCCCCGCCACGGGCCGGCGGCATGGTGTTGCTGACCAGCGGCACCACCGGCACCCCGAAAGGCGCACCCCGCAACCGGATTGACCCGCTGCAAACCGCCCAGCTGCTCGACCGGGTCCCCTGGCCGGCTCGAGGCGTCTACCATGTGGCCGCCCCGTTGTTCCATGCGACGGGTTTGGCGACGTGTGCGCTTGGCCTGGCGCTCGGCAACCGTATCGTGCTGGCGCGGCGATTCGATCCGGAGTCGACGCTGAAGTCCGTCGCCGAGCATCGTGTCGGTGCGCTGATCCTGGTTCCCACCATGCTGCAGCGCATCCTCGACCTGGATCAAGAAATCCTCGAACGGTACGACACCTCATCACTGAACGTGGTTTTCGCCGCGGGTTCTGCGCTGTCTCCGGACGTGTGCCGCCGCACCGCCGAGGCATTCGGCGATGTGCTGTACAACCTGTACGGGTCCACGGAAGTGGCGGCCGCCGCTATCGCGACACCGCAGGAACTGCGTGCGGCTCCGGGCACCGTCGGCCGCCCCCCGCTCGGGTGCCGGCTCGCCTGCTACGACGACGATCGCCACCGCATCACCGAACCCGGCCGGGTCGGCACACTGTTCGTGTCGAGCGGGTTGTCGTTCACCGGATACACCGACGGCGGAAACAAGGAGATCGTCGACGGGCTGCTGTCCACCGGGGACACCGGACATTTTGACGAATCCGGCCTGTGGTTCGTCGACGGACGGGATGACGACATGATCGTTTCCGGCGGCGAAAATGTCTTTCCGCTCGAAGTCGAGAATCTGCTCGCTGACCATCCCGATATCGCCGAGGCGGCCGTCGTCGGTGTCGATGACGTCGACTTCGGAAAGCGGCTGCGCGCCTTCGTCGTTGCCGCGCCGAACTGCAAACCAGATGCCGACGCAATCAAGACGTATGTGCGGTCCCAGCTGGCCCGGCACAAGATCCCGCGTGACGTGGTGTTCGTAGCGGAGTTGCCGCGCAACGAAACCGGCAAGGTGCTGCGAAACCAGCTGGTCGAGAGGTAGCACCAGGAAGTGTCCGAAAGCATCAAATGAATGTCTGATTTGCGCATTCCGAGCCGCGGCCACCGGCCGTAGCGTCGGTGCTATGGCTACCGATCTGCTGCGACCCCCGCCGAGAGCAATCGCCGGCGCCGCGCGGGCGGCCATCGCCGATCTGGGGCGTCCCATCGTCGTTGGCACATATCGTGACCTCCGCCGTCCCCGGGCGCGCGTCGCGCCACACTCGGTGCCCAGAACGACCTTCGACCCCACGCTGCCGGAGAGCATCGCCAACCCCTATCCAGATTTCGAGCGCATTCGTGAGCACCCCGTGGTAGTCAACGAACGCCTGGGAGTGTGGATGCTGGGCCGCTACCACGACGTGCATGCCGCGGCCCGCGACAACCGGACCTTCTCGTCGGCCCACGGGATCACGCTGCGCTCCACCCCCGGGCCTTCGGTGATCACCACGGATCCGCCCGACCACGAGCGGCTGCGCCACATCACCCAACCGATGTTCAGCAAGAAGGCGGTTGAATCGCTCACCACGGAGATTCGCGCGCTGGCCGCCGACGGGGTGAACAAGCTCATGCGCGGTGACGTCGTCGATATGGTGCCCGCGTTGACCATCCCGCTGCCGATCAACGTCATCGCGCAGATACTCGGGGTGCCCCGTGAGGTCTGGCCGGAATTCCGCGCGATCTCCGACCGATGGGCCCAAATCTTCAGTCCCAGGACAGTTCCCGAAATCATGCGTCTTGCTGCCACCGGTTTGCAGGCCTATGTTCAGTACCGCAGTTTCGTTGCCGCCGAACTCAGGCGGCGCGGGACGCCACCCGGCGCAGGCCTGCTGGACCGGCTGCGGATCGCAGTCGAGGACGGAGAGATCTCCGAGCAGGAGGCCTTCTTCTACGCCGTGATCGTGCTGGTGGCCGGCAACGAGACGACCACCAACCTGTCGGGAATGCTGCTGATCCGGCTTGCGCAGGAACCCGACCTCTTCGCCGAGCTACGCGCCGACCGCAGCTTGCTGCCTGCCGCGGTGGAAGAAGCGGCTCGCTGGGGTTCGCCGGTGCAATGGGTGACGCGCAGTACCACCACCCCGTATGAATTCGAGGGCACGGTCATTCCGCGCGGTGCGCGGGTGGTGCTGTTCTACGCGTCGGCCAACCGTGACCCAGCCAAGTTCGCAGACCCGGACCGCTTCGACATCCACCGCCCGACGCTCGGGCACATGGCGTTTGGTCACGGGGTCCACTTTTGTCTGGGTGCGCACCTGGCGCGGCTGGAAGTGCTGACCGCGGTCGACCACCTGCTCGACGAGGTCGACGGCCTTGAGTTGGCCGGACCCGTGCGGTGGGGCACCACACCGTCATTGCAGGGTCCGGTATCGGTGCCGCTACGGGTTGGGCGGGCGACATGAGGATTGCGCGGGCAGGTCAGCTTGCCGGACAGTCAGTCGTGATCACCGGAGGTGCACAGGGCATCGGCGCCCAGGTCACCCGCGAATTGGCCGAACGGGGCGCGTGCGTCGCGGTGCTCGACCGGGATCTGGCGGCCGCACAGCGGCTTGTTGCTGAACTCGGCGGCAGCGCAGCGGTATTCGAAGCCGACGTGACATCCTCGGAGTCGGTGATGAGGGCTGTTGGCGCCGCCGCACGGCATTTCGGCGGCGTGGACGTGGTGGTGGCCAACGCCGGGATTGCCGGCCCGGGCCAGACCGTCGCCGCGGTGAATGCCGCTGAGTGGCAGCAGGTCATCGACGTCAACCTGGTGGGAGTGTTCCACGCGCTCCGGGCAGCGCTGCCCTATGTCCGCCAACGCCGGGGCTATGTCATGGCCATCGCGTCGATTGGCGCGGTGATACCGGGACCGACCGTCAGTGGCTACATGGCCGCCAAGGCCGGCGTCGAGTCACTGGCGCGATCCCTGCGCATCGAGCTTGCCGCCGACGGAGTCGATGTCGGCATCGCCTACTTCGGTTTGGTCGGCACCGGGCTGGCCGAGGACATGCTGACCCGTTCCGGCTTGGGTGCTGTGCTGGCCGCCCGTCCCGGGGCGGTGGGCAAACCCATCCCGGTCGAGGTGGCGGCCGGCGTCGTCGTGGCTGGCATCGCCCGGCGGGCCCGACGGGTCTATGCACCTTGGTGGGTTGGTCTGCTGGTCGATTTGCGGTCGCTGGTCTTCCTCGCCGACCGGTTGCTGGCCGCCTTGCCGAGTATTCGGCGCATTGTGCGCGCCGCCGACCGTGTGGAGGTAGCCGCATGATGCGGCGACAACCGTCGGTGGGCATCCTCGGAGCCGGCATGTCCGGGCTGTGTCAGGCCATCGTGCTGCGCCGGGCCGGCATCACCGACGTCACGATCTACGAAAAGTCGCACGATGTCGGCGGAACCTGGCGTGACAACACCTACCCGGGCCTGTCTTGTGACGTTCCGTCCCGGTTCTACCAATTCACCTTTGCGACCAACCCTGATTGGTCGAAGTTCTTTTCGCCCGGACCGGAAATCTTCGATTACTTCCGCTGGGTGACAACCGAGTACGCGCTGACCGACATTATCCGATTCGGCGTCGAGATCGTCGACGCCCGATTCACCGGGACCGGCTGGCTGCTCACCACCGATGCCGGGGAAGCGATTTCGCATGACTTCCTCATCTCAGCCGCCGGCATTCTGCGGGAGCCGCGGATCCCGACAATCGACGGGCTGGCCGACTTCCACGGTCCCGTCATGCATTCGGCGCGGTGGGACGACCGCGTGGATCTGACCGGAAAACGAGTGGCTGTAGTCGGGACGGGTTCGACGGGTGTGCAGATCGTGTGCGGTCTCGCCGGTTGCGTCGCCCGCCTCGATCTGTTCCAACGCAGCGCACAGTGGATACTGCCGCTGCCGAACCCCAGCTATCGCCGATGGTCGGGCCGGTTGCATCGCCGGATGCCGGTCTTGGACGGCGTCGCCTACCGCGCATACCACCAGGCGTTCGAGTTCTTCGCGCACGCCCTGGTGCAGCCCGGATGGCGGCGGACATTCATCGGCAACCTGTGCCGCGCCAACCTGTACACGGTCCGCGACCGAGAGCTGCGTCGCCGCCTCACCCCCGACTACCAACCGATGTGTCGCCGGCTGGTGATCTCGGCCGGCTTCTATCGGGCCATGCAACGCCCCAACGTGCGCCTGGTCGACAGCGGCATCGACCACGTCGAACCACGCGGCATCGTCACTGCCGACGGCGCCCTGCACGAACTCGACGCCATCGTGCTGGCCACCGGCTTCGATGCCCACGCGTTCATGCGTCCGATGACACTGGTTGGTCGCGACGAGCTCAGCGTCGAACAGTTGTGGGCACGCGGGCCCAAAGCCCACCTGGGTGTGGCATTGCCCGGGTTTCCGAACTTTTTCATGCTGATGGGGCCGCACAGCCCGGTCGGCAACTATTCGCTGACCGCCGTCGCCGAAGCCCAGGCCGGGCACATCCTCGGATGGATCCAGCGTTGGCGTGAGCGGGAATTCGATACCGTCGCCCCCAGCGTGGTCGCCACGAACGAGTTCAACGCCAGCATGCACGACGCCATGCCGGGCACCGTGTGGGCAACCGGCTGCACGAGCTGGTATCTGGGCCCGGACGGCCTGCCCGAACTCTGGCCCTGGACGCCCAGCGCCTACCGGCGGCGTCTCGCCGACAAACCGGACTCCCGCGACTACGAGTTGGGCCACCGGGTGTCCGCTGCGCGCTCGGGCATTCCTACCGGAGGGAGAATGAGGTCAGGATGAAGACGGCGCTACACGGGCGGGTCGTTGCGGTCACCGGCGGCGCGCGCGGCATCGGGTTGGCCACCGCGAAGGCATTCGCCGCGACAGGTGCCAAGGTAGCGATCGGAGATCTCGACGCCGCGCTCGCCAAGCAAGTGGCGACTGGTCTGGGAAGCGGCGTCATCGCGCTACCGCTCGATGTCACGTCGCCGCAGTCCTTTTCGGCGTTCCTCGATGATGCTGAGCGTGTTCTCGGGCCGCTCGACATCCTGGTGAACAACGCGGGCGTCATGCTCACCGGCGAATTCCTCGCCGAGTCGCAGAGCGCCGAGGACACAATGGTGGACATCAACCTTCGGGGCGTGATCCTGGGATGCAAGCTCGCTGCGAGCCGCTTCGCCAAGCGCGGCGGCGGATGCATCATCAACATCGCTTCGATGGCGGGTGTCGGCGGCTTCCCCGGTGTTGCGACATACTGCGCCACCAAGTTCGGTGTGGTCGGTCTGACCTACGCGCTGCGCGAAGAGTTGCGGCCCAAGGGGATTGCGGTCTGCGCGATCCTTCCCGGCGTCGTGCATACGGAGCTGTCTGCCGGCGTTCGGCTCCCGGATGCGGTGGAGACCTTCGTGTCGGTCGAGCCCGACGAGATCGCGGCGGCCGTCGTCGCCGCCGCGCGGACCCGCCGCGCCATGTCCTATGTGCCGCGCCGGCTGCAATTCGTGTTGCGGACGGCGCTGTCGATGCCAGAACGGCCGCGCCGGTTGCTGGCCAGGATCACCCGGACCGAGCAGGTGTATCTCGCGGTGGATCAGGCCACCCGGGATGCTTACCATGCCCGGGCTACCGCCAGCGACAACAGTTAGGCCCTAGGCGTAGAGCGCTTCAAATTGCTTGATGGAGCGCTCGATATCGCCTTTGACCGCTCGGGCGGCGGTGGCGCCGATCGGGCCGAACAGCGGCCGGCCGCCCAAGTCGATGCGCACCGTGAACGTGCAGCCCGATGCGGTTGGAGCGACGCTCAACTTCATCGCGTACCTGGTGCCGCCCACCCCATCGCCGGTGATCTCGAGCAATTCCGGGGGTTCCACCTTTCGGATCGTCCACGTGACCCGGTTGCGCATGCCTTTTGCGCCGGCCACACCGACCAATGTCGTGCCGACGGCGAGCTCGCCGGGCAGGTCCGACCGCCACCCCTGATGCATCGATAGCCAGTCACCCAGCCCGCCCAGGTCCGAGGCGTGCGTCCATGCTTGCTCGGGAGACAGCGACAAATCGCGGGACAGCTCGAGTTTGGCCATCGGTCGATCCTAAAGCGCTAGGCCCACGTACGGCCCAGAAGTTGATATCTTCGGACACGTGGTGGCCGGTGGAGCCCGTCAGCAGGCGGACTGGGACATTCCGCGACCGGTAGCGACCTGTCGGCACCTGCTGGAGGCCGCGCGGTTACACGGGATCGGCGCGGCGGATTGCCTGACCGGCACCGATTTGACGCTGGCCGACATCGATGACAACACCACCGAAGTCCAAGCCGGCCAAGAACTTGGGATTCTGCGCAACATCCTTGGGCGAGTTAAAGACCCACACGAGTTCGCTCGTGACGTCGGCGTGCAGTACAACTTCTCCAACACCGGTGTACTCGGCTACGCGCTGCTGGCAAGTCCGACCTTGGGTGACGCGGTCAACGTGGCCTGCCGGTATGCGACGCTGTCTTCGACATTTCTGCGGCTGGCCCGATACGCCACCGCCGACGGCGCGGTCGTTGAATTTGATGACAGCGCCGTCCCCGTCGATGTCCGGACCTTCATGCTGGAACGGGATCTGTTCGCGCTGACCAACATGGTGCCGTTACTGATCGGCCAGCTGGATTCGGATGTGCTGGTCAAGGTCGAGTTGCCCGGTATCGATTTTCCAGCTGATCGCTTCGAGTTTCCGCGGGTGACAATCGAATTCGATTTATCCGCGAACCGTACCGCGATCAGCTTCCCGCGCGACGTGCTGGCCGTTCCGATGCCGGCTGCCGACGCCGCCGCCGCCGAGGCGTGCGCGCAACAATGTGAGGAACTGTTGCAGACACGCCGCCAGCGCCGCGGGATCTCAGCGCAAGTGCGCTCCCGCCTGGTGCGAGATCCTGGTCAACTGCCGGCAATGGCGGTCATCGCGGCCGAATTGTGCATCACCGAACGTACGCTGCACCGCCGCCTGGCCGCCGAACACACCAGTTATCGCGCGTTGGTCGACGAGGTCCGGGTGACGCTCGCCGCCGCGTTACTCGAGTCGGGCCTGACTGTCGAGGAAACAGCGCGCCAACTCGGTTATTCGGAGACCGCCGCCTTCACCCGCGCGTATATCCGTTGGGCCGGTACGCCGCCGAGCAAACACCGCGGACGCGTACTCGGACCGTAGCCGGACAACCCGTTGTCCGAAGACATCAAATCCGTGTCCGTTTCGCCCATTCCGTTCACCTAGGCGCAGGACCTACCGTCGTCGTCATGGCAGGCGCGGCTGTGTACCCGACGGTGCGGCGGATGAATTTCGGGTTCGACGCACAAGCTTCGACGAACAAGTATTTCGCCGACGGCAGCATCATGTTCAGCCACATGGTGGCCGTCCTGTCGGCGATCTTCCCACCAGGTGAGGACATCTTCGTCCGGTCGGTGCGCCGCTATCTGGAAACGTTCACCGATCCCGAGTTGAAGAAGCGGGTGTCCGGATTCATCGGGCAGGAGAAGACGCACGGACTGCAGCACCGCGAACTCAACGATCAGCTCGCGGCCATGGGGTATCCGACGGCGTGGTTCGAGTACCTGCTGCAGAGCACCGAACGCATGGAGAAGTTTCTGGACAAGCAGTACCCCAGCCCGGCCCGGCTGGTCAGGCTGCGCCATTTCTTCCTCGGGTTCACGGTTGCCGCCGAGCATTTCACCGCGGTATGGGCCGAGAACATCCTCTCCAGTCCCGAGATCCAGGCGATGATGTATGACCCAGAGATCAAGAACCTGCTCAACTGGCATGCGCTGGAAGAATTGGAGCACAAGTCGGTCGCGTTCGACGTGTACCGGAGCATTGGTGTCCCCGAATCGACGCGCATCCGCTGGATGCGGTTCGCGCAAAACTTCGGCATTCCGATCCTTGTGCTGTTTTCCTGGCTGTCGATCGCTACCACCGACATCGAGGGCCGGCGCCAGCCCGTCCGGATTGTCAAGGAGACGGTGCAAATGCTGCGCAATCCCATGTGGAAGGGGTTTTACTCCGCCATGAAGCCGTTCAAAGATCCCAGCTTTCACCCCACCCAGATCGACACCACCGACCTGGTCGCCACGTGGCAGGCAGAACTCTTCGGGGACGACGGACAACTCGCCGACCATCTGAAGTGAACGCCTAGATCACCCAGATCGCTTGGGCGGCCGGGCTGCCCAGGTCGACGGCGGCCTCGGAACCGTCGCCCGACTCGACGCTCACCGAGATCATCCCGGCGAACTCGCGGCGGGTCAGCACTCGCAGCCGCGAATCAAGGCTGATACCGATGCTGTCGAAGTAGCGCAGCATCTCCGGGTCGGCATCGGAGATGCGCGCCACCGTCCCGGCTTCCCCGTCGCCGCAGGCCCACAGCTGACGGGCGGGCGGGGTCGGCACTTGCCCGTCGGTGGCAGGGATCGGATCACCATGCGGGTCGCGCTGTGGGAACCCCAGTTTGGCGTCGATACGGGCCACCAGTTGGTCGGAGACGGCGTGCTCGAGCACCTCAGCTTCGTCGTGCACCTCATCCCAGCTGTAGCCGAGCTCGTTGACCAGGAACGTCTCCAACAATCGGTGCCGGCGCACCATGGCCAGCGCCGCGCGGCGGCCGGAATCGGTGAGCGTGACAGCGCCGTACTTCTCGTGGTCGACGAGGCCTTGCTCGGCGAGCTTGCGGATGGACTCCGAGGCGGTACTGGCCGACACACCCAGCTTTTCGGCCAGCATCTTGGTGCTGATCTTCTCCCGGGACCACTCCTGGGCATTCCAGATGATCTTCAGATAGTCCTGGGCAACCGCTGTGAGCTCGCCGGGCTCGTCGTCAGGGCGCACACCGGAAGTTTAAGCAATGCTCACCTGATCTGGGACTCTGGCGCGGTCAGAGACCGCCTCGCGCCGTACGCTTGCGGTTGTGCAACGGTGGCGCGGGCAAGACGAGATACCCACGGACTGGGGCAGATGCGTGCTCACCATCGGGGTGTTCGACGGGGTGCATCGCGGCCACGCTGAGCTGATCTCGCATGCGGTGAAATCCGGCCGGGCCCGTGGCGTGCCGACGGTGCTGATGACCTTCGACCCGCACCCGATGGAAGTCGTGTTTCCCGGGAGCCATCCCGCGCAGCTGACGACACTGACCCGGCGCGCCGAACTCGCCGAGGAGTTCGGAGTCGACGTGTTTCTGGTGATGCCATTCACCACCGATTTCATGAAGCTGACCCCGGACCGCTACATCCACGAGCTACTGGTTGAGCGCCTGCACGTGGTCGAGGTCGTGGTGGGCGAGAACTTCACCTTCGGCAAAAAGGCCGCCGGCACCGTCGACATCTTGCGACGGGCCGGCGAGCGGTTCGGCTTCGCGGTGGAATCGATGTCGCTGGTCACCGAACATCACAACACCGAGACCGTGACGTTCTCCTCGACCTATATCCGCTCCTGCGTGGACGCCGGTGACGTGGTGGCCGCCGCCGAAGCGCTCGGCCGCGCGCATCGCGTCGAGGGCGTGGTGGTCCGCGGCGACGGACGGGGCAAGTCGCTGGGCTTTCCCACCGCGAACGTGGCGCCGCCGATGTACTCCGCGATCCCGGCCGACGGCGTGTATGCCGCATGGTTCACCGTGCTGGGGCACGGCCCGGTGACGGGCACCGTCGTCCCGGGCGAGCGCTACCAGGCCGCCGTGTCAGTAGGCACCAACCCGACCTTCTCCGGGCGTACCCGCACGGTCGAGGCGTTCGTCCTGGACACCACCGCCGACCTGTACGGCCAGCACGTGGCGCTGGACTTCGTCGCGCGGATCCGCGGGCAGGAGAAGTTCGCTGCGGTCGAGGACCTCGTCGCGGCGATGGGTAACGACACCGACCGGGCGCGGGCCCTGCTGTCGGTGGGCTGACCTGCGGTTTGGGGACCGCGCGGTGCCCGCTGCTAAACTCCCGACGACACGGCGCGTGCTGCAGTTCGCGGCGGCCGCGCCCCAGATTTCGATGATCGCGGACCGATTGATGGAGATATTTCGTGGCGCTGACAGCCGAGCAGAAAAAAGAAATCCTGGGCTCCTACGGCCTGCATGAGACCGACACCGGTTCGCCGGAGGCGCAAGTCGCGCTGCTGACCAGGCGGATCGCGGACCTGACCGAGCACCTCAAGGTGCACAAGCACGACCACCACTCGCGGCGGGGATTGCTGTTGCTGGTGGGACGGCGGCGGCGCCTGCTCAAATACGTGGCCCAGATCGATGTGGCGCGATACCGCTCGCTCATCGAGCGCCTGGGCCTGCGTCGCTGATTCGCCGTCGCGATGCGCGCGCTTGCCGCGGCCGCGATCGCGGCAGTCGCCGTCCTCGGCGGACTGACCGGCTGCTCGTCGTCGGCGACCAACGCCGCGGACCTCAAAGTGGGGGATTGCCTCAAGCTGGGCGGCACCGCCGACCGGCCGGAGGCCAGCAAGGTCGCCTGCGGTAGCCCCACGTCGAATTTCAAGGTTGCGGCCACTGTCGCCGACCGCGATCAGTGCCCCGACGACGTCGACTCCTCGTATTCGATGCGTAACGCGTTCAGCGACTCGACCAACACCGCGTGCCTGAATATCGACTGGGTGGTCGGCGGCTGCATGAGTGTCGACCCGGAGCACAGCGCCGACCCGGTCCGCGTCGATTGCGACGACACCTCAGCACCGCATCGCCAGCGCGCCACCCAGATCCTCACCGATCTCCGAGACCCGGTCAGCGTTGATCAGTGCGCCAGCGGCGTGGGCTACGCCTACGCCGATCAACAGTTCACGGTCTGCGTGGAGGATGTCGCCTGAACCTCGCGACCGCCGTCGGGCTTAGGAATCGCCAGGTCGGCGTGTAGAGTGAGGGCGTTCTGGGCCAGATCGGCCCGAGCAGGTGCGGTTCGCGCGATCCGCGCGCACCGTCCCAGCGCGTCACAGCGCGACCGCGAATGCAGAAGGGCCACGTCTGTATCGGGCGGTCTTCGGTAGTGGCTGCCGGATGAGCTGTCCGGCCGCTTCGATCGACGGCCGTAGCCGTATCCAGGCCGGTCCTCTCGGGTTGCGTGTGACCGCGCGAAACAGCCATGAAACCAGAGAGGCCGCACGGACTCCATGTCTGTAGCTGAAATTGAACAAGGCGTGTTCGAATCCACCGCCACTATCGACAACGGGAGCTTTGGCACCCGCACCATCCGGTTCGAGACCGGCCGGCTGGCCCAGCAGGCCGCCGGCGCCGTCGTCGCCTACCTCGACGACGAGACCATGCTGCTTTCGGCGACCACCGCCAGCAAGAACCCCAAGGAGCACTTCGACTTCTTCCCGTTGACGGTCGATGTCGAGGAGCGGATGTATGCGGCGGGCCGTATCCCCGGCTCGTTCTTCCGGCGTGAGGGCCGGCCGTCCACCGACGCGATCCTGACCTGTCGGCTCACCGACCGCCCGCTGCGCCCGTCGTTCGTCGACGGCCTGCGCAACGAGGTCCAGGTCGTGGTGACGGTGATGAGCCTGGACCCCAACGACCTGTACGACGTGGTGGCGATCAATGCCGCGTCGGCCTCTACCCAGTTGGCCGGGCTGCCGTTCTCCGGCCCGGTCGGTGCCGCGCGGGTGGCACTGATCGACGGCACCTGGGTGGCCTTCCCGACCGTCGAGCAGCTGCAGCGCGCGGTGTTCGACATGGTGCTGGCCGGCCGGGCGCTCGATGACGGTGACGTGGCGATCATGATGGTCGAGGCCGAGGCCACCGAGAACGTCATCGAACTCGTTGACGGCGGTGCGCAAGCGCCGACGGAAACCGTTGTGGCCGAAGGGCTGGAGGCAGCCAAGCCGTTCATCGCGGCGTTGTGTGCCGCGCAGCAGGAGCTTGCCGACGCAGCTGCGAAGCCGACGAGCGAATACCCGGTGTTCCCCGACTACGGCGACGACGTCTACTACTCGGTGTCCTCGGTGGCCACCGACGAGCTGTCAAAAGCGTTGACCATCTCGGGCAAGACGGAACGCAACGACCGCACCGACGAAATCAAGGCCGAGGTGCTCGAGCGGCTCGCCGACACCTACGCGGGCCGCGAGAAAGAGGTGAGCGCGGCCTTCCGTGCGCTGACCAAAAAGCTGGTGCGCCAGCGCATCCTGACCGACCACTTCCGCATCGACGGCCGCGGCATCACCGACATCCGCGCGCTCTCAGCTGAAGTGGCCGTGGTGCCCCGCGCGCACGGCAGCGCGTTGTTCGAGCGCGGCGAGACGCAGATTCTCGGGGTGACCACGCTGGACATGGTCAAGATGGCCCAGCAGATCGACTCGCTGGGGCCGGAAACCTCCAAGCGCTACATGCACCACTACAACTTCCCGCCGTATTCGACCGGGGAGACCGGCCGGGTCGGCTCGCCCAAGCGGCGCGAGATCGGCCATGGCGCGCTGGCCGAGCGGGCGCTGGTGCCGGTACTGCCCAGCATCGAGGAGTTCCCCTACGCCATCCGGCAGGTGTCCGAAGCGTTGGGCTCCAACGGTTCCACGTCGATGGGCTCGGTCTGCGCCTCGACGCTGGCGCTGCTGAACGCCGGTGTGCCGCTCAAGGCGCCGGTGGCCGGTATCGCGATGGGGCTGGTGTCCGACGACATTGAAGTTGAAGCGATCGATGGCGGAAAATCGACCGAGCGCCGGTTCGTGGCGCTGACCGACATCCTCGGCGCCGAAGACGCGTTCGGCGACATGGACTTCAAGGTCGCCGGTACCAAGGACTTCGTCACCGCGTTGCAGCTGGACACCAAGCTCGACGGGATTCCGTCGCAGGTGCTCGCCGGTGCGCTGTCGCAGGCCCGCGACGCGCGGCTGACCATCCTGGAGGTGATGGCCGAGGCCATCGACGCCCCCGACGAGATGAGCCCGTATGCGCCGCGGGTCACCACGATCAAGGTGCCCGTGGACAAGATCGGCGAGGTGATTGGGCCGAAGGGCAAGATGATCAACTCGATCACCGAGGAGACCGGCGCGCAGATCTCCATCGAGGACGACGGCACCGTGTTCGTCGGCGCCACCGATGGCCCGTCGGCGCAGGCCGCCATCGACAAGATCAACGCGATCGCCAACCCGCAGCTGCCCAAGATCGGCGAGCGGTTCCTCGGAACCGTGGTCAAGACCACCGATTTCGGCGCTTTCGTGTCGCTGCTGCCCGGACGCGATGGACTGGTGCACATCTCCAAGCTCGGCAGGGGCAAGCGGATCGCCAAGGTCGAGGACGTGGTCCACGTCGGCGACAAGCTGCGGGTGGAGATCGCCGACATCGACAAGCGCGGCAAGATCTCGCTGGTGCCGGTCGACGAGGACAGTCCCGCAGCCGCCTCAGCCGAACCCGCTGCGGCGACTGGCGATTCGGGGGCCGCGACAGCCGATGCCGCGACCGCCAGCAGTTAAGACGGGCGCGCCGCTGCGACGCGGCCGGCACAAGGCCGAACCGTCGGCTGCGCTGCGCCGTAGCACGTTGCCCGGTGGGCTGCGCGTCGTCACTGAGTACCTGCCGGCGGTGCGTTCGGCGTCGGTCGGTGTCTGGGTGGGCGTCGGTTCGCGCGACGAGGGCGCCACGGTGGCCGGGGCCGCGCACTTCCTCGAGCATCTGCTATTCAAGTCGACGCCGACACGCACCGCGGTCGAAATCGCGCAGGCGATGGACGCTGTCGGCGGTGAGCTGAACGCCTTCACCGCCAAGGAGCACACCTGCTACTACGCTCATGTGCTCGACAGTGACCTGGCGCTGGCCGTCGATCTGGTCGCCGACGTGGTGCTCAACGGACGCTGCCTGGCCGACGACGTCGAGCTCGAACGCGACGTGGTCCTGGAAGAGATCGCGATGCGCGACGACGATCCCGAAGACGCGCTCGGAGATCTGTTCCTGGATGCGATGTTCGGCGATCACCCGGTCGGGCGGCCGGTGATCGGCAGCACACAATCGGTGTCGGCGATGACGCGATCCCAGCTGCGGTCGTTTCATGCGCGCCGCTACACGCCCGAGCGGATGGTGGTCGCGGTGGCCGGCAACGTCGACCATGACGACGTGGTGGCGCTGGTGCGAGAACATTTCGGCCCGCGCCTGGTACGGGGGCGACGTCCGGTGGCGCCGCGCAAGGGCACCGGCCGGGTCATCGGGCGACCCCGGCTGGCGGTGACCAATCGGGAGGCCGAACAAACGCACCTCTGTCTGGGAGTGCGTGCGCCGGGCCGGCACTGGGAGCATCGCTGGGCGCTGTCGGTGCTGAACACCGCACTGGGCGGCGGCCTGAGTTCCCGCTTGTTTCAACAGATCCGCGAATCCCGCGGCCTGGCGTACTCGGTCTATTCGTCGCTGGACATCTTCGCCGACAGCGGTGCGATGTCGGTGTATGCCGCCTGCTTGCCGGAACGGTTCGGCGAAGTGGTGCGGGTGACCACCGACGTGCTCGACGCCGTGGCACGCGACGGCATCACCGAATCCGAGTGCCGGATCGCCAAAGGTTCGCTGCGCGGCGGGCTGGTGCTGGGCTTGGAGGACTCCGGCTCACGGATGAACCGCATCGGGCGCAGCGAACTGAACTTCGGCGAGCACCGCAGCATCGAACGAACGCTGCACGAGCTGGACAAAGTCACCCTCGACGAGGTCAATGCGGTGGCTCGCAGGCTGCTGAACAAACCCCACGGTGCGGCTGTTCTCGGTCCGCACAAGTCGAAACGGTCACTGCCACAGCAACTTCGGTCAATAGTACGGTAGCGCCATGGTACTGGGCTTCTGGGATCTCGAGGTGCCAGTGGTCGGCGCGCCGATGGCCGGCGGTCCCGGTACACCGGCGCTGGCCGCGGCCGTGTCGAATGCGGGCGGCATGGGGTTCGTCGCCGCGGGCTACCTGAGCCCGGAGCGGTTCGCCGACGACATCGCCGCCGCGCGCGGAGCAACCAGCGGGCCCATCGGGGTCAACCTGTTTGTCCCGCAACCCAGTGCCGCCGATTTCGTGCAGTTGGACCACTATGCGGAACAACTCGACGAACTGGCCGAGCACTACGAGGTCGAGGTGGGCCGGCCCCGCTTCGGTGACGACGACAACTGGCAGCGCAAGCTCGAGGTCGTCGCCGACATACGGCCCGAGGTGGTGTCCTTCACCTTCGGCGCACCGCCGCCGGATGTCCTGCGGTGGTTCGGTGCGCTGGGCATCGTGCTGCTGATCACGGTGACGTCGGCCTACGAGGCGGGCGTTGCCGTTGCCGCCGGAGCGGATGGCCTGGTGGTGCAGGGCCCGGAAGCCGGGGGTCACCGCGGCACGTTCGCGCCGGACATGAAGCCTGGCCGCGAGCCGCTGGACGAACTGCTGGGCCGGATCAGCGCCGCGCACCACGTTCCGCTCATCGCCGCGGGCGGCCTGGGGAGCGCCGAGGATGTAGCCGGGGTTTTGCAGAGGGGAGCGGTGGCTGCTCAGGTCGGGACCGCGTTGCTGCTGTCCGACGAAGCGGGGACCAACAGCGCGCATCGCACCGCCCTGCAGAACCCCCAGTTCGGCAAGACGTTGGTGACGCGCGCGTTCTCCGGGCGGTATGCGCGCGGCTTGGAGAACGATTTCACTCGGCTGCTCGACGACGTTGCGCCGCTGGGCTATCCCGAGGTCAACCACATGACATCGCCGATTCGCAAGGCAGCGGTCGCCGCCGATGATCCACACGGGACAAACCTCTGGGCGGGAACGGCTTTCGCCGCGGCGCGTTCCGGGCCGGCCGCGGATATCGTCGCCGCCCTGGCCGCCGGTTGATCGATGAGCAGTTGAGCGGAGTTATCATCGCCGGATGAGCGAATCCGACCGGCCGTCGGCCACGGCGAGTGTGCACATCAAGGCCGACGCCGATGCGGTTTATGCGCTTGTCACCGATCTGGCCACGTTGGCATCGATGGCCGAGGAGACCGTCGCGATGCGGTGGCGCAAAGGCGACGCGGTGCGCCCAGGTGCCGTGTTCACCGGCCGCAACCAAAGCGGCAACCGCCGCTGGAGCACCACATGCACGGTGACCGACGCCGAGCCGGGCCGGCGATTTGCATTCGATGTGCGTTCGACGGTCATCCCGGTAGCGCGGTGGTGTTACGACTTCAACGCGGTCGACGGAGGTTGCCGCGTCACCGAGAGCACCTGGGACCGCCGGCCGGGATGGTTTCGCAAAGTTGCCGGACTGGCCACCGGCGTCAGCGACCGCGCGTCGGTCAACGCCGATCACATCCGCCTGACGCTGGAGCGCCTCAGAGAGCGTGCGGAAACCGGTTAGCGCAGTATCTCCCGCCGCGGCGGAATCACCGTTAACATATTGGCTGTCTTTGTCCTCGGCGGAAGGGGATAGCTGTGCTCACCACGCTCGAGCGGGTCTTGGACTTTCAGCTCACCTTCGTCGAACTCGTCTGCATCGCAGTGATCTTGGCAGTGCCGTACCTGGCGATCGGCATTGCCTGGGCCAGTACGCACAGCGCGCATTTCGAGCAGCTGCAGGGGTTCGACCTGACAGCGTCGGTGCTCGGGTCGATCCTGTTGTGGCCGGTGCTCGGCTTCACCGGCTGCTTGGCGTGAGTCCCGGATGCTCACCCTGGTGCGCCGGCTGATGCACTATCCGATCAGCATCGGGGCGCTCGTCGAGGTCGCGCTGTTGTGCGCAATCCCGTATCTGATCGTCGGCGCAATCGTCGCGGGCACCTACGGTGAGGGTCTGCGCCAGTCGCAGGTCGAGCAGGGCACCGACGGGTTGATCGCGCTGATGGCAACGATCATCTCCTGGCCGGTGCTGCTGTTCGCCCACTCCTGCACGCTGTGACGGGGCGACCGGATCGAGCTGATACGAGCGTGCGCAGATCCGGCGCTGGCATCGGCGTGTCGACCGGCGACACGCACGTTCGCGCGAAAAGCGGCCGGGCTAGGGTAAAGCCATGCGGGTAGGAGTGCTGGGGGCCAAAGGCAAAGTCGGTGCGACGATGGTGGAGGCGGTCCAGGCCGCCGACGACCTGAAGTTGTCCGCCGAAGTGGACGCCGACGAGTCGCTGAGCCTGCTGACCGACAGCCAAACCGAGGTCGTCATCGACTTCACCCATCCTGATGTCGTGATGGACAACCTGAAGTTTCTGATAGACAACGGGATTCATGCTGTTGTTGGCACCACCGGCTTCACCGACGAGCGACTCCAACAGGTCCGGTCGTGGCTGGCCGCCAAACCGGGCACCGCGGCGATTGTCGCACCCAACTTTGCGATCGGAGCGGTGCTGAGCATGCATTTCGCCCAGCAGGCCGCACCGTTCTATGACTCGGTCGAAGTCATCGAACTGCATCACCCGCACAAAGCCGATGCGCCGTCGGGCACTGCTGCGCGCACCGCCGGACTGATCGCGCAGGCACGAAAAGGCTTGCCGCCCAACCCCGATGCCACCAGCACCAGCATGCCCGGAGCCCGCGGCGCGGACGTCGACGGTGTCCCGGTGCATTCGGTGCGGCTGGCCGGACTGGTCGCTCACCAGGAAGTGTTGTTCGGCACCGCGGGAGAAACCTTGACCATCCGCCACGACAGCATCGACCGCACTTCGTTTGTGCCGGGTGTGCTGTTGGCGGTCCGCCGCGTCGCCGAACGCCCGGGTCTGACAATCGGCATTGAATCGCTACTCAACTTGCAATGACCAACACCGTGCGCGTGCAGCTGTTGATCGCGTTCATGTGCGCGGCGCTGCTGGCCTACCTCGCGCTACTGGCCCGCACCGCGGTAGTGATGATCAGCTCCGGCCGTGCCGCCGCCATCGGCCTGGGGGTCGCGCTGTTGATCTTGCCCGCCATCGGATTGTGGGCGATGATCGCCACCTTGCGCGCCGGGTTCGCACATCAGAAGCTGGCCCGGCTCATCGCCGAGGACGGACTGGAACTCGACGTCAGCGCGCTACCGCGGCGGCCGTCCGGGCGTATCGAGCGCAACGCCGCCGACGCGCTGTTCGAAACGGTCCGCACCGAATTGCACGATGACCCCGACAACTGGCGGCGCTGGTACCGGCTGGCCCGCGCCTACGACTACGCCGGTGACCGCGGGCGCGCCCGGGAGGCCATGAAGAAGGCCGTCGAGCTGCAGGGGCGCCAGTGAGCAAGATGCTGCTGATCGTCCACCACACGCCGTCGCCGCACTGCCAGGAGATGTTCGAGGCCGTGCTGGCGGGCGCCACTGATCCCGAGATCGAGGGCGTCGAGGTTGTGCGGAGGCCGGCGCTCGCGGTCTCGCCGACCGACATGTTGGAGGCCGACGGCTACCTGTTGGGTAGCCCGGCCAACCTCGGCTACATGAGCGGCGCGCTCAAACACGCCTTCGATGTCTGCTACTACCCGATCCTGGACGCCACCGGTGGGCGACCGTATGGGCTGTACCTGCACGGCAACCAGGGCACCGAAGGGGCCGAGCGTGGTGTCGACTCCATCACCACGGGGCTTAGCTGGGTAAAAGTCGCTGAGACCGTGGTGGTTTCGGGGAAGCCCACCAAAGACGACCTTGAAGCGTGCTGGAACCTCGGCGCGACCGTCGCTGCCCAGCTGATGGCTTAGTTGGCTGTCGTGCACCGCCGAGATCCAATGGCGGCGCTGAAACGCGTCGGATCAAACGACGCGAGTGCTGTACTGGTGTTCGGTGACCGCAAAAAGAACCAACGATGATGGCCTATGAAAACAACCCGGAAGAAAGCAGTGATGACTTCAGTGAGCGCGGTGACTGAGATTCCACGTGACCACAACCCCTCCCCGACGACGGGGGTCTCCCGCGACTCACACGGCGTCCCGCGCTATGACGAGTTACCGGCCACGCTGCTGGACATGCTTGCCGAGCATGTCCAAACCCGGCCCGATAGCGAGGCGCTGGTCGAGGTGGGCTCCGATCGGTTGACCTACCGGCAGTTGTGGGATCGCGCGGCCCGGGTGGCCGGCGGGCTGCGGGCCGGTGGGCTGCAGCGAGGTGACCGCGTCGCACTGCGTTATCCCGCGGGCATCAATTGGGTGCTCGCGTTCTGGGGCACGGTGATGGCCGGCGGGGTGGCAGTGCCGGTGAACACCCGGTCGGCCCAGCCGGAGGTCGATTTCGTTGTGTCCGACGCCGGCGCCCAGCTGGATATGGCCGACACCCCGTTGCCCGACGGTGATCCCTATGTGGTCGACGGGCTCGAGCGCGGTGACGTCGCGGCGATCTTCTACACCTCGGGAACCACCGGACGGCCCAAAGGTGTACCGACGACTCACGAGGCCTTCCTGACCAACGCCGAGAACATGATCCGATGCCTGGGGCAACCGCGCGATCTCGGTGAGGATTTGCGCACGCTGATTTCGGTGCCGCTGTTTCACGTGACCGGCTGCAACTCCCAACTGCTGTTCGCCGGGTATGTCGGCGGGGCGTCGGTCATCATGCCCGCGCTGAACCTGACCGAGCTGGTCACGGTGCTTTCGGCCGAGCGCATCTCATCCCTGGTGACCGTGCCGGCCGTGTACGCATTGCTGTTGCGGCACAGTGACTTCGCGGCATCGGATGTCTCCAGCGTCCGTTGGGTCGGTTACGGGGGCGCGCCGATCGCGCCGTCGTTGGTCAGGTCGGTGAAGCAGGCGTTTCCGCAGGCCACCGTGTTCAACGGGTACGGCATGACCGAAACCGCCTCGCTGATGACCGTGCTGCCCGACGAAGACGCCGTCGAGCACGCCGACTCGGTCGGGTATGCAGTGCCCTCGGTTGACCTCGGCGTGGTCCGCTATGGCGATGACCCGGCCGTGGGTGAGTTGGTCGCACGCGGCGCCAACGTGACGGTCGGCTACTGGGACCGGCCGGACGCCACCGCGGCCACGATCGTCGACGGCTGGCTGCACACCGGTGATGTAGTCCGGGTTGACGATGCGGGCCGAGTGCACATCGTCGACCGGCTCAAGGACATCATCAACCGCGGGGGCGAGAACGTCTCCAGCGTCGAAGTCGAGGCGGTCCTGCTGTCGGCTCCCGGCGTCGCCGACGCCTGCGTGTTGGCGGTGCCCGACGAGGTCATGGGTGAAAAGGTCGGCGCCGTGTTGTTCGGCGAGCGGATCGACGTGGCGGCGGTGCTGGACTACTGCCGCGGACAGCTTGCCGACTTCAAGATTCCGCAATACGTGGCGGTGGCCGGCGAGCCACTGCCGCGCAATCCGGGCGGCAAGCTCCTCAAGGGCCAGTTGCGCGAACATGTGCAGTGGGGCGCTGCACTGCGATGACCTTGCTGATCGCCAACCGCGGCGAAATTGCGCTTCGGATCATCCGCACCGCAACCGAATTGGGTATCGGAACCGTCGCGGTCTATGCCGAAGACGATGCCGACAGCCCGCATGTGCATGCCGCAGACGAAGCGATCGGACTGTCCGGCAGCGGCCCCGCAGCCTACCTGGATCACGCCGCGATCCTGGCGGCGGCCAAGCAGTCCGGTGCTGCGCTGATTCACCCCGGCTACGGGTTCCTCAGTGAGAACGCCGAATTCGCGCGTGCATGCGCTGCAGCAGGGTGCGCCTTCGTGGGCCCCGATGCCGACCTGCTGGAGTTGTTCGGCAACAAGTCCGCAGCCCGCAGCGCCGCGGCCGCGGCCGGGATCCCGGTGCTGGCCGGCACCGATGGGCCCAGCAGCCTGGACGACATTCGTCGCTTCTTCGCTGCCCACGACGAAGCGATAGTGATCAAGGCCTTGGCCGGCGGCGGCGGCCGGGGAATGCGGATCGTACGCCGCGGAGAGGACATCGACGACGCGTATCGCCGCTGCGCTGCAGAGGCGCAACTCGGCTTCGGCAACCCGGCGGTGTTCGCCGAGGCGTTGTTCGACGACGCCCGCCACATCGAAGTACAGATCGCGGCGACACCGGACCACGCACTCGCACTGGGGGACCGGGATTGCAGTATCCAGCGGCGCTACCAGAAGCTCGTCGAAATTGCGCCGGCGCAGGGCATTTCAACGTCACTTCGAAGCGCGCTGCACTGCGCCGCAGCGCGGCTGTGCGCCCAGGTCGGTTACCGCGGGCTGGCTACGGTCGAATTCCTGGTCACCGGCGACCAGTTCGTGTTCCTCGAGGTCAACCCGCGCCTGCAGGTTGAGCACACCGTCACCGAGGAAGTCACCGGGATCGACTTGGTCGCGCTGCAGCTGGCAATCGCAGGCGGCGCGGCGCTCGTCGAACTCGAATTGCCGGCCGGTATCGACGGAGTCGACGTGGTGGCCGAACCTGCTGCGGCTCGCGGCATCGCGATCCAAACCCGGATCAACATGGAGACTTTTGCACCCGACGGGTCGGTGCTGCCGGCGGCCGGCACTCTGTCGGTGTTTTCGCCGCCTAGTGGGCCCGGGGTGCGTGTCGACACCTACGGTCGTCCCGGGCTGACCGCGAGCCCGGCCTACGACTCGCTGCTGGCCAAAGTGATCACCCATGTGCACGGATCGTTTTTCGCTGCGGCACTGCGCAAAGCACAGACGGCGCTGGACGAATTCTGCATTGACGGCATCCGCACCAACATCGCATTCCTGCGGGAGTTGCTGGCCGACAGCCAAATACAGGCCGGTGTAGTGACGACGGGTTTCGTCGACGAGAAGCTGCCTGCGCTGGCGGGAGCCATCATCCGTCAACCCCAAACTCCGACTGCGCCGCTCGAGTTGTACCCCGGTGAAGAGGCGCTGCGGGCACATCTCGCCGGCACCGTCGTGGAGATCGCACCCGAAGGCGCGGACTTGGCCGCCGGCGCGCAGGTGGTGGTACTGGAAGCGATGAAGATGCAGCACGTGCTCACCGCACCGGATGCGGTGCGCACCGTGCGCAACCTGGTGGCGCCCGGTCAGGTCGTGGGCACCGGAGACCCGTTGGTGGTTTTCAGCCGCACTGCCGCGGGTGCCGAAGGGCAAGCGGCGGCTGAACTCGACCTGGACCGCGCCCGCGGCGATCTCGACGAGGTCCGCAGCCGCCACCTGCTCACCCTCGATGAGGGTCGGCCCGCAGCGGTGGCCAAACGGCACAGCCAGAATCGCCGCACCGCCCGGGAAAACATCACCGACCTGGTGGATCCGGGCAGCTTCGTCGAATACGGCGCGTTAGCGGTTGCAGCGCAACGCAGCCGGCGATCCGAGGACGATCTGATCGCCAATACGCCCGCCGACGGTTTGGTTGCCGGTTTGGCCATGATCGGCGGGGGCGAGGCAGTGGTGGTGTCCTATGACTACACCGTGCTCGCCGGCACCCAGGGCATGCGCAATCACGCGAAGACCGACCGCGTCTTCGATGTGGCTGCCCGCAAGCGCATTCCGGTGGTGTTGTTCGCCGAGGGCGGCGGCGGTCGGCCCGGTGACACCGATGTGGCCAACATCGCCGGCCTGGACGTGCCGACCTTCCGCGCGCTCGGCGCGCTGAGCGGCCAGGTGCCGCTGGTGTCCATCGTGTCGGGGCGCTGCTTCGCCGGCAACGCCGCGCTGGCCGGAACCTGCGACGTGATCATCGCGACCCCGGACGCCAACCTCGGCATGGGCGGCCCGGCGATGATCGAAGGCGGCGGACTCGGCGTGTACCGGCCGGAGGACATCGGACCGATCGACGTGCAGCGGCGCAACGGCGTGGTCGGACTGGCGGCCCGGGACGAGGCGCATGCGGTAGCACTGGCCAAGCAGTATCTGTCCTACTTTCAGGGCGGCGTCGACGGCTGGGCGGCGCCGGACCCGCGCCTGGCCCGACACGTGGTGCCGGAGAACCGGTTACGAGCTTACGACGTGCGCCGGGCCATCGAATCCGTTGTCGACGTGGGTTCGGTGCTGGAGGTGCGGCCGGACTATGGGGTCGGGGTGGTCACCGCGCTGGTGCGTGTCGAGGGCGCACCATTCGGGCTGCTGGCGAACAGCAGCCATCATCTAGGCGGCGCCATCGACGCGGAGGCGGCCGACAAGATCGCCGACTTTTTGATCGTGTGCGAATCGTTTGGCCTGCCGGTAATCTCGCTCTGCGATACGCCGGGGTTCATGGTTGGGCCGGACGCGGAAAAGGAAGCCGCGGTGCGGCGGTTCAGCCGGCTGTTCGTCCACGGCGCACGTTTGACCGTCCCGTTTGGAATGATCATCCTGCGCAAAGGCTATGGGTTGGGAGCGATGGCGATGGCAGGCGGATCATTCCATGCGCCGGAGTTCACCGTGGCCTGGCCGACCGGCGAGATCGGCGGGATGGGGTTGGAAGGCGCGGTGCGGTTGGGTTTCAGCAAGGAACTGGCGGCCGTCGCCGATCCAACCGAGCGTCAGAACTTGTTCGACAAACTCGTCGAGGCTGCTTATCAACACGGCAAAGCGCTCACGTCGGCCACCACCTTTGAGCTCGACGACGTGATCGACCCGGCGGATTCGCGGGCATGGATCATGAGATTGGTCCGCCGTTGACGGCCACTGGGCCCCATCTGGTATGGCTGGCCACGACCGCTCATCGACCAGACGACACGACGGCTGGTGGGATACCACATTCCTGCTGATTACGCCAGCGTGTTACGGGTCTGTGTTACGATGCCGTGTATGGCCGAGACGCTGACGATTCGACTCGACGCTGAGGATCGGGCGGTGCTCGAGGCGGCAGCCCGTAGGCAAGGCAAGGGACTGAGTGCGTTCATTCGAGAGCTCGCCGAAGCCGCGGCGCGACAGGTGCGGCGGGAGACGATTCGGGCCGATGGGGATCGAGTGATGGCTCACCTGGCCAAGCACCCCGAAGCACGAAACGAACTCGATGCGCTCGGGACGCCGCTGACCGAGCTCCCGTGAGTCGGCACGCGGCCGGCAGCATCGTGGTAGTCGATTGGCGGGGCGGTGCATTGCCGCACGAGCCCAGCAGGGTGCGTCCCGCAGTCGTCGTCGAGGACCATGAGTTATTTCCGGACGAGTACCCGAACGTGCTGGTAGTTCCGTTGACCCGCGATGAGGGGTTGGCGCATGGGTCGTTCGCCGAGCGCATCGAACCGACTGTCGAAAACGGAGCCGATGCGACGTGTTGGGCGTTAGCCCATCACGTCACCAGCGTGTCGCTGGGGCGTGTCAACCCGACCAAGTCGCGGATTACTGCGGTGCAGTTGGCGAGTATCCGCGAACGCATCATGGTCGCGATAGGCGCCGCCTGACGCCATCACATCAATCTGGCGCAATTGTGGCCCGTAACTAGAAGGATTGTGCGTGTGAAGGTTGACCACAAGGTCGCGATCGTCACCGGCGGTGGCGGCGGAATCGGCGGCGCGCTGGCGGCAAAGCTGGCGCAACAGGGCGCGCGGGTCGTCGTCGCGGATTTGGATCCGGCTGCCGCGGCGGGGGTCGTTGGACAGATCAACGCCGAGCGCTCGGGCGCGGCCGTCGGCGCGGGTGCAGACGTCTCCGACGTCACCGAGATCCGCAAGCTGATCGCACTGGCCCAAGGCGAATTCGGGCCGGTGGATTTGTATTTCGCGAACGCGGGCATTACCGGCGCTCCGGGGCTGGACCTCAGCGAGGACGACTGGGACCGGTCCATCGACGTCAATCTGCGTGCGCACATCCGCGCAGCCCAACTGCTGATACCCGAGTGGATCGAACGCGGTGAGGGTTACTTCGTCAGCACCGCGTCAGCGGCGGGGCTGCTCACCCAACTCGGCTCGGCCGCCTACTCGGTCACCAAACACGCTGCCATCGGATTCGCCGAATGGCTGAACATCACCTACGGCGACCAAGGGGTGCGGGTGAGTTGTCTGTGCCCGATGGGCGTGAACACCAAGCTGCTGTACTCCGGCGAGCAATCCGGCGACCCGCTCGGGGATCTCGCTACCCGGGCGGTGACGACCGCCGGTGACGTGCTGGAGCCGTCCGCCGTCGCCGACAGCGTGCTGACGGCCATCGACGAGGAACGGTTTTTGATCCTTCCGCACCCGCAGGTGCTGGACATGTACCGCCAGAAGGGCACCGACTACGACCGCTGGCTGCATGGCATGCGCCGTTACCAGCGCAGCCTCCAGAGGGAATCGCGATGACCGATCTCACCGGCAAAACCGCGATCGTCACCGGCGCGTCGCGCGGAATCGGGCTCGCCATCGCGCAGCGGCTGGCCGATGCCGGCGCGAACGTCGTGCTCACTTCTCGCAAGCAGGAAAGCGCAGAGGCAGCAGCCGCACAGGTTGGCGCTAACGCCGTCGGGGTCGCGGCCCACGCTGTCGACGAAGACGCGGCGCGTCACTGCGTGGAGCTGGCGCTCGACCGCTTCGGCAGCATCGACATTCTGGTCAACAACGCCGGAACCAATCCCGCCTACGGCCCGCTGATCAACCAGGACCACGCCCGCTTCGTCAAGGTCTTCGACGTCAACCTGTGGGCGCCGCTGCTGTGGACGTCGCTTGTGGTCAAGCAATGGATGGGCGAGCATCACGGGGCGGTGGTGAACACCGCGTCCATCGGCGGGCTGCATTACGCGCCGAACATGGGCATGTACAACGCCACCAAGGCCGCGCTGATCCACGTGACCAAGCAACTGGCGCTGGAGCTTTCGCCGCGGATCCGGGTCAATGCGGTTTGCCCCGGCGTGGTCCGCACCCGGCTGGCCGAGGCGCTATGGAAGGACCATGAAGACGCCTTATCGGCGTCGACTCCGTTGGGACGCGTTGGCGAGCCGGTCGACGTGGCCGCGGCGGTCGCATTCCTGGTGTCGGATGAGGCGAGTTGGATCACCGGCGAGACCATGGTGATCGACGGGGGCACGCTGCTCGGCAACGCGCAGGCGTTTCGTGGCTAACGTATTGGGCGTCGATCCGGCGGCGATCGCGGACTGGTTACCGGAACTCGCGATCGATTTCCGTCCGCCGCTGAGCTTCGAGCGAATCGGGCTGGGACAGTCGAATTTGACCTATCGCGTGCACGACGCCCGTGGCGATCGCAGCTGGGTGCTGCGCCGCCCGCCGCTGGGGACGTTGTTGGCGTCGGCGCACGACGTCGCCCGCGAGGCGCGGATCCTGTCGGCGCTGCAGGACACCGCGGTGCCGACGCCGGCGGTGTACGGCCTGACTCGGGATCTCGATGGTGTTCCGCTGCTGTTGATGGAATTTGTCGACGGCTTGGTGCTGGACCGGATGCCGGTCGCGGAATCGCTGACGCCGCAGCGTCGCAGACAGATTGGGCTGTCAATGGCCAAGACGCTGGCCAAGATCCACGCGGTCGACATCGAGCAGGTCGGCCTCGACGACCTGGCCAGCCACAAGCCGTATGCGCAGCGGCAACTCAAGCGGTGGGCCGGACAGTGGGAGCTGTCGAAGACCCGGGAGCTGCCCGATCTCGACGACCTGACTCAACGGTTGATCGCCGCGGCGCCCGAGCAGCAGGAATTGACCTTGGTGCACGGCGACTTTCATCTGCGCAACGTCATCACATCGCACGAGACCGGGGACGTCGTGGCCGTCGTCGACTGGGAACTGTCCACCCTCGGCGATCCGCTGGCCGACATGGGCAGCCTGCTGGCGTATTGGCCGGAATTAGCTGCGGAGGACCCCACCGGCGCGTTTTCCGCCGCTGCGCTTGACGGGTTCCCGGACCGCGCCGAGATGGCACAGGTATATCTTGCCGAAAACGGCCGCGACGCAACGACACTGAAGTACTGGCATGCGCTGGGCCTGTGGAAGGTTGCCGTCATTGCCGAGGGCGTGATGCGCCGCGCCATGGACGAGCCGCGGAATAAGGCCGCCTCCGGCACCCCGACCACCGGACGCATCGACGCGCTCGTGCGCAGGGCCCGCGAAGTGGCCGACGACGCCGGCATCTGAAAATTGGTCAAGCGCGCGAGACGCGACGGGCCACCTCGCCATAGCGCTCGACGCGGCCCGGATCGGTCAGCGCGTTGTACAGCACGAGCCGGGTCGCGACGTCGGCGTACTTGTCGGTCAACGCGTCGGCCAGCCCGTCCCACGTCGACTCGGTGGCGAAGGCGGCGATGTGCTCGTCGCTGATCTGCGCGGCCATGCCGGCGAAGTCGCCGGCCTTCTGCTTCTCCCGGATCCGGGCGGTGGTGCCCTCGAATCCGGCCTCGTCCCAGATGAACGCGTAATTGGGCGTGCTTCCGTAGAAGGCCATGCTGACGCGCACGCGTTCGCGCTCGGCGGCCCGCTCTTCGTCGCTGTCGCCGACGATCGTCAGCACCGGCACGATCACGGCGACATCCGATGCGCTGCGCCCCGCTTTCGCCGCCCCGGCGGCAATGTTCGGCACGGCGTGCCGGGTCAGGTAGCCGGGCTCGGCGATCGGATGGATGTGCACCCCGTCGGCGACTTCGCCGGCCATTCGCAGCATCCACGGATTCACCGCCGCGATATCCACTTTGGGATCGGGCGCCTCGATGGGTCCGGCGCTCCACTGGGGAGTGATGAAGTCGAGGTTGTAGAACTCGCCGTGGTGATCGAGGGTTCCGCTGCGAAACGCCGAGAAGCATGCTTTCACGGCGCGCACATAGTCGCGCAGCCGTGGGCCGGGCCGCTCGAAGGCCACGCCGTAGCGCCGCACCACGTGCGTGCGCACCTGAGTGCCCAGACCCAGCCGAAACCTCCCACCCGTTGCCTCCTGAAGCTCCCAGGCCGCAGCGGCCGTCACGAAGGGACTGCGCGGGAAGGCCACCGCCACGCCCGTGGACAGCTCGAGGCCGGGTGCGGCCTGCGCGGCCATGGCCGCGTTGAGATAGGCCGTGCGGCCCGTCTCGGTGAACAGCAGACCGGAGAACCCCGCCGATTGGGTTCGCCGGGCGAGCTCCCCGGTCTGGAGCAACGGGACCGGGCTCGTCATCGCGTCGACGTGCATCTGCGCCGACTATTTGGCCAGCTTGGCGCCGAAGAAGTCCCGCATCGCGGTCCAATGCCGTTCGGCGGCGTCGGCGTCGTACGGCGGGTTGTCCGGGACCGCGAAGCCATGCTCAGCCGGATAGGTCTCGATGGTGTGCTCGACGCCGGCCGCGGTCAGCGCCTTATCGAGTTGCTCGGCCTGCTGTGGTGTAAACGAGCCGTCGTTCTTGGCGCCGGCCACGTACACGGCCCCCTGGATCTGGTCGGCCAGCAGGTGTGGGCTCTCGGGGCTGTCGGTCACCAGGCCGCCACCATGAAACGACGCCGCCGCAGCGACCCGTTCCGGTTGGCGACCGGCCACCACCACCGACGTGCGTCCGCCCATGCAGTAGCCGCAGACACCGAAGCGGTTGTCGCTGACCTCCGGGCGGCCGGCCAGGTAGTCGAAGAAGGCCTCGGCGTCGATCGCCATCTTCAGTGGCGTGACGGTACCGATCATCGACATCAGGCGCCCGCGCTCATTCTTGTCGCTGAACGCGGTGGACATGTCGAATGGAGCCCAGTCGCCGGAGCGGTAGTAGACGTCGGGCAGCAGCACCGCGTAACCGAAGCCGGCCAGCTTGGCGGCCATCTCGTAGAAGGTGTCCCGCACACCGCCGGCGTCGGGGTACATGACCACACCGGGCCAGGGACCCTCGCCCTCGGGTGTGTAGAGCCAGATCGGGCAGGTGCCGTCTTGCGTGGCGACGGTGTCGGTGATATTCGGCATGGCTACCGTTCTACTCGCCGCGATCGTGGCTAGTTCATCGGCGTCGACCCGCCGCGCCCGGCTTCGCCGCGCTTGCGATCGCCGCTAGGCTCAGGGGCGTGTCGATCGCTACACCGTACGAGGATTTGCTGCGCCTGGTACTCGAGCGCGGCACACCGAAAGCCGATCGCACCGGCACCGGCACCCGCAGCCTGTTCGGCCACCAGATGCGCTACGACCTGTCAGCCGGCTTCCCGCTGATCACCACCAAAAAGGTGCACCTCAAATCGGTGATCTACGAACTGCTGTGGTTTTTGCGCGGCGACTCCAACATCGCCTGGCTACACGAGCACGGCGTCACCATCTGGGACGAATGGGCCTCGCAGACAGGCGATCTCGGCCCGGTGTACGGCGTGCAATGGCGATCCTGGCCCACCACCTCCGGTGCGCACATCGACCAGATCAGCGCGGCGCTGGAGTTGCTGCGCACCGATCCGGACTCGCGACGCATCATCGTGTCGGCCTGGAACGTCGGCGACATCCCGCAGATGGCGCTGGCGCCGTGTCACGCGTTGTTCCAGTTCTACGTGGCCGACCGGAAACTGAGCTGCCAGCTCTACCAGCGCAGCGCCGACCTGTTCCTGGGCGTGCCGTTCAACATCGCCGGCTACGCGCTGCTGACCCACATGATGGCCGCCCAGGCCGGTCTTGGCGTCGGCGAATTCGTCTGGACCGGCGGCGACTGTCACATCTATGACAACCATCTCGAGCAGGTCACCGAGCAATTGCGACGCGAACCTCGGCCGTATCCCGAACTTGTTCTCGGACCGCAAGATTCGATCTTCGACTACACCTACGACGACGTCGTCGTTAAGAACTACGACCCGCACCCGGCGATCAAAGCCCCCGTCGCCGTATGACACACCTGAGCTTGATCTGGGCTCAGTCGACTTCGGGGGTCATCGGCCGCGGCGGCGGCATTCCGTGGCAGCTGCCGGAAGACCAGGCCCACTTCAAACAACTCACCATGGGCCACACCGTGGTGATGGGCCGGCTGACCTGGGAGTCGCTGCCGGAGCGGTTCCGGCCGCTGCCGGGGCGCAGAAATGTCGTACTGACCCGCCAGACTGACTTCATGGCTGACGGCGCCGAGGTGGTCGGCACCCTGGAACAAGCACTGACCGGCTCCGAGACCTGGGTGATCGGCGGCGAACAGATCTATGCGCTCGCGATGCCGCGGGCCCGCCGATGTGAGGTCACCGAGATCGAGATCGACCTGCCCCGCGACGACGGCGACGTGCTGGCCCCGGTGCTCGACGAGACCTGGATGGGTACGGCGGGGGAATGGCTCACCAGTGGGTCCGGGCTGCGCTACCGGCTGCATACCTACCTGCGATAATGCGCACGTTGACGGTGGCGCAGGCCCGCCGGATAGCGGTCGCCGCGCAAGGGTTCGCCGACGCCACCCCCACGGGTTCGATCACCCGCGGGCATCTGCGGCGCGTGATTTCCCGCATTCAGGTGCTGCAACTGGATTCGGTGTCGGTTGCCGTGCGGGCCCACTACGCCCCGGTATTCAGCCGGCTCGGGCCCTACGACCGTGAGGTGCTGGACCGCGCGGCATGGAGCCATTCGGTCCGAACACCCCGGCTGCTGGTCGAGTACTGGGCACACGAGGCGGCGCTGATGGCCGTCGACGATTGGCCGCTGTTGCGCTGGCGGATGCGCCGGTACCGGCACGGCCGCTGGGGTTCCCACATCGTCAAGGACAATCCGCGACTGGCCGACGACATCGTCGCCGCCGTCGCACATCTGGGCCCGTCGACCGCCGGACAGATCGAGGCTCATCTGGCCGCGGAACCGCGTAAAGCCAAGGGGGCCTGGTGGAATCGCAGCGACACCAAGTGGGTCGCGGAAGCGTTGTTCGCCTCCGGGGTACTGACCACCGCCACCCGGGTCGGCTTCGCCCGCCACTACGACCTGACCGAGAACGTGCTGCCGGCCGAGGTACTGGCGCGTCGGGTGGACGACGACGAGGCCATCCGTGAGCTGGTGCTGCGGTCCGCCACCGCGCTTGGCGTCGGCACCGAAGCCGATATCCGCGACTATTTCCGGTTGGCCGCGAACCAGGTCAAGCCGGCCATTGCCGAGCTTGTCGCCGATGGCGAGCTGGAACGCGTCGACGTCGACGGGTGGCCTGCCTCGGCCTATCTGCGGGCTGGGCAAACGATTCCGCGGCGGGATCGCGGTACTGCGCTGCTGTGCCCGTTCGACCCGCTGATCTTCTTCCGGCCAAGGGTGCAGCGGCTGTTTGGTTTTCACTACCGCATCGAGATTTACACGCCGGCTAACCAGCGCCGGTACGGCTATTACGTATGGCCGTTTCTGCTCGACGGCGAACTGGTCGGGCGAGTCGACCTCAAGGCGGACCGCGGCCGGGATGCGCTGCAGGTCGTCGGCGCCTTCGTCGAGGACGGCCGGTCACCGTCGCGCGTAGCCGAAATGCTGGCTGCCGAGCTGGAGTCGATGGCGTCCTGGCTGGGGTTGGGCAACATCGCGGTGAGCAGTCACGGCAATTTGGCGACCCAGCTCAAGACGTCGGCATGATGCGCGCGCAGGCAACCCAAGCCGGGCGACGCGGCGGCTCGCCACTGCGCGGCCGGCGCTAGGGTGAGCGCCGTGGCCGAGACGGCGCCGCTGCGCGTGCAATTGATCGCCAAGACCGAGTTCTTGGCGCCGCCCGAGGTGCCATGGAGCACCGACGCCGACGGCGGCCAGGCGCTGGTCGAGTTCGCCGGCCGGGCCTGCTACCAGAGCTGGTCAAAGCCCAACCCCAAGACCGCGACCAACGCCGGCTACCTCAACCACATCATCGACGTCGGGCATTTCTCGGTGCTCGAGCACGCCAGCGTGTCCTTCTACATCACTGGCATCTCCCGATCGTGCACCCACGAGCTGATCCGGCACCGGCACTTCTCCTACTCGCAGCTGTCGCAGCGCTACGTGCCGGAAAAGAACTCACAGGTGGTGATCCCGCCGGGCATCGAAGACGACCCGGAGCTGCAGCAAATCCTGGCCCAGGCCGCCGACGCCAGCCGGGCCACCTACACCGAACTGCTGGCCAAACTGGAAGCAAAGTTCGCTGACCAGCCCAATGCTGTCCTGCGGCGCAAGCAGGCCCGCCAAGCCGCCCGCGCCGTGCTGCCCAGCGCCACCGAAACCCGCATCGTGGTCACCGGCAATTACCGGGCCTGGCGCCACTTCGTCGCGGTGCGAGCCAGCGAGCACGCCGATGTGGAGATCCGGCGGCTGGCCATCGCCTGCCTGCGCCAACTCGCCGAGGTCGCGCCGACCGTCTTCGCCGACTTCCAGATCGCCACGCTGGCCGACGGGACAGAGGTCGCGACCAGTCCGCTGGCCACTGAAGCTTGAACCCGCGGGTAATCTGGGACCGTGAATACTGCCGGCTTCGACGCGCGGACGCGCCTGGGCACCGTCCTGACCGCGATGGTGACGCCGTTCGGTTCGGACGGCTCGGTGGACACCGTAGCGGCGGCGCGGCTGGCCAACCACCTCGTCGACGCCGGTTGTGACGGTCTGGTGCTGTCCGGCACCACGGGTGAGTCGCCGACCACCGCCGACTACGAGAAGCTCACGCTGCTGCGGGCGGTGTTGGAGGCGGTCGGGGATCGTGCCCGTGTCATCGCCGGCGCAGGGAGCAACGACACCGAACATAGTGTTCGACTGGCCGAGGCCTGCGCGGGCGTGGGCGCCCACGGGCTACTGGTCGTCACGCCGTATTACTCCAGGCCGTCGCAGGACGGGCTGTTGGCGCACTTCACCGCGGTCGCCGATGCCACCGCGTTGCCGGTCCTGCTCTACGACATCCCGCCGCGGTCGGTGGTGCCGATCCAGCCCGACACCATCCGCGCCTTGGCATCTCACCCCAATATCGTCGGGATCAAAGACGCCAAGGGTGATTTGCATGCCGGCGCGCAGCTGATGGCCGAAACCGGACTGGCCTACTACTCGGGCGACGATGTGCTGAACCTGCCGTGGCTGGCGATGGGCGCGACCGGCTTCATCAGCGTGATCTCCCACTTCGCGGCAGGGCAACTGCGAGACTTGTTGACTGCCTTCCAATCCGGAGATGTGGCGACCGCCCGCAAGATCAACGTCGCGCTCGGTCCGCTCTGCGATGCGATGAGCCGGCTGGGTGGGGTGACGATGTCCAAGACAGGGCTGCGGTTGCAGGGTATCGACGTCGGTGACCCCCGGTTGCCGCAAGTGCCGGCCAGCCCTGAGCAAGTCGAGCGGTTGGCTGCCGATATGCACGCGGCCTCGGTGCTCAGGTGACTCCCAAGTGGATGTAGACCTTTCGCCGCCAGGACCTTTGACCACTGGCGGATTGCGAGTTACTGCGCTGGGCGGGATCAGCGAAATCGGCCGCAACATGACGGTTTTCGAGCATCTAGGCCGACTGCTGATCATCGACTGCGGAGTCATGTTTCCCACCCACGACGAGCCCGCCGTCGACCTGATCCTGCCGGACCTGCGGCATATCGAAGACCGACTCGACGACGTCGAAGCGCTGGTGCTGACCCACGCGCACGAAGACCACATCGGCGCAATCCCGTTCCTGCTCAAGCAGCGCCCCGACATTCCGGTCGTCGGCTCGAAGTTCACGTTGGCCCTGGTCGCCGCGAAATGTCGTGAACACCAGCTCAAACCGGTCTTCATCGAGGTTGCCGAAGGCATGCGCAGCACGCATGGGGTGTTCGAGTGCGAGTACTTCGCGGTCAACCACTCGATTCCCGATGCGCTGGCGATCGCGGTGCGCACGGGCGCGGGAACCGTTTTGCACACCGGCGACATCAAGCTCGACCAGTTGCCGCTCGACGGGCGGCCCACCGATCTGCCCGGTATGTCACGGCTCGGTGCCGACGGGGTGGATCTGTTTCTGTGTGACTCGACCAACGCCGAAATTCCCGGGGTCGGGCCGTCGGAAAGCGAGGTCGGCCCGACGCTGCACCGGTTGATCCGCGGTGCCGAGGGCCGGGTGATCGTGGCGTGTTTCGCCTCCAATGTGGACCGGGTGCAGCAGATCATCGACGCGGCGGTGGCATTGGGCCGGCGGGTGTCGTTCGTCGGGCGTTCCATGGTCCGCAACATGGGCATCGCCCGCGAGCTCGGATTTCTGCGGGTGGACGACTCGGACCTGGTCGACATCGGGGCCGCGGAAATGATGCCGCCCGAACGGGTGGTGCTGATCACCACCGGCACCCAGGGCGAGCCGATGTCGGCGCTGTCGCGAATGTCGCGCGGCGAGCACCGCAGCATCACGCTCAACGCTGACGACCTGATCATCCTGTCGTCGTCGCTGATACCCGGTAACGAAGAAGCCGTGTACGGCGTCATCGACGCCCTGTCCAAAATCGGCGCTCGAGTTGTCACCAACCAGCAAGTGCGGGTGCATGTTTCGGGGCACGCGTACGCGGGTGAGCTGTTGTTCCTCTACAACGGGGTGAGGCCTCGCCAGGTCATGCCGGTACACGGGACCTGGCGGATGCTGCGCGCCAACGCCGCGCTGGCCGCTCGCACCGGGGTGCCCGAGGAGTCGATCCTGTTGGCCGAGAACGGTGTGAGCGTCGACCTTGTTGCCGGCAAAGCCGCCATCGCCGGTGCGGTGCCGGTCGGCAAGATGTTCGTCGACGGGCTGATCACCGGCGACGTCGGCGACATCACCCTTGGTGAACGGCTCATCCTCTCATCGGGTTTCATCGCCGTCACCGTCGTAGTGCGCCGCGGCACCGGTCAGCCCGCGGCTCTGCCGCACCTGTATTCACGCGGCTTCTCCGAAGACCCCAAGGCGCTGGAGCCTGCGGTGCGCAAGGTCGAGGCGGAACTGGAATCGCTGACGGCCGAGAACGTCACCGATCCGGCCCGGATCGCCCAGGCGGTGCGGCGCACGGTCGGCAAATGGGTGGGCGAAACCTACCGTCGCCAGCCGATGATCGTGCCGACGGTGCTGGAAATCTAAGCCGCTGCCTTTCAGATTGCGTCTAGGGTCGTGAATTTCGCCGGATCACGACCCTGAACGCAATCTCAACGCTTCTCGGCGTACACCGACCACTCGATCTGCGATGCGGTGAGATTACGACCGGTCGGCTCGACATAACGCTGGACCAGCTGTTCAGGCCCTACCTGCTCGATCAGCCGCCAGCCGAACTGGTCGAGAAATGGCGCCACCTCGTCGGGGTGCAGCCCGAAGTGCCACAGTCGGCGACGTTGCCGAACCTTGCGGTACAACGACTTTGCGCCGTACAAGTTGGTGCCGTCGATGAAATCGCGCCGAACATAGGTGAATGCCAACCGACTACCCGATGCGACGGCTCGCAGTCCCGCCAGCGTGGCATGCACGGCGTCGGCGGTGAGGTACTGCGTCACGCCCTCCCAGATGAAAAACGTCCGATGGTCGGCTCGGTATCCGAGCCCGGCCAAGACCGTGAGCAGGTCATCGTGCTCGAAATCCACTGGCACCAAACGGACCGAGCCCGGTTGCCCGCCCAGCACCCGCTGCACGGCGGCCGCCTTGCGGGCGATGTTGACCGGCTGGTCGACCTCGAAGATCGGGATGGGGGTGTGTTGCGCCAGATGATAGGCGCGAGTGTCCAATCCGGCGCCGAGCACGACCACGGTGTCGATACCGTCCAGCGCCTCGTCGAGCTTGTCGGTGATGTAGTGCTTACGGCAGGCGAGGTTGGTCCACAGTCCCGGGCCGCCCCGTTCCATGCCGGCCATCAGCAGCCGCCGCAGCGGCGCCGGGCGTAGCGCGGTGACCAGCCACCGCGTAGGTGCCGGCAGGAACCGGGCCGCCAGGTCGTCGTGGACCAACCGCTTCCCCGGTGGTTCGTGCTGTTCGATGGCCGCCAGCGCGATCGGGCCGAAAGCGGTCTGGGCCGCCGGATTTCGCGCCATCGCTAGCGCTTGTTCACAAAGCCCGCGTCGACCGGCAGCGTGATCCCGGTGATGTAGCGGGCCTGGTCGGAAACCAGCCAGGCCACCGCGTTGGCGATGTCATCGGCCTGCAGCACCTGCACGGGCAACGCGTTGCCCATGTCGGGGGGAGAACCGGACTCGGCGACCAGATCAGCCAACCATTGGCGGGTGAATTCGTTGTTGATCATCGGTGTGTCGACACCGGCCGGGTGCACCGAGTTGACCCGAATGCTATGCGGTGCAAGGTGGTTGGCGTAGACGCGCATCAGGCCGACCAGGCCGTGCTTGGCGGCGGCGTAACCGATGGAGCCGGCGTCGGCGCTGCCGATCCCCGAAAGCCCCGCGGCCGAACTGATCAAGACGATCGACCCGCCGTCGCCCTGGGAGATCATCGTCGGTATCGCGACTTCCACGGTGTGATGAACTCCGGTGAGGTTGACGTCGATGACGTCGCGCCAGCCGTCGGCGCCGGCCTGCATCGGTGCGATACCGGCGTTGGCAATCACGATGTCCAGCCGGCCGAGATCATCGAGGCCCGCCTGCAGCGCGGCGGCCAGCGAGTCGCGTTCGCGCACATCGCCCTGACGGGCCACGATGCGGGCTCCGGTGTCCTCGACGAGCTTGACGGTGTCGGCCAGATCGTCGGCGGTGGCCAGCGGATACGGCACGCTCGAAATCCGATCGCACAGGTCGACCGCGATGATGTCGGCGCCGTCGGCGGCCAGCCGCACGGCGTGGGCGCGGCCCTGGCCGCGTGCGGCGCCGGTGATCAGCGCGACTTTGCCGGCGAGCGGGCGGCCCATCAGGGACGTAGCTGACCCTTGGATGGGTCACCGGCGACGACCGGTTGCAGCATCTTGATGTCGGGCGCACCGGCCAGATGCTCGCCGGCATCTTTGAACATCGTCGTCACCGCCGGCGCGGTGCTGTGAGCTTTGAGCGCGTCGCCGTCAGCCCATTGCTCGACAAACACGAAGGTTTCGCCCGATTCGTGCAGGGAGTACAGCTGACAGCCCTGTTCGCCGTGCACGTCTTGGACCGCGCGGGTGAGGATGTCGCGCACGGTGTCGACCGACTCCGGCTTGACGGTGAGGGTGGCGACGACGACGACGGGCATGCGGGGACTCCTCACTGAGTGCACATTGGACAGGCGTCAACCCTACTCAGGCGGCGTCCACCCAGATGGTCAGGGCTGCGACCGCGATCGCAAAGACCGCAAGCCCGATCGTGTCGAGGGCGCTCAGTCGCAGCGACACCGTCTTTCCCACACGAAGTTCGCGGGCGATCAGAAACAGCGGGAAGGTCACGCTGATGGCGACCGCGGCGCCGCCGACGACATAGAGCCAGACGAACTTGACGTCGTGCTTACGTGCCTCTACGACCATGAGAACGGCGGCGGCAAGAAAGAACAGCAAGATGTCGACCGTCAGCGACCTCGACGCCGCCGTGGTTTTGGTGTCGTCGAGAAAAGCCGTCAGAAAGCGCGATGGTTGGTCAAAGTAGGCCACATTTTGACTCCAGGTGGCCACCAATGCGGCGGCCGCGATGACGGCATAGACGCCGCAGCGGATCTTGCTCGCCGTCGGCAGGTCCGCTTGATGAGCACTGGTTTCAGCCATTGCGCGATGGTAAAGCTCTCGACCGGCCAAATCGACACCGTTCTGTGACCCGTGTGGCAGATGGTGAATATGGGGCGCTTGCGACTAGGCTTGGGCCTATGGCTAGTAAGACTGCCGCGCGATCGCGTGCCCGAACGAGCAGGTCAAAGGCCGGATCACGGGCAGGAGCCCGACCTGCCCGCCCGGCGGCACCACGTCGCAAGCCAGCGACGCAGCGTCATCCGTCGCATGTCGCGTCCGCCGGAGCAACCGTGGGGCGGGCGGTGCGCGCGACGTGGCTGATGTTGGCCAAAGGCGCCGGCACCACTGCCCGCTCGGTCGGCCGGGCCCGCGAAATCGACCCAGGGCATCGCCGCGACGGCATCGCGCTGGCGCTGCTGGCGCTTGCCGTCGTCATCGCCGCCAGCTCGTGGTTCGATGCAGCCCGCCCGGTGGGAGCCTGGGTCGACTCGGTGTTGCGGACGTTCATCGGATCGGCCGTCGTGGTGCTGCCGGTGGTCACTGCCGCGGTGGCGGTGCTGTTGATGCGTACTGAGGCAGACCCGGACGCCCGGCCGCGACTGGTGCTCGGCTCGGCAATGGTTGCGCTGCCGGTGCTGGGACTGTGGCATCTGTGGGCGGGCTCGCCAAGTGCGCCGGAGGCACGCCAGCACGCGGCGGGTTTTATCGGGTTCGCCATCGGGGGACCGCTCTCGGACGGCTTGAGCAAGTGGATCGCCGCACCGCTGTTGTTCATCGCGGCACTGTTCGGACTATTGCTGTTGACCGGCACCACGATCCGCGAGGTGCCCGACACGGTGCGCGCCATGTTCGGCACCCGGATGTTCGGCTACGACTACCCGGATGAATCCGAGCACGACGAGCCGGAAGCCGAAGATGCTGCGCCAGAGGACTTTTCCGACGGCTACTACGACGACCCGGCGGGCTACGGCGACGACGAACCGCAGGCGTGGCCATCCCGAGACCAGTCCGTCGCCGCCGACGACACCCCAACCGTTCCGGAGCCTGCCGTCGCGCGCAGCCGTCGCAAAACCAAACGCGAACCGCAGGTCACCGACCGGGTCGTCGAGGGGCCGTACACGCTGCCCCCATTGAGTCTGCTGATCGCCGGCGACCCGCCGAAGCGGCGCAGCGCCGCCAACGAGCAGATGGTCGACGCGATCACGTCGGTGCTGCAGCAGTTCAAGGTCGATGCGGCGGTGACCGGCTGCACCCGCGGACCCACCGTCACCCGCTACGAGGTCGAACTCGGCCCGGGCGTGAAGGTCGAGAAAATCACTGCGCTGCACCGCAATATCGCTTACGCGGTGGCCACCGAGAGTGTCCGGATGCTGGCCCCGATCCCCGGTAAATCCGCGGTCGGCATCGAGGTGCCCAACACCGACCGGGAGATGGTGCGACTGGCCGATGTGCTCACCGCACGAGAGACCCGTGGCGACCACCATCCGCTGGTGATCGGCCTGGGCAAGGACATCGAAGGCGACTTCATCAGCGCCAACCTGGCCAAGATGCCGCACCTGCTGGTGGCCGGCTCCACCGGGTCGGGTAAGTCCAGCTTCGTCAACTCCATGTTGGTGTCGTTGCTGGCGCGGGCCACGCCCGAGGAGGTCAGGATGATCCTGATCGACCCGAAGATGGTGGAACTCACGCCCTACGAAGGCATTCCGCACCTGATCACCCCGATCATCACCCAGCCCAAGAAGGCGGCCGCCGCGCTGGCCTGGCTGGTCGAGGAGATGGAGCAGCGCTACCAGGACATGCAGGCTTCCCGAGTGCGCCACATCGACGACTTCAACGAGAAGGTGCGCTCCGGAGCCATCACCGCGCCGCTGGGCAGCCAACGCGAGTACCGGCCCTACCCGTATGTGGTGGCCATCGTCGACGAGTTGGCCGATTTGATGATGACCGCTCCGCGCGACGTCGAGGACGCGATCGTGCGGATCACCCAGAAGGCCCGCGCGGCCGGTATCCATCTGGTGCTGGCCACCCAGCGCCCGTCGGTTGACGTGGTCACCGGCCTGATCAAGACCAACGTGCCGTCGCGGCTGGCGTTCGCGACGTCGTCGCTCACTGACTCCCGGGTGATCCTGGACCAGGCGGGTGCCGAAAAACTGATCGGGATGGGCGACGGGCTGTTCCTGCCGATGGGGGCGGGGAAACCGCTCCGCCTGCAGGGGGCGTTCATCACCGACGAGGAGATCCACGCCGTCGTCACCGCCTGCAAGGACCAAGCCGAACCCGAGTACACCGACGGCGTCACCACCGCCAAGCCCACCGGGGAACGCAAGGATGTCGACCCGGACATCGGCGATGACATGGACGTGTTCCTGCAGGCCGTCGAGCTGGTGGTGTCCAGTCAATTCGGTTCCACCTCGATGCTGCAGCGCAAACTGCGGGTCGGCTTCGCCAAGGCCGGCCGGTTGATGGACCTGATGGAGACCCGCGGCATCGTCGGACCGTCTGAGGGCTCCAAGGCCCGAGAGGTCCTGGTCAAACCCGACGAGCTGGCTGCGACGTTGACGTCGATCCGGGGCGGCGACAGCGACGCCGGGGACGCCGACTGACGCCGAGCGTGAACCCAGTTTCACGCTCGGCGGCTAGAGCACCAGCAGCATGCGGGTGTTGCCCAGGATGTTGGGCTTGACGTAGCTCAGGTCGAGGAACTCGGCGACGCCGATGTCATACGAGCGGCACATCTCCTCGTAGACCTCGGCGGTCACCGGGGTGCCGTCGATCTCGGCGAATCCGTGCCGGCTGAAGAATTCGGTCTCGAAGGTCAACACGAACAGCCGGTGCAACTGCAGGTCGCGGGCCACCTCGAGCAGTCGATCGACGATCGCATGGCCGATACCCCGGCCGGTCATGCTCGGGTCGACCGCGACCGTGCGCACCTCCCCGAGGTCCGACCACAAGACGTGTAGCGCTCCGCAGCCGACGACCTCGTCCTCGTGTTCGGCCACCCAGAACTCCTGGACGGCCTCGTACAGCGTCACCAGGTTCTTTTCCAGCAGAATCTTGCCGGCGTAGGTGTCTACCAGTCGCTTGATCGCCGGGACATCGGAGGCTCGTGCGCGCCGGACGGCCGGCCGGTAGGCGCGTGGACCGCCGACTGCGTTCACGGGTGCAGAGTATCGGTTTCGGCCCAGCGGCGATCGCAAGCGCGGCGGAGCGGGGCGCAGGGGGTCGCCGCCATTCGGCTCAGCCAAGGTCAACCGATATTCTGATGCCGTGACGGGGCAGCCTCAAACCGGTCCGATGGTCCGGCGTGTCCGCGTCACCAACCTCGCCAACATGCTCACGCTGCTGCGTCTGGTGTTGGTTCCGGTCTTCCTGTTGGCACTGTTCGCCGGGGACGGACACGAAACCCCCAGTCGCATCGTGGCTTTCGTGATTTTCACGGTAGCGGTCATCACCGATCGGTTCGACGGCGCACTGGCCCGCAACTACGGGATGGTGACCGAGTTCGGCACGATGGCCGACCCGATTGCCGACAAGACCCTTATCGGTGCGGCACTGATCGGGTTGGCGATGCTCGGCGACCTGCCGTGGTGGGTCACCGTGCTGATCCTGGTGCGCGAGGTCGGCATCACCGTGCTGCGGTTCGCCGTGCTGCGCCGCGGCGTCATTCCCGCCAGTCGCGGCGGCAAGCTCAAGACACTCGTGCAGGCGGTGGCCATCGGATTGTTCGTGCTGCCGTTGTCCGGATCATGGCTGGTCCTGGCGACGGTGGTGATGGCGATTGCCATCGTGCTGACCGTGGTCACCGGGGTGGACTACGTCGCCTCCGCTGTACGAGATGTTCGGGGACGGTCTGCGCCCTGACGTAATAGGCCTGTGCACGGGGAACCAATGCCGACCGGCGTGGCGTTGACCTAGATGACCAGTGTCAATCTGCGTGACCAAGGAGTGCACAATGCCGTCATTGTTGCGTGAGGTCATCGGCGACGTGCTGCGCCGGGCCCGGACTTCACAAGGCCGCACCCTGCGCGAAGTTTCCGACGTCGCCCGGGTCAGCCTGGGATATCTGTCCGAGGTCGAGCGCGGCCGCAAAGAAGCGTCCAGCGAGTTACTCAGCGCCATCTGCGACGCGCTGGACGTGTCGCTGTCGGACCTGCTGGTCAGCGCCGGTGAGAGGCTGGCCCGCCAAGAACACACCACACCCAGCGCCGCCAACATCGACGCCGCCACCAAGGTCGTCATCCCGCCGGTGGTCTCGCTGGCCATCGCCTGAGCGCAGCGATCCGGCCGACATTGTCGAGCGTCTGCGCGCCAAGGGTGTGGCCATCGGCGCCAAACCGATAAATTGAGCAGCAGGGCAAGCGCAGCAGCCCCATCCGGCAGACACGAAAGAAGGCGGAGCTAAACAGATGGCCAATCCGTTCGTCAAAGCGTGGAAGTACCTGATGGCGCTGTTCAACGCGAAGATCGACGAGCACGCCGACCCGAAAGTCCAGATCCAGCAGGCCATCGAGGAAGCGCAGCGCACCCATCAGGCGCTGACCCAGCAGGCCGCCCAAGTGATCGGCAATCAGCGCCAACTCGAGATGCGGCTCAACCGGCAGCTGGCCGACATCGAAAAACTCCAGGTCAATGTGCGCCAAGCGCTGACCCTGGCCGACCAGGCCACCGCGGCCGGAGACACCGCCAAGGCCACCGAGTACAACAACGCCGCCGAGGCGTTCGCGGCCCAGCTGGTGACCGCCGAGCAGAGCGTCGAAGACCTCAAAGGCCTGCACGACCAGGCGCTGCAGGCCGCCGCGCAAGCCAAAAAGGCCGTCGAGCAAAACGCGATGGTGCTCCAGCAGAAGATCGCCGAGCGCACCAAGCTGCTCAGCCAGCTCGAACAGGCCAAGATGCAGGAGCAGGTCAGCGCGTCGCTGCGATCGATGAGCGAACTCGCCGCGCCCGGCAACACGCCCAGCCTCGACGAGGTGCGCGACAAGATCGAACGCCGCTACGCCAACGCGCTGGGCGCCGCCGAACTCGCGCAGAACTCGGTGCAGGGCCGCATGCTCGAGGTCGAGCAGGCCGGCGTGCAGATGGCCGGGCATTCGCGACTGGAGCAGATCCGCGCGTCGATGCGCGGCGAGGCGTTACCCGCCGGCGGCGATGCCGCCAGTCCGGGCACACCGGCCGCCGCCGACCCGGCCGCCGCTGAGAAGCCGCTCGGTCAGCAGTAACGGGACGGGCGACATGGCGGTGAAATCGGGTCAACGCGTTACGGCTGCCGGTCAGTGGCGCACGCTGGTGCAGCGGGGTCTGGACACTGTCGGCGAGTTTTCCGATCTGGCGATGCGCAAGATCAGCGCGGCCACCGACCCGCGAGCGCGGCTGCTGCGGCGCCGCCGACGGGCATTGCGCTGGGGTCTGATCTTCAGCGCCGGGTGCCTATTCTGGGGCGTGGTGACGGCGCTGCTGGCGGCGTGGGGCTGGTTCACGTTGCTGCTGGTGATCACCGGCTCGATCGCGGTCGCGCAGGCGATTCCGGCGACGCTGCTGCTGCTTCGCTACCGGTGGCTGCACGCAGTGCCGCTGCCGGTGCAGCGGCCCGGCAGCACGCGCCGGCTGCCGCCGCCCGGCTCGGCCGCGCGATCGGCAATGTTCGCCCTGGGTGCCTCCGAACGCGGCTTCTTTTCGCTGCTGGGCGTCATGGAGCGGGGCAACATGTTGCCGCCCGACGAGATACGCGAGCTGACTACCGCGGCCAACCAGACCGCGGCGGCCATGGCGGCGACAGCCACGGAAGTGGTGTCGATGGAGCGGGCGGCGCATTTCACTCCGCAGTCACGGTCATATCTGGTGCCCACCATCAACGCGTTCACCACTCAGTTGGGCACCGGCGTGCGTCAGTACAACGAAATGGTCACCGCCGCAGCACAGTTGGTGTCGGCCGCGAACGGTGATTCCGCGACACCCTCGCCGTCGTCCCGGCAGCACTATCGCGAGGAACTGGTCGGAGCGACAGACCGTCTGGTCGGCTGGGCGCAGGCGTTCGACGAACTGGGCGGGTTGCCGCGGGCCTAGATGTCGTGACTGCGATGCGGCGCTGACTCGGGCCGCGGGCCGTAGCGTTCGATGTACGCCCGGTGGATGTGGGCGTCGCGTTGGCGGGCCCGTTCGTCGACCAGGTCGGGATCGAGATTGTGCATGCGCAGCATGTGGCGACGCCACACCTTGTTCAGCGCATGCGAGAAGTACACGAACGGAATGAGAATCGGCAGCGTCATGCCCGCATGCACGTAGAGCGTCGTCGGGATCAGCCAGAACGGGGCTAGCACCAGCACCGCCGGAACGGCGACCCGGATCATCATCCGGGCGGTGGCACCCTTGCCGGCCAAGTCGTTGCGCACCCAATCCCGCATCGAATTGGGCAGCGGGTGGCCGTAGCAGTAACGGATGTACTGAATAGCGTTGGGTCGTTCAGGCATTGGACTCGTACCTAGAACGACGCCTTCAGTGACGGCAGCGCCAGAGCCGCAAGACCACGAACCGTCGCTTTCAGCATGTCGTAGAAGTCGAAGTAGTCACGCCACAAGCTGATTTGCCCGTCGTGGACTTCGAACACCCCGCAGACCCAGAACTGCAGTCGCAGCGGGCCGAAGATCAGCGCATCGCTGCGTTCGGTGAGCACGGCGGCGCCGTCGGCGGCGATGCGATGGATCTTCACTTCGAATGCGGTGCTGCCACCCTCCATCCGCCGGAACAGCTTCATCGCCCGGTGACGGCCATAGATCGTCGGCAGCCCGACGTTCTGGTACACCAGGTCGTCGGCCAATGCGGCCTCGGCGGTGTCGAAGTCCTCGTCCTGCAACGCGTTCAGGAATGTCTCGACCGTCCGGGTGTTTTCCATGGTCTGCTCCGTCATGGTCACCAGCCTAGATGCGGCCGCTGTGGCAGGGTAGGCCCGTGCGCGTCGCTGTGGTCGCCGGGCCGGATCCCGGGCACTCGTTTCCCGCGATCGCGCTGTGCCGGCGATTCGCTGCGGCGGGTGATACCCCGACTCTGCTCACCGGCACCAAATGGCTCGAGGACGCGCGTGCCGCCGGCGTCGACGCCGTGGAGTTGGCAGGGCTCGATCCGACCGCGGCCGACGACGACCGCGACGCCGGCGCCAAGATTCACCAGCGGGCGGCGCGGATGGCTGTGCTCAATATTCCGCAGCTGCGGGACCTGGCGCCGGATCTGGTGGTGTCCGATGTCATCACGGCGTGCGGCGGCATGGCCGCTGAATTGATGGGACTCCCGTGGATCGAGCTCAACCCGCATCCGCTGTATCTGCCGTCGAAGGGGTTGCCGCCGCTGGGAAGCGGCCTCGCGCCGGGCACCGGCATGCGCGGTCGGCTGCGCGACTCGGTAATGCGGGCGCTGACCGCCCGATCCTGGCGCGAAGGGCTGCGTCAGCGAGCGGCGGTGCGCGCCGAGATCGGTTTGCCGGCCCGCGATCCCGGGCCGTTGCGGCGGCTGATCGCCACGCTGCCCGCATTGGAGGTGCCCCGGCCGGACTGGCCGACCGAAGCCGTCGTGGTGGGGCCACTGCACTTCGAACCGACCCAGCAGGTGTTGCCTGTCCCGCCCGGTTCCGGTCCGGTGGTGGTGGTGGCGCCGTCGACGGCGCTGACCGGAACCCAGGGGATGGCCCAGACCGCCCTGGACTGCCTGGTGCCGGGGCAGCAGCTGCCGTCAGGGGCACGCATCGTTGTCTCGAGGTTGAACGGTCCCGAATTGACGGTTCCGCCGTACGCCGTGGTGGGGCTGGGCCGCCAGGACGAGTTGTTGACGCATGCCGACCTGGTGATCTGCGGCGGTGGGCATGGAATGGTGGCCAAGACGCTGCTGGCCGGCGTGCCGTTGGTGGTGGTCCCAGGCGGTGGTGACCAGTGGGAGATGGCCAACCGGGTGGCGCGTCAGGGCAGCGGGCGGTTGATTCGGCCGCTGACCGCCGACGCACTGGTCGCTGCGGTCGACGAGGTGTTGTCGACACCGAGCTACCGCGACGCGGCCCGCCGGGCGGCAGCCGGCATCGCCGACGTGGTCGATCCGGTGCGGGTATGCCACGAAGCGCTGGCACACGCTGGGTAAGTTGGACGTCGTGCGTCTCACGGAGTTCAACGAGCTGGTCACTATGCGGTTCGGTATTACCTACGGTGCTTCGGTGCTGGCTGACCACGTGCTGAGCGGGTTCGAGGGACGCACCGCCGCACAGGCGATCGAGGATGGCGTGGATCCACGCGACGTCTGGCGGGCGCTGTGCGTGGACTTCGACGTGCCCCGCGAACAGTGGTGAGGTCTGCATTCGGGACGCCGGTCGCCTGAGACCCCCGTCCGCCCACTGGACGCGTACTCGGCGCGCCTCCTTGCTCTCGAACACACGTTCGTTACTGTGGTGAGCGTTCGACGACGAGGACTTGTCGGTGGGCTGTTCTAGCGTCACGGCCAACTGACCAAGACCGGTCAACCGAACACCGACTACACCCGAGAGGTAGCAACCATGGCGCAAATCCCTGACCGCGAGAAAGCCCTCGACCTGGCGATGGCCCAGATCGAGAAGAATTACGGCAAAGGATCGGTGATGCGCCTCGGCGACGAGGTGCGCCAGCCGATATCGGTCATCCCGACCGGATCGATCGCACTGGACGTTGCCCTGGGCATCGGCGGCCTACCGCGCGGTCGCGTCGTCGAGATCTACGGCCCGGAGTCCTCGGGTAAGACCACTGTTGCTTTGCACGCGGTGGCCAACGCCCAGGCCGCCGGCGGTATCGCGGCATTCATCGACGCCGAGCACGCGCTGGACCCCGAGTACGCCAAGAAGTTGGGTGTGGACACCGATTCGCTACTGGTGTCCCAGCCCGACACCGGTGAGCAGGCATTGGAGATCGCCGACATGCTGATCCGCTCCGGCGCGCTGGACATTCTGGTCATCGACTCGGTGGCCGCACTGGTGCCGCGGGCGGAGATCGAAGGCGAGATGGGTGACAGCCACGTCGGCCTGCAGGCCAGGCTGATGAGCCAGGCGCTGCGGAAAATGACTGGTGCGCTCAACAATTCGGGCACCACTGCGATCTTCATCAACCAGCTGCGCGAAAAAATTGGTGTGATGTTCGGGTGCATGAACTATGCCACCCGAGTGACCTTGGCCGACGGCAGCACCGAGAAAATCGGCAAGATTGTCAACAACAAGATGGATGTCGAGGTGCTGTCCTATGACCCGGCGACCGATCAGATCGTGCCCCGCAAGGTGGTGAACTGGTTCAACAACGGCCCAGCCGAGCAGTTCCTGCAATTCACTGTCGAAAAGTCCGGCGGCAACGGCAAGTCACAGTTCGCCGCCACGCCCAACCATCTGATCCGGACCCCGGGCGGCTGGACCGAAGCCGGCGACCTCACCACCGGTGATCGGGTGCTGGCCGCAGAACCGCATCGGCTTAGCGACCAACAGTTCCAGGTCGTGCTCGGCTCATTGATGGGCGACGGAAATCTGTCGCCGAACCTGCGGGACCGCAACGGTGTTCGCTTCCGGATGGGGCACGGTGCCAAGCAGTTCGAGTATCTGCAGTGGAAGACCGATTTACTCGGTAATATTCAGCATTCAAAGCGGGAGAACGACAAGGGTGCGCACTTCGTCGACTTCACACCGTTACCCGAATTAGCTGAACTGCAGCGCGCGGTATACCTAGGTGACGGCAAGAAGTTCCTCTCCGAGGAGTATCTCAAGGCATTGACGCCATTAGCCCTAGCCATTTGGTACATGGACGACGGTTCCTTCGCTCTCCGTTCCAAGGGGCTGCAACAGCGCACTGCTGGAGGTAGCGGTCGTGTCGAGATCTGTGTCGAAGCTATGACCGAGGGCACTCGGGAACGACTGCGTGACTACCTACACGACATGCACGGGCTGGATGTACGCCTGCGGCAATCGGGCGCCGCCGGTAAGGCAGTGCTCGTATTCTCCACCGCGTCCAGCGCCAAATTTCAAGAAGTGGTAGCGCCCTACATGGCGCCGTCCATGGAATACAAGCTGCTACCGCGATTCCGCGGACAGAGTAGCGTCGTGCCGCAGATCGTCGAACCGACTCAGCGGCTGGTCCCAGCGCGGATTCTCGATGTCCATGTCAAACCCCACACGCGGTCGATGAATCGCTTCGACATCGAGGTTGAGGGCAACCACAACTACTTCGTCGATGGTGTGATGGTGCACAATTCACCTGAAACAACAACGGGCGGAAAGGCTTTGAAGTTCTACGCTTCGGTTCGCCTGGATGTCAGGCGAATCGAGACGCTCAAGGACGGCACTGACGCGGTCGGTAACCGCACCCGGGTCAAGGTGGTGAAGAACAAGGTCAGCCCACCGTTCAAGCAGGCCGAGTTCGACATCCTTTACGGCAAGGGCATCAGCAAAGAAGGCTCGCTGATTGACATGGGTGTAGACCAGGGCTTCATCCGTAAGTCCGGCTCCTGGTTCACCTATGAGGGCGAGCAACTCGGTCAGGGCAAGGAGAATGCCCGCAATTTCCTGCTGGAGAACACCGACGTGGCCGCCGAGATCGAGAAGAAGATCAAGGAAAAGCTCGGCATTGGCGCGGTGGTGACCGATGACGAAGTCCTGCCCGCCCCCGTCGACTTCTGACGGGGCGCCGGCTCGCGAAGAGCAGGCGCGGGCATTGTGCCTGCGCCTGCTCACGGCGAGGTCACGCACCCGAGCCGAACTCGAAGGCCAGCTGGCCAAGCGGGGATATCCGGACGATGTGAGCACCACGGTGCTGGACCGGCTGGCCGCGGTCGGCTTGGTCGACGACGTCGATTTCGCCGAACAGTGGGTGCACTCCCGTCGAGCGAACGCCGGAAAAGGCAAGCGGGCGTTGGCAGCTGAGCTGCGCACCAAAGGTATCGACAACGAGGTGATCACCGCGGTGCTCAGCGACATCGATGCCGGAGCCGAGCGGGATCGAGCCGAACAGCTGGTACGGGCCAAATTGCGCCGAGAGCGTTTGAACAACGACGACGACGCACGAGTCAGCCGCAGGCTGGTCGCGATGCTGGCGCGCCGCGGCTACGGCCAAACCATGGCTTACGACGTGGTCAGTACCGAGCTGGCCGCCGAAAGGGAGCGTCGACGGGTTTAGGCCATGCCCAGCCGGGCCGTACCATGGCTCCGTGACTTCGACGCTGGCACCACGCACCGGGCGGACCTATCAGGTCCGCACCTACGGGTGCCAGATGAACGTCCACGACTCGGAGCGGTTGGCGGGGCTGTTGGAGGCGGCCGGCTACCGGCGGGCCCCGGAGGACAGCGACGCCGACGTGGTGGTCTTCAACACCTGCGCGGTGCGGGAGAACGCCGACAACAAGCTGTACGGCAATCTCAGCCACCTGGCCCCGAACAAGCGCAGCAATCCGGATATGCAGATCGCGGTCGGCGGATGCCTGGCCCAGAAGGACCGGGACACGGTGCTCCGCAGGGCGCCGTGGGTCGACGTCGTCTTCGGCACCCACAACATCGGGTCGCTGCCCACGTTGCTCGACCGGGCCCGCCATAACCGGGTCGCGCAGGTGGAAATCGCCGAGGCGTTGCAGGAGTTTCCGTCCAACCTGCCGAGTGCCCGTGAATCCGCTTATGCTGCTTGGGTTTCCATTTCGGTGGGTTGCAACAACAGCTGCACGTTCTGCATCGTGCCGTCGCTGCGCGGCAAGGAAGTGGACCGCAGCCCGCACGACATCCTGGCGGAGGTGGCATCGCTGGTCGCCGACGGCGTGCTGGAGGTCACCCTGTTGGGCCAGAACGTCAATGCCTACGGGGTGTCTTTCGCTGATCCCGCGTTGCCCCGCGATCGCGGTGCATTTGCGCAGTTGTTGCGCGCATGCGGAGACATCGACGGGCTGGAACGGGTGCGGTTCACCTCACCGCACCCCGCCGAGTTCACCGACGACGTCATCGAGGCGATGGCGCAAACGCCGAACGTCTGCCCGGCCCTGCACATGCCGCTGCAATCGGGCTCCGATCGGATCCTGCGCTCGATGCGGCGCTCCTACCGCGCGCAGCGCTATCTGAGCATCATCGAGCGGGTTCGGGCGGCGATGCCGCACGCGGCCATCACCACCGACCTGATCGTCGGTTTCCCAGGCGAAACCGAAGAGGATTTCACGGCCACGCTCGACGTCGTACGGCAGGCCCGGTTCTCGGCTGCGTTCACCTTCCAGTACTCCAAACGCCCCGGCACCCCGGCCGCCGAACTCGACGGCCAGCTGCCCAAAGCCGTGGTGCAGGAACGCTACGAGCGGCTGGTCGAGCTGCAGGAGCAGATCTCGCTGGAGGAAAATCGCGCCCAGATCGGGCGCAGCGTCGAATTGCTCGTCGCCACCGGCGAAGGCCGCAAAGACAGCCGCACTGCACGGATGAGCGGTCGCGCCCGGGATGGCCGGTTGGTGCATTTTGCGCCGAAAGACCAGCAGGTGCGTCCCGGCGACGTCATCACCACGCTGGTCACCGACGCCGCACCCCACCACTTGATCGCCGACGGCGACATCGTCGCCCACCGCCGCACCCGCGCCGGTGACGCGCAGGCCGCCGGCCAGCGTCCGGGCGGCGTCGGTCTGGGCATGCCCGGCATCGGCCGGTCCGTGCCGGTAGCGAGCGGATGCAGCCGATGAGCGAGCAGAATCGCGGGGATTTCGAAGCCTACCGAGCAGATTTGGAGGCCGCCGAACGGCGCATCGCCCACGAGATCGACCCGGGCGCAAGGGCTTTGGTAGTGGCGATCTTGGTGGTTGTGCTGGTGGCCACGTTCCTCCTGCCGCACACCGGCCACGTCCGCGGGTGGGACGTGCTGTTCGGCGGCGACGACGCGGCGGCCGCCGCGGTGGCGCTGCCGTCGCGGCTGTTCGGCTGGCTGGCGCTGGTGTTCGGCGTCGGGTTCTCGATGCTGGCCTTGGTGACCCGGCGCTGGACGTTGGCCTGGATCGCGCTGGCGGGCTCGGCGGTGGCCAGTGCCGTCGGCCTATTCGCGGTCTGGTCGCGCCAGACCGTGGCCGTGGGGTATCCCGGTCCCGGGGTGGGCCTGATCGTCGCGTGGATCACCGTGATGGCGCTGACGTTTCACTGGGCCCGGGTGGTGTGGTCGCGCACGATCGTGCAGCTGGCGGCCGAGGAGCAGCGCCGTCGCGCGGCCGCGAGCCAGCAATCCCGCACACTGCTGGATACCCTCGACGACGAGAAACCGCCCGAATAGTCTGCGCTGTCAAGACTTCAGCGCGTCAGCGGCCGCGTGGGCCCATTGCCGCCACTGCGCGGCGTTCGCCTTGGCTTCTTCGGCGTCCTTGCTGCGGCCCGCCGCCTCGGCCTTTTCCGCTTGGCGTTCGAACTGCTCGGCGCGAGCCCGGAACTGCTCGGCACGGTCTTGGGCCTGCGGGTCGGACCAGTCCGATTCACCGGCCTCGCGCACCTTCTTCTCGACCGCGCGCAGCCGCCGCTCCAACTCCGCCGACCGCTCTCGCGGCACCCGGCCGATCGCGTCCCACTTCTCGGCGATCGACCGCAGCGCCGCCCGCGCCGCGTCGAGGTTGGTGGTATCAAGCTTTTCGGCCTCGACCAGCAGCGCTTCCTTGGCGGTGGCGTTCGCTCCCAACTCCGCGTCGCGTTCGGCCGTCGCCGCGTTGCGGGCCTTGAAGAAGGTGTCCTGAGCGGCCTTGAACCGCCGCCACAGTGCATCGTCGACGTCGCGGGCGGCTCGACCGACGCCCTTCCATTCGGTGAGCAGCTTGCGGAACGCCGCGCTGGTGGCGCTCCACTCCGTCGACCCGGCCAGCTCTTCGGCGCGCTCACACAGCCGTTCTTTGGCGTCGCGAGCCACCGACCGCTCCCGGTCCAGCTCGGCAAAATGCGATCCGCGCCGCCGGTTGAACGTTTCCCGGGCCGTCGAGTAGCGCTTCCACAACGCGTCGTCGGTTTTGCGGTCCAGACCGCCGATCGTCTTCCATTCCTCGAGGATCGCGCGCAACCGGTCACCGGCGGCTTTCCAGTGCGTCGAATTGGCGGCCAACTCCTCGGCTTCGTCGGCCAGCGCCTCCTTGCGCGCGATCTGGGCAGCGCGATGCTCCTCGCGGCGGGCGCGATCCGCGGAGGCGACGGCGTCGGCATGTTCGCAAATGCCTGCGAGCCGGACCACCAACGCATCGACGTCACCGAGCACGCATGACGTCGGCAATGCCTCAGCCAGCGCGGCGGCGTTGGCTTTGATCTTGCGGGCATCCCCGGTGCCGGATGCCAGGCGCTCCTCCATCAGGGTGACTTCGGTGCTCAGGTCATCGAAGCGCCGGCCGAAATGGGCGAAGGCGGCCTCGGTGTCGCCGGCCTGCCAGGAGCCGACGACTCGCTCACCGGCGGCACTGACCAGCCACACCGTGCCGTCAGCGTCTACCCGCCCGAACCGGTGTGGGTCGCTGGCCGGCGGCGCGGCGATCGGGGAAGGTCGCGGTGTCGGCCTGGGCCCGGGCCGTGGTCCCGGTCGCGGAACCGGTCTGGACTCAGTGTTGCGGGGCTCTTCCACCATCACCGTCACCTACCCTTCGCGCGGGTCCCGCGCACCTGCCGCGCATATTGCGGCGCCGACTGCTGCACCTCGGGAGTGCCCGTGCCCCTCGACGGGTTCCCCAATCAGTATTGAAGCAGCTTGCCAGGCGGCGCGCCCCCTCCTTTCGCGTTGCCGCCTGAGCGACCACTCCGTGGGATGTTGGCAGGCAACCGGTCGTGCTGACCGCGGCCCCGGCGGACCCGCGTTTGCATAGCAGATACATAGGCTATGGAGAGTGCGTAATGCCGTACGTGGCGAACGGGTTCGGCTAATGTTCGCGCGTTGTCCACCGCACTAGAGTGGCCACGGAGTGTGAACGAACAGCATGGATAGGTAACGGCTTCCGGGCCGAAAGACGGCCAAGGAGGTCTGTGATGTGGAGGGCTGATCTTGCGATCTTCCTCGCACTGTGCGCCGCGCTGGCATCCGCGTTCGGCGATGTGATCCGGCAGCGTTCCGCTCAGGAGATCACCGACAAGCAGGTCGGCCACCTCGAATTGTTCCGCATGTCGTTGCGCGACACTCGTTGGTGGCTGGGCGGTATGGGCGCCGTCGCCAACTATGCGCTGCAAGCGGGAGCGTTGGCCCTGGCCTCGGTGATGTTGGTGACGTCGCTGCAGGTGGCGTCGCTGTTGTTCGCCCTGCTGATCTACGCGCGTCTGGCCCGTTACCGGGTGACCCGCTGGGAGTGGATGTGGGCGCTGGTGCTGGCTTGTGCGCTGGCCCTGGTCGTCAGCGTCGGTGACCCGACCGCCGGTCATTCACGGGCCTCGTTGGGCACCTGGATTGTGGTGGCCATCGTGATGGGCCCGGCGCTGGTGTTGTGTGTGCTGGCGGCGCGGATCTGGTCGGGCGGTCCGGCGGCGGCGGTGCTGCTGGCGGTGGTGGCGGGGTCGTCGTTGGCGGTATTCGCGGTGCTGACCAAGGGTGTCGTGGAACTGCTTGAAGGCGGCTTCGGACCGGTGCTGCGGGCGCCCGAGTTCTACGCGTGGATATCGGCCTCGCTGGCCGGGATGATCTTCCAGCAGTCGGCGTTTCGCGCCGGTGCATTGACTGCGTCGTTGCCGACGATCACCGTGGCCAAGCCCGTGGTGGCGTCGGCGCTGGGGGTTTTGGTGCTCGAGGAGAGACTGCAGGTCGACGGGCCGGAAATCTTCGTGCTGATCGCGGCGGTCGCGGTGGTGATCACCGCGACGGTGGCGTTGGCCCGTGGCGAGGCTGCCACCATCGCGTCCGGCGCCGGTCGCGACGTGAAAGGCACATACGAGTCGACGGCGTCCGCATAGCGCAAGGCCCTCCGGGACCTCAGGCGCGGTGCGGAGGTTAGTTTGATGGCGTGTTGGGGGCCATCGCGATCATTCCCTCGGCGCCGGTGCTGGTTCCCGAGCTGGCCGGAGCCGCAGGCGCCGAACTGGTCGATCTGCGGGCCGCGGTGATCGCTGCGGCCTCCGCACTGCCGCCGCGCTGGATCGCTGTGGGCATGGGCGGCGTCGAGGGTGTCGTCGATCCATCCGCCGTCGGTACGTTCGCGGGGTTCGGCGCCGAGTTGATCGTCCGACTCTCACCGGGTGGCGATCGCCAGCGCGGCGAAGCCGGGCGCAGCGGGTCGCCCCCAGTGCCACCAGATGATCGCGACCCGGAGGCGTTGCCGCTGTGCGCGTTGTTCACCGCCTGGGTACGGGAGCAAGCGCAGCCTGACGCCTGCGCCGAGGTGCGGGTGTGTCGCGCCGATCTCGACGTCGACGCCGCGCTGGCCGTCGGGCGCCGATTGCGGGAGGAGGTCGAGCAGGCGACAGATCCGATCGGCGTCCTGGTCGTCGCCGACGGCGCCAACACCTTGACTGCCGCCGCGCCCGGCGGTTACCACCCCGGCGACGTCGAGGTGCAGCGGGCGCTGGATGACGCACTGGCGGGCGGCGATGTGCCCGCCCTGGCCCAACTGCCCGACCAGATCGTGGGACGGGTGGCGCTCCAGGTGCTGGCCGGCCTGGCCGAGCCGGCACCACGATCGACCAAAGAGCTCTACCGCGGAGCGCCCTACGGGGTGGGCTACTTCGCCGGTATCTGGCAGCCGTGAGGCCGCTGGCCGTCGTCGGCCCGACCGGCACCGGCAAGTCGCAGCTGGCGCTCGAGGCCGCCGAGCGGCTCGGCGGCGAAATCGTGAACGCCGACGCGATGCAGCTCTACCGCGGGATGGACATCGGCACCGCCAAACTGCCCGCCGCCGAGCGCCGCGGCATTCCGCACCATCAGCTCGACGTTCTCGACGTCACCGATACCGCCACTGTTGCCCGCTACCAGCGCGAGGCGGCCGCCGACGTCGAAGCGATCGCTGCCCGCGGCGCGGTGCCGATCATCGTGGGCGGGTCGATGCTGTACATCCAGTCGCTGCTCGACGATTGGTCGTTCCCGGCGACCGACCCGGCGGTCCGGGCCGGCTGGGAGCGGCGGCTCACCGAGGTGGGGGTGGCCGCGCTGCATGACGAGCTGGCGGCCCGCGACCCGGCGGCGGCAGCGTCGATTCTGCCCACCGACGGCAGGCGTATCGTGCGGGCGCTGGAGGTCGTCGAGCTCACCGGACAACCGTTCGCCGCCTCCGCCCCGAGCATCGGCGCCCCCCGCTGGGACACCGTGATCATCGGATTGGATTGCCCCACCGGCATTCTCGACGAGCGGCTGGCCCGGCGCACCGATGCGATGTTCGCTTCCGGCCTGGTCGGAGAGGTCAGTGCGTTGCTGGGACAAGGGCTGCGGGAGGGTGTCACCGCGTCGCGGGCACTGGGCTATGCGCAGGTGATCGCCGACCTCGATGCCGGCGGCACCGGCGACGGCGCCCGCGAGCCGACGTTGCTTGGCACGCGCCGTTACGTACGACGGCAGCGGTCCTGGTTTCGCCGCGACCATCGCATCCACTGGCTGGACGCAACCGCCGGTGACCTCGTGCGTGACGTCGTGCAGGCCTGGCGGCACGTATCCTGAGCAGGTGATCTTCTCGAAGGGTCACGGCACGCAGAACGATTTCGTGCTGCTGCCCGACCTCGACGCCGACCTGGCGCTGCGCCCGCCAGCGGTGGCCGCACTATGCGACCGCCGGCGCGGGCTGGGCGCTGACGGGGTGTTGCGGGTGAGCACCGCGGGCGCGGTGCTGGGCGCCGGAGTGCTGGAGCGGCTGCCCGACGGAGTCAGCGCCGACGACTGGTACATGGACTACCGCAACGCCGACGGCTCCGTTGCCGAGATGTGCGGCAACGGCGTTCGGGTGTTCGCGCACTATCTGCGGGCCAGCGGCCTGGAGTCGCGGGACGAGTTCGTCGTCGGGTCACTGGCCGGCCCGCGGCCCATCGTGCTGCACGGGTTCGACGCCACCTATGCCGACGTCACCGTCGACATGGGCAAGGCCAACCGGCTCGGGGCGGGGGAGGCGGTCGTGGGGGGTCGCCGGTTCGCGGGCATTGCCGTCGACGTGGGCAACCCGCATCTGGCCTGCGTCGAGCCGCAACTGACCACCGAGACACTGGCGGCCCTGGATGTCGCGGCGCCGGTGAGCTTCGACGAAGCGCAGTTTCCGGACGGGGTCAACGTCGAAGTTCTCACCGCGCCCGCTGACGGCGCGGTCAGCATGCGGGTGCACGAGCGGGGCGTCGGCGAAACCCGCTCCTGCGGCACCGGGACAGTTGCGGCCGCCGTCGCCGCGCTGGCCCACGCCGGGACGGCCAGCGGCGCACTGATCGTGCGGGTGCCCGGCGGCGACGTCGTCGTCACCATCACCGAAGCCACCAGCTACCTGCGCGGGCCGTCGGTTCTGGTGGCGCAAGGCGAAATCAGCGAGGAATGGTGGCAGGGCGCGCAGCGTTAATTCGAATGCATGCCGCCGCTTCGGCGTGCACCATGTGTTATTGCCTATGACATATCCAGACTTCCCCGAAGAGAACACCCCCAGCACGGGTGAGCTTGCGCTCGACGACCGGTCGGCGCTGCGCCGCGTCGCCGGGCTGTCTACCGAACTCGCCGACATCACCGAGGTCGAGTACCGGCAGTTGCGCCTCGAGCGCGTCGTGCTGGTCGGCGTGTGGACCGACGGCAGCGCCGCCGACGCCGAGGCCAGCCTCGCCGAACTGGCTGCGCTCGCCGAAACGGCCGGCTCGCAGGTGCTCGACGGGATGATCCAGCGGCGCGACAAACCCGACGCCTCGACCTATATCGGCTCGGGCAAGGCGCAAGAACTGCGCGAAGTGGTGCTGGCCACCGGTGCCGACACCGTCATCTGCGACGGCGAGCTGTCCCCGGCTCAGCTGACCGCGCTGGAGAAGGCCGTCAAGGTCAAGGTCGTCGACCGCACCGCGCTGATCCTGGACATCTTCGCTCAGCACGCCACCAGTCGGGAGGGCAAGGCGCAGGTAGCCCTGGCGCAGATGGAATACATGCTGCCGCGACTGCGCGGCTGGGGTGAGTCGATGTCGCGGCAGGCCGGTGGCCGCGCCGGCGGCAGCGGCGGCGGGGTGGGGCTACGCGGCCCCGGTGAGACCAAGATCGAGACCGACCGGCGCCGCATCCGCGAACGAATGTCCAAGCTGCGCCGCGACATCAAAGCGATGAAGCAGGTCCGCGACACCCAGCGCAGTCGCCGGCTGGACAGCGACGTTCCATCCATCGCGATCGTCGGCTACACCAACGCCGGCAAATCGAGTCTGCTCAACGCGCTGACCGGCGCGGGTGTGCTGGTGCAGGATGCACTGTTCGCCACCCTCGAACCCACTGCCCGCCGCGGAGAATTCGAGGACGGGCGGGCATTCGTGGTCAGCGACACGGTCGGCTTCGTCCGGCATCTGCCCACCCAGTTGGTCGAGGCGTTCCGCTCGACGCTGGAAGAGGTTGTCGACGCCGATCTGCTGGTCCATGTAGTCGACGGTTCCGACGTGAATCCGCTGGCCCAAATCAGCGCGGTGCGCCAGGTGATCTCCGAAGTGATCGCCGATCACGACGGTCGTCCGGCACCCGAACTGCTGGTGGTCAACAAGGTCGACGCCGCAGGCGATTTGGCGCTGGCCAAGCTGCGTCGCGCGCTGCCCGGGGCGATGTTCGTCTCGGCCCGTACCGGAGACGGCATCGAGGCGCTGCGCCGCCGGATGGCCGAACTGGCCGCCCCGACCGATACGGCCGTCGACGTGGTAATCCCTTATGACCGTGGGGATTTGGTGGCCCGACTACACGACGAGGGCAGGGTGCAGCAGGCCGAACACAACGCCGACGGCACCCGGATCAAGGCGCGGGTGCCGGTGGCCTTGGCCGCGAGCTTGACGCAATTTTCGGCGACCTGAGTCACTCCGCTTCGAATGCGGCCGAACGGGTAGGCGTTTCGTTCGTACGGTATGCTTACCCGGAACGTTGGCGTCACGAGGAATGATGCCAATACGTCGTGGAACGCTTTCGCCGTCGGCTGCATGCCGATTAGTGCGCCCCGCACAAGCTCTTCTCGCGGCGATCGATTTTGCCGACCGGCAATCTCGCCAACCTGTGCGCCAGCGCCGCTTGACGTCAATCGTCGCGGCTGCGCCGCACCACCATGCCTGAAAGGCACGTCCAATGACCACATCTTTTGCCGACCTCGGCGTGCGCGAACCACTTGCCGGGGCGCTCACCGCCCTCGGTATCACCACACCATTCCCGATTCAGGTCAACACCCTGCCCGACACCCTCAAGGGTCACGACGTGCTGGGACGAGCAAAGACGGGCAGCGGGAAGACGCTGGCCTTCTCGATTCCACTGGTGGCCCGGCTCGCCGACCGCACACGACGCCCGTCGCGGCCGACCGGGCTGGTACTGGCGCCGACGCGCGAACTGGTCAGCCAGATCTGCGCGACGCTCGAACCGCTCGCCGCGGTCTACGGGTTGACCGTCACCCCGATCTTCGGCGGCGTCGCGCAGAGCCGGCAGGTCGCCGCGCTCAACAGCGGTATCGACATCGTGGTGGCCTGCCCCGGCCGGCTCGAAGACTTGATGAAACAACGTCTGATCAGCCTCGACGCAGTCGAGATCACCGTGCTCGACGAGGCCGATCACATGGCCGATCTGGGCTTCCTGCCCGGCGTCACCCGCATCCTCGCGGCGACACCGGCCGGCGGTCAGCGGCTGCTGTTCTCCGCGACCCTCGACAACGGGGTCGACAAGCTGGTCCGGCGCTTTCTGCGCAACCCGGTGTCGCATTCCGTCGACGAGGTCAGCGCGCCACCCGCGGCCATGACACATCACGTGTTCCACGTCGAGGGAACCGAAGCCAAAAAGGAACTGGTGCACCGACTGGCGTCCGGCACCGGCCGCCGCATTCTTTTCATGCGCACCAAACACCAGGCCCGCAAGCTCGCCAGGCAGCTCACCGAATCGGGGGTGCCGGCCGTCGACCTGCACGGCAACCTCTCGCAGCCGGCACGTGACCGTAACCTCGCCGCGTTCACCGCAGGTGAGGCGCGTGTGCTGGTCGCCACCGACATCGCCGCCCGTGGGGTGCACGTCGACGGCGTCGAGCTGGTGGTACACGTGGATCCACCGGCGGAGCACAAGGCCTACCTGCACCGCTCCGGGCGTACGGCGCGGGCCGGCAGCGCGGGCCACGTGGTCACCGTCGTATTGCCCGAGCAACGCAAAGACACCCGGCTGCTGCTGCGCAAGGCCGGAATCGCCGTGACGCCCCAAGAGGTGGCGGCCGACTCCGCGTCGGTGCAGGCACTTGCCGGGGAGGTGGCGCCGTTGCGGCGGCCCGTCCCCAAAGATGCGCCGCCCGCGGGTTCACCCACCGACGGCCGCGGGGGGCGGCGAACCCGGCGTACTCGAGAACAACGACGTGGGGGCGGCGCAGAGCACGGTCATCCCCGGCAGCACAGTCGCCGCGACGCCGGCACTCCGCGTGCCGCGGCCCGGCGCAGAGCCGTCCGCCCCCAACAAAGCACTCGGTGATTCTTGCTTACTCGACGTCGTAGACGTCAGTATCTGCTGTTTGCATGATCCGTTGCGCCAGCTGCGCTTTCAGCGTATCGAGTCGGTGCTCCTGCTCCGGTGTGCGACCCGGACTTCGGGCCAGGTCGACGAACTCGTCGGTGACAAACCCCTCGCGCAAGAGCAGTGTCACGGCGCTGTCATTTATGCTCACCTGGAAGACGAAGTCCTCCAGCAATCGGCCCCGATCGGATCTGATCAGCGTGCGGTCGACGGTGTAGCGCCCGTCTGACACTGCGCGTGTCACTGCCTCAAAACCATCGCGCGCACCGGGGCCCCGAAACGCCGTGCGGATGACGATTGATCGTCGTGGGGGCGGCGTATCAGGGCACAGGACGGCAAATGCGCGCCGCATGACCTTGAACGCGGTGGCGACGCCGGCCGGCGAGTACGGCCCGGCGTAGCGCAGCATGGCGGCGAACGAGAACTCCAGCGTCTGTCCGCGTTCTTGCACCCGGATCATCTCGGCCATTTGCCGAGGTTAGGCCTGCGCAGTCCAACCAACCACCCGGTTGGTATATCTTGGGCGGCAGAGTCCCCATCCGCCGGAGGTTGATCCATGGGTAGCGCCGTCAAGTACCAGCGCACGTTGTTCGAGCCCGAGCACGAATTGTTTCGCGAGTCCTTCCGGGCCTTCCTCGATCGCCACGTCGCGCCGTATCACGAAGAGTGGGAGAAGGCCAAGATCGTCGACCGCGGGGTCTGGCTGGAAGCCGGCAAGCAGGGCTTTCTGGGCATGGCGATGCCGGAGGAGTACGGCGGCGGTGGCAACTCCGACTTCCGCTACAACACGATCATCGACGAGGAAATAACCGCGGGCCGCTACAGCGGGATCGGATTCGGTCTGCACAACGATGTGGTGGCACCGTATCTGCTGCGGTTGGCCACCGAGGAGCAGAAGCAGCGCTGGCTGCCCAAGTTCTGCACCGGCGAACTGATCACCGCTATCGCCATGACCGAGCCCGGCACGGGCAGTGATCTTCAGGGCATCAAGACCCGCGCGGTCAAGCAGGACGACCACTACGTGCTGAACGGGTCGAAGACGTTCATCACCAACGGCATCAACTCCGACCTGGTGATCGTGGTGGCGCAGACCGATCCCGACAAGGGTTCGCAAGGTTTTTCGCTGCTCGTCGTCGAACGCGGTATGGAGGGCTTCGAGCGCGGCCGGCACCTCGACAAGATCGGCCTGGACGCCCAGGACACCGCGGAGCTGTCGTTCACGGACGTCAAGGTTCCCGCGGAGAACCTGCTCGGCAAGGAGGGCATGGGCTTCATCTACCTGATGCAGAATTTGCCACAGGAACGGATTTCGATCGCGATCACGGCGGCCGCCGCCATGGAGGCGGTGTTGGAGCAAACCGTGCAATACACCAAGGAGCGCAAGGCTTTTGGCCGATCGGTCGGAAGCTTTCAAAACAGCCGGTTTCTGCTCGCAGAACTAGCGACGGAAGCCACCGCCGTTCGCATCATGGTCGACGAGTTCATCCGTTTGCACCTCGACGAGAAGCTGACGTCCGAGCAGGCCGCGATGGCCAAGTGGTACTCCACCGAAAAGCAGGTGAATTTGATCGATCGCTGCCTGCAGCTACACGGCGGCTACGGGTACATGCGTGAATATCCCGTCGCGCGTGCCTATCTCGATTCCAGGGTGCAGACCATCTACGGCGGCACCACCGAGATCATGAAGGAGATCATCGGCCGCAGCCTCGGCGTCTAGCCGTTGGTGTGCGCGTCGTGCGCGTGATGGGCACGCTGCAGCAGATCCATCAATTCGTCCTCGTTGCGGATCTTGGTCCGATATTTCATCGGGAGCGCCCTGATCTGATTTTCTTCGCTGACTAGCCGGTCGAAAATCTTCCTCCGCTCGGCGGAGTCGATGGCGTAGTTCCGGTCGAGGTACTCGGTCGCATGCCGGCGGGCGCCGGCGACGGCGTTCTGGGCCCGCCCTCGCGCCGAGAGTAGCGACGCCGCGGTCGTGATGACCAGGATGACGATGATCACCGTCAACGACACGGTCGTGCTCACCTCGGCGACGGGAATGGGCCTGCCGCCGTGGATAAACGGAACGCTGTTCTGGTGCAATGCCTGCAGCATCAGCTTCACGCCGATGAAGCCCAGAATGGCGGCCAGGCCATAGGACAGATAGATCAGCCGGTCCAGTAACCCATCGATGAGGAAGTAGAGCTGGCGTAGCCCCAGCAGGGAAAACGCAGTGGCGGTGAATATCAAATACACGTTCTTGGTGAGGCCGAACAGCGCCGGGATGGAGTCGAACGCGAACAACAAGTCCGCGCCGCCCAAGGCGACCATCCCCACCAGCAGGGGTGTCATGACCCGTTTGCCGTTTTCGACGATGAACAAACGGTCGCCGTCGTAGCTGTCGGAGGTGCGCAGGAACCGTTTGGTGACACGGATGATCACCGTGTCGGCGGTGCGGCCCTCCGACTCCGAAGGCTTGACCAAACCGGCCGCCGTGATCAGCAGGACAATGCCGAACAGGTAGAACGCCCAATCGAAGATCGTGATGAATGCCGCGCCGACAAAGATGAATCCGGTACGGGCGACCAATGCGATCACGATCCCGAACAACACCGCCTTTTGCTGGGCCACCCGCGGCACGGCGAAGCTCGCGATGATTACCAGAAACACGAATAGGTTGTCGACCGAGAGCGCTTCGTTGCTCACGTAGCAGGCGAAATATTCCACCGCCGGTGCGATGCCGCCGACGATCAACACACCGGCGCCGAACAGAATCGCGATACCCGTATAGATCGCCGACCAGAGGGCCGCCTCACGCAGCGTCGGCACATGTGCGCTGCGGACATGGAAGTAGTAATCGAACAACGTCAAACCGGCGAGCACGACGACCGTCAGCGCCCAAATCGGCCCGGAAACTCCCATGTCCGATGCATTTCCTCCCCGCGCGTTGCTCGGCTGCCCGTTCCGGCACGGTAACGCACCGACGGTTGATGTGCACTCGACCATTCACGACACGCACGCGTTCAGGGGGCATTTAGACATCGGCTGGATATTCGGTTCCGTAATGTCTGCAAGATGACTTCGCAATTCTCGCTCGCCGACGCCCATTGGAGGCGCCGCCGGGGAGGTGTGGTGAAAGGACAACATCGGATTATCGGTGCGGTGGTTTCCCGCGCGGCCCTTGCTTTGGTGGCTGTGGCAGCCGCCGCCACGCTGTTGTCCCCGACGGCCGCGGCGTCACCGGAAAGCGACGCCGACGACGCGATTACCGCGGCGTGGGAGGACGCCGGCGGCGAGAATTCGGATCTCGGCGCCAAGCAGGGCGACGTGTATGCCGTCGGCGCGGGATTCGCCCAGGACTTCGCCAACGGCAAAATGTTCTTCACCCCGGATACCGGTGCCAGATCCATGTACGGCGCGGTTCTGGACAAGTACGAGTCCCTCGGCGGACCTGCGAGCAGCGACCTGGGTTTTCCCACGATCGACGAGGTACCGGGACTGGCCGGACCCGATAGCCGAAACAGCACATTCTCGGCCGGCGACAAACCGGTGATCTTCTGGACGCCCGACCACGGCGCATACGTTGTGCGCGGCGCCATCAACGCCGCCTGGGACAAGCTCGGAAGCTCCGGCGGAGTGCTGGGCGTGCCGGTCGGCGACGAAACCTACGACGGCCAAGTCGCCACCCAACTCTTCAGCGGCGGCCAAGTGTCGTGGAACCGGCAGACCAAGGCGTTCACCACCACTCCGCCCGAACTCGCCCAGCAACTGACCGGCCTGCAGGTGCCGATCGACCCGACCGCCGCCATCAACATGGCCTGGCGGGCCGCTGGCGGGGCGTCCGGCCCGTTGGGCGCCAAGCAGGGCGGACAGTACTCGGTCGGCGACGACGGACAGGGCCAGAACTTCGCCGGCGGCAAGGTCTTCTTCAGCCCGGCCACCGGCGCCAATGCCGTCGAGAGCGAGGTGCTGGCCAAATACGAGTCGCTGGGCGGGCCGGTCGGCAGCGACCTGGGCTTTCCCACCGCCAATGAGGCCGACGGCGGAATCAAGCCGGCCAGCCGGATCAGCACGTTCGCCGGCGCGGACAACCCGGTGATTTTCTGGACGCCCGACCACGGGGCGTTCGTCGTGCGCGGCGCCATGAAGGCCGCCTGGGACAAATTGGGCGGGGCAACCGGCCAACTCGGCGCCCCGGTGGGTGACGAGACGGTGGACCGCGACATCGTCGCGCAGAAGTTCACCGGGGGCAAGATCGCCTGGGACCGGACGAAAAACACCTTCAGCACCGAACCGACCCAGCTGGCGTCGGCGTTGTCCGGGCTGCAGGTACCGGGCCAGGACCTGCCCGCCGGATCGGCGCAGCCTGCCGACACCGGCGGGAAGCGGGCCTGGCACGCGTGGTGGCTGTTGGTCATCATCCCCGTCCTGCTGCTGATCGCGCTGGTCACGCTGGCCGCGCCGTGGCGGCGTCGGCGCCGCACGCCTCGCCGCGAAGGCCCGGTTTACGAGCCCGATCACGACATGGACGCCGGCTATGACGCCGAGCCGAAATCCCGTGTGCGCTGGGCAGCCGACGCCGACGGCGAACCCGGCTCGTCGCCGTTCTCCGGCGGATATTCCGAAGCGGCTCCGGCGGCCGCCGCTGCCAGTCCGCCGGACACCGGCTGGATGTCACCGGCCGGCGCCGGTTTCGACGAGCCGCCGTCGAGCGCCGAAACCCCCAGTGGCGTAGCAGCTTCCGAGTTCGAGAGCGAGGCCGAGGCCGAAGACCCCGACGCGGTGGACACCGCGCCGACGCGAATCCCCACGGCAAGCGAAATAAGCGGCGGTAGGCACGCGGCTACAGACAGCGCCGCGGAGGCCGAGAGTGAAGCTGAGTCGGTGGCGCCGGCTGCGGGCGACCAGCCCGCGATCCACCTTCCGTTGCAGGATGCACACGAAGCGCCCGACGGGTATCCCATCAAGGGCAATGTCAGCTTCGGCCTGTACTACACGCCCGACAGCGAGCTGTACGACGACGCGTTCGCCGAAATCTGGTTCACCACCGAGGAAGTCGCCCAAGCCAACGGCTTCACCAAGGCGACTTGACCCCGTTTCAGATTTTGCGAATGACCGTGACGACTTTGCCCAATACGGCGGCATCGTTGCCCGGGATAGGGTCGAACGCCGGGTTGTGCGGCATCAGCCAGACCTGGCCGCCGGTGCGCTTGAACGTCTTGACGGTGGCCTCTCCGTCGATCATCGCCGCGATGATGTCGCCGTTGTCGGCCACGTTCTGCTGACGCACCACCACCCAGTCACCGTCGCAGATCGCGGCGTCGACCATGGACTCGCCGACCACCTTGAGCAGGAAGAGCGCGCCCTCGCCCACCAGCTCACGCGGCAGTGGGAAGACGTCTTCGACGGCTTCCTCGGCGAGGATGGGGCCACCGGCGGCGATGCGCCCGAGGACGGGCACGAAGGTCGGTTCCGGCAGCGCGTCCGAGCCCGACACGTCGGTGAGCACGGTGGGTGTGCTCGCGTCGTCGGCGCCACGGACGTCCACGGCGCGGGGCCGGTTGGGGTCTCGGCGCAAATAGCCTTTGCGCTCCAGGGTGCGCAGTTGGTGAGCCACCGACGAGGTTGACGTCAGGCCCACGGCATCACCGATTTCCCGGATGCTGGGGGGATATCCGCGGCTGCTGACCGATGCGCGGATGACGTCCAAGATCGTGCGCTGCCGTTCGGTCAGCGTCGAATCGGCGGATCGCTCGCGGTGGCCGCTGCCGGCACCCGGGGTATGGCTGCTGTCGCTCATAGGTCCGAATGTAGCCGCGATCCAGCGGAAACTCAAACATGTGTTCGAGGCGTGTCGCGACGGCGCCCCTGCGCTGTCGGACCCCCGTCTTATCGTGCTGCTGAGTATGCAACAAATCGATCACATGTTCGGTATTCGAACGTGTTATCGATTACAGTTCGAACAAGCGATCGATCATCTGTGACGGAAGGGGTTCCCATGACAGTCATCGAGACAACCCGGCCCAGTGCGCCGCGTCGCAGTCGGCCGGTCCGGGTCCGTCCGGCCGGGCAGCAGGATCGGCCGCGGCCATCGAGGCCGCCCGTCGCGCCGCCGCGCTACCGGGGCACCGGTGTGCTGATGTCGCCGGCGCCGCACCGGCCACGTCCCATAACGCCGGCGACGACGGTGGCGCTGGCTCTGCTCGCCGGGGTGATCACCGTGTGGCTGGGCTTGGTCGCACAGTTCGGCGAGGCAGTGCAGAACACCTCCGCGGACATGCCCGACCGACTTGCCGTGGTGCGCGTCGAACCAGGGGAGACACTGCAGCACTTGGCCGGCCGAGTCGCGCCCGGCGTCCCGAGCGGTCAGGTCGCCAACCGCATCCGCGAACTCAACGGTCTGGACACCGCGACGCTGGCCGCCGGTCAGACCCTGATCGCACCGGTCGGCTGACCGTCGGCCGTGGACAGCCAAAACCACGGTGCGTCAACGGTAGCCGCCGCCGACGGCGCGCGGTGGGTGCCGATCGCGACGGCGCTGGGCCTGCGGGGAGCCGCGCGGGTACGCTCAGAAGGTTCTGAGATACCCGGCTATCAGCGCGGCGAAGGAGCGGCCATGCACTGTCCGTTCTGTCGTCACCCCGATTCAAGGGTGGTCGACTCCCGGGAAACCGATGAAGGCCAGGCGATCCGGCGTCGCAGATCGTGCCCCGAGTGCGGACGTCGGTTTACCACCGTCGAGACCGCGGTGCTGGCTGTGGTCAAGCGCAGCGGCGTCACCGAACCATTCAGTCGCGAGAAAGTCATCAGCGGCGTGCGGCGGGCGTGCCAGGGCCGCCAGGTCGACGACGACGCGTTGAATCTGCTCGCCCAGCAAGTCGAAGACACCGTTCGGGCCAACGGATCGCCGGAAGTCGCCAGCCACGAGGTCGGGTTGGCCATCCTTGGCCCGTTGCGCGACCTCGACGAGGTGGCCTACCTGAGATTCGCCTCGGTGTACCGGTCCTTTTCCTCGGCCGACGATTTCGAGCGGGAGATCGAGGCGCTGCGCGCGCACCGCGAGATATCAACTCCCAGTTGAGCCGCCGGGGGCGGCGGTCATCGGCGGACGTAGGCTGACCGCATGCCGGCCGACCTGCATCCTGATGTCGCAGCACTCGCCCCGCTGCTGGGCACCTGGGCCGGCCGCGGATCGGGCAAGTACCCGAGTATCGAGCCGTTCGACTACCTCGAAGAAGTCGTGTTCACCCATGTCGGCAAGCCGTTCTTGGCCTACGGGCAAAAGACGAAAGCGGCAACCGACGGCAAGCCGCTGCACGCCGAGACGGGATATTTGCGGGTGCCGCAACCGGGCCAGCTCGAACTTGTTCTCGCTCATCCGAGTGGGATCACCGAAATCGAAGTCGGTACCTATACGGTGACCGGCGACGTCATCGAGATCGACTTGACCGCATCGAAGATCGGCCTGACACCCACCGCCAAAGAGGTGACCGCACTTGGTCGTCGCTTCCGGATCGACGGCAACGAACTGTCGTATTCGCTGCAGATGGGCGCGGTCGGATTGCCGCTGCAACATCACCTTGCTGCCGTGCTGCAGCGGCAAGCCTGACTACCAGACCCGGGAGCTCGTGGCGTGAACGTCGACAATGCGATCTACCCCACCCGCCCGCGCATCGAGGCGCTGCTGGCCGATTCTTCCGACGCTCCGGGCCGGCAAGCCTACGAGCTGTATGCGACGGCCATGCAAGAAGTCATCGAGCGGCGAGGCGGACGGTTACTGTTCGCCGGCGAGGTGACGTCGCTGGTCATCGGTGAGGTCGACGGCATGTGGGATGCCTGCGCGCTCGTCGAATACCCGTCTGCTGCCGAGTTCGCCGCGATTGCCCTCTCGCCGGAAGTCACAGAGATCGGCGTCCACCGGGCGGCCGGCCTCGAGGGCCAGCTGCTTATCCGGTTGAGCGGTCGTTAGACAAAGCGGGTGACGCCCTCGTTGACCACGCGACCGGCCACCCGAACCCAGCCTTCCGGGTTCCAGGTGGTCTGGATCAGCGAGCCCTTGCCTTGGGTGATAGTCAGGTCGCGGCTGAGGTAGTCGGTGATCCGGACCGCAGCAGATCCTGTCGCCTCGTCTTCGGGCACACCCAAACCCGGCGCGAACATTCTGGAACGCAGCGATCCCGCCGATTGGTCGGTCCAGGCCCACAGATAATGCTGGATGTCGTCGGGAAAGTCGGCGGGGTTGGCCGCGGCGAGGTCATCGACTGTGTCGAGATCGTGGATCGCCAACTCCGGCGCCCACTCCGAGCGGGCGCTGATGGCGGTGACGTCGTCTTCGTAATTCACCTGCACAATCCCGGCCGGCAACTGCAGGGTGCGCAGCGGTATGCCCTGATCGCGCAGCCACCATGACAGCCCGACGGCCGGGTGGCCGGCGAAGGCGAGTTCGGTCATCGGCGTGTAGATGCGGGCGTGCGCAGTGGTCGAGCCTGCTTGCGGCATGTCGACGAATATCGTTTCGCTGTAGCCCAATTGGCTTGTCAGCTGCTGCCGTTCGGCGATCGGGACGGTACCCGAATCGACAATGCTGAGTGGGTTTCCGAAATTGCCTGCCGAGTCTGTGAAAACCCGCAACACCGTCACGTCGATGCTCATGGGGTGACTGTACGACGGTGCTTACTAGCGGCGTCCGTCGGACTGGTCAGGTGGCGCTGCGTTCGTCGGAACCCATGGCGCTCAAGACGGCAACGCGGGTGTCGTGCGGACCCGAGACCGTCGGTTCACCGCTGCCGGCGCGCAGCAGCTCACGCAGTGCGTCGGGGTCGTATTCTGCGGGCTCGGTGGTGTCGATGAAATGCTCGACGACTTTGATGAAGCGGTCGGGGTCGTCGTGGAACGGGAAGTGTCCGGAGCGCTCGAAGATCTCGAGTCTTGAACCGGGCATCGCCGCATGCGCCATCCGGGCGTGGCTGACTGGCACCACCACATCTTCTGTGCCCCAAATGATCTGCACCGGAATAGATTCCATCAAGTAACATCGGTCCAGCATGGTGACCATCTGACCCCGCCAGTCCACCACGGCCCGCAAAGTCCGGGTGAATGCCGAGGAGGCTGTCGGCTCCGGCAGATCGGCTAGTATCCGCAACACGTTCGGCAGGTCGTGGCCCAGTCTCGTCGACCCGAACACCATGCCCGCCGCACGTCCGGCGAACTGCACAGCCGGAAGCACCAACGGCAACCGCAGCAAGGCCAGCGCCTCGCCGCCCAACGGCAGCGAGGCCAAACGAAACACGAGGTTGACGTCCTTGGTGACACCGCCGGCGCCGACCAGGATCAGTCGCTCCACGAGTTGCGGGAACTGGTAGGCGAACTGCATCGCCACCCCGCCGCCAAGCGAATGTCCGACCACGGTGACCCGATCGATGTCGAGTACCGAAAGCAGATCACGCAGCCCGTTGGCGTAGGCCGCGGCCGAGTAGTCGGCGCGTGGCTTGTCCGACTGACCATGACCCAGTAGGTCCACGGCGACGACGGTGAACCGCTGCGCCAGTTCGGCCTGCACGGTCTCCCAGGTGGTGGAGTTGTCACCGATGCCGTGAATCAGCAGAATCGCCGGGCCCGAACCCGCGATCCGGTAGGCGCGTCGATAGCCGTGGATGGTGCGAAATTGCAACGAAGGCGCCGCCTCGCGCACCGGGCGCAGCTTTCGCTGTCGCACGATGACATCGCCAACGTCGTTGTCGGCGGTCACAAGCGCCGCTCCTCTCCCCCCGCGAGTGGGCGGGTGTCCGCACCTCGCGTGCCCTGCATCCTCGCCGGAGCGTTAGGGCTCAGGTCCTGTCGTCGTCGTCGAACTTCTTCTCGGCCTGCTGGGCCAGGAATCGTTCGAACTCCGCGCCGAGTTCGTCACCGCTGGGCAGGTCTTCGTCACGCGACAGCAGCGATCGGTTCTCCTGTGCGGCGACGAACGTATCGTACTGACGCTCAAGCGCCGCTACTACCTGGGCCACGTCTGTACTGGCCTCGACCTGTTCGTCGATCTTGGCCGCGATGTCGGCTGCCGCATCGGTCAGCGCAGTCAGCGGCAATTGCAATGACCCGGTCTTGGCCAACTGCTCCAACAGCGCCTGCGCGGCGGCCGGATAGTCGGTCTGCGCCAGATAGTGCGGGACGTGCACGGTGAAGCCGACGACCTCGTGGCCGTGCTGGGCCATCCGGTACTCCAGCAGGTTCGAGGCACTGCCCGGCACCTGGACCTCGGAGATCCATGGCGTGAAATCGGCGATCAACTCGCGATTGTTCGAGTGCGCGGTCATCGTCACCGGCCGCGTGTGCGGAACCGCCATCGGAATGGTGCCCAGCCCGATGGTCTGCCGGACTCCGAGACGCTCGGCCAACAGTCGCACGGCACTGATGAATCGCTCCCACTTCAGATCCGGTTCCATCCCGGCCAGCAGCAGAAACGGTGTGCCAACGCTGTCGTGCAGCGCATAGAGACTCAACTCGGGATCGTCGTAGTGGGTGAAGTGATCGGTCTTGAACGTCATCAGCGGCCGGCGTGACCGATAATCCAGCAGTTCATCGATGGCAAACGACGCCACCAATTCGGTGTCCAGGGCGTCTTTTAAATGCGTCGCGGCCAGCCGGATGGCATGACCGGCGTCGGAAAACCCTTCCAGGGCATGGACCAGTACCGGGCCCCGGCCGTCTGCAGACGACAACTGCGGCGCCGGGAACTCGAGCTCGTACATCCCGTTCTGCTCGGGCTGATAGTGCTGCCCGTGGTCCGCAGGCTGGTTGTGGCTCATCGATGTTGCCTCCTCGCCACGGCGCCGGATAGCGCACCGTGTCAAATAGTCTCTCTCAGGCGGGCGGGCCGGGTCTCACAGACCCCAACTCCTTCGCTGACCCGCCCGTATGTTCGAAACGCGGCGGCACAAGTCCGCATTCCTGGGGTACCCATTCGGGATAGCTGTTTCGCGCTCCCGCGGACAGGGGCATCATCGACAACGATGATGCGCACTGTTGTGGCGGCGGCAAGTGTCACGGTCCTGGCCCTGTCGGGCTGCGGAGGCCCTGCGGATCCTCCGGCCGCTACCAGTAAAGCCCAACAGCACTTCGCTGATCCCGCATCGTGGGTGGTGGCCGCGCCGGTAGACCCGGATCCTCGGGTGGGCGCACTGTTCTTCGGCGCCGGTGATCTGCACACCTGTACCGGCTCCGTGCTGCATTCAGCCGGCGGCGACCTCGTGCTGACAGCGGCACACTGCCTGGCCGCCGACACAGCGGTGACGTTCGTCCCCGGCCTCTCCGGAGCCGCCGCACCCCCCGACACCTGGACGCTGGACACGGTCTATCTCGATGCGCGGTGGACAACCGACAAGGACCCGCATGCGGATTATGCGATCGCGCGAGTCAGTCGGGCGGACGGCGCATCGCTCGAGGCGGAGGTGGGTTCGGCCCTGATGCTGGGCACCGCGCCGGAGCCGGGCAGCGCGATCACTGTCGTGGCCTATCCGGCCGGGGTCGGCGGCAAGCCGATCGGCTGCCGGGTCAAGAGCCAGACCGCGCGCGGCGGCTATCCGGCTGTGCCGTGCGCGGGGCTGGTCGACGGCACCAGCGGTGCCGCCTGGATCACCGGATCGACGGTGACCGGAGTGATCGGCGGCCTTGACGGCGGCGGCTGCGAAGAAAACGTGTCGTACTCCGCACCGTTCGATGAGCACACCGCCGCGTTGTTGGTGCGGGCCGAAGCCGGCGGTCCGGGCGACACCGCTCCGCCGGCCCTGACCAACGAGTGTTAGCAGGCCGGGCGATGACGCTCAACTGCGGAATTGGTTGAGCGCGCGCACCTTGTTGCGCACATCCAACGCCGCAACCTTGTATGCCTCGGAGAACGTCGGATAGTTGAACACCGCGTCGACCAGATAGTCGACGGTGCCCCCGCAACCCATCACCGCCTGCCCGATGTGGACCATCTCGGTGGCGTTGCTGCCGAAAATGTGCACTCCCAGCAGCGTCAGGTCTGCGGTAGAGACCAGCAGCTTGAGCATGCCGTAGGAATCGCCGGCGATCTGGCCGCGAGCCAACTCCCGGTAGCGCGCCACCCCTACTTCGTAAGGAATCGCGCCTTTGGTCAGCTCCACCTCGGTGGCGCCGACATAGGAGACCTCCGGGATCGAGTAGATGCCGATCGGCTGCAGCTCGGTCATGGGATCGGTCGGCTCGCCGAAGGCGTGGTAGGCGGCCAGCCGGCCCTGATCCATCGAGGTTGCCGCCAGCGCGGGGAAGCCGATCACGTCACCGACGGCGTAGATGTGATCGACCTTGGTCTGGAACTGGTCGTCGACGAAAATCCTTCCGCGATGGTCGGTTTCCAGGCCGGCGTTCGCCAAGTCGAGGTCCTCGGTCTGACCCTGGCGCCCGGCCGAATACATCACCGTCTCGGCGGGGATTTGCTTGCCGCTGGCCAAGGTGGTGATGGTGCCGGCAGCCCCGACGTCGACGGCGGTGACCTCTTCGCCGAATCGGAACGTCACTGCAAGGTCGCGCAGATGGAATTTCAGCGCCTCGACGATTTCGGGGTCACAGAAGTCGAGCATGGAATCGCGCTTTTCCACGACCGTCACCTTGGTCCCGAGCGCGGCGAACATCGATGCGTACTCGATGCCGATCACTCCGGCTCCGACGACGACCATCGACGCCGGCAGTGACTTCAGGTCCAGGATGCCGTCGGAGTCGAGCACCCGTTCCTCGTCGAACTCGACCCCGCTCGGCCGCACCGGCGTGGTGCCGGTGGCGATGACGACGAAGTCCCCGGAAAGTGTGATTCGTTCGCCTCGGGAGATGTCCTCTACCAGGACGCTGTGCGGGTCGACGAAGCGACCGTGACCGACAATCAGGTCGATCCGGTTGCGAATCAATTGCGAGCGCACCACATCGATCTGCTTACCGATCACATGTCGGGTCCGCGCCAGCAAGTCGGCGGGCGTGATTTTGTCTTTGACCCGATAGCTGGCGCCGTACAACTCGCGCTGGTTCATGCCGGTGAGATAGACCACCGCCTCCCGCAACGTTTTCGACGGAATCGTTCCGGTGTTGACGCAGACACCACCCAGCATCCGGCCGCGCTCGACGATGGCCACCGACTTGCCCAGTTTGGCTGCCGCGATCGCAGCCTTCTGCCCACCCGGCCCCGAACCGATGACGACGAGGTCGTACTCCCGCTGCGAACCCACCATGCCCTAGAGGTCTACGCCGGTTTCCCGGCCCGCGTACGGCGAACTGACCAACAGTCGTGAGTTCATCCACAGCAGATCGGCCCAGCCGGCGTTGCCGGTCATCCACTGACGGTCGCCGTTGACAGCGTCGCCTTATGACAAAGCATCGAAAAGACTTTGAGTTGAATCGGCCAGGCGCGTTGATCGCCGCACTGCCCGCGGTTTTGGGGTTTGTGCCGGAGAGATCGCTGGTGCTGGTATCGGTCGACGGTGGCGAGCTGGGTTCGGTGATGCGCGTCGACCTGTCCGCTCAGCTGGCGCAGCGTCTCGGGCACCTCGCAGAGGTTGCTGCGACAGCCGACCCGGAGGCAGCGATCGCGGTGATCGTCGATGCCGAGGGAGCATCGTGTCCGGTGTGCAACGAGGAGTACCGCGAGTTGTGCACGACGCTCACCGAGGAGTTGTCCAGCCGCGACATCCTGTTGTGGGCCGCACACGTCGTCGATCAGGTGGCGCCCGGCGGTCGCTGGCACTGTGTCGACGGGTGTGGTTCCGGCGGCACGGTTGACGACCCGTCGTCGTCGCCGCTGGCCGTGGCTGCCGTCCTGGACGGCCGGCGGTTGTACGCGCGGCGCGCCGACCTGCAGGCCGTCATCGCGGCTGACGACCGGGCCGATAGCGCCGAACTCGCCGCTGCACTCGACCGATGCGCCGGATCGCGCGACGAGGCATATCGCGCGGATCCCGACGGCTGCAGCCGTCGGGACGTTGAAGATGCGATGGCGGCCGCCGCGCACGTGGCCGACGGGCAACCGCTTTCGGAGGTAGAGCTGGTCAAGCTCGGTTGCGCACTAGGTGATGTGCAGGTTCGCGACACACTCTATGCCCTTGCGGTGGGGGATAACGCGGGTGAGGCCGAGTCGCTGTGGGCGCTGCTCTCACGTGCGCTACCTGAGCCCTGGCGGGTCGAAGCGCTGGTCCTACTCGCGTTCAGCGCCTATGCGCGGGGCGACGGACCGCTGGCCGGGGTGTCGTTGGAGGCCGCGCTGCGTTGCCAACCGACTCACCGGATGGCGGGCATGCTGGACACCGCGTTGCAGTCGGGATTGCGACCCGAACGTATCCGGGAACTCGCGCTGACCGGGTACCGGCTGGCCAAGCAGTTCGGTGTGCGCCTGCCGCCCCGGCGGTCGTTCGGCCGGCGTGCGGTCTAGGGCGCAACAGGCCAGGTCAGACCTTTTCGACCTTGACGGCGTGAGCCATCTCGTGCGGCAGGCTGACGTTTTCGTGGCCCGGGATAACGATGGTCACGCCGCCGGCCGGGTTGGTCTCCACGGTCACCCGTGCGTTGGGGACGACGCCGGCGTCTTTGAGACGGGTGATCAGGTCGATGTCGCCTTGGACGTGCTCGGTGAGCTGCCGGACCACCACGGCGACCGGCGATCCGCCTGGCAGTTCGGTCAGCCGCACCAGGTTGCCGTCTTCGGCACCGAATCCGGGCCCCACGCCCAGGTCCAAAAGCCCGGGAATCGGGTTGCCGAACGGCGAGGTCGTCGGGTTGTTGAGCACCTGCACAAGCCGGCGCTCGACGTCTTCACTCATCACGTGTTCCCACCGGCATGCCTCGGCGTGGACGTCTTCCCACGGCAACCCGATCACGTCGACCAGCAGCCGTTCGGCCAGCCGGTGCTTGCGCATTACGGCGATCGCCAGTGTTCGCCCCTTGTCGGTCAGCTCCAGGTGGCGATCACCTGCCACGTGCAACAGCCCGTCGCGTTCCATCCGCGACACCGTCTGGCTGACGGTAGGCCCACTCTGGTCGAGCCGCTCGGCAATCCGGGCACGCAGCGGGGTTACGCCCTCTTCTTCGAGGTCGTAAATTGTCCGCAGGTACATCTCAGTGGTATCAACCAGGTCGTTCATCCCGCACCCTTCGTTGCACCTGAGTCTACGTGCCCAGCTGCGTGAATGGTCTGCTAACACACACGCACGGTCCTGGGGACGTAAGCGGCGACCCGTCCTCTTAATTCGCCGCGCTTGCCGTCCCTACGGCAGCAGTATGCCCGCCGCAACGCGGCGGGCATACCCCGTGACAAGTCTCAGCTGGCGTACGACCGTAACCGGTCGGCGCGCTCGCCGTTGCGGAGCTTGGCCATCACCTCGCGCTCGATCTGGCGCACCCGCTCGCGCGACAAACCGAACAGCTTCCCGATCTGGTCGAGCGTGCGGGGCTGGCCGTCGTCGAGGCCGAAGCGCAACCGGATCACCTGATGCTCACGCTCGTCCAGCGTGGCCAGCACGCTGCGGATGTCAGTGTGCAGCAACTCGGCGATGACCGCGTTCTCCGCGGACATCGCTTCGGCGTCTTCGATGAAGTCACCCAGCGGGGCCTCTTCCTCGGAACCGACCGGCATGTCGAGGCTGACCGGATCGCGGCTGTGCTCGAGCAAGTCATTGATTTTGTCGACCGGAATTCCCGACTCGTTGGCGAGTTCCTCGTCGGTGGCTTCGCGACCGAGGTTCTGGTGCAATTCCCGCTTGATCCGCGCCAACTTGTTCACCTGCTCCACCAGGTGAACCGGCAGCCGGATGGTGCGGCTCTGGTCGGCCATCCCGCGGGTGATCGCCTGGCGAATCCACCACGTGGCATACGTGGAGAACTTGAATCCCTTTGCGTAGTCGAACTTCTCCATCGCACGGATCAGCCCCAGGTTGCCCTCCTGGATGAGGTCCAGCAGCGGCATGCCGCGGCCGGTGTAGCGCTTGGCCAACGAAACCACCAGCCGCAGGTTGGCTTCCAGCAGATGCCGGCGCGCTGCTTCGCCGTCGCGCACCACAGTCGCCAGGTCACGCTTGCGCTTCTCGCCCAGGCGCTTGCGGGTGTCCAGCAGATGCTGAGCGTAGAGTCCGGCCTCGATGCGCTTGGCGAGCTCAACCTCGTCGGCGGCAGTAAGCAACGCCGTCTTGCCGATGCCGTTCAGATACACGCGCACCAAATCCGCGGCAGGACTCTGAGAATCCAGATCGCTCTCAACCCGGCTGGTAGTGGCATTCGCCATAGCGGCCTCCTGATCGGCTTGAACTGTCATGTGGTCCAACGACTAACCCGTGACAAGAGTTCCCACCGGGCGGCGATCTCACACCCGTTGACGTGCGCTAATGTGCCGACGCCCTGAGAATGTGCTGAGAAGTGCCGCCGGGTGGCGGTTATTCGGAACTGTCGGCGCCCGGACCCCGCGATTCGGGTTGCGGCGCTGGACGAATGTCTCGCTCGAGCGCGGGACGCTCGGCGGTCGGGAACAGCGGGGTATGCCGGTGGGAAGGATCGAACCGGCGGGGTTCGTCGGGGCGGCGCGGCGGCCGGTCATTGGCGATCAGCACCGCCATCCACGGCAACGGGATCGACGCGACGAGAATCAACAGCGAGATCAAACCGTTGTGCCACGCGCCGTACGCGAGTGCGGCCAACACCAGCGCAGGAATCCGGAATGCCATCAGCGTCAGGTATTTGCGTACCCGCTGCCGATGCTGCACCTCGTAGGAGGGTGCGGCAGCTGTGATGAGCACCGGCCGACCGTCGTCGTCGAAACCCAGCTCGGAGCCGTGCTTCATTCCTCCACTGTCCCACATTCGGCCCATTCCGGCACAGGCACCTAGCCGCCCTCAAGGTCGGCTCACCGACCGGTTTGCGGCACAATGAAACGCATGCAGACCCAGACGATCGAACGCACCGATACCGACGAACGCGTCGACGACGGGACCGATAGCGACACCCCGAAATACTTTCACTTCGTCAAGAAAGACAAGATCGCCGAGAGCGCGGTGATGGGCACGCATGTCGTTGCGCTGTGCGGTGAGGTGTTTCCGGTCACCCGATCGGCCAAGCCGGGGTCGCCGGTCTGTCCGGACTGCAAGCGGATCTATGAACAGCTCAAGAAGAGCTGACCGGCTCGCCGCTGACACCGTCCGAATCCTGAGCGTCGGTGGTGCCGTTCTGCGCCCGGGATTTCAGCCAGCGTCGCATCCGATGAGCATGGGTTGCCGGCGCCGGCCACTCCTCCTGGATCGCGGCATTGAGTTCGGCGCCCAGCATGATCGCGAACCCCCCGAAGAAAGCGAATAACAGAAACGCGATCGGCGTGGCCAGCGCGCCGTAGGTGTAGCCGGTGGCGGTGATCCAGGTCAAATAGATGCGCAATCCCAGGGTGGCGATCAGAAAGACCACGGTCGCCAGCACTGCGCCCAGGATCAGCCGATGGGTCGGCAGCGCTTTGGGCAGCGCCACCCTATACAGGATCATCACCGCGACCATCAACCCGGTGATCAGCGCCGGGTAGTAGCCGATGTCCAGCCAGCTGTCCGGGATGAACTGCGCCACCTTCCACTCGCCCCGCACCAAAAGCGGGGCAGCCGCTATCACGAACAGCAGCATCACGACATAGAGCAACAGGGCGAACAGTCGCTGGCGCACCGGGTGGCGCAGCGGGGTCTGGTCGTGAGCCTCCACCACCGCATCGACGAACGCCGAGATCGCCGACGATCCCGCCCACAGCGAGATCACGAAGCCCAGCGACACCACCTCACCCCGCGCGCCCTTGTCGATGTCGCTGATCGTTGGCTTGATGATCTCGTTGACGACGTTCTCGGAGAAAAAGCTGTGCGCCAGCGTCACCAGGCGGTGCTCGATGACGGGCAAGGTGTCGGGACCGAACAGCGGCGCCACGTAGGCGAGGCTCCCCAGCATGCCCAGCAGCAACGGCGGCAACGACAGCGCTGACCAGAAAGCCGCCTGCGCTGACTCGGAAAAGATGGAGTCGTCCCAGCTTTTCGACAGCGCCCGGCGTGTGACACGCCAGACGTGATGCCGCGACGGCTTAACCCGCTGATCGCTCATGACCAACCCAGCATTCCTGACGAGGCGTCCTGCCGTCCGGATTGCCGGTAGGTGAGTTGTGTCTCAAGACTCCAGAGGAGCGCTAACGTGTAGCACCGCCGCCAACTCAGCCAACTTCGCCTCGTGCTGATTGGCGTGATGCTGGCAGAACAGAAGTTCGGCGCCAGAGGGCAGCGTGGCGCGCACCCGGGCGGCCGCGCCGCACCGGTCGCAGCGATCAGCCCTCGTCAACTCCGGACTGGTCAAGGTCGCGTTCATGGCTACTCCGTTTCTGGCCTATCTCCACTGTCTCAGATGTTGGGGCGTTTGGCCTTCTTCCCCGTGTGGTTACCCGCTGTGTCGTTTCTCACGCCCTACCGGTTACACCTCGGGCAGGGTGGTTCTGTGAACCCTGATCCCGCGATGTTGGTCCACCTCTGTTCGGCCGACCAGTGGTCTGCTGCCCAGACTCGCGGTGCCCTCCACCCCGAACCGTCGGGCGGCGCCGAATTCATCCATCTTTCGACACCGGGCCAAGTACATCTGCCGGCCAACCGCCTCTTCAGCGGACGCGTCGACCTGGTGCTGCTGCACATCGATCCGGCCGGGCTGGATGCACCGGTGTTTTGGGAACCGGGAGTAGCAACGGACCCGGAGTCAATGCTGTTCCCGCATCTGTACGGATCACTTCCGGTCAGTGCTGTGTTCAACGTCACCGACTACCGGCCCGGCCCCGACGGCACCTTCTCGGCGGCCTCGGAGACGGCACAGGCGCTTCGCCCGCGCCGTCGTCGCACCGGCCGGCATTGCCGGCCATAGCTCAGTCGAGGTAGTCGCGCAGGACTTGGGAACGGCTGGGGTGGCGCAACTTCGACATCGTCTTGGACTCGATCTGGCGGATGCGCTCCCGGGTGACGCCGTAAACCTGCCCGATTTCGTCGAGGGTCCGGGGCTGGCCGTCGGTGAGCCCGAAGCGCAGCCGCACCACGCCGGCCTCGCGCTCCGACAACGTCTCCAATACCGACTGCAGCTGGTCCTGCAGCAAAGTGAACGACACCGCGTCGACGGCGACGACCGCTTCGCTGTCCTCGATGAAGTCGCCGAGTTGGCTGTCGCCCTCGTCGCCGATCGTCTGGTCCAGGGAGATCGGCTCGCGCGCGTACTGCTGGATCTCCAGTACCTTCTCCGGCGTGATGTCCATTTCCTTGGCGAGCTCCTCCGGGCTGGGCTCACGGCCCAGATCCTGCAGCAGCTCACGTTGGATGCGGCCCAGCTTGTTGATCACCTCGACCATGTGGACCGGGATGCGGATGGTGCGCGCCTGGTCGGCCATCGCGCGGGTGATCGCCTGGCGGATCCACCACGTCGCGTAGGTGGAGAACTTGTAACCCTTGGTGTAGTCGAACTTTTCGACCGCACGGATCAGACCCAGGTTGCCTTCCTGGATCAAGTCGAGAAATGCCATGCCCCGACCGGTGTAACGCTTCGCCAGCGACACCACCAGACGCAGATTGGCTTCCAGCAGATGGTTTTTCGCCCGGTCGCCGTCCCGGCAAATCCACGACATGTCACGCCGCTGGGCCGCGGGCAGCTTCTCGCCGCGGTCGACCAACTCGGTCATCAGCTGGGTGGCGTAGAGCCCGGCCTCTATTCGCTTGGCCAGCTCCACCTCTTCTTCGGCGTTGAGCAGCGCCACTTTGCCGATCTGCTTGAGGTAAGCGCGTACCGAGTCCGCCGACGCAGTGAGCTCAGCATCCTTCCGCGCCTGGCGCAACGCCTCGGACTCGTCCTCATCCCATACGAAATCGCCTGAGGCCTTGTCTTTTTCGCTGGGCTCAGCGATTTCCTCGTCGTCGTCGGTGGAGCCCTCAGCGGGCGCTTTCTTGGTCGAGGCGGTCTCCGAGTCGTTGGTTTCGGCTTGTTCGTTGTCGGTGTCGTCGTCGCCGTCCGACGACGCATCCTCTTCGAGGTCGTCGAGGCTCAGGTCGGCGGCGTCGATCTCGATATCGTCGCCGGGCTCACCGTCGAGCTCCGGCTCGGTGTCAAGATCCTCATCGACGGCATCGTCGGTGACCACCTCGCGGCCCTTCGGGGTGTCCTTGGGCGAAGCTGCCTTCTTCGCACGCCCACTTGCCGGCGACGACTTGGCAGCGGCGCTTTTCGCCGGTGTGCGGCTCTTCTTGGCGGTGTCGGCACCGTTGGCCGTGCCGGCTTTGGCCGGCGCCTTGCTGGCGCGTGTCGTTGTCTTGGTGGCCCGTTTGGCGGGGGCGGCGCCGTTTGCGGATTTAGCCGCGGGTCGCTTCGTCCCGGCTTTGGCGGGGGACTTGGTAGCGGAGCGCTTCACCGGCTCGTCGGTCGCCGGGCTTGCCTTGGTCGCTGCCACGTAAACCCCTTCGGTAGGACTCAGTCTTCGAGCCGAGCCTTCGGTGCTCCTGGGCGTGCTTTACCGAAAGTGTCGGCTATGTCGGATGTCGGTCTTGATATCAGCTTGGATGCTCGCCGCTATGGGTTGGGCGGCTGCCGGTGACCAGTGTAACGACCGAGCGCGGCCACTTCGCCCGGAGCGCGCAATTCAGTGGGTGACATCGCTGGTCGCCGCCATCGCCGCGCCGACGATTCCCGCTGTGTTCTGCAGGGCGGCGGCGACAACCGGCGTCCGGTTCTCGAGTAGTGGCACCCATTTGTCGGCCTTACGGCTGATTCCGCCACCGGCGATGAACAAATCCGGCCAAAAGGCGTTCTCGAAAGCGACAAGTACTTTCGTCACCTGTTTCGCCCATTTCTTATAACTCCAGCCGTGCTTGTCCCGTACCGACGACGCGGCACGGTGTTCGGCTTCTTTGCCGCCAACCTCGAGGTGACCGAATTCGGTGTTGGGCAGCAATATCCCGTTGTGGATGACCGCCGACCCGATCCCGGTGCCGAATGTGAGCAGCACCACCACGCCGGTTTTGTCTTTGCCAGCGCCGTAGCGCTCCTCGGCCAGCCCGGCCGCATCTGCGTCGTTGAGGACGACGATTTCTTGGCCGTCCAGCTCCCCGGCGATGACGTCGCGTGCGTTGGTCCCGATCCACGCCTTGTCCACATTCGCTGCCGTCTGGACGACGCCTTCGGTGACCACGCCGGGGTAGGTCACCCCTAGCGGGCCCGACCAGCCGAATTCGTTGACCACGGCGGCGATGGTCTTCGCGACTGCCGACGGCGTGGCCGGCTGTGGCGTCGGCAGCTTGAAGCGGTCGCCGACGAGTTCACCGGTGTCCAGATCGACGATCCCGCCCTTGATCCCGCTGCCGCCCACGTCGACGCCGAAGCCGCGCTGCGACGTAGCGCCGGGCCCATCGGTCGCAGACGAAGCCGTGGTCGAGTCGCTACTGGTCATCGGATCTCCTCGGCGGGACGTGGCTGTGGCCCACACCCTAATGGGATGCCCCCACCGCGGGGATGCCCCAGCGACGATTGTGATGCGATAGAGCGGTGACGACACTTGACAACAGCCCTGCTCAGCTGCGTTCGGTGGCCGAAGCGCTGGCTCGCGAAGCGGCTGAGTTCGTGCGCCGTCGTCGCGCCGAGGTGTTCGGCGCCGATGCGAGCGTCCCGGCAAGCGAGGCGGTGCAGGCCAAGTCCACCCCGACGGACCCGGTGACCGTCGTCGATACCGAAACCGAGCGATTGTTGCGTGATCGACTGGCGCAGCTGCGATCCGGCGACCCCATTCTCGGTGAAGAAGGCGGTGGGCCGGCCGATCCTTCGGCGAGCCGTGCCGACACTGTCACCTGGGTACTTGATCCGATCGACGGCACGGTGAACTTCGTCTACGGCATCCCGGCCTACGCCGTCTCGGTGGCCGCGCAGATCGACGGCGTGTCGGTTGCCGGCGCGGTCGCCGACGTCGTCGGCGGCCAGGTGTATTCGGCTGGGACCGGACTCGGTGCGCACCTCGCCGAGGGGCAGGAAACCCGTCGGCTGCGATGCACCGGTGTCGACGATTTGTCGATGGCGCTGCTGGGCACCGGGTTTGGATATTCCAGGGGGCGCCGCACAGCCCAGGCGGCGCTGGCGGCCCGGATGCTGCCGGTGGTCCGCGATGTGCGCCGCATCGGTTCTGCCGCACTGGATTTATGCATGGTCGCGGCGGGCCGACTGGACGCCTACTACGAGCACGGGCTACACGTGTGGGATTGCGCGGCCGGCGCGGTGATCGCCGCCGAGGCGGGAGGGCGGATAGTGCTCCCGGAGGCTGGGGCGTCAACCGGCGGCGCCGGGCTGGTGGTGGCGGCAGCACCGGGGATCGCGGACGAATTGCTTGCTGCCCTCGACCGATTCGGCGGGCTGGCGCCGATCCCGGAGTAGGTCTGGTTGTCAGGCTTGTCCTCGCGGCGCGCATCGTCCGCTGGACGAAATCAGCAGCTGTTGGCGTGGATCTTCGACAGCAGCGCAGGATCTGGCGGCTCACCGGGCCCTGGGCGTAAACCGGCGAGCACCGCTTCGATGTCATCGCTGTGGGCCAGCGCGGTGAACTCGGTGCCCAGTGCCAGGTCGACGGAGTCGTCGGCGCGGTCGTCGCGGAACAATTCGGTGCATGGCGCCACCACCCACAGGGCAGCCGCCGCAGCCTGCCCGACCTCGCCGAAGCGGATCTGGCCCTGGCAGGCCAGGCGGGTATTGGCATAGATCGGGTCGTTGGCGGCGGTCGGCTGGGCGAAACCCAGGTCGCGCAGCGTGCCGGCGACGTCACCGGCCTGGCCGCCGCGCCCGCTGGCATTGAGCACCCGGATCTTGGTATCGGCCAGTTTGGCCGGGGTCACGTTGATCATCGTGCTGTACGGAACCGGGTCGCCCAGCCGCGGTTGCGCCGGATCGGTCTGCGGCGGCGGGGGATTGCAGATCGCGACCTCGTGGACGTCGGACGGACGGGTCAGTGCAATCGTCCAGATAAAGCCGGTTGCCACCACCAGAAAAATCAGCAGGAACATGGCGGGCCGGATGTTGCGGCGGCGAAACGGGCGACCATGTTTGTCGAACGCGGTGCCTTCGGTGATTTGCGCGACCACGGGAGAACTCTAGCGGTGATCACAAGGGCGGCGTAGCCGGGCGCAGTGGGTCGCCGCCGACGAGGCTAGCGGTGATCACAAGGGCGGCGTAGCCGGGCGCAGTGGGTCGCCGCCGACGGGGCTGGCGGCGATCCGAACGCGATGTTTAGAACCAGATAGGGCGGTCAAGATAGGTGTGTGACGTAAATCACACTTGAACAAACCGGGTTATGGGCACGAATCGTTTGGCGGATGCGTTCGACGCTGGTACAAAGCGTTGCTTGCAGGGTTTATGAGGGGAGCGAGGGGAAAGGCCGATGGCTACCGACTATGACGCCCCAAGGCGCACCGAGACCGATGACGTTTCTGAGGATTCGTTAGAGGAGCTCAAAGCGCGGCGCAATGAAGCGGCGTCGGCCGTAGTCGACGTCGACGAATCCGAGTCCGCTGAGTCGTTCGAACTGCCTGGCGCCGACTTGTCCGGCGAAGAACTGTCGGTTCGTGTTGTTCCCAAGCAAGCTGACGAGTTCACCTGCTCGAGCTGCTTTCTAGTGCAGCACCGCAGCCGGCTGGCCAGCGAGAAGAACGGCGTGATGATCTGTACCGACTGCGCGGCCTGAGCGGGTTGGGTCAGCTCCGCAATGCTGACAGCACCCGCTGCGGGTGACGGCAGCTCACCAGCCAGTACGGCGTCGGGTCGTCGGGGTCGTCGAGCACGACCAACACCATCGGGCCGACCCAGCCTCGGTGTAGTACGTAGGCTGCCGGATCGAGCTGGCGCCCTAACGCCGCAGACTTGGCCGAGCGCGGGATCTCCGCAGAACGGGCAATCGCCGTGACAGGCAGATGCGCCTCACCGGCCCACAGCTCGACGCCGTCGTCGCCGACGGTGACCCGAATTTCCATCCGGCCCAGCCACAGCAACGCTCCGGCGGCCACCGCGAACAGGACTGCAAATGGCAACCACACGGGCAGTGTCGGCACGCCGTGGTTGACCTCCAACGCGATGAGGGCCGCAGCCGCGAAACCCAGGGGCCACCACCACCATGGCACCCATAAATGCTCGCGATACCGCACACTTTGCGGCGCGACGCGCGTACCCGACACGCGGTCAAGGGTAGTCTGTGCCCCCGTGTCGACCAGTCTGGCGATCGTCCGCCTCGATCCGGGACTTCCACTGCCTAGTCGCGCCCACGAGGGGGACGCCGGCGTCGACCTCTGCAGCGCCGAAGACATCGAACTGGCACCGGGTCACCGTGCCCTGGTGCGCACCGGCATTGCGGTGGCCATCCCGTTCGGAATGGTCGGGCTGGTGCATCCTCGCTCCGGATTGGCTGCGCGAGCGGGGCTTTCGATCGTCAACAGTCCCGGGACCATCGACGCCGGCTACCGCGGGGAGATCAAGGTCGCGTTGATCAATCTCGATCCTGCGGCCCCGATCCATGTGCACCGCGGTGATCGCATCGCCCAGCTGCTGGTGCAACGCGTGGAGTTGGTCGAGCTCATGGAGGTGGCGTCGTTTGACGAGGCCGGCCTGGCGGGCACATCCCGTGGCGACGGCGGTCACGGCTCCTCCGGCGGACACGCGAGTTTGTGATCATGGCATTCGGTAAAAGCAAACCCCAAGACGACTCGGCCGAGGCAGAGGTGGCGGTCCCAGTGCAAAAACCGGAGCCGACGGCCGAAGTCGAATCCGACGTCGAACTCGACGGCCCGTTCGACATCGAAGATTTCGATGATCCCGCGGCCGCCGAAGTGGCCCGCTTGGACCTCGGCTCGGTGCTGATCCCGATGCCCGGGGACGGTCAGCTGCAAGTCGAACTCACCGATACCGGCGTCCCGAGTGCGGTGTGGGTGGTCACGGTCAATGGCCGGTTCACCATCGCCGCGTATGCGGCGCCGAAGACGGCCGGGTTATGGCGGGAAGTGGCCACCGAACTCGCTGATTCACTGCGCAAAGACGGCGCGAAAGTGACCATCCAGGACGGTCCCTGGGGCCGGGAAGTTGTCGGCAGTGCGGCCGGAGAGGTGCGTTTCATCGGAATCGACGGCTACCGCTGGATGATCCGCTGCGTGGTCAACGGAACACAGGAGACCATCAACGCGCTCACCGAGGAAGCCCGGGAAGCGCTGGCGGATACCGTAGTCCGTCGCGGCGATACACCACTGCCGGTGCGGACGCCGCTGGCTGTGCAGTTGCCCGAGCCGATGGCAGCGCAGCTGCGGGAGGCCGCCGCCCAACAAGCGGCCACGCAGCAGGATGATCCCGAACCGGCCGCCCGGCGCAGCGCCCAGGGGTCGGCCATGCAGCAATTGCGCGGCACCAGCACCGGAGGCTAAGCGGCGCCCAGCGCCGCCAGACACGCGGCGCCCAGCGCAGCCGGGTGGGCGCCGATCTGATCCAGCGTCACGGTGCGCACGGCGGCGCGCGGTGCGGCGGCCGCCCATTGCACGCCGACCTCCGCCGGATGGATCCGGTCGTCGACGGCCGTCGCCACCGCCAATGGGGACGCCAGAGCCGCGAGCTCTGCACAGGTTGGCGCGACGTAGGCCGCCGCCTCGTCCATGGCGTCGGGGAGTTGTGGCCACTGCCCCAGCCATGACCGGGCCAGCTCGTCACCCAGCCACGGCGGGCTGGACTCACGCATCTGCGCCGTCGTCGCGGCCAGTCCCTCGCGGCGGAGTTGCGCCGCGGAATGCCGCGCCGCATGCGCGGCCGGCGCATCGTCCGGCGCACCCGCCCAGGCGGGCAGCGCGGCCAGCACCGCCACCGCGCGATCGGGATGCGCCAGCGCCCATGCGGCGGCCACCGCGGCGCCGATCGAAACACCGCCGACCGCGATCGGCCCGCCGTGCGCCGCGTCGTCCAGGGCGGCGAGGTACCCGCGGACCAATCCCCCCGCCCGCGGGGGCGGTGCCACAATCAGCGCGCCGGCTGCACGTAACGGGCCGCCGAACGCCCGCCGGATGTAGTCGTCGTCGGATCCGGTGCCGGGCAGCATGACGGCCGGCACACCACTCAAGTCGACGGTCACAGCTTGATACTGCCTGGCAATCGCGGGTATCCCCCCGACACCCCAAGAGATACATGGCGTTGGGGAACCAACGGGTCTACGGTGTCCGTTGGCATATATGGGTTCGACCACCACAGTGGATTGGTTCCAGTGGGATCGGCCGAAGTGATCAGGAGAGGTGATGGCGACCCGCGAAGGTTATCTGCGCCGGCTCACTCGTCGTTTGACGGAGGACCCCGAGCAGCGCGACGTTGAGGAGTTGTCCGACGAGGCAACCAACACCGGCGCGCAGCGCGCGATCGACTGCCGCCGTGGTCAGGAGGTCACGATGGTGGGCACGCTGCGCAGCGTGGAAGCCAACGCCAAGGGCTGCGCCGGTGGGGTCCGTGCCGAGTTGTTCGACGGCACCGACACCGTGGCATTGGTGTGGCTGGGGCAGCGTCGTATTCCGGGCATCGACTTGGGCCGCACGCTGCGAGTGCGGGGTCGCCTGGGCAAGCTCGACAACGGCACCAAAGCGATTTACAACCCGCATTACGAAATTCAGCGGTGAGATGAATCCTGACGGGCGGGAATGACCATGGCAGATGACCGCACCGGCGCTGCCGAACGGGTGATGGCACACCTGGGCGGTGTGAGCGGAATGGTCTATTCTTCGCTGCCGGTCGTGGTGTTCGTCGTCGTGTCCGGCATGTCGGGAGTGATCCCGGCCACCGGCGCGGCGCTTGGGGTGGCGGCACTCATCCTGCTGTGGCGACTGATCCGGGGGGAGTCCACCCGACCGGCGGTATCCGGATTCATCGGCGTTGCCTTCTGTGCGTTGATCGCCTACGCGCTCGGAGAGTCCAAGGGGTATTTCCTGCTGGGCATCTGGGTGTCGCTGGTGTGGGCGACCGTCTTTGCGGTGTCGGTGCTGATCCGCCGGCCCGTTGTGGGCTACGTGTGGAGCTGGTGGGCCGGAGATGACCGCAGCTGGCGTGACGTGCGTCGCGCCGTCTACGCCTTCGATCTCGCGACCCTGACCTGGGTGCTGGTCTTCGGTGCCCGCTTTGTGGTGCAGCGGTTGCTGTACGACGCCGATGAGACGGGTTGGTTGGGTGTCGCGCGGATCGCAATGGGCTTGCCGCTGACTGCTGCGGCCGCCGTGGTGACCTATCTGGCGATCAAAGCCGCGCAGCGTGCATCAGGTCCGGTTCTGGTCAGTGCGCGGGCAGAAGCAGCTGGCGCAGCTCCGCCTCCGCCTCAGTAACGGCGACGAAGAGCAACTCGTCGCCGCCCTCCAGCGGTTCGTCGCCCTGCGGCACGATGACTCGCGGCCCACGCAGGATCGTCACTAGCGCCGCATCGCGCGGCAGCTCCAGCTTGCGTACCGGCTTGCCGCCCCACGGCGTGTCGTCGGGCAGCGTGATCTCGACGAGGTTGGCCTGGCCCTTGCGGAACTCCATCAGCCGCACCAGGTCTCCGACGGCCACGGCCTCTTCGACCAGGGAGGCCAGCATGCGCGGGGTGGATACCGCGACGTCGACGCCCCAGGCGTCGGTGAAAAGCCATTCGTTGCGTGGGTCGTTGACCCTGGCCACCACCCGAGGCACCGCGAACTCGGTTTTGGCCAACAGGCTGAGGACCACGTTGGCCTTGTCATCACCGGTCGCGGCGATGACGACGTCGAAGTCCTCGAGGTGGATCGATTCCAGCAAGCTCAACTCGCAAGCATCGCCCAGCCGCCAGTGCGCTGCCGGGATGGCATCGACATCGAGGTGTTCGGGGTTGCGCTCGATCAGGCTGACTTCGTGGCCACTTTCGATGAGTTCCCGCGCGATCGAGCGACCCACCGCGCCGGCGCCGGCAATCGCGACCTTCATAACTCTTCGCTCGGCGGCAGCGCGGCAATGGCCACCGCCTCGGCGGCGCGGCCGGATATCGCGGCGACGTAGACCTGATCGCCGGCCTGAATGACCGTCTTCGGTTCGGGTAGCAGCCCGCTGCCGAACCGGATCAAAAACGCCACCCGGGCTCCGGTCGCGGTTTCCAGATCGGTCAGGCGATGTCCCACCCAGTCCTCATGCAGCACTACCTCGACGACGGCGACGGTGCCGGTCGGATCGCGCCACTTGCTGGTCTCAGAGTCCCGAGTCAGCGCGTTGAGGAGGCGATCGGTAGTCCACGGCACGGTAGCGATGGTGGGAATGCCCAGCCGCTCGTAGACCGCGGCGCGTTTGGCGTCGTAGATCCGTGCCACCACCCGCTGCACGCCGAAGGTTTCCCGGGCCAGTCGCGCCGAGATGATGTTGGAGTTGTCGCCGGACGACACCGCGGCAAAGGCATCGGTCTCCTCGATGCCCGCCCGCAACAGCACATCGCGGTCGAAGCCCAGGCCCAACACCCGGTCGCCGGCGAAATCCGGGCTGAGCCGGTTGAAGGCAGTCCCGTCGCGGTCGATGACCGCGACATCGTGGCCGATCCGGGACAGGCCGTCGGCCACCGAAGACCCGACCCGGCCGCACCCCATCACCACTACCCGCACCTGAGGTCCTTTCGGCTGCGTCCTGCTCGTCTACGGAACGCTACCGCCAATCGCCGGTGGGCTTACTCTTGGCTCTCGTGTCCAAACTTTCGACGGCGGCGCGCCGGTTGGTGTTGGGTCGGCCGTTTCGCAGCGATCGGCTGAGCCATACCCTGTTGCCGAAGCGGGTCGCGCTACCGGTGTTTGCCTCGGATGCGCTGTCTTCGGTGGCTTACGCCCCTGAGGAAGTATTTCTCATGCTTTCAGTGGCCGGCCTGGCCGCGTACTCGCTGACGCCGTGGATCGGGTTGGCGGTGGCCGCGGTCATGTTGATCGTGGTGGCCAGCTACCGGCAGAACGTGCACGCCTACCCCTCCGGTGGCGGCGACTACGAAGTGGTCACCACCAACCTGGGCGCGAATGCGGGTCTGACCGTGGCCGCCGCGCTGATGGTGGATTACGTTCTGACCGTTGCTGTTTCGACAGCGTCGGCCATGTCGAACATCGGATCGGCCATTCCGTTCATCGCCGATCACAAAGTGCTGTTCTGCGTCATCGCGATTCTGTTGGTGATGGCGATGAACCTGCGGGGCGTCCGCGAGTCCGGGGTGGCGTTCGCCGTTCCCACCTACGCGTTCATCGTCGGTCTGGGCATCATGCTGGTCTGGGGCCTGTTCCGGATCTACGTTCTCGGTGACCCGCTCCGGGCCGAATCAGCCGGTTTCGACATGCGGGCCGAACACGGTCAGATCGTCGGATTCGCTCTGGTTTTCCTGGTGGCCCGGTCATTTTCCTCAGGGTGTGCGGCTTTGACTGGCGTGGAAGCGATCAGCAACGGCGTACCGGCATTCCGGAAGCCGAAGTCGCGCAACGCCGCAACGACCCTGCTGATGCTGGGCATGATCGCGGTCAGCCTGCTGATGGGCATCGTCCTGCTGGCCGAGAAGACCGGAGTCAAGATCGTCGACGATCCCGCGCGTCAGCTGATCGGTACCCCTGCGAATTACCAACAGAAGACGCTTGTCGCGCAGATTGCTCAAGCGGTGTTCGGCAGCTTTGAGATCGGATTTTGGCTCATCACCGTAGTGACCGCACTCATTCTGGTGCTGGCGGCCAATACCGCATTCAATGGCTTTCCGGTATTGGGTTCGGTACTGGCGCAACACAGCTATCTGCCGCGCCAACTGCACACCCGCGGTGACCGATTGGCCTTCTCCAACGGCATCCTGTTCTTGTCCGCGGCGGCTCTGGCCGCGATCATCTTGTTCCGCGCCCAGGTGACTGCCCTGATCCAGCTCTACATAGTCGGGGTGTTCTGGTCCTTCACGCTCAGTCAGATCGGCATGGTGCGGCACTGGACGCGCCTGCTGCGCAACGAAACTGATCCCTTGGCGCGGCGCAAGATGATGCGCTCGCGGGTGGTCAACACGATCGGCCTGGTTTCCACCGGAACGGTGCTGTGTGTCGTGGTGGTCACCAAGTTCGCCGCCGGCGCCTGGATTGCCGTCGTCGCGATGACGTCGCTGTTCCTTGTCATGAAGTTGATCCGCAAGCATTACGACGCGGTCAGCCGTGAACTGCAGCAGCAGGCCGCCGAGAACGAGGGTGTGGTGTTGCCCAGTCGCAACCACGCCCTGGTGCTGGTCTCGAAATTGCACCTGCCGACTTTGCGGGCACTGGCCTATGCCCGAGCCACCCGGCCCGATGTCTTGGAGGCCGTCACGGTCAGCGTCGACGACGGCGAAACACGCGAGCTGGTGAGCAAATGGGAAGACAGCGATATCAGCGTGCCGCTCAAGGTCATCGCGTCGCCCTACCGCGAGGTCACCCGCCCGGTGCTCGAGTACGTCAAGCGGGTCAGCAAGGAGTCGCCGCGCACTGTGGTGACCGTGTTCATTCCGGAGTATGTCGTGGGCCATTGGTGGGAACAGGTGCTGCACAACCAGAGTGCGTTGCGGCTCAAAGGGCGGTTGCTATTCATGCCGGGCGTGATGGTGACTTCTGTTCCATGGCAACTGTCTTCGTCGGAGCGCCTCAAGACGTTGCAGCCCCACATCGCTCCCGGAGACGCGCGGCGGGGAATCTTCGATTGACCGAACTCACGCTGACCGTCGGTGCGCCGGCGAACGGAGGCAGCTGTGTAGCCCGGCATGACGGTCGGGTGGTGTTCGTCCGTTATGCGCTGCCCGGTGAACGGGTACGGGCGCGGGTCACCGCGGATCGGGGTTCCTACTGGCACGCCGAGACCATCGAGGTGATTGCGTCGTCGGGTCACCGGATCACGTCATTGTGTCCGATCGCCGGGGTCGACGGGGCCGGTTGTTGCGACTTGGCCTTCGCCGAACCGGAGATGGCGCGGGCGCTCAAGGGCGAGGTGGTGGCCAATCAGCTGGCGCGCCTGGGCGATCAGCGATGGTGCGGTGTGGCCGAACCGCTTTCCGAGACGGGCCCAACGGGGTGGCGCACCAGGGTCCGGCTGGCGGTGGACGCGGACGGCCGCGCCGGCTTTCATCGTTACCGCAGCGACGAGTTGGTCAGCGATATTCGTTGCGCGCAGCTGGTTCCCGGGATGGTCGACGGCCTGGCCGTCGCGAGTTGGCCACCGGCCGCTCAACTGCATGTGGCCGTTGACGATGATGCGCAGCGTCATGTGGTGTGCACCGCGCGGCAGGGCCGACGCACCGCGACCGATGTGATCGAGGGCAGCTATCAAGCCGTGCAGCGGGCCGGTGAGCGCAGCTGGAAGGTGCCGATGACGGCGTTCTGGCAGGCCCACCGAGATGCGGCGCGGTTCTACAGCTCGTTGGTCACCGACTGGGCGCAGGCCGGCGCCGGCCAGACCGGATGGGATCTCTACGGCGGCGCAGGCGTTTTCGCGGCAGCGCTGGCCGACGCGGTAGGCGAGTCCGGGCGAGTGGTGAGCGTCGACACCTCCCGGGCGGCGTCGCGCGCAGCTCGAGCCGCGTTGTCCGACCTGGCCCACGTGAGTGTGGTCAACGATTCGGTGCGCCGGGCGGTGACCGCCCAACGCACGCGCGCCGACGTGGCGGTGCTGGATCCGCCGCGCGCCGGCGCGGGCCGCGACGTCATCGACCTGCTGGCTGCTGCCAATGTGCCTCGAGTGGTGCATATCGGGTGTGAGGCAGCGTCTTTCGCGCGCGACATCGGCCTGTACCGCGGACACGGCTACGTCGTCGAGAAGATCCGAGTGTTCGACTCGTTCCCGCTGACCCACCACGTGGAGTGCGCCGCGCTGCTGAGGCGCTGATGTGGTGATTGCCGCCGCGGGCATTGTCAAGCAGGGGAGTCGGTTCAGCTGTTTCGGCGACTACAGGCGGCATCCGCTAACTGTGATTACCGCGGCGGCGTCGGGGTCGGTGTCGAGGTAGGCGTGGCGATGACCAATAAACCGCCGGATACCCACTGAATGGTGATGGTGGTCTGCGGCAGCGCGGTCTGCAGGTCAGCTTGCAGTGTGCCGACATCCGGTTCAGCTTGCCCGATCAAGGTGACGGTGATCGCCGTGGCGGACCCGGTGATACTCAAGATTGCGGTATCTGGTGTGACTGATGCCCATTCGGCCGCGGTGCCGCGCGCGGTGGCAAGTGCGGTTTCGCTGCCATTGGGTTCGGCGGCTCCACGGGTGCGGGTCCAGGCGAGGCTGACCGGAATGCGGTAGTTGAACCGTGCGTTGAGCAGCGCGGTCAGGTTTCCGGAATTTTTTGGCGGATGTGGTCCGGTGGCGGAGACAACCAGCGTCCCGGATTGATAGCTGAGTCCTTTGAGGCTCGATGATTGCCCGGCCAGCCACTTCTCGACCACGGGGCTTAGCTCGTTCAGCGGCAGTTGCGGCATATTGGGCTGGTCGTCTTCAGGATCCCGCATGGGTATCCAGCCCAACTGCACAGTAACCGGATGGCCCAGTGCGCGACCGAGAGTGGCCGCCACACTCTGCACCGGTGGCGGTGACGTGGGACCCGCGATATCGGCGCGAATCGCGTTGTCAGAGGCTGTGATACGGGTAAGCCTGCTACCCGAGTCAAGAAGATCTGTAATTGTCTGGGTGGCTACCTTGAGTTCGTGGGCTTGGCGGGTGATAGCGATATAGCGCGGCGTGAGGATCAATGCGAGCGCTAATACGCAAACGCCTGCCACAGCCAGAGAAGTAAGAATCTGGCCGCGACGGGTCCGCAACATGTCTCCGGGAACCAAGCCAGTCAGCAGGAATACCACAGCCGCCATCAACACGATGCCGATCAGGTTCGTCAGAAACAACAACGCGGCGCCCCGAGCCAACTCTGGCTGCCCCTGACCCAGGAGCACACCGGCTGCCGCCAGAGGCGGGACGACCGCGACAGCGACTGCGACACCGGGCAGCGCTGCGGAAATCTGTTTGTGTACGGTGGCGATCGCCCCGGCGGCGCCTGCCCCGAGCGCAACCAGTAGATCCCGAATATCCGGGCTGGAACGCGCAACAACCTGGGCAGGCAGCCCGGTTCCAGTCGGGGGCAGCAAAACAGCGAACATCCATCCCACCGCGATGACTCCCACCACCGACAACGACACCAGCGTCAGGCCACGCAGCAGCTGCGGTCCCCATCCCATGATCAAGCAGGCTGCGATTCCCATGATCGGTGCCATCAACGGAGCGATCATCATCGCACCGATTACGACCGCCGCAGAATTCTGTAGCAGGCCGATCGCAGCTACCAGGCTGGAGAGAAACATCAGCACCGCGAAACGCGTGACTGTTGCACCCGACGGGGTCACCATCAAGGCTTCCATCACCGAATCGCGATCCTCGATCGGTAAGCGATTCAGCGGCCATGCCACCATCGAGACCACGCGATTCCTCAGCCCGGTCAGCATGTCGTTCCCCCTTGCGCCCCGGATTGCCTCAACGATGACGGTTTATTTGTCCGTGCGGTGGATCGGACCGATGTCAGGATATTGTGTGTAGTCAATGGTTTAGCTGATTTGTTCCACCGTTCGAGTCATCGCGCCGTGCGGGCTCGCATCGGCGAGGCATACTGCCAATTACGCAGCACCGGGGTTCTACTGCCCGAGAAGGCGTTGCTTTTGTTGAGTGAATTCCTCCTCGGTCAGGATCCCAGAGTCGCGGAGCTCGGCGAGTTCGCGTAGCTCGGCGGCGATTCCGGTCACTGGCCCGTTGAGCGACCTCGATAACGGCTCCGTGCGATTCCGACTGGTCGACGCTGCGGTCTCCCGCCTGCGTAACCCGGTAGTACTGCCTAGGGCGCGGCCGGCCATCCCCGCCGCAGCCATTTCGGCGTAGGGGATTTGTGATTCGCCGGCCGCGACGACCGACGTCGCAGCGGCACTGGCGCCCGGCGACACCAGAGCGACGTGGCGGATCGCCGGCGGAGCTGTCGTGGTCCAGGACTGTGGCACCGATAGTCCGGCGACCGAGTTGGCCTGACCCATGCTTGCCGCCACGGGTGTGCCCCAGCCTGGGAACGGGCTAAAGCCGGGAAACACACCTTTTGTATCTATCTGCGCGGCCTGGAGCGCAACAGCTACGCCGGCCGAGTCCACACCGAACGAGCCGGCCGAGTCGATACCGAAGGAGCCCGCCGAATCGATAACCAACGCACCGAAAAGGTCAGCACCCAAACCCGCAGCGGCCAGACTCACAGCCGGATCTGCGCTCAGCGCCGGCGCGAGCGCATTAACTGGCGCCGATGCCGAGCCCAGCTGCGATAGTCCTGCTCCGGGCGCTGTCAGGCTCTGCAGCGCGTGCGGCACCCCGGAGATCGACGAGATCGCTGTCTGCGCGCGGGTACCGGCCGAGGTGCCGGCGGCTTGGGCGACCGCGGCGGCCTGACCGGACAGGCCCCCGGGATTGCTGCTCGGTTGCGGCGGGATGAATGGCGTCAACATCGAGGCGGCTGCGGAGCTACCGGCATAGCCGTACATAGCGGCCGCATCTTGTGCCCACATTTCGCTGTAGTGCGCTTCGGTGGCCGCAATTGCCGGCGTGTTCTGGCCGAAGATGTTGGTTGCGATCAGCGCGGTCAATTGGGCGCGGTTGGCCGCGATCACCGGTGGGGGCACGGTCATCGCGAACGCGGTCTCGTAGGCCGCGGCGGCAGCTTTGGCTTGGGTGGCGGCCTGTCCGGCCTGGGCGGCGGTGGTGTGCATCCATGCCGCGTAGGGCAAGGCTGCGGCCACCATTGACGTCGATGCTGGCCCCCGCCACCCACCGGCGAGTTCGGAGATCACCGATTCGTACGAAGAAGCTGCCGAGCCCAAGTCGCTAGCGACTCCGTCCCAAGCCGCGGCTGCGGCCAGCATCGGCCCCGGTCCGGGACCGGCATACAGTCTGCCGGAGTTGACCTCTGGCGGAAGTATCGCGAAGTCCATTGTGTCATAACTCCTTTAGGTTGCTGCGATTGCGTTGGCGGCTTCGGTGGCCGCATACGACTGGGCGCTGACTCGCAAAGTGGTCACAAACTGCTCGTGAACCGCCGCGGCTTGTGCGCTGACGGCCTGATACATCTGGGCGTGGACGACGAATTGTGCTGCGGTCAGCGCTGATACCTCATCCGCGGCGGCGGGCACCACTGCCGTCGTGGGTGGCGCGGCCGCGGCGTTTCCGGCGTTCACCGCCGAGCCGATGCCCTGCAGGTTGCCGGCCGTTGCCGCCAACAGCTCTGGCTGTGTGGTCACAAATGACATGTTCATCGCTCCTTTACTCGGTCAAACAACTTTTGGACGGAGAACCGATCATCATTGTCCTGCGGTGTAACGACGCACGACGGTGAGGATTTCGCGTTCCAGTTTGGTCAGGGTGACGGCCTCGGAGAGCTGTTTATCGCCGTGGCCGATATCGGCGACATCCGCGCGACCGACGCCGTCGCCCGGTTGCGCGGCAGGGCGCCCCAGGGTCGCGGCGATTGCGGTGCGGTAGTCACTTGGACCCGCGGGCTTCTCGATACGTCCACGGGCAGCCAAACTGCCCCCGGCGGCGCCACCCAGGCCCGCTCCGGCCATACCCGCGATCGGCATGCCGGTTACCAGGCCGCCATCACCAGCTTGCGCTGCTGCCATCCCCGGGGCAGCGCCGAGACCCGCATGTTGCAGCGCAGCGGCGACAATCTTGGTGGGTACTGTGCCCACGCTCCAGCTCGGGGGGACCGCCAATGCGCCGATCGTCGTAGCCCGGCCCAAGTGTGCCGCAATCGGCGCCGCGGCAGGCGGTTGCGACGGCTGCTGCCGCTGCTCTTGCTCCTTTTGCTCGAGGCTTCTCGACGTGAGCCCGATATTGGTTGACACCAGCCCGATGTTAATGAGCACGATCGGAATCGCCGTCGAAACCACTGCTGTGGATACCCCCGACGCGATGATCGACCCCGCTGTCTCAAGCATCTGCAGCGTCATCAGCGGTGACGGTGGGTCCGCGGCTGACGCTGCGGGCGCTGCGAGCGCTTGCAACGCTTGGGGCATGGTGGACATCAGCTGTGCATGGCCGCCGGCCGACGTGCCGGCGGCTTGCGCGACCGCGCCGGCCTGGCCAGCCAGGCCGGCCGGATTGGTGGTTGGTGGCGGCGGACTGAAGGGCGTCAGCTGTGCGGTGGCCGCCGAATTGCCCGCATAGTCGTACATCGCTGCGGCATCCTGCGCCCACATCTCGCCGTATTGAGCTTCGTTGGCCGCGATCGCGGGGGTGTTCTGGCCGAAGATGTTGGTTGCGATCAGCGCGGCCAGTTGGGCGCGATTGGCGGCAATCACCGGCGGCGGCACCGTCATCACGAACGCGCCCTCGAACGCGGCCGCCGCAGCCTTAGCGGCGGTAGCGGTTTGCTCAGCCTGCGCCGAGGTGCCTGTCAGCCACGCCACATACGGGGCGGCGGCGGTGCCCATCGACGCCGACGCCGGTCCCTGCCACCCCCCACCTGTCAGCCCGGAGATCACTGACTGATAGCTGTTGGCTGCCAAGCGCAAGTCCGCGGCCAACTGGTCCCAAGCCGCCGCGGCGGCCATCATCGGCCCAGGCCCAGGGCCGGCATAAATTCTGCTGGAATTGATCTCGGGAGGTAATGCCCCATAATCCACTTTCGGTGCCTCCGGCTGGCTTAATGACGATGCATGGTCAACATCACGACCTGCACGTGACCGTTACATGCGTTGGCCACTATTCAAGGCGGCCGCCGGGCATTCCGGGGCTAAGCGCGATCGATGGACAGCGCTGCTCGAAACGCCTGGCCTAGACTGCGATTTCGGTTCGCTCTCAAAGAGTTCGGAGAATTTCGCGCTTCGTCCGCTGGACGCGACGACGTATGGTGCCCGTGCTCAGCGCATGCAGCATCTCCGACATTGCGGCAAACCAGTAGTTCGAGACCGGCAGACCGATTGCGGTACAGCCACCTGGTGGCACGAATCAGCGGAATGCCGCGCGACTTTGCCGATATAGGCGGCACTGTCCGGAAGCTATGATCCTCGGCTCCGCCATTGCCGATGCTGTCTGCGCTGCAGATACGTCTCTACGTCGCGGTTATGCTGTAGCGCGCAATGCCACGGTGTGGGGGCTGAGCAAGCACAGCAGCATCCCGCAGCACCTGTGCGCGGTATGTCGTTTGACGTCGCTCGCATTGTCTGGCCCCCAGATCACTCCCGGTCGGTCGAAGCGCCGCCGCGTAGGTCCGCCGACATCGCGTAGATAGCGCTAAAGCCGATCGCTTACCCGTAGATGACGGTGGGCAAACCGTCAATTCATTTCATTGCTGGCGACGGCTATCGGTACCACCGAACATTTCCGGTGCGACGCGCTGGTCAACAGTTCGCCGCGTGCCTGCGCGGGATCTGCTAACCCCACACGAAGTAGCGGACCCACAGATAGACGGCGGACAACGCGACGGAAACCGCGGTCACCACCGCGCCTTTGCGGGTGAATTCCCAAAACGAGATGGGATTCTCGGCGCGACGGGCGATTCCGAGCATGACGACGTTGGCGCTGGCCCCCACGGCGGTCAGGTTGCCGCCGAAGTCGGCGCCCAGCGCCAACGCCCACCACAGCACGTCGGGGTGGACGTGGTCGCGGATGGTGGCCGCCAGCTCGCTGACGATCGGGGTCATGGTCGCGACGTAGGGGATGTTGTCGATGACGCCGGATACCGGTGCGGATACGCCGAGGATCAGCATTGCGGTGACGAGCATGTTGCCGCCGGTTGCAGTGGTCGCGGAGCGTGCGAGCTGTTCCACGACACCGGTTTTCACCAGGGCGCCGACCATGACGAACAGGCCGGCGAAGAACAACAGCGTTTCCCATTCCACGCTGGACAGATAGTCGGAGCGCTCCAGCCTGGAGATCACGACCAGGACACCGGCGCCCAGCAGCGCCACGACGGAAGGCTCCATGTGCAGCGCCGAGTGCGTGATGAAAGCCGTGAAGACCAGTCCCAGGACAACCCCGCACTTGATGAGCAGCCCGTGATCGCGAATGGCCTCGCGCTCTTCCAGCGACATGACATCGGCGGCCCGTTCCGGATCGACCGTGAACGACCCACGGAACAGGAACGGCAACAAACCGACAAAGACGACGATGACGATGAGGACGATCGGCAGCATGTGCACGAGGAAGTCGTTGAATGTCAATCCGGCCCGGCTGGCAATGATGATGTTGGGCGGATCGCCGACCAACGTCGCGGCGCCGCCGATATTGGAGGCGAATACCTCAGCCATCAGAAACGGCGCTGCGTTGATTGCCAATCGATCGCACACCAATAACGTGACCGGCGCGATCAGCAAGACTGTTGTGACGTTGTCCAGCAAAGCCGAGGCGAACGCGGTGATCAGTACCAGCAGAATCATGATGCGCAGCGGGGAGCCCTTGGCACGTTTGGCGGCCCAGATGGCGAGATACTCGAAAACACCGGTTTGGCGCAGCACGCTGACGATGATCATCATCCCGAGCAACAGAAAGATGACGTCCCAATCGATTCCGGTCTCATGGGAGTAGAAGACGTCATCGGACCTGATCAACGGCAAGCAGACCACGACCGCTGCGCCCGCCAGCGCTACCAGCGTCTTGTTGATGCGGTCGCTGGCGATCAGCGCATAGGCGGCCACGAACACCGCAATTGCGACGACGCTCATCGACGACCCAGCCGGCGACGTTGCGCCGCTGTCGTCGGGATCAAGTTTTCAGCGCCGCTGCCAGCAAGCGCGATGCGGTGATCACTCCGTGTAAGGTGCCGTCCTTGACCACCGCGATCAGCGGGCTTCTCAGCCGCGCCATCACTGCGGCCACCTCGATGATGGTGTCGTCGGCGTCGGCCGACGGTACGTTGCGCAGGTGATCCGGCAACACATCGCGCACCGTCTTGCCACCCAACTTTTCCGCGGCACGGTCGGCCATGGATTCGTCGAGTACACCGGCAAGCGACGGATCGTCTTGCACGTAGCGGGGCACGATGAAGCGGACGACCTGGGATGCCGGTAGGACGGCGTACGACTTTCCAGACGTGACCACAATCCCGGGCAAGCGGTGTTCGGCGAGCATGCGGGCGGCATCGAGTGCGTCGGCATCGATGCTCACAACCGGAAAGTCCTCGGCGATGTCCTCTGCGTGCATACGGTGACAATACGTCCGCTGCGGGCGGGCTTGTTTGGTCTCCGACCATGATGGCGATGGCGCGCTCCCGGGTCGCTAGACGTTGCAGGACACGAACGCCGACCAGGCTTCCCGGCTCACCGAAAACCGACCCTATCAGCGTCGGCCGCACCCCATGTCATCAACGCGACGCGTGACCCGTGCCTGCGTACACTGGCGGGATGCTTGAACAGATCCGCGGGCCCGCCGATCTGCAGCACCTTTCCCAGTTGGAATTGCGCGATCTGGCTCACGAGATTCGTGAGTTTTTGATCCACAAGGTCGCGGCCACCGGGGGGCATCTGGGGCCTAACCTGGGCGTCGTCGAGCTGACGCTGGCGCTGCACCGGGTATTCGACTCGCCGCACGATCCGATCGTGTTCGACACCGGTCACCAGGCTTACGTGCACAAGATGCTGACCGGCCGCGCCGCCGACTTCGAAACGCTGCGCAAAAAGGGTGGGCTGTCGGGTTATCCGTCCCGCGCCGAAAGCGAGCACGACTGGGTGGAGTCCAGCCATGCCAGTGCCGCGTTGTCGTACGCCGACGGGCTGGCCAAGGCCTTCGAGTTGGCGGGGCACCGCAACCGGCACGTCGTCGCCGTGGTGGGCGACGGCGCGCTCACCGGCGGGATGTGCTGGGAGGCGCTGAACAATATCGCCGCCGCGCGCCGGCCGGTGATCGTGGTCGTCAACGACAACGGCCGCAGCTACGCTCCGACCTTCGGCGGCCTCGCCAATCACCTGGCCGCGCTGCGACTGCAGCCCAAGTATGAGCAGTTGCTGATCCGGGGGCGCGCCACGGTGCGCGGGATGCCGGTCATCGGTGAGTTGGTCTACCACTTCATGCACAGCGTCAAAGCCGGCGTGAAGGACGCGCTGTCGCCGCAGCTGCTGTTCACCGACCTCGGACTGAAGTATGTCGGGCCGGTCGACGGCCACGACGAACACGCCGTGGAGACGGCGCTGCGCAGTGCCCGCGGGTTCGGCGGCCCAGTGCTCGTGCACGTCGCAACCGGCAAGGGACACGGCTACGGTCCGGCTGAGGCCGACGAGGCCGAACAGATGCATTCCTGCGGGGTGATCGACCCGGCGACCGGGTTGGCCACGAAGGTGCCGGGGCCGGGCTGGACGGCAGCGTTCTCCGAGGCGTTGATCGAACTGGGTGCCAAACGCCGTGACGTGGTCGCGATCACCGCGGCGATGCCCGGCCCCACCGGGCTGACGGCCTTCGGGCAGCGCTTCCCCGACCGGCTGTTCGACGTCGGCATCGCCGAGCAACACGCGATAACGTCGGCGGCCGGCCTGGCCATGGGCGGGCTGCACCCGGTGGTGGCGATCTATTCGACGTTTCTCAACCGGGCATTCGACCAGATGATGATGGACGTGGCGCTGCACAAGTTGCCGGTCACCATGGTGCTCGATCGGGCCGGGATCACCGGGCCCGACGGCGCCAGCCACAACGGCATGTGGGATCTGTCGATACTGGGCATCGTGCCGGGGATGCGGGTGGCCGCGCCCAGAGACGGTGCCCGGCTGCGCGAAGAGCTCGGCGAAGCCCTCGACGTCGACGACGGTCCTACCGCGATCAGGTTCCCCAAAGGGGATGTGGGCGAAGACATTCCGGCCGTCGAGCGGCACTCCGGCGTTGATGTGCTCGCGCTGCCGGCCGAAGGGCTGAACCATGACGTGCTGCTGGTCGCGGTCGGCGCGTTTGCGTCGATGTCGTTGGCGGTGGCCGAGCGGCTGCATAACCAGGGCATCGGCGTGACCGTGATCGACCCGCGGTGGGTGCTGCCGGTCTCTGATGTCGTGCGCGACTTGGCGGTGACGCACAAGCTCGTCGTCACGCTGGAGGACAACGGCGTGGCCGGCGGGGTCGGTTCGGCGATCTCGGCGGCGTTGCGGCGCGCCGAGATCGACGTGCCGTGCCGCGATGTTGGGCTGCCGCAACAATTCTTCGACCACGCCTCCCGCGGTGAGGTACTCGCCGAGGCAGGCCTGACCGATCAGGACGTGGCGCGGCAGATCACCGGCTGGGTTGCGGCGTTGGGAAGCTCGGTCACCGAAGCTGAGATCCGCGAGCACCTGGACTGAGGGCCGCAGCGAAATGGGTGGCTCGCGGCTCGATCTCGGACCACCGGTGCCGCTGCTACGGATCTTCGACGTCGCCGGCGCGCTGGAGTTCTACTGTGATTACCTCGGTTTTCGCCGCGACTGGGAGCATCGCTTCGAGCCAGACCTGCCCGCCTATATCCAGGTGAGCAGGTCGGATGTGGTGCTGCACCTCACCGAGCATTACGGCGACGGCAGTCCCAACACCGTGCTGTGGATTCCGGTCGGTGACATCGACGCGCTGCACGCCGAGCTGATCGGCCGGCGTCACGGCTACTCCAGTCCGGGGATCGAGGCCGGTGCCCCCGGCGGGCCGACGATGACTGTCATTGATCCGTTCGGCAACCAGTTGCGGTTCTGCCAGCGCACAAGCTAACTGGACGACGGCTGCAATGCCGCGGCCAGCTCCGGCACCACCAGTTGACGCTGCCAATTGCGGGCGCCGCCGACACGGAGAAAATCGTCGATGGCCGTCGTCGCGTCGGCGGGGCTATCCCAGTCCCAGCACAGCCGTCGCACCAGGTCGGGGGAGATCAAGTTCTCCGTCGGCACCGCCACCCGCTCCGCGACTTTCGTCAGCGCGGCGCGGGCCGCATCCAGCCGCGCGGCGGCTTCGGGTCTGCGCTTAGACCACCGCGCCGGCGCCGGCGGGCCGTTGGGGGGTTCGGTTTCCTCGACCGGCTCGCGGTTGTGCCGGGCGGCCTCCAGCGCCGCAAACCACATTGCCGCGCTGCGGCGTTGCTTGCGTCCGCCGAAGATGGGCAGATCGACGAGGTCGTCGATGGTTTTCGGGTCGGCGACGGCGGCCGCGATGATCGCCGAATCGGGCAGGATCCGGCCCGGCGCGATGTCGCGGCGTTGGGCGATGCGGTCGCGCGCTGTCCACAATTCGCGCACCGCGGCCAGCCCGCGCTGGTTGCGCACTTTGTGGATCCCCGACGTGCGTCGCCACCGGTCGCGCCGGGTGGGCTGGGCCGGCTCTGCGCCGGAGGTCCGCAGGTATTCGAATTCCTCTGCCGCCCAAGAACTTTTATCTTGTTCTGCGAGCACTCCGACGATCGCCTGGCGCAACTCAATGAGCAACTCGACGTCGAGGGCCGCATAATTCAGCCAGGCCGCCGGTAGCGGGCGTTTGGACCAGTCGGCTGCGCCGTGGCCTTTGACCAAACCCAGGCCCAGTAGTCGCTGCACCTCCGCCGCCAGATTGACCCGGTCGAATCCGGCCAGCCGGCCGGCCAGCTCGGTGTCGTACAAGCTCGGTGGCCGCATGCCAACCTCGGCCAGGCAGGGCAGATCCTGGTCGGCGGCGTGCAGGATCCACTCATCGTCGGCGAGCACCTCGGCGACCGGTCGCAGCACCGTCAGCGGGTCGCCGCCATGGCTTACCGGGTCGATGAGCACGGTGCCGGCGCCGGCGCGCCGGATCTGGATCAGATAGGCGCGATTGGAGTAGCGGAATCCCGACGCCCGCTCGGCGTCTACCGCGAACGGTCCGTGCCCGCCGGCCAGCAACTCCGCTGCGGCGGTGATTTGGTCCGTGGTCGCCGAGAGGTCCGGCACGCCCTCGGCGGGATGCAGCAACGGCGTGACGTCGGCATCGACTTCCGGTTGAACGGGCGCGTCGGACATCTCAGGCGCGGGACCGCGACCCGAGGTCGGTCACCCCCACTGGCGGAAGCCCTGCAGCGTGCTCGAGCACTTCGCAAAACGCCTCGACGTGGGTGCCGATGTCGGGGGTGATCGCGGTCCAGGAGGCCCGGAGTTCGAGTTGGTGGGCGCGGGGCGGTCCGGAGATGTCGCCGTAGCGCACCGACGTGGTGGCGGTGACGGTGCCGCCGAGAGCCGTGACGTCCTCGGCGCGTGCCTCCAGGGCGTCGACCAGCCAACTCCACGCCACTTCGGGTAGCAACGGGTCGATGGCCTCGCTGGAGTCCAGGTCGGCCTGGATGTAGGCGACGAGCCGCATCGTGCCGTCCCAGGCGTCGGCGCCGTCAGGGTCATACAGCAGAATCAGCCGGCCGAAGGCGTCACCCTCGGAGCGCTCCGGGACGATCGCGACGTCGGGGTGCTTGACCTCGGCGCCCAGCGCGTAGCTGTACGGCGCGAGACGCTGCGGCGGCCGGATGGGGCCGAGCTCGATCTCCGGCCGCACGGTTGCGGCGTTCATCGCCGTCACCGCCTCGCGGAATGGGACCGGTTCGGCTGCAGTCACAACCTCTGACGCTAGACCTATCCGCAGATGCGTGGAAACAGGCGCGCCGCAGTCTGCTCGGGCGGCTAAGACTCGCTGGGGAAGCGAGCCGGTCGCTTTTCGCGGTGCGCGGCCAGGCCTTCGGCCACGTCCGGCCCGCTGAAACTGAGAAACTCCAGGCCAAGCGAGGTTTCGAAGGCCGGCGCGAACATCCGGTACCAGTGGTTGAGGCTGTGTTTGGTAAACCTGATCGCTGATTGCGCGCCCTGTGCCAGGTCGCCGGCGATGCGGGTCGCGGTGGCCAGCACCTGGTCGTCATCCACGCAGGTCGAGACCAGGCCGATCCGTTCGGCTTCCTCGCCGGTCAGCGGCCCGCAGGTGAGCAGGTAGTACTTGGCCTTGGCCATGCCGACCAACAACGGCCAGCAGATCGCGGCGTGATCGCCGGCGGCCACGCCCAGCTTGGTATGGCCGTCGATGATCTTGGCGTTGCGGCCCGCCACCGACACGTCGGCCAGCAGCGCCACCACCAGTCCGGCGCCGACCGCCGCACCGTGAATCGCCGAGACCACCGGCTTGTCGAGGTTGACCATGTTGAGTACCAGGTCGCGGGCTTCGCGCATGATGCGCATCCGGTCGGGAAACTCGCCCATGGTCTCCTGGATCAGGTCGAAGCTGCCGCCGGACGAGAACGCTTTACCTTCGCCGCGGACCAGGACCGCCCGCACGTCGGGATCGCGATTGATCGCCGGCCAAATCTCGGCGAGATCGCGATGCATCTGCGGACCCACCGAGTTCAGCCCGGGGGCGTCGAGAATCACCTGCAGCACGCCGTCATCGCCGGGTTCGATTCGCAGACTTGGGAATTCGTCGTAGTTGACTGGGGGTTGCTGTACTGGCATACCGACGAGGTTACGCACGCACGGCTCGGGTCCCCACGTCGGCCTTGATGTCGCCCCGGACGATCCGTTCGGCCAACCGCGAGGCCAGCGCCATGATGGTCAGCGCCGGGTTCGCACTGCCCTGAGTGGGGCACACCGAACCGTCTGCCACGAACAGGTTGGGCACCGCCCAACTCCGCTGGTCGGAGTTGACGACGCTGGTGTCGGGGTCGCTGCCCATCCGTGCGCCGCCGATCAGATGAGCGAAGCGCTGGATGGTCAGCACGTCCTGGGCCCGGGCCGCGTGCAGGATGTTGGTGATGACGTTGGTGGAGTACTCCATGTTGTCCTTGTCGTTCTCCGACAGCGCGTAGTCGAAGCGGGCGACCGGAATGCCGTACTGGTCGGTCTCCTCGGCGAGCGTGACCCGGTTGTCCGGGTGCGCAAGCAACTCGTTGAGCACGCCGATGGTGGCCCAGTGGTTGTAGTCGCGCATGTATTCGCGCAGTGCAGCGCCCCAATGCCCGTCGGCCAGCACGTGTTCGGCCCATCCGATCGGCAGTGGCGACACCGTTTGGATGGAAAATCCGCGCGCGAAGCCGCGATCCGGATCCGTCTCGTAGAACTGCTCGGACGACACCTCCGGCGGCGGTGCCTTGTACATCCGCAGCTCGTCGGGCCAGCGGCCCGCGGTCTGCGAGGCGCCCTGCACCATCACGTAACGGCCGACCTGGTCGCTGTTGTTGCACAATCCGTTCGGGAACTTCTGACTGGTGGAGTTGAGCAGCAGCCGAGGAGTCTCAATCGAGTAGCAGGCCACCGCAACCACTTTGGCGCGCTGGAATCGTTCCTTCCTACTGTCTTCGTCGAAATAGGTTACGCCGCTGGCATTCCCAGTCTCATCGAGTTCGACGCGGGAGGCCATGCAGTTGGCCCGGACCTCCACACCGTGGGCCAGCGCGTCGGGCAGATGTGTGACATACGGGCTGGCCTTGGCGTTGACCTTGCAGCCCTGCAGGCAGTAGCCACGATAGATGCAGTGCGGCCGGTTGCCGAATGTGCCGTTGACGATGCCGACCGGGCCGACCCGCATCTCGATGCCGAGGTTGAGCGCTCCTTCCCAGAGTTTCATCGCCGCACCCGAAACGGGATGCGGGGCAAAAGGATAGCGGTGCGGCTCGCCCCACGGCCAGTCCTGGCCGGCGACCGGCAACTCCTGCTCCAGGCGCTCGTAGTGTGGTCGCAGATCGGCGTAGCTGATCGGCCAGTCGGCGCCCACCCGGTCGCGGGTGAACGTCTCAAAGTCGCTGGGATGGAAGCGCGGTGTGTAGCCGGCGTAGTGCACCATCGAGCCGCCCACACCGCGGCCGGAGTTGTTCTTGCCCAACTCGATCGGATCCGAGCCGCCGATGATCCGCTTTTGCGTCCAATACAGCTGATGCGACCCGGCCTCGTCGGATACCCAGTCCTCGTCGGGATGCCAGAACGGGCCCGCCTCCAGGATCACGACCCGCCAGCCGGCGCGCGCCAGCCGCTGGGCGAGCACCGAACCGCCGGCGCCGGCCCCCACCACCACCAGGTCGACCTCTTCGTCGTCGTGGTAGCGGCGCATGGTGGCCTTGCCGGGCAGGTCACGCGAGTGCACGTCGAGCAGGAATCGGGAGTCGTTGTCGGCCGGTCCCAGTGCGCCCTTGAGCAATCCGCGCCAAAAATCACCCATCGATGTCGTCCTCGTCGACGGTCGTGACCGGGTCCTCATCGGTGGCGCCGGGCTTCTCGTACGGCTCCCGGCTGCCGACCCCGCCGAGCCGCATGAAACCGCGGGGATAGGCCGGGCCGCCGAACCCGATCTCGTTCCACGCCCACGGATGACTGTAGAACGCCGAAAGCGCCATCCGCATCACCACTGACCACGCGCGGGAGACGTTCAACTTCTCCCAACTGCCGCCGTACAACTGGGCGTCGGCGAACCGCTGGACTACAGATTCGCGCGTCGTAGCTTCGGCGGCTCCGAACGAGTCCGCCCCGGCGTCACGGGCCGCCTCGTCCAACCCTGCCAGTACCAGGCGCCAGGTGTCGCGGTCGTCGGGCATGTCGTCGTATTGGTAGCCGTCCAGCTGGCCGTCGGCGAGCTTGGCGTCGACGAACTCGGCCACCGGAACCCGCGGCTCACCGTCCTGGGCCAGCACGGTGTCGCAGAACATCCGCAGCGTCGGCTCCTCGGCCGGCTCGAAAAACCGCAGCGGTCCGGGTTCATCCAGCCGGGCCAGCACCACTTTGCGGGTGGCGTCGTCCCAGGTATCGGCGGTGGACAGCACGTCGTAGTCGGGGTAGCGGCCGATCATCTGCGGTGTGACACCACGGCGCTGGCGCGGCAGCCACGACGGGTGCAGCGGCTTGCCGTCGGGCCGCAGGTTGGGCAGATGCTGACCGCTGGCGATGTCACGCATGCTCACTTCTCGCGCCGCATGATCGCCGCCAGCAGGCCCATCGCGCCGACGACGCTCATCAGCCCGGGTGCGGCGATCGGCGGACCCATCGGCACGTTGTAGTTGTAGAGCCGCCAGCCGCCGGGCCGGCGCGCGACGCCGCGGGCGTGGAAATACTGGCCCATCAGCCCGTTCGCCGCGTAGATGCCCGCGGTGACGGGCAGCCACCGCTTGGCCCAGTGCTTCGAGAACACCCCGGCCACCCCGGCGACCACCACCGGCGGCGTCACGACGATCGGGCTCCACATCCATTTGTTGCCGAAGCTGGCCCGGTAGTGCTCGAAGTACACCTCGGCGGTCGTCACGACCGCCGCGAACGCCGTCAGCCCCGACAACGTCCGCTCGAAACGGCCATGTGCGATATTGCGCAACACCCGGTCGATCAGGTATTCCGCCTCGCCGACCAGGTTCGTGTCCTTGGCCGGCTTGTCCATCAGGAACATCAACCGTCTCCTTTCACGCCGTCGGGGCGGCTGAGGATGAGCACACCGAAATGGGCGGGCCGTCGCCGCATCGACCGCATTCCCCAAAACGGCCGTGCGCACACTTCGGGTCATCCCCATGGGCTGTCGTGGCAGCATTGAGCGCGATGACTACTCGTCGCGACCTTCCCGACTCGCCGTATCTGGCTGCCGCCAGCGGCCGCAAGCCCGCCCGGGTGCCGGTGTGGTTCATGCGCCAGGCCGGCCGCTCGCTGCCCGAATACCGGGCGCTGCGGACACAACACAGCATGCTGGCGGCCTGCTTCGACGCCGAGCTGATCACCGAGATCACCATGCAGCCGGTGCGCCGCCACGACGTCGACGCGGCGATTCTGTTCTCCGACATCGTGGTGCCGCTCCGCGGTGCGGGCGTCGAGCTCGATATCGTCCCCGACGTCGGCCCGGTCATCGCCGCACCGGTGCGCAGCGCGGACGACATCAGCGCACTGAAACCTCTAGAGCCACAGAATGTTCAACCGGTATCAGAGGCCGTTGCGCTGCTGGTGGACGCTCTGCGCGATGTCCCGCTGATCGGTTTCGCCGGTGCGCCGTTCACGCTGGCGTCCTATCTGGTGGAGGGCGGTCCGAGTCGTCACCACGCTCGCACGAAGGCGATGATGCTGGCCGAGCCGGACAGCTGGCGTGCGCTGATGGAAAAGCTGACCGACTTGACCATCGCCTTCCTGCGGGTACAACTCGACGCCGGCGTGGACGCCATTCAGGTGTTCGACTCGTGGGCCGGTGCGTTGTCGTTGTCGGACTACCGCCGTTATGTGCAGTCCCACAGTGCGCGGATCTTCGCCACACTGGCCGAATACGGCGTCCCGATGACGCACTTCGGGGTGGGCACCGCCGAATTGCTGGGGGCGATGTCGGGGGCCGGTGCCACGGTGGTGGGAGTCGACTGGCGGACGTCGCTGCTCGACGCCGCCTGGCGGGTCGAGGCCGGCACGGCGCTGCAGGGCAACCTCGATCCCGCGGTGCTGCTGGCCGGCTGGCCGGCGGTGGAGCGGGCGGCCCGGGCAGTGGCCGACGACGGGCGGCGTGCCGTGGAGGCAGGCGCCGCAGGCCACATCTTCAACCTCGGACACGGGGTGCTGCCCGACACCGATCCCGACGTGCTGACTGAGTTGGTGTCATTGGTGCACTCGCTGTGAGATCGTATTGCGTTGTCGGGGGCGGTATCTCAGGGTTGACGGCGGCCTATCGACTATGGCTGGCCGTCGGTGACGACGCGACGATCACCCTGTTCGATCCCGCCGACCGGCTCGGCGGGGTCCTGCGCACCGAGCGCCTCGGCGGGCAGCCGATGGACGTTGGCGCCGAAGCGTTCGTGCTGCGCCGGCCCGAAGTGCCGGCGCTGCTTGCCGAGTTGGGTCTCGCGGACCGGCAACGCGACACCACCGGTGCCCGGCCGCTGATCTACAGCCAGGCCCGGCTGCAGCCATTACCGACCGACACGGTCAACGGAATCCCGTCGTCTGCGGAATCGGTCGCGGGCCTGGTCGACGACGGGACCGTCGCACGCATTGCCCAGGAGCCCAACCGTCCGCTGCAGTGGCGACACGGCAGCGACCCGAGCGTCGCCGAGTTGGTGGTCGACCGGTTCGGCGAGCAGGTGGTGGGCCGGGTGGTGGACCCGCTGCTGGCCGGTGTTTATGCGGGTTCGGCAGCCAGTATCGGGCTGCGCGCGGCGGCGCCGTCGGTGGCCGCGGCCCTCGACGCCGGCGCGACCAGCCTGACCGCTGCGGTCGGCCAGGTGCTGAGCACGACCAGCCGGGGGCCGGTTTTCGGCGCGGTCGACGGCGGCTACTGCGTGCTGGTGGACGCGTTGGCGCGGAGCAGCCGGGTGCGCTGGGTGCAGACGACGGTGCAGCGCCTCGAGCATGCCGATCGGGGCTGGGCGCTGCACGACGACGCCGGGACGCCATGGCAGGCCGACGGGGTCATCCTGGCCGTTCCCGCGCCGCGGCTGGCGCCGCTGGTCGAAGGGATTGCCCCGCGTAGCGCCGCGGCCGCGAACCGGATTCGTAGCGCGTCCTCTGCGGTGGTGGCAATGGCGGTGCCGTCTGGCATGGCGTTTCCGGAGCAGTCTGGGGTGCTGGTGGCCACCGGCGAAGCTTTGCGTGCCAAGGCGATCACCTTGTCGTCGCGCAAATGGGGCAGCGGCGGCGAGGTGGAATTGCTGCGGTTGTCGTTCGGCCGGTTCGGCGAGGATCTGGCCTTGCGGGCCTCCGACGACGAACTGCGGGCGTGGGCGGTGGACGACCTGGCCACCGTGTTCGGGGTGGCGGTCGAGCCGTTGGATGTGTGTGTGCAGCGCTGGCCCGATGCGATGCCGCAATACGGCCCCGGTCATGCCGATGTGGTCGCCGAATTGCGTGCCGGACTGCCGCCGGGAGTGGCGGTGGCGGGCAGCTACCTGGACGGGATCGGGGTGCCGGCGTGTGTCGGCGCGGCCGGTCGAGCGGCGTCGGAACTGCTGAAGGTGGGCGTGGCACGATAGAGCCATGGCCCGCCTGGACTACGACACCCTCAACTCGACCTTGCGCTACCTGATGTTTTCGGTGTTCTCGGTACGGCCCGGCGTACTCGGGGACGAGCGAGACACCATCGTCGACGAGACCGCTACCTTCCTCAAGCAGCAGGAAGAACGCGGCGTGGTGGTGCGCGGACTCTACGACGTCTCGGGCCTGCGGGCCGACGCCGATTTCATGATCTGGACGCACGCCGACCGCGTCGAAGCGCTGCAGGCGACCTACGCCGACTTCCGGCGCACCACCACGCTGGGCCGGGCCTGCACGCCGGTGTGGAGCAGTGTGGCGCTGCATCGGCCCGCGGAGTTCAACAAGAGCCACGTCCCGGCGTTTATCGCCGGCGAAGAACCGGGCGCCTACATCTGCGTCTACCCCTTCGTGCGGTCCTACGAGTGGTACCTGCTGCCCGACGAAGAGCGCCGGCGCATGTTGTCCGAGCACGGGATGGCCGCGCGCGGGTACAAGGACGTCCGAGCCAACACGGTCCCGGCCTTCGCGCTGGGCGACTACGAGTGGATCCTTGCGTTCGAGGCGCCCGAACTGGACCGGATCGTCGACCTGATGCGCGATCTGCGGGCCACCGACGCACGCCGGCACACCCGCGCCGAGACCCCCTTCTTCACGGGGCCGCGGGTGCCGGTCGAGCAGTTGATGGCTTCGCTGCCATGACTTCTCCGGTCGATCCCAGCCGTTTCGAAGAGATGTACCGCGATCAGCAGATTTCGCATGGATTACCGACGGCCACGCCCTGGGACATCGGCGGCCCGCAGCCGGTAGTTCAGCAACTGGTAGCGCTGGGCGCGATCAAGGGCGAGGTGCTCGATCCGGGCACCGGCCCGGGCCACCACGCGATCTACTACGCGTCGAAGGGCTACTCGGCCACCGGAATCGACGCGTCACCGAGCGGTCTGGAGCGCGCCCGGGAGAACGCCCGCAAAGCCGGAGTGTCGGTGAACTTCGAACTGGCCGATGCAACCAGACTCGACGGGCTGGACAACCGCTTCGACACCGTCGTCGACTGCGCCTTCTATCACACCTTCAGCACCGACCCCGAGCTGCAGCAGTCCTATGCCAAGGCGTTGCACCGTGCCACCAAACCCGGTGCGCGGCTGTACATGTTCGAGTTCGGTCCGCACAGCGTCAACGGCTTTCGCATGCCGCGGTCACTGTCCGAGGACGACTTTCGGCAGGTGCTTCCGGCTGGTGGCTGGGACATCACGTACCTGGGTCCGACCACCTACCAGGTCAATCTCAGCGCGCAATCCTTCGAGATGATGCTGGCGCGCAATCCCGATATGGCTGACCAGATCAAGCCGGTAGCCGAGCGGTTCCAGGTCATCGAACCGTGGCTGGAGGGCGGCCGGGCACACGCCCCGTTCTGGGAAGTGCACGCCACCCGGGTGGATTGACTGCCGCGAGAGTGCAACTAGCGACGTCGTCTCTCGCGAAACACGTCGGTAGTTGCACTTTCGCGAGAGATCAGGCAGGCACCAGCTTCAGGCAGATCGAATTGATGCAATAGCGCTGATCGGTCGGCGTCTGATAGCCCTCGCCTTCGAAGACGTGGCCCAAGTGGCTGTGGCAGTTGGCGCACAGCACTTCGATGCGACGCATGCCCAACGAGTCGTCGGACCGCAAGATCACCGCGTCCGAGGCCGACGGGTCGAAGAACGACGGCCAGCCGCAATGGGATTCGAACTTCTCGCTGCTGCGGAACAATTCGGCCCCACAGGCCCGGCACTGGTAGACGCCCTCGGTTTTGGTGTCGGTGTATTCACCGCTGAAGGGCCGCTCGGTGCCGGCGCGTCGCAGCACCGCGAACTCCTGCGGCGTGAGCTTCTGCCGCCATTCATCGTCGCTCAACTGCAGTTTCGGCTCAGAGGTCATGCTTCCACGCTAGCGCTAATGGCGGTGACCCGCTGCGCCCGGCTCCGCCGCGCTTGCGATCACCGCGCTGCGCGACGGCTCGCCCGTCAGCCACGCCGGATCGATCCCGTCGTCCAGCCGGTTTTCCGCCTTGGCGTCCAGATAACGGAAGTACAGCACCGTGAACACCACAATCATCAGCAGCGACCAGCCATAGGTGATCTTCAGGTACTCCATCGGACGCCCGATATCCATCCAGTTGAACAACAGCCAGCGGTCCATCGTCAAGAAGCCGTAGATACCCAGCCATGCCGGCCAGTTGCGGATCACCGAGTTGGGCAGCACCACCGTCATCAAGAACGGGAACAGCATCATCGAGTAGTAGCCCTGCGCCAGCGACAGCACCAGCCAGGACCACAGCAACACCACACCAGAGGAAGTCAGCAGCCAAAACCGCGGGTCGCGGGTCCGGTAATAGCGGTACAGCAGCCACAAACTGCCAATCGCGATGAGCGTGAACAGGATTCGCAGAAACAGGATCAGCCAGGTGGGCAGACCGAAGTACACGCCGTTGCCCAGGATTGAGCTGTTGAAGTAGTCGCGGGTGCCCATGATGTAGGGCAGCGTGCGGGTGAAGAAGTCCATCGGGTCGCTGAGTAGTGGCAGCGCGGCCAGGTTGAACACCGCCGGCACCACGATGGCGACAATCACCGCGCGCCACTGGCGGTTGAGCAACGGCAGCAACAACAGCGGTCCCAGGACCGGTTTGACCACCAGCGCCAGGCCGATCGCCACACCGGCCAACCACTGACGGCCGTCGAGCAGCCACCGGAAGAACAGCACCTCCAGCAGCAGGATGCAGCCGTTGATGTTGGTGAAAACCAGCGTGTTGGTCACCGATTCGGTGCAGAACATCGCCAGCAGCAGCGCCGGGGCGGCTACCGAGGTGACGGCGAAGTTGAACATGCGCAGCAGCAGGTAGGCCGCGATCACGATCGCAATGGTGTTGCACGCAATGAACAGGTAGCGCGACTCGGTGAACGACAGATAGCCGAACGGCGCCATGAGCAGCGTGCCGCCGGGCGGGTAGAGGTAGTGCGGGTCGACGTAGTCGAAATGCTCGTTGTAGATGTTTAATCCGTGCCGGAAGTTAGACACCGCCCGGTAGACCGGTTTGAAGTCGTCGGTGATGTTGCCGTTGGTCGTCACCACCACGCTGCGGTGGATGATGGCCAGAATGGCCGCCGGCCACAGCACCGACCGCAGCACCGTCGCGATGCCGGGGGCGCTGGTGCGGGGACGAAACAAGGAGTCAACCGTCGTCACCAGCGCACCGTACACCGGTGCCTCGCCGGTCCAAGGATCAGGCGGGACAGTAGGTGTCGGTGTCGGGCAGGTGGCCGCTGTCCAGGTAACCGATCAGCGGCGGTACCGCACACGGGGAGTAGATGGCCGCGCCGTGGCCGATTCCTTGCCACATCACCCGCTTGCTGGCCGCGGTGGCGTTGATGATGGTGGCGGCCGTTGCGGCGACGCCCTCGGAGCCGACGATCGGGTCGTTCTGCACGCCCAGCAACAGGACGTTGATCTTGATGTTCTTCGGCGCTTGCGGCGGGGAGCCGCTTGGCCAGTGCACGCATTTGACGAGATCCAGCGCGCCGACGGTGCCGAACTGCGGGTAGAGCTTGCCCCAGGAAACCACCAGTTGACGCACCCGGTCGGGAGTCGGGCGGTTGAGCGCGTCGCTGCAGGTGTTGATGAACTGGCCGTCGGTGCCGCGGGTGGATTCAGCGCGGTTGATCAGCGATGTCAACAGGTTGGTGTCGCCGGAGCGCGCGTTGGCCAGCGCGGTGGCCAGGTCGGTGGTGGTCCCGATGCGGTCGCCGGTGGGGAAACCCAGCGCGGTGGAGATGGCGTTGGCTACCGACGCCACCGACGCGCCGGCGGGCCCGTGGCCGGCGCGGGCGTCCGCCAGCAGCGAGTCGACGGCGCCCTTGGGATCGGGTCCCAGCGCGCAGTTCACCGCCGCGCACTGGGCGGTGAACGCGTCCAGCGCCGCCTGTTCGCCCTTGACCCGCTGCTCGGCGGCGGCTTCGGCGCCCACGCCCAAGGCGATCGGCGAGTCCAGGATCAACCTGGAAACCTTGTCGGGACGAGACCCGGCGTAGCTCAGCGCCACCTGGGCGCCGTTGCCGATCCCGACCAGCGCCAGCGCGGGCACGTCCCAGATGCTGCGCAGCCGTTCGAGGTCGCCGGCCGAGTGCGTGTTGTCGTAGGCGGAGTCGCCGGGGGCGATGGTGTCGGTGCAGCTGGTGGTGGCGTTTTGGGTGATGTCGGCGAGGTTGGCCACCGGATCGTCGCCCGTCTCGAACTGCGATTGGTTGCGCATTTCCTGCCGGTCGAACTGGTCGCGGCAGTCGACGGGACTCGACAGGCCCATGCCACGGCGGTCGACGGCGACGACGGGGTGGGTGCGCAACACGTCGGCGCCCGCGCGGGACAGCCACACCGGCAATTGCAGCGACGACGGCAGATCCGAACCCGTGGTGAACACCAGCGGGCCGGCATCGGCCGGGGTCTGCACGGAGCGGGCGCGGACCACGCCGATGCTCAGCGTCCCCGAGGAGCCGTTAACCGGGTCGAGGTCGGCGTCGTAGTTGGCGCAATCCAGTTTGACTCCGGGAGCGGCGGGGACGGCGGCGTCGCCGAACACCCGCGACGTGCAATCCCGCCACGACAAGTCGTTCTTGGGAGCCGCGATCGGCGGCGGACCACCGGGCGATTGCGTCTTTGCGGCCTTCCCTTGCGGGTGGGCGCCGGAGTTGGTGGCAAAGCGCGGGTTAGCGGCCAGCCCCGGCGCACAGCCGGCCACCACCGCGGTCACCGCGACCAGGGCTGCGGCGTAGATGGCGTGCCGGTTCATGCGACCACAGTAACTAGACGCCGCGGACATAGCGGGTGTAGAGGTAGCCGTCCTCGTCGGACAGGATGTGGGCGCAGCGCATCGGGCTTTGCACCTGGCTCGGCCCGGTCGCGATGCGGCGGGCCTGGCCGCCGACCACACACGGTGCGATCGTCAAGCACAGCTCATCGAGCATGCCGCGTTCAACGAGCGAGCCGAACAGCATCGGGCCGCCCTCGGTCAGCACCCGGTTGAGGCCGCGGCTGGTCAGGGCTTTCAGTAGGGCGGCCTCGTCGACCAGTGCCGGATCACGGCCCGAACAGTCGACGACCTCGGCCAGGCCACCCAAACGACGACGGGTCGCCTCGGCGGCCGCAGCGCAAGTGAGCACCAGCGGCGGCACCTCGGTGCGGGTGAACACCGGCATATCGCGCTCCAGCCGGCCGGACTTGGTCACGATTGCCAGCGGCGGGACTTCGCTTTGGCCGCGGGCCTGTCGCCGCTGCCGCGCCGACACGCCTGGGCGCGCCCCGGAATAGCTTTCGATGCGCACGGTGCCCGCACCGACCAGGATGACGTCGGCGAGTTCGCGCAGCAGGCTGAACAACGCCCGGTCGACGGGCCCGCCCAATTGCCCGGTGGTGCCGCCGACGGTGGCACCGCCGTCGATGCTGGCGATGAAGTTGGCCCGCACCCACAGCCCGTCCGATGGATACGCGTACAGGTTGGGCAGGTCGCCGTCGTCGAGCCGGCGGGTGGAGCCCAACAGGGTGAGCCCCGCGGTGAGGTCGGGTCCATGCTCGGCCATGAGCTTGATTGCAGCACGTCGTTACAGTGCCTGCATGCACGGCCCCACCTCTGCGGACGCCACCGGCCCAATCGGGCATCTGGTGGACCGGCATCCGACTGTCTCCCCGGAGCGGTTAATCGGCCAGCTGACGCCCCCGCCGATGTTCGCCGGGGTCAGCTTCGCGACCTACCGTCCCGACCCTGCCCAACCAAACCAAACCGCTGCCGTCGAGGCGTGCCAACACTTCTGCCGACAGGCTGTCGAACGCCGGGCCGGTCGCCGCAAGCTGTTCGGCAAGCGGGCGGTAGCACCCGGTGTCGGCCTCTACCTCGACGGCGGTTTCGGCGTCGGTAAAACCCACCTGCTGGCGTCGGCGTACCGCCAGATACCGGACGGCGTGCACCGCAAGGCGTTTGCGACGTTCATGGAGTTGACGCAGCTGGCCGGGGTATTCGGCTTCGCCGAATGCATCGACATGCTTGCCGATTACACGCTCGTCTGCATCGACGAATTCGAACTGGACGATCCGGGAAACACCACGCTGATCGCCCGGATGCTCGAGCAGCTCGTCGAGCGGGGCGTGTCGCTGGCCGCCACCTCGAATACGCTGCCCGAACAACTCGGCGAAGGCCGCTTCGCCGCACAGGATTTCCTGCGTGAAATCAACACGCTGGCAAGCATTTTCACCGTGGTGCGGATTGACGGGCCCGATTACCGGCATCGCGACCTGCCGGCGGCACCCGAGCCGCCGTCTGATGAACAGGTCGCCGTGCGTGCCGCGCAAGTCGACGGAGCCACTCTCGACGACTTCGACGAGCTGTGCGCGCATCTGGCCACGATGCACCCGTCGCGCTATCTAGCGTTGATCGAACGGGTGACAGCGGTGTATCTGACCGGCGTACACGGCATCGACGACCAAAACGTCGCACTGCGGTTGGTGGCGCTGACCGACCGGCTCTATGACGCCGGAATACCCGTGGCGGCCTCGGGTGAGAAGCTGGACCGCATCTTCAGTGACGAGATGCTCGCCGGCGGTTTTCGGAAGAAGTACCTACGTGCCACGTCGCGCCTGCTGGCGCTGACGGCATCGAGCTAGAGCCGCCGGACCATCACGTAGTCGTCCTCGCGACCCTCGCCCACCTGAAACGTTCTGGTGCCGCCGACGATAAAGCCGTGTTTGGTGTAAAAGTGTTGAGCGCGTTGGTTTTGCCGGTTGACGCCAAGCCACGCGCAGGTGGCGCCCAGCTCCTCGGCGGCGGCCAACGCGGCGGCCATCAACGCCGTTGACACGTCCGTACCGTGATGGTGCTCCAGCACGTAGATTTTCGAAAGCTCTACGGCGGGACGGACGGTGACTGCCCGCCCTACGTCGGGGTCGTCGGTGACGCCGCGGACCAGCATCGCGTAGCCGGCAATCCGGCCGGCTTGCTCGGCGACCAGCAACACGCGTTCGGGATCGGCGAGATACTCGGCGAAGCGTGTCGCGGACAAATTGGCCTCGACGAACGCCGCGATGTTCGCCGGTGTCACCGACGCGGGGCAGGCCAGCGGAAAAGTGTCAGCGGCGACGGCGGCCAGTTCGTCGAGATCGACGGAATCGGCGCCGGGAATGCGAACTGGGAGAGCGTCTGTCGTCAAAGGTTCCACTGCGCCAGGTGGGTGCCGGTCTTCTTGTCCAGCAGCACCACATTGGAGACCGGATCACGCTGGACGTCCCAGTACACGCCGCCGCGGACCACTGACCCGGCCGGCGCATTCCCTAACGCGACCTCCAGGGCGTCGGGCGCATCGGATGGCCGAGGCCGGTACCCGTCGGCGAACGGCGTGACGCCGATGAAACTGAAATCAGTCCCCATCTGGAACGGATTAGGCACCCTGATCGCGTGGATCGCCACGTCGGCACGGTCCACCCCGCTGCCGGGAAAACCTTTCACGTAGTTACCGCCGCGCTGGTAGCCGAATCCAGGAGGCGCATCGACGCGCTGGACGCTGCTGACGGTGACGTCGGCGATCATCTTGCCGGTGTCCACCCGCAACGTGTCACCGAGTCGTCCGATCGGTGCCTCGCCGGCCGCGGCAGGTGGAGCGGCGACGAACCCCGCGACCATGACGGTGATCACGACAATCAACCAGCGGTGCATTGTTTCCTCCTCGGCGACCTTCGCATGATGGCACATCGCGGCGTCCGCGTCGCCGAGTTGGTCGGCAATCAAGCTCAGTCACTTTGTCGCGCTACCAGCGATTCCAGCACTATGTGTTCGGCGCCAACTCTGAGTTGAGTACGGTGATTAAGCCATTCTTTGGGCTTGTGTTGAATTAGACTGCCGAACCATGCGTCCAACGGTGACTATCGATTGGCGGCTTATGGTTCGGCCGATTCGCCGATTGGCGGCGGCTGTCGCCTGTGTGTTCGCGTTTGCCGGGGTGCCGTTCTCCGTTGTCACGCTCAGCGTTCCGGCACCGAGCCGCGCCGATGTGTGCGAAGACGGTCAGCCGGACTGCTCGGACAGCTCATGCGACGGCTCAGACGGTTGCCAGGCGCCACCGCCGGCCTTCGTCCCGGTGCCGGTACCGCGCCCCAATGTCAATGCGTGTGTCAACCTCGGCGGGCGGCGTCGGGTCAGCGTGAGCGGATGCATCTGAGTCGTCGGCGCTGACCGCCGCGCCTCAGCCCTTCGGGTAACCGCGTCGAACGGTGCGATCCAAGATGCCCAGCGTGGCGCGCAATGCGAGTTCGGAGATGACCGGGAAGATTCCGGCCGCACGCCACTTCTCGTCAATTTTCGACCAGTCGTAAAACGATGTGACGACGGTACTTTCACCGTCCTCATCAGGCTCGAGACGGTAGCCGTAGACATGGCCGATCTGCGGCCGGATCTGACCCAGAATCGTCCAGGAGACCAGCCGGTCGGGCTCGAATTCGCGGATGCTGACGGTGACGTCGTAGCGGCCCATCTGCGGGAAGTCGTTGAGCGCCTCGCGGTCCATATGCACGACGAAGCTGTCACCGACTGCACCCACGGGTCCGCCGTCCGCGTCCTGCAACATCCCCGATGAGTCGATCGCGACGTGGCCATGCGGGTCGCACAGCACCGCAAAGATGTCGGCCGCCGGGGCCGCGATGCGGCGCTGCACCTCGATTCGTTCGCTCATGAGCCGCTGCCGGGACTCCCGCCACCACCGGCCGTGTAGGAGGCGGCACCGGTGCCGGCAAGCTGTCCGCCGTCGACGATGAGGTACTCCTCGCGGATGGGGCGCCCGGCGAACCAGTCTTCGAGGATCTCGCGGGTGCCCGCGGCGTAGCGCGCCTGGGCCGAAAGGGTGCTCCCGGAGATGTGCGGGGTCATCGCGTTGTGCGGCATGGTGCGCCAGGGGTGGTCGGCCGGCGGCGGTTGGGGGTACCACACGTCGCCGGCATAACCGGCGAGTTGGCCGCTTTGCAGTGCTGCCACGATCGCGTCGCGCACGCAGATTTCGGCGCGGGCGGTGTTGACGATGTAGGAGCCGCGCCGCATCGACCCCAGCAGCTTTTCGTCGAACAGGTGGTAGGTCTGCGGATGCAGCGGTGCGTGGATGGACACCACGTCGACCGCGGCCACCAGCGAGGTCACGTCGGGATGAAACGTCACGTTCAATTCCTGCTCGAGCTCAGCGGGCAGCCGACGGGTGTCGGTGTAATGCAGGTTGACGTCGAAGGGCGCCATGCGGCGCAGCACGGCCTGTCCGATGCGGCCGGCGGCCATCACGCCGACGTCGAGGCCCTCCACGTCGTAGGCGTGGGCCACACAGTCGGCGATGTTCCATCCGCCCTCGGCCGCCCATCGGTGCGACGGGACGAAGTTGCGCACCAGGGCCAGGATCTGCATGACGGCGTGCTCGGCCACGCTGATGCTGTTGCTGTAGGTTTCCTCGGCCACGGTGATGCCGCGGGTGATCGCGGCGTCGAGGTCGACATGATCCGAACCGATTCCCGCCGTGATGGCCAGCTTGAGCTTCGGTGCTTTGGCGATTCGCTCTGCGGTCAAGTACGCCGGCCAAAACGGCTGGGAAATCACGATGTCGGCGTCAGGTAGCTCGCGCTCGAACTGCGAATCCGGGCCGTCTTTGTCCGAGGTGACCACCAACTGGTGCCCACCGTCTTCGAGGAATTTGCGCAACCCCAACGCGCCGGACACGCAGCCCACCAGCTCACCGGGAGTGAAGTCGATCGAGGACGGGCTGGGCAGGCTCTGGCCGCCGGGGTAGCCCTGCAGCACCGGGATGCTGTCGCGCGCATACTCCGGGGGATAACCGGTTACCGGGTCGGGATAGAGCACCAGCACGACCTTGGCCATGACGTAATTCCTCCTCAATGTCCGCGTTTTCGAGCCCGGGTCGAGACTAGCCCTTGCCGTCGACAGGACAGCACTGCCCGGCTGCGCGATGATGAAGAGGTGAAACTGCTCTCGATGCTGGCCGGCGTGGCGGCCATGGTCTGCTTGGCCGTACCGGCCAACGCCGATCCGGGCGGCGTCGATGCGGAGTTCGTGACTGCACTGAACAAGGCCGGCATCACCTACGGCAGCCCCGACCAGGCCATCGCGGCGGGCAGACAGGTGTGCACGCTGATGGACAGCGGTCAGCAGGACATCGACATCGTCAGAAAGGTGGCCGAGCAGAATCCCGGCTTCACCATCTCCGGTGCCGCCAAGTTCGCGGCGATCGCGGCGAGTGCATACTGCCCCGAATATGTCGTCGGCAGTCCCAGCCAAGACGCCAAATAATTTGCCGTAGAACAGGCTTGGGCGGTGAATGCCCGAGTCGTCGGGCCGCGCCGCCGCCGGGCTACCCGAGGCTGCCCGGTGTTCCGGCTGGGACTTGTTCGTTGCTGACCCAGTTGCAGGGCATCCACGTCCGCCACGCGATCAACGCGCAGCGTTGCTCGGGGCTCAGTGGCCCCGGGCCTGCACACGGCACGTCCGGTGTGCCGCATACCTGGCCGGGGTCGGCATGCACCGGCCCGGCACCGGCAAGCACGCCGACGGCCGCCGCTGCGGAAACCGCCGCGACAGCGAATAAACGCTTAACCGCTGTGACTGTCTTCATCTCATTTCCTTCCCGGCGGGATGCTAACTCCGGGCACCGACGACATCGCCGCGTTCGACATAAGGACGGCGCAGTGCGGGCAGCGGTACATGTCGCACCCTCTGCTTAAGGTCATTGACACGACGAAGATGCCTGCGACGGGCGCAATGTTTCGGACCCGAAAGCGCTGTGCCGTGACGACCACTCGGTGTTCGCGACACTTCGTCGTCGAGATATCGAGAGGGGACAACGGACATGACTCGAATCGCCTTGGTGATGGCGGCTGCGACGCTGGCGTTGGCCGGCGGTCTGGTGGCCGCGGCACCGGCGCACGCGCTTCCGCGATGCCTGTTCGATGGTGATTGGAACTGTCAGGGACCACCCCAGTACAACGGCCCGGGGCTGAACACCTGGGACGTCCCGGGGACCTACGGCGGCTGGACGACGCTGCCGCTGATTTGCGACCCTGGGACGGACGCCTGCCAGCAGTACGTGACGCCATGACCGGACGACACCCTGTGACCTGCCGAGACTGTGGTGCGCGGTACTGGGATTGAACCAGCGACCTCTTCCGTGTCAGGGAAGCGCTCTCCCGCTGAGCTAACCGCGCGTGGATCGAAGAAATCGAGGTGGAGACGGGAATCGAACCCGTGTGCACGGCTTTGCAGGCCGTTGCCTCACCACTCGGCCACTCCACCGCTGGGGTTGATGCCACTAGCATCTTCGAGCGGATGACGGGATTCGAACCCGCGACCCTCACCTTGGCAAGGTGATGCGCTACCAACTGCGCTACATCCGCGAGCCACGGACGAGATCGTCGCCCGTCGCGAAGCACGACGATAGTCCACCTAAGCGGGCCTGCACAAATTCCTGGGTGCGGTTCGGCGCGCCTCACCGCGGTCAGGTGCAGTGGGTTCTGCCGCGAGGCTCGCCGCGTGTTAATCTTCCTCCTCGTTCGCCTTTCGGCTCCGGTCCCGTGGCTCAGTGGGAGAGCGTCCGCTTCACACGCGGAAGGTCGCTGGTTCGATCCCAGCCGGGACCACTCACATCGGAGGCGTGTTCCAGAACGCATTGCTCGGTCACCCCGGCGTAGGCGCAGCCGTCCTGTCGCTCATCCAGCGCAAAAGGCGAAGCGGCAAAAAACTTTGCTGACAGCCTCGGACCCGGTGGTGAGTTCTATTAGGCAGCCGCCCACTTATTGCGCATCCATGTTCGAGACGATAGTGCGCCCACATATCGATTGTTCTTTGGCTGAGTGAACGCAGCAGCAGAAGCCGGAATCAGCTTGCGTGTCGTCCGTCACATAGAGCTTACCAAGCAAGCTCTCAGGTACCTCTTAGCTCGCCGAAAACCCCTTTGTTGCACCGATGTTGAATTCGACGGGCCGATGCCGGCGGGTTCGGCACACCACGGTTGCGATGAGGTTTCGACTGCGGCTCATCAGGTCTTGCGGAACCTTCTGTTCGGTGTTTAAGTGAACTTACTTAGGGTATGCACAGTCCTGATTCAAGGAGGGCAGTGGCGGCGTAGCTACCATTGTCGATGACGAGCACCAGCGGGGCCCGGACCCGGCTTTGCTGTAGTTCGGGCGCGCTGCTGGGTGGGTGCCGGTGAGGCGGCGCGTGCCGGGTGTCTCGGCCGTATCGGAACAGCCGACAAGGTATGCGTGGAGAGCCGGATCGGGACCCGGCGTTTGACGCATCGCCACATTTGCTTGGGGGGCATTTCATGGGGGTTGCGGATTCGGTCTTTCGGCCGACGCCAGTTCAAGCAGGTGCGCGGTCGTCCGTCTGCGCGGTGCGTCACCCACGCGCGAGTAGAGCGGTAAGCCAACGTGATGGCCACCCCAGGCCGTGAGGACCTGATGGCGGCACTGATCCCTATGTGGAACGGGGCTGGGGCATGGCCGTCTGCCGTGCGCATATGGCACCCGCCCGCGTGTGACGCGATCGACAAACTGCCGCTGCTACAGCGTGAGCGAAGTGGGCGAATCCGGGTATCCCCTGGACGGGCCGCGACCGGCAGCGGCCGAAGTCCAGGCGGAACGCCTCTCGCCGATGTCCGCAGGGGGGACACATCCATTGGGTGTGATCACCGTTGCGGGATAAGGCGATTCACGATGCACGCATTTCGGACGCTGGCCTGTCGGCCTGAGTAGGGGGTTCTTCGTCAGCATGCTCAACTACGGCACGCAACCAGACATACTGGGCCCACTGACCGCTGCTCAGCGGGCGATATGGGCCGCCCAGCAGCTCCGCACTGAAGTCCCCTACAACTTTGCCGCGTTTGTGACGATCGATCACGATGTCGACGCCGAGAGGCTCGCGGGTGCGTGCGAAGCGGCGGCGACGCGGTTCGGCACGCCCTGCGCCCGCCTGTCGCTCGTCGACGGTGAACCGGTGTTCATGGTTGATCGCACCCTCGCGCAGACCGAGCTCTTGCGCTGCGTCGACTTGCGCGGCGAGCCTGATCCCGAAGGCGCCGCCAGCGACTGGATGAACAGCGATTACCGCGAACCAATTGACATGGTTCGTGACCGACTTACGAACTTCGCGCTGCTACGGATCACCGACAATCTCTCGTACTTTTACGTGCGTACCCACCACGTTCTTTGCGATGGGTATGGCGGCAACAATTTCATCCAGCACATCGCAGCCGTGTACTCGGGGTCGGTCGCCGACACCGCTGACGTCGACTTCTCCGAGTTTGCCCTGATTCGTGACGCCGACCAGAAGTATCAGCAGTCTTCGCGCAGTCAAGCCGATGCCGAGTACTGGAAGACGGTTGTCCAGGGGCCCTTGGACGTCACCGACCTGACCGGGACGCGAAGATCTGTGCCACCACGCCACCCGCTGGTACGCGAACTGCGGTGCACACATCGGCGTCCGGAGAACCGGGATCATCAATTCGATGTCGCAAGGGCTGTCGCGGCAGTGGCGGTATTCATCGCGAAAACCACCGGACGCCAGGATGTCTCGATGTCGTTGCCGGTTTCGGCGCGCACCACCGCGGCGCTGAAGCGTTGTGCCGGCATGGTATCCAACCTGGTGCCGCTGCTCATCAGCGTCGAGGAAGACGACACCATTGGCGACGTAACCGATCAGGTCGCCAAGTCCTTGGTCGGTGCACTGCGTCATCAACAGTTCCGGCGTTGGCCCGATCTCATTGCCGATACGACCCGTGCCGACGTGAACGTCGAGTTCGGGCCGGTGATTAATGTGATGGACTTCGCTTCACAGCTTCGGTTCGGGTCTTCGGAAACGAACTACGACGTGTTGACCACGTTCCCTGTCCAAGACATTGCGGTCAACATCTATCCGGGACTGGGTGACGGCACGCCGCGAATTCAGTTCGCGTGGAATCCTGACCGATACACGCAAGACCACATCGACAGGCACATCAGACGTTTGGAATCGCTCTTCGACCGCCTGTTGACGGCGGATAAGTCGGCGGCGGTCGCAAGTATGCCGTTGCTGGATGCCGGTGAGCGTGATCTGTTGCTATCGGAGTGGTCTGGCGCTGGTGTGGAGGCGCCGGTGGGGGTGGTGTCGCAGTTGTTGGTCGCGGCGGTGGCCGCCGATCCGGACGCGGTGGCGGTCATCGACGGTGCACGCAGCTTGTCGTATCGCGACCTTGATGAGTGGTCGACGCGGTTGGCGCGGGTGCTGATCGAGGCGGGGGTGGGCCCAGAGCGCGCGGTGGGCGTAGCGATGGGCCGGTGTGCGGAGTTGGTGGTGGCGTGGTGGGCAGTGATTAAGGCTGGCGGAGCATATGTGCCGGTGGATCCCGTCCACCCCGTCGAGCGCATCGCCACCGTGCTGGACGCGGTGGGGGCGGTGTGCGTATTAGCTTGTGGTGCTGACGATGTGGCCGGGGTGGGTGCGCGGCCGGTGTTGCGCATCGACGGTCTGGACCTGTCGGAGCGCTGCGCCGATCCGATTGCCGACGACGATCGGCTGGCGCCGTTAGGGGTGGATGACACCGCGTATGTGATCTTTACGTCAGGGTCCACCGGCGTGCCCAAGGGGGTGGCGGTCAGCCACGCCGGCCTACTGGGGGTGGCCGCGGCGCAACGGGAGTTGTTCGGATTGGGCGCGGATGCACGGGTTTTGGCAGTGGCCGCGCCGACTTTTGATGCGTCGGTGTTCGAGTTGATGTTGGCGGCGGGGCCGGGGGCGGCGCTCGTGGTAGCGCCGCCGGAAACGTATGCCGGTGAAGTGCTGACCGGGTTGTTGGCGGACCAGCAGGTCAGCGCTGCCGTGCTGACGCCGTCGGTGCTCTCGTCGCTGGATGCGGCACGGCTCGGCGGATTGGACACGCTGCTCACCGCGGGGGAGGCCTGCCCGGAGGAGTTGGTAACGGCCTGGGCCCCGGGCCGGTGCATGTTCAACGGCTACGGCCCCACCGAGGCCACAATCTGGTCCACGTGTAGTGCGCCGCTGGCGGCGGGGCAGCCGGTGAGCATCGGTGCACCGATCCCCGGGGTATGCGCACTGGTGCTCGACGCGCAGCTGAACCCGGCTCCGATCGGGGTGGTGGGTGAGTTGTATCTGTGCGGGCCGGCGCTGGCGCACGGCTATGTAGGCCGGGTGGCGTTGACCGCGGAACGGTTCGTGGCAAATCCCTTTGGGAGTTACTTGGGGGCCACCGGTGCGCGCGCCTACCGCACCGGGGACCTGGTGTGCTGGGGCGTTGACGGGCAGCTGCGTTACATGGGGCGCGCTGATGAGCAGGTCAAGATCCGCGGGTCTCGCATCGAACTCGGGGAAGTTCAAACGGCTTTGAGTGCGCTGGACGGCGTCCAGCAGGCGGTAGCGGTCGCCCGTGAGGACCGCCCCGGCGACAAGCGCCTGGTCGGTTATGTCACTGGCGCAGCCGATCCGGCCGGGATACGCACCCAACTGGCCGACCGGCTCCCTGCCTACATGATTCCCGCGGCGGTAGTGGTGCTGGATGCTCTACCGTTGACGCCCAACGGAAAACTCGACACCCGCGCCCTGCCGGCACCCGAACACACCGCCGGTGAGTATCGACCGCCGGGCAACGCGGTTGAGGAGATTTTGGCCGGCATCTACGCCGAGGTATTGGCCCTGGAACGAGTCGGCGTCGACGACTCATTCTTCGAACTGGGCGGGGACAGCATCTCGTCGATGCAGGTGGTGGCGCGCGCCCGCGCGGCGGGCCTGATCTGTCGGCCGCGCGATGTTTTCGTCGAACAGACCGTGGCCCGGTTGGCCGTGGTGGCCGCGGTGTCCGACGGTGAGGTTGGCCCGATCGATGAGGGCATCGGGGACGTGGAGGCCACTCCGATCATCCGTTGGCTGGAAAGCGTCGATGGCCCGGTCGAGCAGTTCAACCAGACGATGGTGCTGCAGGCCCCCGCCGGGGCCGACGAGGCCGACGTGCTGATTGTGTTGCAGGCCTTGCTGGATCGCCATGCCACGTTGCGGCTGCGTGTCGACCACGACGAGGCAGGTGACTGGTCGTTGACGGTGCCTGAAGCGGGGTCGGTGGATGCTCGCGGGTGCCTGCAGTCAAAGCAGGAGTTGTCGGACGCGGCACTGATCGAGGCGCGGTCGCGGTTGAACCCGACCGCCGGGGTGATGGTCGGCGCGCTGTGGGTGGCCCCGGCAAACCAGCTGGTGTTGGTCGTTCACCACTTAGCCGTCGATGCGGTGTCGTGGTGGATTCTGCTGGAGGACCTCAACACCGCTTGGGCTCAGCAGCACAGCGGGCAGCCAGTGGTGTTGCCGGCCACCGGCACCTCGTTTGCCCGGTGGGCATCGCTGTTGGCCGAGCACGCGCAACGCCCGAATGTCGTAAACCAGGCGGACGCCTGGAAGCAGGTGGCGGCGACCACCACTGCACTGCCGGCCGTGCGGCCCGGAACCGACACGTATGCCAATGCCGGTCATCTGTCGGTATCGCTTGACGCCGCGACCACCCGTATGTTGCTCGGAGAGGTACCTGCTGCGTTTCACGCCGGGATACACGACGTTCTGTTGACCGCACTTGGTTTGGCGGTCGTCGAGTTCGTGGGCAACGGCAGCGCCCCAATCGGTATCGACGTCGAGGGCCACGGTCGTCACGAGGAGTTGGACGCCGATATCGACCTATCGCACACGGTGGGGTGGTTCACCACTAAATACCCGGTGTCGTTGAATCTCGGGAGGCTGTCCTGGGCACAGGTGGTTGCCGGTGAGGCGGCGCTGGGGCCGGTGCTCAAGGACGCCAAAGAGCAGTTCCGGGCGCTCCCGCACCCGCTGACCTATGGGGCGCTGCGGTATCTCAACACTGATGTCAGCCTGGCCGAGTCCGACCCGCCAATCGGATTCAACTATCTGGGGCGCCTGGGTATCCCGGCAACCGATGCGGCTGATGGCGTTTGGCGGCTCGGGCAGGACAGCTTGTCGGTCACCGGCGCCGCCGCGGCAGTACCCATACCGTTGGCACACACCGTGGAGCTCAACGCCGTCACTGTCGACACCGAGGCCGGGCCGCACCTGCATGCCAATTGGACCTGGGCCGCCTCGGCGCTCGATGAAGCACAGATCAGCCGGCTGAGCCGGTTGTGGTTCGAGGCTCTGACCGGTATCTGCGCGCATGTGCGATCTGGTGGTGGCGGGCTGACACCTTCTGATATCGCGCCGGCCCGGCTCAGCCAGCAGCAGATCGACGAGCTGCAGCGGCACCATGAGATCGCCGACATTTTGCCGTTGACGCCCCTGCAGCAGGGGCTGCTCTTCCACACCAGCACCGCGCAGGCGAGCGACGACATGTATGCCGTACAGCTGGATTTCACCGTGACCGGCCCCCTTGACTCCCGCCGGCTCCGCGATGCGATGCACACGGTGGTCAACCGCCATCCACATCTGGCGGCCCGATTTTGCCAACAGTTCGACGAGCCGGTGCAAGTCATCCCGGCCGATCCGGTCGTCGAGTGGCGGTATGTAGATTTCGGTGTCGGCGCTGTTGACAACGACGCCGACCCGGACGAGCTGATCGAGCAACTGTGCGCCGCCGAACGTGCCGCGGTCTGCGACCTGGCCGACCAGCCGGCTTTTCGGGTTGCGTTGATCCGCACCGCAACAGACCGGCACCGGTTGGTGCTGACCAATCACCACATCGTGCTCGACGGCTGGTCGCTGCCGATCCTGCTGCGGGAATTGTTCGCCAGCTATTACGGGCAGCCGCTGCCCGCCGCCGGGTCCTACCGGACGTTCCTGACCTGGCTGGCCGATCGAGACCTCGATACCGCGCGCGCCGCTTGGCGTGAGGTGCTGGCCGGCTTTGAAACCCCCACTCTGGTCGGCCCGAAGGATCGGTTGAGCCTGGGGCGCCGAGGCTTTGACCGAGGCTCTGCATCGTTCCGGGTGCCCGAGCACACCACGCAGGCGCTCAGTGGTTTGGCGCGCTCGTCCCACACCACCGTCAGCACCGTGTTGCAGGGCGCCTGGGCGCTGCTCCTGACCTCGCTGACCGGGCAGCGTGATGTCGTCTTCGGTACCCCACGCTCTCGGGTAGGTCAGCTGGAAGTGGCCGGCGCGGAGTCGATGGTGGGCCTGTTGATCAACACGGTGCCGGTGCGGGCAAGTATCACAGCGGCAACCACCGCCGCAGACCTCCTGCGCCAGCTGCAGAACACCCACAACGACACGCTCGAGCACCAACACTTGGCGCTCAGCGAGATACATCGCGCTACGGGTCACGAAACACTGTTCGACACCCTTTTCGTGTACGAAAACTATCCGATCGACGCCGACGTCCCGTTGGGCGCCGACGGATTGGTCATCACCGGGTTCACCAACCGCGAATACAACCACTACCCCCTGACAGTCGAAGCGCTGCCGGGCCGCGAACTGGGCCTCCACGTCGAATACGACACCACCGTGTTCGACCCGACCGGCATCGAGGCGCTCGTCGAGCGATTGCGGCGAGTGCTGGCAGCGATGACAACCGATCCCACCCGGCGCCTGTCCTCGGTGGATCTGCTCGACGCCAGCGAACGAGATCTGTTGCTGTCGAAGTGGTCTGGTGCCGGCGTGACAGCGCCAGTGAATGTGGCGCCGCAGTTGTTGGCGGCGGCGGTGGCCGCCGACCCGGGCGCGGCGGCGGTCATCGACGGTGACCGGCGGCTGACGTATCGCGAACTCGATGTGTGGTCGACGCGGTTGGCGCGGGTGCTGATCGAGGCGGGGGTGGGCCCTGAGCGCGCGGTGGGCGTGGCGATGGACCGGCGTGTGGAGTTGGTGGTGGCGTGGTGGGCGGTGGTCAAGGCCGGTGGGGTGTATGTGCCGCTGGATCGGGCCCATCCGGTCGAGCGGATCGCTGCGGTGTTGGATGCGGCAGGTGCAGTGTGCGTATTAACCTGCGGCGCCGACGATCTGACTGCCGCCGGGCCGCGGCCGGTGCTGCGCATCGACAGCCTGGACCTTCGCGGGCGCAGCGCGGATTCGATTACCGACGCTGATCGGCTGGCGCCGTTACACGTGGACAACACCGCGTATGTGATCTTCACGTCGGGTTCTACCGGTGTGCCCAAGGGGGTGGTGGTCGGCCACGCCGGTCTATTGGGTTGGGCTGCGGCGCAATGCGAGAAGTCCCAGTTTGGTGACGATGCACGGGTGTTGATGGTGGCCGCGCCGACCTTCGACGCGTCGATCGGCGAGATGTTGTGGGCGGCGGGATCCGGCGCCGCAGTCGTAGTGGCACCGCCAGGCGTATATGCCGGCGAGGCACTGACCGCACTGCTCCAGGAGCAGCAGGTCGACGCGGCGTTTTTGACTCCGTCGGTATTGTCGTCGCTGGACCGCGCCCGGCTGGACGGGCTGGGCACGCTGATGGCCGGCGGGGAGGCCTGCCCGGCAGAGTTGGTGGGCGCCTGGGCGCCGGGCCGGCGCATGCTCAATGTCTACGGCCCCACCGAAACCACCATCTGGGTCACCGCCAGCGCGCCGCTGTCGCCGGACCAACCGATCAGCATCGGTACCCCACTTCCCGGCGTCCACGCGCTGGTGCTCGATGCCTGGTTGAAGCCGGCCCCAGTGGGGGTGGTCGGTGAGCTCTATCTGGGCGGGCCTGTGCTGGCGCACGGCTATGTGGGCCGGGTCGAGTTGACCGCCGAGCGGTTCGTCGCAAATCCCTTCGGGGCGGCCGGGTCTCGGATGTACCGCACTGGTGACCTGGTGCGCTGGACCTCCGCTGGCGCTCTGGACTGCCTGGGCCGCGCCGACACCCAGATCAAACTACGCGGGCAGCGCATCGAACTGGGTGAAATCGAGAACACCTTGCTGACCTGCCCGCAGGTGGCCCAGGCCGCTGTCACCGTGCGCGAAGGCGAGAGCGGCGCACACCTGGTGGCCTACCTCATTCTCGATCCCGCCGCCACCGCTGACCACGACGTCGAGGTCGTCGACGAGTGGCAACACCTGTATGACGAGTTGTACGCCGCTGAACTGGAGGAGCCGGAATTCGGCATGGATTTCCGGGGCTGGAACAGCAGCTACACCGGCGATCCGATTCCGCTCGAGGAAATGGCGGAGTGGCGTTCGGCCACCGTGGACCGGATCCGCGGGTTGAGTCCAGAGCGGGTGTTGGAGATCGGGGTCGGTTCGGGGCTGTTACTGACGCAGGTGGCCCCGACGTGTGCCGAGTATTGGGCCACCGACTTCTCCGCGCCAACCATCAAGACACTGCAAGAACAGGTGGCCGGGCAGTCATGGGGCGACCGGGTGCGGTTGCGGGTGCAGCCGGCGGATGTAACAGATGGGTTGCCAGAGGGGCATTTCGATGTCGTGGTGCTGAACTCGGTGGTCCAGTACTTCCCGAGCGCGGGCTATCTGCTCGATGTGCTGGCAGCCGCGATGCGATTGCTGGCGTCGGGCGGGGCGGTGTTCATCGGCGATGTGCGCAACCATAGCTTGCAAGGCGCGTTTCAAACCGCGATCGCGCTGGCCCGCACGGACAGCGCCGACGCCGCCGAGATCCGCCAACGAGTCCAGCACGCACTACGTGGTGAACCCGAATTACTGTTGGCGCCAGAGTTTTTCACCACATGGGCCGCTGACCACTCGTCGGTGGCCGGCGTTGACGTGCAAGTCAAACGCGGATGGGCCGACAATGAGCTGACCCGGTATCGCTACGACGTCGTCGCCTACAAGGTCCCCGCCCCGGTGCACTCATTGGCCACCGCGGTCTCATGGGCCTGGGCCCAGTGCACCGACCTGTCCGGTCTGCAAGCCAGGTTGGCGGCTCAGCGCCCGGCCACTGTTCGCGTCACCGGTATCCCGCGCACCGGAGTGATCGCCGATGTCCATCTCGACGCCACCTTATCCGCCGGGCAATCGTTGGGCGACGCCCTGGCCCAAGCTCCCGCCGACGCAGCTGTCCCGGAGGAACTGCATCGCCTCGGTGAAGCCAGCGGATACCACGTCGCGGTGACCTGGGACGCCCAACCGGGCACCCTGGACGCGGTTTTCATTGCCGCGGTCGGCCCGCACCGCGCGATCACCCCACCCCTGACCGACGTGTACCTGCCGCCCGTCGGGGCTGCGCAACGCGTTACCTACGCCAACGATCCACAGACCAACACCAAAGTCAGCGCGGTCCGCCGGCGGTTGAGCGCGTGGTTGCCCGAATACATGGTGCCGCAGCACATTCTGGTGCTCGAGGAGTTCCCGTTGACCTCCTCGGGCAAGCTCGACCGAAAAGCCCTGCCGGCACCCGAGTATCAGGACGCCGATCGTTACCGCGCCCCGGTCGGTGCGGTCGAGGAGATTCTGGCCGGCATCTACGCGCAGGTACTGGGACTGGAACGCGTTGGCGCGAATGACTCATTCTTCGATCTGGGCGGCGATTCACTCTCGGCGATGCGGTTGATTGCCGCGGTCAACTCCACGCTGGACACCGACCTTTCGGTGCGCGTTTTGTTCGAGGCGCCAACGGTGGCCGAGTTGGCACCCCGGATCGGCGGAGACGCAGGACGGTTGGAGCCGCTGGTAGCCGGCGAGCGGCCCGCGGTGATTCCGTTGTCCTTTGCCCAAAGTCGGTTGTGGTTCATCGACCAGTTGCAGGGGCCCTCACCGACCTACAACATCGCGGTGGCATTGCGGCTGCGCGGACACCTTGATGCCGAGGCCTTGCGTGCTGCCCTGGGCGACGTAGTGGCTCGTCACGAAAGCCTCCGCACATTGTTTGCGGCACCCGAAGGGATCCCTCAGCAGGTGGTCATGCCGGCCGAGCAGGCTGGATTCGGTTGCGAGATCGTCGATGCGGCCGGATGGCCGGAAAGCCGGCTGAGTAAGGCCATCGGTGCGGCGGCACGTTACTCATTTGACTTGGGAACCGAGATCCCTTTGCGGGCACCGCTGTTTCGGGTCTCAGAGGACGAACACGTGTTGGTGGCGGTGGTGCACCACATCGCCGCGGATGGCTGGTCGATCAGGCCGCTGGCCCGTGATCTTGCGGTGGCTTATGCCAGCCGGTGCGAAGGTCAAGCCCCGGACTGCGAGCCGTTGGCCGTGCAGTACGTCGATTACACCTTGTGGCAGCGCACGCAGTTCGGCGATCTCGACGACAGCGACAGCCCGATCGCCGCGCAGGTGGCCTACTGGGAGAAAGCTTTGGCCGGCATGCCTGAGCGCTTGCAGCTGCCCACCGACCGGCCCTACCCGCCAGTGGCCGACCACCGTGGCGCCCGAGTAGCCATCGACTGGCCGGCCGAGCTGCAGCAACAGGTTCGCCGAGTGGCCCGCGAACACAACTCCACCAGTTTCATGGTGGTCCAGGCCGCCTTTGCCGCGCTGCTGTCGACCATCACCGGTAGCAGCGATGTGGCGGTGGGCTTCCCGATCGCCGGGCGCCGCCTCCCGGTGCTCGACGAGCTGGTGGGCTTTTTCGTCAATACCCTGGTGTTGCGCGTCGACGTGTCCGGTGACCCCACCTTCGCCGAACTGCTGGCGCAGGTGCGGCGGCGCAGCCTGGCGGCCTACGAGCACCAAGATGTGCCCTTCGAGGTCCTGGTGGAGCGACTCAATCCGCCTCGGAGCCTCACCCATCACCCGCTGATCCAGGTGGTGTTGGGCTGGCAGAACTTCCAGGACCATGACCCCGCTGCCGGACTGGCGTTGGGAGATGTGCACGTCATGCCGGTGTCCGTCGATACCCAAACCGCCCGAATGGATCTGGCGTTTTCGATGTCAGAACGTTGGAGCGAGGCCGGGGTGCCCGCCGGGATCGGCGGGGAAGTGGAATTTCGGACCGACGTGTTCGACGCCGCCGGCATCGGAGCGCTCGTCGGGCGGCTGGAGCGGATGTTGGTGGCGATGACCGCCGACCCCGCGCAGCGGGTTTCGTCGGTGAGCGTGCTCGATGAGCGCGAGCATGCCCGGCTGGACAACTGGGGTAACCGGGCGGTCTTGAACCAGCCGGCAAACATGGTGACGGTACCGGCACTGTTCGCCGCGCAGGTGACCCGCACCCCCGACGCGGCAGCGGTGACCTTCGAGGGCCGGTCACTGACCTACCGGGAGCTTGACGAGGCGGCTAACCGGTTGGCGCACCGGCTGGCTGCGCATGGCGCAGGCCCGGGTACCGTTGTGGCGCTGCTGTTTTCCCGCTCCGCCGAGGCGATCACGGCGATCTTGGCGGTGCTCAAGAGCGGGGCGGCCTATCTGCCGATCGACCCTGCGCTGCCGTCGGCGCGCATCGGCTTCATGCTCACCGACGCCGAGCCGATCGCCGCGGTCACCACAACGGATCTGGTCGACCGGCTCGACGGCCACGACCTCGTCGTGGTCGACATCAACGACCCCGCTGTCGCCGCCCAGCCCGGCACTGGATTGCCGATGCCCGCGCCGGACGACATGGCTCACCTCATCTACACCTCGGGCACCACCGGTGTGCCCAAGGGCGTGGCCGTCACTCACCACAACGTCACTCAGCTGTTCGACTCTCTGGACGCCGGCGTGCAATTGGCGCCGGGACAAGTCTGGACACAGTTCCATTCCTATGCGTTCGACTTCTCGGTGTGGGAGATCTGGGGAGCGCTGCTGCACGGCGGGCGGCTGGTGGTAGTGCCCGACGTGGTGGCGCGTTCACCGCACGACTTCCACGCCTTATTAACTGGCGAACACGTCAGCGTGCTCACCCAGACCCCTTCGGCATTGGGGGTACTCTCACCCGAAGGGCTGGAGTCGGTGGCGTTGGTGGTCGGCGCTGAGCCGTGCCCGCCCGAGTTGGTCGACCGGTGGGCGACCGGACGGCTGATGGTCAACGTCTACGGTCCGACCGAGACGACAATGTGGGCGTCGAAGAGCACTCCGTTGGCCCCGGGGACGGGGGCCCCGCCGGTCGGTTCGCCGGTGACGGGTGCAGCCTTTTTCGTGCTGGATGCTTGGTTGCGGCCAGTGCCGGCGGGTGTGGTCGGAGAGTTGTATCTGGCCGGTCGTGGTGTGGCGGTTGGGTATTGGCGGCGCCCCGGGTTAGCGGCATCGCGGTTTGTGGCCTGCCCGTTCGGCGGTGCCGGGATGCGCATGTATCGCACCGGGGATCTGGTGTGTTGGGGTCCCGATGGGCAGCTGCGCTACTTGGGCCGCGCCGACGAGCAGGTCAAAATCCGCGGGTACCGCATCGAGCTCGGCGAGGTGCGATCGGCCCTGTCCGGGCTACCCGGGGTCGAGCAGGCGGTGGTGATCGCCCGCGAAGACAGGCCCGGCGACAACCAGTTGGTCGGTTACATGACCGGGACAGCCGATCCCGCGGAGGCACGCGCCGCGCTGGCCAAGCGGCTACCGGCCTACATGGTGCCGTCGGCGGTGGTCGTGCTGGATGCCCTGCCCATCACGGTCAACGGCAAACTGGATACCCGCGCGCTACCCGCACCGGAGTACCAGGACACCGGTCAGTACCGCGCGCCGGCGAGCCCCACGGAGGAGATCCTGGCCGGCATCTACGCCGAGCTACTCGGAATCGAGCGGGTCGGGGCCGACGACTCGTTCTTCGAACTGGGTGGGGATTCGCTGTCGACGATGCGCCTGATCGCGGCGATCAATACCGCGCTGGACGCCGATCTTTCGGTGCGCACCGTCTTCGAAGCGCCCACAGTCGCCCAATTGGCGCCGCATATCGGTCAGGGCGCGGGTCGGCTGGAGCCCATGGCGGCTGGTGAGCGACCGGCGGCAATTCCGTTGTCGTTCGCCCAGAGTCGGTTGTGGTTCATCGACCAGTTGCAAGGCCCGTCACCGATTTACAACATCGCGGCCGCGTTGCGCCTGCGCGGGCCGCTGGATGTCGATGCGCTGCGGGCGGCGTTGGCCGACGTCGTCGAGCGCCACGAAAGCCTGCGCACCCTGTTTCCGGCGCCGCACGGAACACCTGAGCAAGTGGTCATCCCCATTGAACGGGTTCACACTGGCTGTGACGTCGTTGACGCCACCGGATGGTCGGCAATCCGGCTGGATCAGGCCGTTGACGCGGCAGCACGCCACACGTTCGACTTGGCCACTGAAATCCCGTTGCAGGCACGGCTTTTCCGCATCGCCGAGGGCGAGCACGTGCTGCTGATGGTGGTGCACCATATCGCCGCGGACGGCTGGTCACTGAGGCCACTGGCCGGCGATTTGGGGGTGGCCTATGCCAGCCGCTGCGCCGGGCGCGCCCCCGGGTGGGCGGCGTTGGCGGTGCAGTATGTCGATTACACGCTGTGGCAGCGCAGTTGGCTTGGCGAACTCGACGACAATCACAGCCGCGTCGCCGCGGAGCTCGAGTTCTGGACACAGGCGCTGGCCGGCATGCCCGAACGCCTCGACCTGCCCACCGATCGGCCTTACCCGCCGGTCGCGGATCATCAGGGCGCCACCGTGGCCGTGGATTGGCCGGTGGAGCTGCAGCAGCAGGTTCGGCGGGTGGCGCGCGAGCACAACGCGACCACCTTCATGGTGATGCAGGCGGCGCTGACGGTACTGCTCTCCAAGCTCAGCGCCAGTTCTGATGTGGCGGTGGGCTTTCCGATCGCCGGGCGCCGTGACCGCGCGCTCGACGAGCTGATCGGCTTTTTCGTCAACACCTTGGTGCTGCGGATCGATCTGACCGGTGATCCCAGCTTTGCCGAGCTGCTGGACCAGGTGCGGACGCGCAGCCTGGCAGCCTACGAGCATCAAGACGTGCCCTTTGAAGTACTGGTGGAGCGGCTCAACCCCGCCCGAAGCCTGACCCATCACCCCCTGGTCCAGGTGATGTTGGCCTGGCAGAACCTCCCGTGGCAAGACGATGACCCCGCCGCAGGGCTGACGTTGGGCGACCTGGAAGTCACGCCGCTGCCGGTGGAGAGCCACACCGCCCGCATGGATCTGGTCTTTGCACTGGCCGAACGATGGAGCCCAGCCGGTGAGCCCGCCGGAATCGGCGGCAAAGTGGAATTTCGCACCGACGTGTTCGACGCGGACAGCATCCAGGCGGTCATCGAGCGGTTGCAGCGGGTGCTGATGGCCGCGGCGGCCGATCCGACCCGGTCGCTGTCGTCGGTGGATCTGCTCGATGAGACCGAGCGTATTCGGCTGGACGAGGTCGGGAACCGAGCGGTGTTGACCGGGCCGGTGCCCGCACCGGTGTCGATTCCGGCGTTGTTCGCACAGCAGGTGGCCCGTGTACCGGAGGCGGTGGCGCTGGTCAGCGACGGTCGGTCATTGAACTACCGGGAGCTCGATGAGGCGGCGAATCGGCTGGCGCACGTGCTGGTCGGGCACGGTGCGGGCCCAGGTGAGTGCGTGGCGCTGCTGTTGCCGCGGTCGGCTGAGGCGGTCATCGCGATTGTGGCGGTGCTGAAAACCGGGGCAGCGTACCTGCCGGTCGACCCGGCGGTGCCGTCGGCGCGGATCGAGTTCATGCTTGCCGATGCCGCGCCGGTCGTCGCGATCACCACCGCCGATCTGGCCGATGTGCTCGACGGCAGTGGTGTGCTGGTCGTCGACGTCAATGACCGCGCTGTCAGTGCCCAATCCAGCACCGCGCCGGGGGAACCAAGCCCGGCCGATGTCGCCTACCTCATCTACACATCCGGCACCACCGGCACTCCGAAGGGTGTGGCAATCACCCACCACAACGTGACCCAGTTGCTGGCGTCGCTGGCGGCCGGGCTGCCGGCGTCGGGGGTCTGGAGCCAGAGTCATTCGCTGGCCTTCGACGTCTCGGTGTGGGAGATCTTCGGTGCGCTGTTACGTGGTGGGCGGCTGGTGGTGGTGCCCGACTCGGTGGTGCGTTCCCCGAAAGACTTGCACGACTTGCTGATCGGTGAACAGATCAGCGTCATGACCCAGACCCCGTCGGCGGTGATGGCGTTGTCACCTGAAGGTCTGGAATCAACGGCGTTGGTGATGGCCGGTGAGGCATGCCCGGCCGAGGTGGTGGATCGCTGGGCGTCGGGGCGGGTGATGGTCAACGCCTATGGCCCGACCGAGACCACGATGTGTGTGGCGATCAGCGGGCCGCTGACCCCGGCGCCGGGTGTGGTGCCGATCGGGTCGCCGGTGGCCGGTGCTGCGCTGTTCGTGTTGGACGGCTCGTTGCGCCCGGTGCCTGCGGGCGTGGTCGGGGAGTTGTATGTCGCCGGCGCCGGTCTGGGATACGGGTATGTGCGACGCGCGGGGTTGACCGCGTCGCGCTTTGTGGCCTGCCCGTTCGGGGTGCCTGCGACGCGCATGTATCGCACCGGTGATCTGGTGTGTTGGCGCCGCGATGGCCAGCTGCAGTATCTGGGGCGCGCTGACGAACAGGTCAAAATCCGGGGCTACCGCATCGAACTCGGCGAAGTGCAGGCCGCCCTGAACGCGCTCGACGGGGTGGATCAGGCGGTGGTAATCGCCCGCAACGACGGTCCCGGCGACAAACGCTTGGTCGGCTACGTGACCGGCAGCGCCGATCCGGCCGGGCTGCGCGCGGCGCTGGCCGACCGGTTACCGGCCTACATGGTTCCGGCCGCGGTGGTGGTACTCGATGCGCTGCCGCTGACACCCAACGGCAAACTCGACACCCGCGGACTGCCCGCACCCGAGTACGCCACGGGCGAATACCGGCCCCCGAGCAGTGCAGTCGAGGAAATCCTGACCGGCATCTATGCCCAGGTGCTCGACGTCCAGCGTGTTGGAGTGGACGACTCCTTCTTCGATCTGGGCGGAGACAGCATTTCGGCGATGCGCCTGATCGCGGTGATCAATACGAATTTGAATGCCGCGCTTGCGGTTCGCACTGTGTTCGAGGCGCCCACAGTTGCCCAGTTAGCGCCCCGGATCGGGGAGGACACGGATCGGTTCGAGCCGTTGACGGCGGGCGAGCGACCGGCGGTGGTCCCGCTGTCGTTCGCGCAGAGCCGATTGTGGTTCTTGGATCAGTTGCAGGGGCCCTCGCCGGTTTACAACATGGCGACAGCGTTGCGGTTGGACGGACTGCTGGACGTCGAGGCGTTGGGCGCGGCACTGACCGATGTGGCGAGACGTCACGAGAGCCTGCGCACACTGTTCGTGGCATCCGACGGGATACCTCAGCAGGTGGTGGTGCCCGCCGACCGGGCCGAGCCGGATTGGCAGGTCGTCGATGCCACGGCCTGGCCGACGACACAGCTGGACGAGGCGATCGAAACGGCGGCGCGTTACGCCTTCGATCTTGCCACCGAAATTCCGCTGCGGGCCACCGTTTTCCGGGTGGCCGAGGACGAGCATGTGTTGGTGGCCGCAGTGCACCACATCGCCGCCGACGGCTCGTCGATCACTCCGCTGGTAGGTGATCTGGGTGTGGCGTACGCCAGTCGCTGTGCCGGGCGCGCGCCGGAGTGGGCCGATTTGGCGGTGCAGTATGTCGATTACACGCTGTGGCAGCGCGCGCAATTGGGTGACATCGACGACAGCAGCAGTCCTATCGCCGCCCAGCTGGGCTATTGGGAAGAGGCGCTGGCCGGACTGCCCGAGCGGGTGCAGCTGCCCACCGACCGGCCCTATCCATTGGTGGCCGACCAGCGCGGCGCGACCGTGGCGGTGGATTGGCCGGCGGAGTTGCAGCAGCAGGTTGCCCACCTGGCTCGGGGACACAACGCGTCCAGCTTCATGGTGGTGCAGGCCGCCTTGGCGGTACTGCTGGCCAAGCTCAGCGCCAGCAGTGAAGCGGCGGTGGGATTCCCGATCGCCGGACGTCGCGACCCGGCGCTCGATGAGCTGGTCGGCTTTTTCGTCAACACCCTGGTGCTGCGGGTCGATGTGACCGGTGATCCCAGCTTCGCCGAGTTGCTGACTCAGGTGCGGGCCCGCAGTCTGGCCGCCTACGAGCATCAAGATGTGCCCTTCGAGGTGCTGGTGGAGCGGCTCAACCCGACTCGGTCGCTGACTCACCATCCGCTCGTGCAGGTGATGTTGGCCTGGCAGAACCTGCCGGGACACACCAGCGATCCCGCCGCCGGGCTGGCCTTGGGTGATGTCCAGGTCGCGCCGATCCCGGTGGAAACCCACACCGCGCGCATGGATTTGGTGTTCTCGCTGGCCGAACGGTGGAGCGAAAACGGTGACCCCGCGGGGATCGGCGGAACGGTCGAATTTCGCACCGATGTGTTCGACGCCGCCAGCATCGCAACGCTCACCGAGCGGTTGCGCCGGGTCCTGATGGTCATGACGGCCGACCCGACACGGCCGTTGTCGTCGATGGATCTGCTCGACGAGCACGAGCGTGCTCGGCTTGACGACCTCGGGAACCGGACGGCGCTAACCGCGAATTCGCCGGCACCGGTGTCGATTCCGATGTTGTTCGCACAGCAGGTGGATCGCACTCCGGAGGCGGTGGCGGTGACCTGCGACGGCCGGTCACTGACATACCGAGAGCTGGACGAGGCCGCCAACCGGTTGGCGCAGCTGCTGGCAGGCCACGGAGCGCGCCCGGGGGAGTTTGTGGCGCTGCTGTTTTCGCGCTCGACTGAAGCGATCGTCGCGATCATGGCGGTACTCAAGAGCGGAGCGGCCTATCTGCCGATCGACCCGGCGCTGCCGGCGACGCGGATCGAGTTCATGCTCGAAGATGCCGCGCCGGTCGCGGTGATCACCACCACTGACCTCGCGGCGCGGCTGGGCGGTAGTGACGTGCGGGTCATTGATATCCATGACCCCGCCGTCGATGCCCAGCCCGGCACCGCGCTGCCGGCGCCGGCGCCGGCGGATATCGCCTACCTCATCTACACCTCGGGGACCACCGGTGTCCCCAAAGGTGTTGCCGTTAACCATCACAACGTCACCCGGTTGTTGGCAACCCTCGATGCCGGTCTGCCGAGCGTGGCGGTGTGGAGCCAGTGGCATTCGTTGGCCTTCGACGTCTCGGTGTGGGAGATTCTCGGCGCGCTGCTGCATGGTGGACGGCTCGTCGTGGTGCCCGAATCGGTGGCGGGCTCGCCGGAAGACTTGCACGCTTTGCTGGTCGCCGAACAGGTCAGTGTGTTGAGTCAGACCCCGTCAGCGGTGGGCATGCTCTCGGCTGAGGGCTTGGAGTCGACGGCGCTGGTGGTGGCCGGTGAAGCCTGCCCGGCTGAGCTGGTGGACCGCTGGGCGCCGGGGCGGGTGATGATCAACGCCTACGGTCCGACCGAGGCCACCGTGTACGCGGCGATCAGCGCGCCGCTGACGGCGGGATCGGGTGTCGTGCCAATCGGTTCGCCGGTGTCCGGCGCGGCACTGTTCGTCCTCGACGAGTGGTTGCGGCCGGCGCCCCACGGAGTGGTCGGTGAGTTGTACGTGGCCGGTGCGGGATTGGCGTGCGGGTACGTGCGACGCGCGGGGTTGACCGCGTCGCGGTTTGTGGCCTGCCCGTTCGGCGGGGCCGGCGAACGGATGTATCGCACCGGGGATTTGGCGCGGTGGGGCACCGATGGGCAGCTGCAGTATCTGGGACGCACCGATGAGCAGGTCAAGATCCGCGGCTACCGCATCGAACTCGGGGAAGTTCAAACGGCATTGAGTGCGCTCGAGGGCGTACAGCAGGCGGTGGTGGTCGCCCGCGAAGACCGCCCCGGCGACAAACGGCTGGTGGGCTACGTCACCGGGACCGCCGATCCGGTCCAGGTTCGCTCCCGGCTGGCCGACCGATTGCCGGCCTACATGGTCCCGGCGGCGGTGGTGGTGCTGCGGGAGCTGCCATTGACATCCAATGGCAAACTCGACACCCGCGCTCTGCCGGCACCGGAATACACCGCCGGTGAGTACCGTGCCCCGAGCAACGCGATCGAGGAGATCCTGGCCGGCATCTACGCGCAGGTGCTGGGGCTGGAGCAAGTCGGAATCGACGACTCATTCTTCGACTTGGGCGGGGACAGCATCTTGGCGATGCAGGTGGTGGCGCGGGCCCGCGCCGCGGGCCTGATGTGTCGGCCGCGCGACGTTTTCGTCGAGCAGACGGTGGCCCGGCTGGCCCGAGTAGCCGAAGCGGCCGACAGCCCCACTGACGACGGCGACGACGGCGTCGGCGAGGTGGTGGCCACTCCGATCATGCGTTGGCTACACAGCGTGGACGGTCCGGTGGACCAGTTCAACCAGACGATGGTGGTGCAGGCGCCTGCCGGGGCCGACGAGGCCGACGTGCTGATTGTGTTGCAGGCCTTGCTCGATCGCCATGCCATGTTGCGGCTGCGTGTCGACCACGACGATGCCGGTGGGTGGACGCTGACGGTGCCTGAGGCCGGGACGGTGGATGCTCGCGGGCGCCTGCAGTCGGTGCAGGAGTTGTCGGATGCGGCGCTGATCGAGGCGCGGTCGCGGTTGAACCCGAGCACCGGGGTGATGCTCAGCGCACTGTGGGTGGCCGACAGCGGTCAGCTGGTATTGATCGTTCACCACCTGTCCGTCGACGCGGTCTCGTGGTGGATTCTGTTGGAAGACCTCAACACCGCATGGGGTCAGCACCGCGAAGGCCGTGAGGTGGCGTTGCCGGCGACCGGCACATCGTTTGCCCGGTGGGCGGCGCTTCTCAGTGAATACGCTCGAACACCGGAAGTGGTTGAACAGCAGCAAGCGTGGCAGCGGGTGGCCGCGGCGCCCCCAGCGTTGCCTGCCGTGCGGCCCGAAACCGACACGTTTGCCGCGGCCGGCCATCTGTCGGTGCCGGTGGACGCCGAGATTACCCGCATGCTGCTCGGGGAGGTGCCGGCAGCGTTTCACGCCGCGACGCACGACATTCTGCTGATCGCGCTCGGGCTGGCGGTAGCCGAGTTCGTGGGCAACGGCAGCGCGCCGATCGGTATCGACGTCGAAGGCCATGGGCGTCACGAGGAGCTGAACCCGAACGTGGACCTGTCCCACACGGTGGGCTGGTTCACCACCAAATATCCTGTGGCGCTGAACCTTGGCGGCCTGTCCTGGACGCAGGTGGTCACCGGTGAGGCGGCGCTGGGGGCGCTGATCAAAGACGCTAAAGAGCAGCTTCGCGCCCTGCCCGACAGTCTGACGTACGGTCTGCTGCGGTACTTGAACACCGCCGTCGATCTCGGCGAATACGAGCCGCCGATCGGGTTCAATTATCTGGGCCGCGTAGGGCTTCCGGCAGCCGAAGCGTCCGGTGAGCTGTGGCGGATCGGCCCGGACGGCCTGTCGGTTACCGGCGCGGCTACGGCAATACCCATGCCGCTGATGCACACCGTGGAACTCAACGCTGCGGCCGTCGACACCGAGGCCGGACCGCAGCTGCATGCCAATTGGACGTGGGCGCCTTCAGCGCTCGATGAAGCGCAGATCAGCCGGCTCAGCCGGTTGTGGTCCGAGGCATTGGCCGGGATCTGCGCGCATGTGCACGACGGTGGCGGGGGATTGACGCCATCCGATATCACTCCGGCCCGGCTCAGCCAGCTCCAGATCGACGAGCTGCAGGAGCAAGGCCGAATCGCCGACGTGCTACCGCTGACAGCGGTGCAGGAGGGTCTGCTCTTCCACGCAAATACAGTGCGCGGCAACGACGACCTGTACGCCGGGCAATTGGATATCAGCCTCACCGGTGCCCTCGATCCCCACCGGCTGCGCGATGCCATGCACACGGTGGTCAACCGGCACCCCAACCTGGTGGCCCGGTTCTGCCCACAGTTCGACGAGCCAGTGCAGGTCATCCCGGCTGATCCGGTGGTGGCGTGGCGCTGCGTCGAACTGAACGCGGACGACATCGACCGCGATGAGCAGATCCAGCGGCTCTGCGCCGCCGAGCGCGCCGCGGTCTGCGACTTCGCCAACCAACCGGCGTTTCGGGCCGTCCTGGTCCGCACCGCGGCAGAGCGCCACCGATTGGTGCTGACTAACCACCACATCGTGCTCGACGGCTGGTCGATGCCCATCCTGCTGGGCGAACTGTTCGCCGGCTACTACGGGCAGCGGCTGCCCGTGGCTGCTCCGTACCGCAGCTTCGTTGCCTGGCTAGTCGCCCGCGACGCCGAAGCTGCCCGCGCCGCGTGGCGTGAGGTGTTCGCCGGCTTTGACGCTCCGACATTGGTCGGGCCTCAGGACCGGTTGGAACCGGGACCGCGAAGCGTGAAAGCCTTTGGGCTGCCAGCTGAAATCACACAAGCCGTCAGTGAACTGGCCCGCTCGCGTCATACCACGGTCAACATCGTGCTGCAGGGCGCATGGGCTCAGCTGTTGAGTTCGATGACCGGCCAGCAGGATGTCGCATTCGGCACCACGGTCTCGGGACGGCCGGCCGACGTCGCGGGCGCGGAATCGATGGTGGGACTGCTGATCAACACGGTGGCAGTGCGTGCCCGCATCACCGCATCGACGAGCACCGCCGACCTGCTGGACCAGCTGCAGGGCACCTACAACGACACGCTTGAGCACCAGCACGTGGCGCTCAGCGAGATCCACCGGATCACCGGTCAGGACACGCTGTTCGACACGCTTTTCGCGTTCGAAAACTATCCGATCGACAGTGGCGCGTTATTGGGTGACCACGACTTCGCCATCACCGATGTCACCAGCCGGGAATCCACCCACTACCCGTTGACGATGCAAGCCCAGCCGGGCCACGAACTACACCTTCGCGTCGAATACGACGCCGATGTGTTCGACGCCGCCAGTATCGAGGCATTGGCCGGGCGGCTGCAGCGAGTATTGATGGCGATGATTGCCGATCCGGCACAGCCGTTGTCGTCGATGGATCTGCTCGACGAGCGCGAGCATGCCCGGCTTGATGCGCTCGGCAACCGGGCGGTGTTGACCCGACCGGTGGTGCCGGTGTCGATTCCGGCATTGTTCGCACAGCAGGCGGCCCGCACCCCCGAGGCGGTGGCGGTGACGTGCGAGGGCCGGTCACTGACCTACCGGGAGCTGGACGAGGCCGCCAACAGGTTGGCACAGCTGCTGGCCGGGAGCGGGGTGGGCCCGGGTGAGTCTGTGGCGCTGCTGTTTTCGCGTTCCGCTGAGGCGATCGTGGCGATTCTGGCGGTGCTGAAGAGCGGGGCGGCCTATCTGCCGATCGACCCGGCCCTGCCGGCGGCCCGGATCGAATTCATGCTCGCCGACGCCGCGCCGATCGCAGCGATCACCACCGCTGATTTGGCTGATCGGTTCGACGGGCACACGCTCGAGATCATCGATGTCCATGACCCCGCCGTCGCCATCCAACCCAGCACGGCGCCGTCGGCGCCGAACCCGGACGACATCGCCTACTTCATCTACACCTCCGGTACCACCGGGGTCCCCAAAGGCGTGGCGGTCACCCATCACAACGTGACTCGGCTGTTCGACTCACTGCAGGCGGGGCTACAACTCGGACCGGGACAAGTGTGGACGCAGTGTCACTCGTACGCCTTCGACTATTCGGTGTGGGAGATCTGGGGTGCACTGCTGCACGGCGGCCGGCTGCTGGTGGTCCCCGAAACGGTGGCCCGCTCCCCGGAGAACCTTCACGATCTGCTGGTTGCCGAACACGTCACCGTGTTGAGCCAAACCCCTTCTGCGATAGGCATGTTGTCTCCTGAGGGATTGGATTCGGCGGCGCTGGTGATCGCCGCCGAGGCGTGCCCGGCCGAGTTGGTGGACCGGTGGGCGCCCGGTCGGGTGATGATCAACGGCTATGGCCCGACCGAGACGACGGTGTATGCGTCGGTCGGCTCGTTGACCGCCGGGTCGGGTGTGGTGCCGATCGGTTCGCCGGTGCCGGGAGCGGCGTTGTTTGTGTTGGACGGCTGGTTGCGCCCGGTACCGCCCGGGGTGGCCGGTGAGTTGTATGTGGCCGGTGCCGGGGTGGCATGTGGGTACGTGCGCCGCGGGGGATTGACCGCGTCGCGCTTTGTGGCCTGTCCGTTCGGGGCGCCTGCGACGCGCATGTATCGCACCGGCGATCTGGTGTGTTGGGGTAGCGATGGGCAGCTGCAGTATCGCGGCCGCGCCGATGAGCAGGTCAAGATTCGCGGCTACCGCATCGAGCTCGGCGAAGTCCAGGCAGCCCTGAATGCCCTCGACGGCGTGGACCAGGCGGTGGTGATCGCCCGCGAAGACCGCCCCGGCGACAAACGGCTGGTGGGCTACGTCACCGGGACCGCCGACCCGGCCGAGGCGCGCGGCCACCTTTCGCAGCGGCTCCCGGCCTATATGGTGCCGGCGGCGCTAGTGGCGTTAGACGCACTGCCGTTGACGGTCAATGGCAAACTCGACTCCAAGGCCCTACCGGCGCCGGAATACCAGGCCACCGATCATTACCGCGCCCCGGCCAACCCCACCGAGGAGACGCTGGCCGGCATCTATGCCGAGGTACTCGGCCTCAACCGCGTTGGGGTCGACGACTCGTTCTTCGATCTGGGCGGAGACAGCATTTCGGCAATGCGCCTGATCGCGGCGACCAATGCTGCCTTGGATGGTGATCTTTCGGTACGTGCCGTGTTCGAGGCGCCCACGGTTGCGCAGTTGGCCCGCAGCGTCGGTGAGGGCGCGGGGCGGCTGCCGCACTTAGCGGCAGTCGAGCGTCCCGCGGTGGTCCCGTTGTCGTTTGCCCAAACCCGGTTGTGGCTCCTCGACCAGTTGCAGGGCCCCTCACCGGTGTACAACATCCCGGTGGCATTGCGGCTGCGCGGCCAGCTCGATGCCCAGGCGTTGCGTGCGGCATTGGCCGACGTGGTCGGCCGTCACGAAAGCCTGCGAACGCTGTTCCCAGCGCCGCAGGGTACGCCTCAGCAGGTGGTCATTTCCGTCGAGCGGGCCGACTTCGGCTGGCAGCACGTCGACGCCAGCACGTGGACGGCCAACCGGCTCGCTGAGGCCATCAGCGAGACGGCACGCCACACGTTTGACCTGGCCACCGAGATCCCGTTGCGGGCCAAGCTTTTCCAGATAGCCCACGACGAGCACGTGCTGGCCGCGGTAGTGCACCACATCGCCGCCGACGGCTCGTCGATCACTCCGCTGGTGCGTGATCTGGGCGTGGCGTACGCCAGCCGGTGTGCGGGGCAAGCCCCGGGCTGGGCCGATTTGGCGGTGCAGTATGTCGATTACACGCTCTGGCAGCGCGCCCAGCTTGGCGAACTCGATGACAGCAGCAGTCCCGTCGCCGCGCAGCTGGGCTATTGGGAAGAGGTGCTGGCCGGGATGCCGGAACGGCTGCAGCTGCCCACCGACCGGCCCTACCCATCGGTGGCTGACCAGCGCGGCGCGACTGTGGCGGTGGATTGGCCGGCGGAGTTGCAGCAGAACGTTGCCAGGGTGGCCCGTGAGCATAACACCACCAGCTTCATGGTGATGCAGGCCGCTTTGGCGGCGCTGTTGTCCAACATCAGCATGAATTCTGATGTGGCGGTTGGCTTCCCGATCGCCGGCCGTCGCGATCCGGCACTCGACGAGTTGGTGGGCTTTTTCGTCAACACTCTGGTGCTGCGGGTCGATGTGACCGGTGATCCCAGCTTCGCCGAGCTGCTGGCGCAGGTGCGCTCGCGCAGTCTGGCCGCCTACGAGCATCAAGACGTGCCCTTCGAGGTGCTGGTGGAGCGGCTCAACCCGACTCGATCCCTGGCCCATCATCCGCTCGTGCAGGTGATGTTGGCCTGGCAGAACTTCGGCGGGCACAGCGCCGATGCCGCCGCCGGACCGGCCCTGGGCGACCTGCACGTCACGTCGATGCCGACCGATACCCAGTCGGCTCGCATGGATTTGGTGTTTTCGCTGGCCGAACGGTGGAGCGAGGACGGTGAGCCCGCCGGGATCGGCGGCAGGGTCGAATTCCGCACTGATGTGTTCGACGCTGCCAGTATCGAGACGCTCGCCGAGCGGTTGCGCCGTGTGCTGATGGCCATGACGGCCGATCCGGCACGGTCGTTGTCGTCGATCGATCTGCTCGACCAGGCTGAGCACGCCCGGCTTGACGACCTCGGGAACCGGGCTGCGTTGACCGCGAATTCGCCGGCACCGGTGTCGATTCCGATGTTGTTCGCACAGCAGGTGGCTCGGGCTCCGCAGGCGGTGGCGGTGACGTGCGAGGGCCGGTCACTGACATACCGGGAGCTGGACGAGGCCGCCAACCGGTTAGCGCAGCTGTTGGTTGGTCACGGAGCCGGCCCGGGACAGTGCGTGGCGCTGCTGTTTTCGCGTTCGGCACAGGCAATCGTGGCGATTATGGCCGTGCTGAAGAGCGGCGCGGCATATCTGCCGATCGACCCGGCGCTGCCGGCGGCGCGGATCAGGTTTATGGTCGATGATGCCGCGCCGATCGTTGCGGTTACGACCGCTGAACTTGCTGGGCGATTCGATGGGTTCGTTGACATTGCGGTGATCGATGTCGATGAGCCTGCTATCGACGCCCAGCTCAGCGCAGCACCACCGGCGCCGGACTCACGGGACATCGCTTACGTCATCTACACCTCGGGCACTACCGGGGTGCCCAAAGGCGTCGCGATCGCTCACCACAACGTCGTCCAATTGTTGGCGACGCTGGACGCCGGCCTGCCGGTGACCGGTGTGTGGTCGCAGTGTCATTCGCTGGTCTTCGACGTTTCGGCATGGGAGATCTTCGGCGCACTTTTGCACGGCGGGCGCCTCGTGGTGGCGCCCGAGGAGGTGGCACGCTCACCGAAAGACCTCTCCGAGTTGTTGGTTGCCGAGCAGGTCAGCATGATCACCCAAACCCCTTCTGCCGTAGGAATGTTGGCGCCTGACGGCCTGGACGCGGCGACGCTCATGGTGGCCGGAGAGCCCTGTCCGGCCGAGGTGGTGGAACGGTGGGCACCGGGCCGGGTGATGGTCAACGCCTACGGCCCGACCGAGACGACGATGTGCGTGGCGATCAGTGCGCCGTTGACCGCGGGGTCGGCGGTGGTGCCGATCGGTTCACCGGTGCCGGGCGCCGCCTTGTTTGTGTTGGACAACTGGTTGCGCCCAGTGGCCTCCGGTGTGGTTGGCGAGTTGTATGTGGCCGGTGCCGGGGTCGGCTGCGGGTACGTGCGGCGGGGTCCGTTAACGGCGTCGCGCTTTGTGGCCTGCCCGTTCGGGGAGTCCGGCGAACGGATGTATCGCACCGGGGATTTGGCGCGGTGGGGCAGCGATGGGCAGCTGCAGTATTTGGGGCGCGCCGACGAGCAGGTCAAGGTTCGTGGCTACCGCATCGAACTCGGCGAAGTCCAGGCAGCCTTGTACGCGGTAGACGGCGTGCAGCAGGCGGTGGTGATCGCGCGCGAGGACCGGCCCGGCGACAAACGCCTGGTGGGTTATGTGACCGGGACTGTCGACCCGGCCCAGGCGCGCCGCGCGCTGGCGCAGCGGTTACCGGCCTACATGGTGCCGGTCGCTGTGGTGGTGTTGGAGGCTCTGCCGTTGACGCCCAACGGCAAACTCGACGCCCGCGCGCTGCCCGCCCCGGAGTATCGCGACACTGACCGGTATCGCGCTCCGGGCAATGCAATTGAGGAGATTCTGGCCGGCATCTACGCCCAGGTGTTGGGGCTGGAGCGAGTCGGCGTCGACGACTCGTTCTTCGAGCTGGGTGGGGACAGCATCTTGTCGATGCAGGTCGTGACGCTGGCCCGCGCCGCGGGCCTGACGTGTCGGCCGCGCGATGTTTTCGTCGAGCAAACGGTGGCAAGGCTGGCGGTAGTGGCCGCGGTGTCCGACGGCGGCATTGACGACGGCGATGACGGCGTCGGCGAGGTGGCGGCCACTCCGATCATCCGGTGGCTGGAAAGCGTGGATGGTCCGGTCGAGCAGTTTAACCAGACGATGGTATTGCAGGCTCCCGCCGACGTCGACGAGGCCGACGTACTGATTGCGTTGCAGGCCTTGCTGGATCGCCATGCCATGTTGCGGCTGCGCGTCGACAGCGACGAGGCCGGTCGCTGGTCACTGACCGTGCCTGAGCCCGGGACGGTGGATGCTCGCAGGTGCCTGCAGTCGGTGCCGGAGTTGTCGGATGCGGCAGTGATTGACGCGCGGTCGCGGTTGAACCCGACCGTCGGGGTGATGCTCAGCGCGCTGTGGGTAGCCGACAGCCGTCAGCTGGTGTTGACTGTTCACCACTTGGCCGTCGATGCGGTGTCGTGGTGGATCCTGTTGGAGGACCTCAATATCGCCTGGGCTCAGCAGCACAGCGGACAGCCGGTGGCATTGCGGGCGACCGGCACGTCGTTTGCCCGGTGGGCGGCGATTCTGCGTGAGTACGCTCGGACACCGGAAGTAGTGGCCGCAGAGCAGATGTGGCGGCAGGTGGCGGCGACGCCGACAGTCTTGCCCGCTGTGCGGCCCGAAACCGACACGTATGCCACCGCGGGGCACCTGTCGGTGTCGCTGGATGACGTTGAGACCACCAGGATGCTGCTGGCCGAGGTGCCCGTGGCGTTTCGCGCCGGGATACACGACATTCTGCTGATTGCGTTCGGGTTGGCGGTGGCCGAGTTTTCCGGTAGCGGCAACGCCCCGATCGGCATTGACGTCGAGAGCCACGGCCGCCGTGAGGAATTGGGCTCCAATATCGACTTGTCTCACACGGTGGGATGGTTCACCGCGAAATACCCGGTGTCGCTGACCCTTGGCGGGCTGTCCTGGGCCCAGGTGGTCGCCGGCGAAGCGGCGCTGGGAGCGGTGATCAAAGACGCCAAAGAGCAGCTTCGCGCCCTGCCCAACGGCCTGACTTACGGTGTGCTGCGCTATGTGAACGCCGATGTCGATCTGGGCGGCTCCGACCCGCTGATCGGCTTCAACTACTTCGGGCGTTCGGGCGCGGCGGCCGGCGAGACTGGGGACGGCTGGCGAATTCGCCCGGACGGCTCCTCGATCACCGGCGCCGCGACGGCGACATCGATGCCGCTGATGCACACCGTGGAACTCAACGCCGGCACCGTCGACACCCAGGCGGGCCCGCATCTCCACGCCGACTGGGCATGGGCGGTCTCGGCGCTCAATGAAGCGCAGATCAGCCGGCTGAGCCAACTGTGGTTTGAGGCTCTGACCGGTATCTGCGCGCATGTGCGAGCCGGTGGCGGCGGGCTGACCCCGTCGGATATCGCGCCGGCCCGGCTCAGCCAACGCGAGATCGACGAGCTGCAACGCCACTACGACGTCGCCGATATCTTGCCGCTGACACCGTTGCAGCAGGGTCTGCTCTTCCACGCCACCGCACAGGACAGCGAGGACGACCTCTATGCGGTACAGCTGAACGTCGCGCTGAGCGGTCGGCTCGACAGCAACCGTCTGCGCGATGCGATGGACACCGCGGCCAAACGGCACCCCAACCTGGTGGCCCGGTTCTGCCGCCACTTCGACGCGCCGGTGCAGATCATCCCCGATGATCCCGCGGTGGCGTGGCGCTACGTCGAACTCGACGACGATGACCTCGACGGCGATGAGCAGATCCAACAGCTCTGCGCCGCAGAGCGTGCCGCGGTTTACGACCTCGCCGACCAACCGGCCATGCGCGCGGCTTTGATTCGCACCGCAGCGAACCGGCACCGGTTGGTGCTGACAATTCACCACGTCGTGCTCGACGGCTGGTCGCTGCCGATCCTGCTGGGTGAGATATTCGCAAGCTTCACCGGGCAGCCGCTGCCTGCGACGGTCTCGTATCGGACATTTCTCACCTGGCTGGCCGGCCGGGACCTCGATGCCGCCCGCGCCGCCTGGGCCGAGGCGTTCGCCGGCTTTGACGCTCCCACGTTGGTCGGCCCCCCGCAACCACGGCGACTGGGTGCCCGCGGCGTCACAGCATCTGGGGTGTCCGCCGAGACCACCCAGGCGCTCAACGAGTTGGCGCGGTCGCGTCAAACCACCGTCAACGTCGTGCTGCAGGGCGCGTGGGCGCTGCTGCTTGCGTCGTTGACCGGTCAGCACGATGTCGCGTTCGGCACCACGGTCTCAGGTCGGCCGGCCGAGTTGGCCGGTGTCGAATCGATGGTCGGGTTATTGATCAACACGGTGCCGGTGCGGGCTCGCATCACGTCGGCAACTACCGCCGCAGATCTGCTGGATCAGTTGCAAGGCGCTTACAACGACACGTTCGAGCATCACCATCTGGCGCTTAGCGAGATCCACCGGGTCACCGGTCAGGAGAAGCTGTTCGACACGCTTTTCGCCTACGAGAACTATCCGATCGACACCGGTGCGTTGTTGGGCGACAACGAGTTAGCCATCACCGACTCCACCATCTCCGAATACAACCATTACCCCTTGACCGTGCAGGCCCAGCCGGGCCGGGAACTGGGGCTGCGCGTCGAATATGACACCGGTGTGTTCGACGCCTCCGGCATCGACGCGTTGATCGGGCGGCTGCAGCGGGTGTTGACGGCCATGACGGCCGATCCGACTCGCCCGTTGGCGTCGGTGGATGTGCTCGATGCGGCCGAGCATGCCCGGCTGGATGAGATCGGGAACCGGGCGGTGTTGGCCCGCTCGACGAGTGCGCCGATGTCGATTCCGATGTTGTTGGCCGAGCAATTGGCCCGCACCGCCGATGCGGTCGCAGTGACGTGCCAGGGGGAGTCGATCACGTATCGAGACCTCGCGGAGGCGTCGAACCGGCTGGCGCATGTATTGGCCGGTCACGGGGCGGGCCCGGGACAGTGCGTGGGGTTGCTGTTGTCGCGCTCTGTCGACGCGATCGTGGCGATGTTGGCGGTGCTGGAAAGCGGGGCGGCGTATCTGCCGATCGACCCGACGCTGCCCGCGGCGCGGGTCGGGTTCATGCTCGGCGATGCTGCGCCGGTGGCGGTGATCACCACCGCCGAGTTGGCTGACCGACTCGACGAATTCGACGTCGTGGTCGTGGATGTCGAGGATGCTGTTGACAACCCGCCGGGCACGGCGCTCCCGGTGCCGGACCCTGATGACGCCGCCTATGTGATCTACACCTCGGGCACCACCGGGATGCCCAAGGGCGTCGCCGTCACTCATCGCAACGTGACGCAACTGTTGGCGTCATTGGATGCCGGCTTGCCGACGGCTCGGGTGTGGTCGCAGTGTCATTCGCTGGCCTTCGATGTATCGGTGTGGGAGATCTTCGGCGCGTTGTTGGGTGGCGGGCGGCTGGTGATCGTGCCCGACGCGGTAGCGCGCTCGCCGCACGAGTTGCACGATGTGCTGGTTGCCGAGCACGTCAGTGTGCTGACCCAGACACCGTCGGCGCTTGCGGCGTTGCCGCAGCAGGAATTGGAGTCGACCGCGCTGGTGATGGCCGGTGAGCCCTGTCCGGTCGAGGTGGTAGATCGGTGGGCGCCGGGCCGGATGATGGTCAATGCTTACGGCCCGACCGAGACGACGATGTGTGTGGCGATCAGCGCGCCGTTAACCGGGGGATCGGACACGGTGCCGATCGGTTCGCCGGTGCCGGAAGCCGCGCTGTTTGTCTTGGATGGGTGGTTGCGGCCGGCGCCGGCCGGTGTGGTCGGCGAGTTGTATGTGGCCGGCGCCGGGGTGGCGCGCGGCTATGTGGGCCAGAATGCTTTGACGGCGTCCCGGTTTGTGGCTTGCCCATTCGGGGAGTCCGGGGAACGGATGTATCGCACCGGGGATCTGGTGCGTTGGGGTGCGGATGGACAGCTGCAGTATGTGGGGCGCGCCGACGAGCAGGTCAAGATCCGCGGCTATCGCATCGAACTCGGCGAAGTCCAGGCAGCCCTGAATGCCCTCGATGGGGTGGATCAGGCGGTGGTGGTCGCCCGCGAGGACCGCCCCGGCGACAAACGACTGGTCGGTTATGTGACCGGCAACGCCGATCCGGCCGAGGCGCGCGGTCACCTGTCGCATCGGCTACCGGCTTACATGGTGCCGGCGGCGGTGGTGGCATTGCAGGCGCTGCCGCTGACCCCCAACGGCAAACTCGACAGCCGTGCGCTGCCGGCACCCGAATACACCACGACGACGTATCGTGCTCCGGCCAACCGGACCGAAGAAACCCTGGCCGCCACGTATGCCCACGTACTCGGCCTCGAGCGGGTCGGGGTCGACGACTCGTTCTTCGACCTGGGTGGCGACAGCATTTCAGCGATGCGCTTGATCGCGGCGATCAACATTGCGCTGGGCGCCGATGTCGCGGTGCGGACGTTATTCGACGCGCCCTCGGTGAGAAGTCTGAGCCGCCAGATGGGCAGCCGGGCCAACTCGGTGGAAGTGGCACCTGTTCAGATCCTCCGGAAAGGTACCGGCGTTCCGCTGTGCTGTATCCATGACGGCCTCGGGCTGAGCTGGCGGTATCGGGCCCTGGGCGATTATCTGGACTGCCCGATCATCGGCATTCAACAAGCCCAGCAGAATGGCGAGCCCGATGCTGGATCGATTCGTGAGATGGCGCAAAACTATGCCGACCGGCTCCAAGCGGTTTATCCGACCGGGCCGTATAACATCCTCGGCTGGTCTTTTGGCGGCGTGGTCGCCCACGAGCTTGCCATCGAGCTTCGTCGACGCGGATGCGTAGTCCGACGTCTTGTCCTGCTCGATGCCGCGTCAAACGGGAGCGGAAAGGCCACCAGCGATGGGGCCGTAGACGAGAGTCGTCTGCTGGACCGCATCTTGCGGAGCAATCGGATACCTATTCCAGCCCAGCCTGAACCGCTGACCTATCGCCAAGTAGAGGAATTGATTCACCAACAGGAAGTGGCCGAATATCCCCTTCCGCCCAGACCGCTGCTGAAGTTCATCGTCGAAAGTGCCAACGCCAACCGGATGCATCTGTTGGAGCATGTGCCTGCCGTGTTCGACGGCGATATGTTCCTCTTTTCCGCTACCCGAAACGGAAATGGGAACGGTTCATCCAAGCTGCAAAGCTGGCGCCCGTATGTCGCCGGGGACATCACCGAGCAGTCGGTTGACTGTGCGCATCACGAGATGTTGGATAGCGAACCGCTCAACGCGTATGCCAAACGCCTCAAGCTGTTGCTGCAAACCTAGCTAACTCATCTGCCTCGGTCCCACGGCGCTAGAACCGGAATGACGGCGTCGGGAAGTTGAAGTGCGGCATCGCCGGGGCGGCTGGAGCGGGCATCCGAGGGAATCGCGGAGCGGGCAGGGTGGGCAGCCTTGGCGCCTGCGGAGCCGGCATCCGAGGGAATGGCGGTGCCTGTGGAAACGGCAAGCGCATCGGCGGCTCCGGCGCAGGCATGCTCACTGGCGGCGTGGGCAGGTGTATCGGGGGCGCAGGGTCCTGCACGGGCGGCGTCGGTAGTTGCCACCGCGGCGGCGTCGGTACATGCGCGGGCGGTTTTGGAAATTGGACGGGCGGGGTGGGCGCCTGCACTGGTGGCGTCGGAATGTGTCCCGGCGGTGTCGGCGGTTTGGCGGGCGGTGTCGGCAGATGTAGCGGGGGTGCCGGCAGATGGACAGGTGGTAGCGGTGCCGTGACCGGCGGCTGGGCAATCGGCGCCTGGATCGGCCGCGGAACCGCCACGTGAATTGGCGGCGCGGGTAGCGGGATCCGGACCGGTACCGGCACCGGCACCGGCACCGGAGCGGGAACCGGCACTGGCGCGGCGTCCGGAAGTGGCGGAGGCGCAGGCGCCGGCACCGCGAGCGGTTGTGGCGCGACGACGGGATCAAGCGGAGCGGGTGGTGCGGTCATGTGAACCGCCTGCGGTTGCGGCTGCGAAGCTGCCGCCGCGGGCGGCGCAGGCGGCTGCTCGGTGGGCACAATGAGTTGTTGCACCGGGTTGGGCAATAGCGCGACGGTCGGCCGGATGCCCAGTGCCAGCGCGACTTCCAGCGCAAGGGCCGCGATTACGAATACGACGGCCAATCCGCTACCGACCAGCAGCATCGGCCGTCGCCCCGACCGGGGTTCGTCGAGACCGCCGTCCTCGGACAGCACAGTGGTATCGGCGTCGCCGTCGTCGTCGGCCACCGCACTATAGGCAATGTCCTCCTCGCCGATCTCGACGCCGGGCCGATCGACCCGCACGTCGAGGTAACCGGGGGCGACGGCATACGGGTCCACCCGGCCGGTACCAGGATCCTGGGCATACGCCAAAGCTGCGGTCGACGAGGCGAACAGCGGTGCGTTGGCCGATGCCAGCGCCGCCCCGCGGGCCAGCGCCGTGTCGGGCTCTTCGGGCGCGCTCACCGGGAGCCAGGTCGCCGTCTCCAGCGCCGGCTTGATCGGTGCGATGTCGACACCGCAGCCCACCACGAACAAGCCATCCGGACGGGTCGCCGATCCGTCCAGATCGGCGACCATTGCCGCCAGCTCACCAGCCATGTCGGCGCTGCGCAGCGGGCGCCGGTACACGTCGGTGACCGAGCCGTCGGAAGCATCAACAACGGCCAGCGTGGCGGTCTGAGGTTCGACGAACAGCATCGCGGTGTGCTGGTAACCGATTGCCTGGCCGACAGTTTGGGCCAGCGCGGCCGCGGCCAGAAACGCCGAGACCAACATGACGTTCTCGATCTTGCGGGCGGCCAGTGCCTCGCGAAGTGCGGCAGCGTCGACGGGGTTGGTCCAGGTGACGCCCGTCGAGGTCAACCGGTAGCCGCCTGCGGTAGCGGCCTCGCGAGTCCCCAGAATCGCCGAGATCACCTGGTCCGGGCTGCCGAGCGTGACTGCGTCGCCGGGTGCGGCGACATCGAAGTGGTCTTCCTCGACCGTGACGCCGTCGGCATTGTCACCCTCGACCAAAACCATGCCGATTGTGCTGGGCGCCATCGAGACCCCGAGGACAATGTCCACATCTCCTCCAAACGCTTTGCCACCTAGCCACGGTCTGGGCGGAGGCGTGCACCGCACGGGCCGCCATCTACATACTTTGTCGAACTAACAACGTGTGACGTTACGCCGTGCAGATGAGTACAGGCTGTGAACTACCTATGAGCAAGCAGGCTGAAAACACGACCGGTGTCAGGCCACCCGGAACTGCTGCAGGTCGGCCTCTTTGACGGTCAATCCGTGGCCGGGGGCGGTCCGGTCCGGATGTAGGGCCCCGTCCGGCTCAGGGTCGATCGTGCCGTCGAACGCCATGCCTTCGATCCGCACATGATCATGGAAGTACTCCAGATGCCGTAGATGCCATATCGCCGTTCCGACGTGGGCGCTGATCTGCGGCGCGCAATGCAGCGACAGGTCCATGCCGCGTGCGTCGCACAGCGCGGCGACCTTGAGCACGCCGGTGATTCCCAGCGCTCGCGTGACGTCCGCCTGTAAACAGTCCACGGCGCCCGCTGCCAGCATCTGGTGGAAATACGGCAGGTGGTAGCCGTACTCGCCGGCGGTGATGTCCATACCGCCAGGGCCCTGCTCGCAGAGCTGCCGCAAGCCGTCGAGGTCATCGGAGGTCAGCGGCTCCTCGAACCAGCGCACGTCATACTCGGCGAAGCGTTGCGCCCACAGCAGCGCTTGTTTGCGGTTGTAGGCCCCATTGGCGTCGACGAAAAGTTCCGCCGAGTCGCCGATCGCCGAGCGGGCCGCGGCCACCCTTGCGGTGTCGGCGCCTGGGTCGCGGCCGACCTTCATCTTGACCCGCGGTATCCCGGCGTCGACCCATCCGCACAGCTGCTCGCGAAGGGCGTTGTTGTCGTAAGAGGTGAATCCGCCGCTGCCGTAGACCGGCGTGGCGTCGTGCACGGCGCCGAGCGCCACCGAGAGTGGTTCGTCGAGCAGCCGGGACCGCAAGTCCCACAGCGCGACGTCGACCGCTGAGATGGCCTCGGCGACCACGCCCGGTTTACCCAAATTGCGCACCGCATGCTGCATCTCGGCCCATCGGGCCGGCGGCTGCAGCGCGTCTTTGCCCTTGACGACGTCGGCCAGCTTGGACTGGATCACGGTCACCACGGCTGTGCCGCCGTAGGTGTAGCCAGTGCCGACCTGACCGCCGGCCCGCACTGTCACCAGCACGAAAGTGGTCGAATCCCACGTCAACGTGCCGTCCGATTCCGGGGCGTCGGTGGGAATCGAATAGGCGGAAGCATCGACGGATTCGACAAGAATTGCTGAGCCGGCACGCGAAGGCATGCCAGGTGACTACCCGCAACGCAAACCGGGTATGCCCGACGTGGCGAAATGAAGGAAACTATGGCGAACAAACCACTACTAGCTGAACAGCTTGCGCCGCATGTACTTCGGGAATACGCGTTGCTGGCTGACGGAGAACGGGGAATTGTTGTCGGGCCGCGCGGTGATTGCTGCTGGATGTGTCTGCCGCGCTGGGACAGTCCCGCTGTGTTCAGCTCATTGCTGGGCGCTGGTGGCGTCTACTCCGTCTCGCCGGACCACCCGCGCTATGTCTGGGGCGGCCGATACGAGCACCGGTCGCTGATCTGGCGGTCGCGATGGGTGACCACGGATGGGATCGTCGAATGCCGCGAGGCGCTGGCATTTCCCGGCGACCCGCACACCGCGGTGATACTTCGGCGCATCCGCGCCCTCGATCGGCCCACTCGGATGCGGATCAGACTCGACCTTCGTGCGGAGTTCGGCGCTAAGGGCATCCGCGACTTGTCCTGTAGCGACGGAGTATGGACCGGTCGATCGGGGCCGCACCGCTTCCGCTGGCTTGGTGCCGGCGGTGCTCGGCGCGGCGACGACGGGGCGCTGGAGGCGGTCGTCGAAGCCAGTCCCGGTACCGACCACGACCTGGTGCTGGAACTGTCCGACCAGGAGTTGCCGTCCGATGTGGTGCGGCCCAACGATGCCTGGCGTGACACCGAACATGCCTGGATGCAAGCCGTTCCCGAGTTCTCCGGCACCATCGCGGACCTCGACACCCAAACCGCGTATGCGGTGCTGCGGGGCCTGACCAGCAGCGGGGGTGGGATGGTCGCTGCGGCGACGATGTCGTTGCCCGAGCGAGCTGAGCAGGGACGCAACTATGACTACCGCTATTGCTGGATCCGCGATCAGTGCTACGCCGGGCAAGCAGTCGCCGCCGCGGGTGGCTATCCGCTGCTCGACGACGCCGTCAAGTTCGTCAGTGAGCGGGTTCTCGACGACGGCCCGGGGTTGAAGCCGGCCTACTGCATCACCGGTGACGCCGTACCGGAGGAGCAGGACCTCGACTTGCCGGGTTATCCGGGTGCGGCAGTCAAGACCGGCAATTGGGTGACCGACCAATTTCAGCTGGACGCCCACGGCGAAGCATTGCTGCTGCTGGCGGCTGCGGCGCGGTTGGACCGGCTGGACAGCGTGCATTGGCGTGCCGTTCGCACCCTGGTCGAGTCCATCGAGAAGCGTTGGCGCGAGGCCGATGCCGGACTCTGGGAAATCGATGACCGGCGATGGGCGCACTCCCGGCTGATCTGTGCGGCCGGATTGCGACGCGCCGGCGAGGTCGCACCGAGACAGCAGGGCTCGGAGTGGCAGCGGTTAGCCGACGTGCTGATCGCCGATGCCGATTCGGACTGTTTGCACCCATCCGGCAGATGGCAACGGGCGCCCGATGATTCGCGGGTCGACTCCGCGCTGCTGCTTCCGGCGATCCGCGGGGCGATACCGCCTAACGACCCGCGCAGCGTTGCCACGCTCGAAGCGGTGCGCAGCGACCTCGGCCGGCACGGGTTCGTGTACCGCTTCGAACCCGACGAGCGTCCGCTCGGCGAGGCCGAAGGGGCCTTCCTGCTCTGCGGATTCCTGATGGCACTAGCCGATCACCAGCAAGGCAACGACTTGGCGGCGGTGCGCTGGTTCGAGCGCAATCGCACCGCCTGCGGCCCACCCGGCTTACTCACCGAAGAGTTCGATGTCGACCAACGCCAGCTGCGGGGCAACCTTCCGCAGGCGTTCGTGCATGCATTGTTGTTCGAGTCCTCGCACCGGCTTGCCGACTCGGTAGGGCCGTCGGTCGGCACCGGAACTGGCAGGTAGCGATGGTTTGCCGTCAATCGTCGCGGGGTACGCAGCCGCCGTGGGCCTTGTCGTGCGCGTTTTGCAGCGCAGTCGGCTGTACCGGATGTTGCGACTGGGTGGCTATGTCGCTTTCGACCTGCCGCGGACGGTGACGGCACTGGGTGGAGTGCTGCTGCTGGGCATTGTCGCGGCCCACATCTATGCCCTGACCCGAGAGACGTCGCCGCCGGTCTACTTCGTCATCTACGCCGCCGTGCTGATCGCTGGCTGCCTAGTGGCCGCCGGTGTCATGTGGCTGGCGCTGAATCCCCTTCTGCCGCAGCTGGGTTGGTTGCTGGGCGACCTGGTGTCGGTGGCTTTTCTCGGCTTGTATCTGGCCAGCCGGGCGGCCAGCCTGCCGGGGCTGGTGGCGTTGACCGGTCGCTGGGATGTCGCACCCGGCACGTGGGCGCTGGCTTGCGCGGGCGGCTTCATCGCGGTGCACATGACGGTGCTCTTGGGCATCAACGTGGCCTACCCGCAACGACAGAATTGGCACGACTGATGACCTTCGACTACCCGGTGTGGCTGCGGATCGACCACTGGCTCAACGTGCTCTTCCTGACGTTGCTGTTGCGCAGCGGGATTGAGATCCTAGGCACGCACCCCAAGTTGTATTGGCGCGAGGACAGCCGACCCGGCACCGAGTGGGCCCGCTTCACCACCAAGGAAATGCCGACCAACAAGTTGTATGACACTCTCGACGAGGAGGAGTCCTACAGCTCGATCGTCGCGTTGCCCGGCCACAAGAAACTCGGCCTCGGCCGCCACTGGCACTTCTTCGCGGTGATCGGGTGGATTCTGGTCGGCCTGTCGTACTACATCCTGTTGTTCGCCACCGGACAATGGCATCGATACTGGCCCTATTCGTGGTCGATATTCTCCGAGGCCTGGAACGACATCGTCGCCTACATGACGTTTAACCTGCCGTCGCTGTTACCCAGCGAACCGCTGGACGCCATCCAGAAATTGGCATACGCCGGCGTCATCTTCGTTCTTGCCCCGTTCCAGATCCTGACCGGCGCCGCGCAGTCACCGGCGGTCGAGGCGCGCTTCCCGTGGTATGTCCGGCTGTGGGGCGGTCGGCAACGAGCGCGCAGTCTGCACTTCTTTGGTCTGGTCGCGTTTTTGGTCTTCATCGTGATCCACCTGTCGATGATCTTCTTCTGGGGCTGGGGCCAGCTCACCGCGGCGATGATCTTCGGCGCGGTGCGCAACATCAACTGGGCGACGTTCTGGTCGTTCGTGATCATCGGTGCAATCGTCGCCGTCCACGTCGCCGCGACGACATGGAGCCTTCGCCGGCCAACACAGGTCCACAAAGTCCTGGGCATCATCAACACCCGGGCCAAACTCATGCTGTTGCGGCCGCTGAACTCGCGACAGGACTACCCGGTGCACAAGCTCTCCAAAGAGCACCGAGTCAACGGTAAGCCGCCATGCTCGAGCGAGTACAAGGTGATGGCGGTGCACAACTTCGTCGACTGGCGACTGCGGGTCGGCGGCCTGGTGGAAAAACCGGTGACGCTCGACTTGGCGGGGCTACGCGCCTTGGGCGAACCGGAAACGCAACGGGTGCTGCACAACTGCGTACAGGGCTGGACGAGCATCGGTCAGTGGAGCGGGATTCATCTGAGCCGGTTGCTCGAGGAAGTCAAGCCGTTGCCGCACGCTCGCTACATCTGCTTTTTGACCATGCAGGACAACAGCCGCGACGAGCCCAGCTCTGACGGCTTGGGCCAATTCTATGAGGTAATGGATTTGGAATTGGCCTACAAGCCGCAGACCATCCTGGCCTATGAGATGAACGGCCAGCCGTTGCCGATCAAACATGGTGCGCCGCTGCGGCTGCGGGTCGAGACCCAAGTCGGCTTCAAGATGGCCAAGTGGATCAACCAAATCGAGTTTGTCGACGATCACCGCGGTATCGGCATGGGGTTGGGCGGTTGGCGCGAGGACAACATCCATTACGACAAGGATGTGGAGATCTGATGACCGACGACCCTGTGGTGCGTCCGGAGCTGGTCAGCCTGAATCTGACCGAGTGCGAGCAGGTGCTGGACCAGGTCAAGGCCAAAGGCGGACACTGCGACGGCTGCGGCGCAACCGAATTCGACGTCGGCGATGCGCTCTACCTTGGTTTCCTGTTTCTCGACGAGGACGACGATGCCTACATGGTGGCGTTGACATGCCGCACCCCGGAGTGCCCCAGGCCGCGCACCGGAATCAAACTGCGGGAGAAGGACTTCCTCACCCGCGATGCAGACGGGGCCCGTGCCGCGAGCTGGTCCGTCGAGGTCCCCGATGCCGTTTAGCTGTGGCGGGTGCAGGAGCGGTGAACACCGGGTGAGCCAGCTCGAATCGATCGATCAGCTCGGATAGCCCGCGCAACTCCTCGCACAGCGATTGGAATCGGGCTTCGTCGACCTCACTGAGGATGCCTTCGGCGCTGTAGAGCACCAGTCGTCGCAGCCGCCCGGAAAGTGCGGTGCCCCACCGGATGCTGAAGTCGTAGCGGTCGCCCTCGGCGAGTTCTTGCTTTTGCCCGAGTTCCTTTAGGGCAGCAATCTGCTCGTTGATCAACTCGAAATCGTCGTCGATGCCGATCGGCGCAGTCACCGGTCCTCCTACAGTCATAGATGCGGCTTTGCGACGCCGACCACATACGGTGTTCCGCGCAGCGTGAGAAACACCTGGTGTGGACCGACCTCCATCCCGGACAGCGGCGCCGACTTCGCCTGGCCGGCAGGCAAACTCGAGCGGTAATCCACTACGTGGATCACGTGCATGGCGTAGTTCGGGTAGCCGCCGAAGCTGTTCGCCTCGAGCGTCACCAATTGCCGGTCGGTTGCCGCGTAGATCCGGGTGTCGTCGGTTCCCAGGTAGCGGATCGGCGACGACGGCAGTTCCGCACGTCCGACCACTTCCAATCCTTCGCCGCCGCGGCGGGAGTCGATGGAGTAGAGCGTTGCGTGGTCGTGGTCGGCGACATAGGTGCGGGTCACCTTGGTGTTGTTACCCGCCGATGCGGCGACGTCTATCGCGAACGCGCCGCGTTCTCTCGGTGGCGAGGAGGGGCCTTTGTAGTATCGGATTCCCGACGGCGCGTACACGTGGTAGTCGATTTCGCGTCCTCGCGTGGAACCGTCGATGGAATCCGCGCGATCGCCGGTGATCGTGGCAGCCGGCAGTTTGCGGTAGCCGTATTGATCCACCGGTGTCACGGTCGTTCCATCAGCGGATAACGCGAGCAATATCCGCATGCCGGCGTCTTCGGAGAGGTAGTCGGGAGCCGGACCGGCATCGAACTGGCCGACGGACTGCAAGCTGCCGATGTCGACGATGCCCACGACGCCACGCTGCGGTTGCGGCACGAAGACATTGCGGTCGTCCATCTGGCTGATCTGGAGGTTGCGGCCGGCGCCGAGCGGGCCCGACAGCGTGGTTCGTGCGGTCTCCGGTTTTTCGGCGCCGCTGACCTTCGCCAGCCGATGGTCATCGGTGAGCCCGAGCAGAGTGTGCGTGCCGTATGACCACACCGGACTGTGCAGCGCCGCGTCGACATGCACCAGCGTTACTTCCGGTGAGCTCTCCGGCTGTTGAGGCGACGAACACCCTGCGACAGCGAGCGCGCCAGCGGCAGCCGCCGAACACCAGCGCCAGAATGCGGTGGCCACGTTCGATGCAGTACCCCAAGACGCGGGTGCTTACACCTGTTTCGGCCCTCGCCGGAGGGGTATGCCCGCAACCATGACGAGGCTGGGCTACCTCCTCACCAGCGAGGAATTCCATCCGAACGAATTGGTCCGCCAAGCCGTTCGAGCTGAGGCCGCCGGCTTCGAGCGGCTTTGGATCTCCGACCATTACCATCCATGGACCGAACAACAGGGCCAGAGTCCGTTCGTTTGGGCAGTCATCGGCGCGCTGTCCCAGGCCTGCTCATTGCCGGTGACCACGGCTGTCACCTGTCCGATCATCCGGATCCATCCAGCGGTGATCGCCCAGGCCGCCGCGACGTGCGCCGCTCAGCACGACGGGCGGTTCGTCCTCGGGGTGGGGACCGGGGAAGCGCTCAACGAGCACATCACCGGTCAGCACTGGCCGGCGATGGCGATCCGCCGCGAAATGCTCGAAGAGGCGGTGGCCGTGATCCGAAAGCTGTTCTCCGGCAGAGAGGTCAGCCACCACGGCCGACACTTCACCGTCGAGAACGCAAGGCTCTACACGCTGCCGTCTCAACCGGTCCCGATCTATATCTCCGGCTACGGGCCGCAGGCCGCCGGCTTGGCCGGCCGGATCGGCGATGGTTTCCAGTGCACCATGCCCGATGCCGAATTGGTGTCGCAGTTCCGGGAGAACGGCGGATCCGGTAAGCCGACCCAGGCCGGCTTCAAAGTGTGCCACGCGCCGACCAAAGAGGACGGCCTGCGCACCGCGCACAGTTTGTGGGCAAACGAGCAGTTGCCCGGGCAGGTCGGCCAGACCTTACCCAGACCAGGTGATTTCGAGCAGGCATCCAGTCTGGTTCCCGAGTCTGCGGTGGCGGAGTCGGTGCCCTGCGGGCCGGATGCCAAGCCCTACGTCGAGCGGATCCGGGCATTCGCCGCCGCCGGCTTCGACGAGGTCTACATCCAGCAGATCGGTCCGGACCAGGACCGGTTCTTCGACTTCTGGGAGTCGGAGATCGCACCCGAATTCGCCGCGTGAGCCGATGAGCACTACCAAGGTCCCCGGCGCGGAGCGTTACCTGCCCGAAGACCGCAGTCTGGACTCGCTGGAAGCCGCGGCAGGCTGTTGCCACGGCTGCACGCTGTACCAGAACGCCTCCCAAACGGTTTTCGGGCATGGGCATCGGGACGCGCCGATCATGCTCGTCGGCGAACAGCCGGGGGATCGGGAGGACATCGAAGGCCTGCCGTTCGTCGGACCGGCCGGGCGGCTGCTGGCGCGAGCGCTCGACGACGCCGGCATCGATCCCGATCTGACGTATCAAACCAACGCGGTCAAGCATTTCAAGTTCACCCGCAAAAGCGGCAAACGACGGATACACCAGAAGCCCAACCGCACCGAGGTCGTCGCGTGCCGCCCCTGGCTGTTGGCCGAGATCGACTCACTGCACCCTCAGCTGATCGTGCTGCTCGGCGCGACCGCTGCCCAGGCATTGCTGGGCAGCGCCTTTCGCCTCTCGGCACACCGCGGCGAGCTCATCGACCTGCCGCAGGATTTCGACGTGCGGTGGGACCCAGAGCCCCAACTGGCAGCCACCGTGCATCCGTCTGCGGTGCTGCGGGACCGGACCGACCGCGACAAGGCCTACGCGTCCTTCGTCGACGACCTCCGCAGTGCACGCGCCAGTCTTTCGGCCGTTTGACACCCCAACTCTCGGGTACACGTCGACAGTGACCACCGGCGTCGTCACTGCCGCCGTGGCACCCATGACCGCCAACTTCATTCTCGACCGACTTGCGGCAGTGGGGGAAGGGCGCCAAACAGAAGATGCACGAGTTCACCGAGTCGATCAAGCAGACCGTCAAAGGTGAGGACGAATGACGCAGACCGTCCCATCCCGGCCGGCGTCGGTCGACAAAGTCAACGTCGCAGGGCTGGAGAACCAGCTGCGCCGGCACGTCAGCGGTGAGGTGCGATTCGACACTGCCACCAAGGCGATGTACGCCAACGACGCATCGAACTTCCGCCAAGTGCCCATCGGTGTGGTCGTGCCCAAGACGATCGACGACGTCGTCCAGACAGTGCGGGCCTGTCACACCTACGGTGCCCCGGTGTTGTGCCGGGGCGGTGGGACGAGTCTGTCCGGTGAGACCGTGAATGTGGCTGTCGTGATCGACTTTTCGAAGTACCTCACCGAGATCCTCGACATCGATGCCGACAGCTGCGTGGCCACCGTGCAAACCGGGGTGATCAACGAGCAGCTCAATAAGGCCACTGGCGAGTACGGACTGGTTTTCGGCCCGGACCCGTCGTCGCACTCGAGATGCACATTGGGCGGCAATATCGGTAACAACTCTTGCGGTGTGCACTCGATCCAGTCGCATCTTTACGGACCCGGACCGCGCACATCCGATAACACGCAGTCATTGGATGTCGTCACCTATGACGGCGCGCGGTTCTCAGTGGGCGTCAACGAGGAGAATGATCTTGAAGCCATTATCGCCGCCGGCGGACGCAAGGGTGAAATCTATTCCGCCCTAAGGGATTTGCGTGACGAGTATGCCGACGACATCCGCAAAGGGTATCCATCGGTGGACGAGCTGCCGCGGCGGGTGTCCGGATACAACCTCGACGAGTTGCTCCCGGAGAAGGGTTTCAACGTCGCCCGCGCGCTGGTCGGGACCGAGAGCACTTGCGCGGTGGCGTTGACGGCGACGGTGATGCTGACACCGGCCATGATCCACCGCACGCTGGTGGTGATTCAATACGACTCGCTGGGCGAGGCCGGCGACGCGGTACCGGACCTGATGGCCTGGAAACCAATCGGTTTGGAGGCCGTCGACCACATGCTGGTCCACGACCAGGAACTGACCGGAACCAATGCGGCCGGCCGGGCGGCGCTGCCCCGGCCCGAATCCGGCGGCGCCTGGGCGTTCATGCAGTTTGGATCCGACGAGCCGGGCGAATCGCTGCGCCGGGCCGAGGAATTCCTCCAGTGGCTGCGGAAGAAGAAGGACTACGACGACGACCGGATCGTGCTGGCTCGCAGCAAGCAGGACGGCGGTAACAGCGACGAGTTGTGGTCGATCCGCGAGGCCGGGCTGGGGTCGACCGCCTTCCCCGCTGACAGTGGCGACCATTGGCCAGGCTGGGAAGACTCGGCTGTGCCGCCGGTGCGAGTTGGCGACTACCTGCGGGATCTGCAGCAGCTCTACGCCGACCACGGTCTGCGTGGTGCCATGTATGGCCACCTGGGCGAAGGCTGCATCCATTCCCGGATCAATTTCGACCTGCGCCACCGCGACGGGTTGGCCAACTACCGGCACTTCATGGAGGCGGCCGGCGACTTGGTGGCGCGCTACGGTGGTTCGATGTCCGGCGAGCACGGCGACGGGCAGCAGCGCGCCGAACTGCTCGGCAAGCAGTACGGTCCACGGTTGCTTGAAGCGATGCGCAAGTTCAAGCTGATCTGGGATCCGGAGTGGAAGATGAACCCGGGCAAGGTCATCGACCCATATCGCTTCGACGAGAATCTCAAGCTGGGCACCGACTACAACCCACTGCGGCCGAAGGTGAAGTTCGCCTACCCGGACGACGGCGGGGATTTCTCGCACGCGGCGTTGCGCTGCGTCGGTGTCGGCAAATGCCGGGTGCCCGAGGCGACGAGCACGATGTGCCCGAGCTATCAGGTGACCAGGGAGGAGAAGCACTCCACTCGTGGGCGTGCGCGACTGCTGTTCGAAATGTTGCGCGGTGAAGTGATCACCGACGGCTGGCAGTCAACCGACGTGGCCGATGCGCTGGATCTGTGCCTGGCGTGCAAGGGCTGCACCAGCGACTGCCCGGTCGACGTGGATATCCCGACCTACAAAGCGGAATTCTTGTATCACCATTTCAAGTCGGCGCGCCGGTGGCGGCCGCGCTATGCCTATGCGTTCGGGTTCATCGACCAGGCGGCACGGTTGGCCAGCGCGGTACCCGAGCTGGCAAACTTCGCCACCCAGACGCCGGTGCTGTCACGAATCGCTAAAGCGGTAGGTGGGATCGACCGGCACCGGCCGCTTCCGACGTTTGCGCCGATGACACTGCAACAGTGGTTTTCGGGGCGCCCGGTGGTCAATGCCGGCGGGCCGCGGGTCATCCTGTTTCCGGATACGTTCAACAATCGGCTGCACACCGATGTCGGGGTGGCCTGCGTGGAGGCGATCGAGGCGGCCGGCTGGCAGGTGGTGATGCCGACCAAGCACATCTGTTGTGGCCGACCGCTGTACGACTACGGCTTCCTGGATGTAGCCGAGCGCTACCTGCAGGATGTGCTGTCGCAGTTACGTGACGAGATCCGGGCCGGCACACCGATCGTGGGGATGGAGCCCAGCTGCCTCGCCGTGTTCAAAGACGAGCTGCCCAAGCTGTTGCCGCATGACGACGACGCAGACCGCCTGGTACGCAACAGCTATCATTTTGCCGAGTTCTTCACGAAGTTCGACGTCGAGCTTCCGAAGCGGTCCGGTGCGCGGGCGCTGCTGTGGGGGCACTGCCACCAGCGAGCAACCGGCGGAGTCGATGCGGATCAGCAGGTGTTGGCGAAGATGGGTCTCGACGTGCAATCAGTAACCGGCGGCTGCTGCGGATTGGCCGGTTCCTGGGGATTTGAGCAAGGCAAGTACCAACTTTCGATGGACTGCGGCGAGCAAGCACTGCTGCCGAAGATTCGCGATAACCCCGACGCGCTGGTGGTGGCCGACGGATTCTCCTGCCAGACGCAGATCAGCGATGCGGGCGCGGCGACGCCGCTGCACCTGGCGCAGGTCATGGTCGGCGGTCGGCCGACGCGTCCGGAGCCCTCGACACGGGTTCGAGCGGTCCGGGTGGCTGGTCCACTGGCCGCGATCGCGGTAGTGGGTGCCGGTGTGTCCTGGGCGCTGGCATCCGCGCTCCGGAAGCGTTGAGTCGCTACGGCACGTCGTCGTCGTCTTCGTCTGCGCGGAGCAGTCTTTCGGGGTGGTGGTAGGTGTTTGTCCTTGGTTGGCCGTGGTCGAGGTGTGGGGGTGGGATCCATTCGGTGTCGCCGTGGGCGTTTTTGCGGGTGGTCCAGCCTTGTTCGGTCAGGCGGTGATCGCCGCCGCAGGCGAGGGCGAGGTCGTTGACGTCGGTGGTGTGGCATTGGGCCCAGGGGGTGCAGTGGTGGGCTTCGCAGTAGTAGCCGGGCACGGTGCAGTTGGGGCGTGTACAGCCGCGGTCTTTGGCGTAGAGCACGATGCGTTGGCCCGGTGAGGCCAGGCGTTTGGTGTGGTAGAGCCCGATGGCTTTGCCCTTGTCGAAAATGGCCAGGTAGTGGTGAGCGTGGGAGGCCATCCGGATCACATCGGTCATGGGTAGCAGGGTGCCGCCACCGGTGAGGGCTTTGCCGGCGCCGGATTCGAGCTCTTTGAGTGTGGTGGACACGATGATGGTGGCGGGTAGTCCGTTGTGCTGGCCCAATTCACCGGATGCCAAAAGCGCGCGAATCGCGGCGTTGAGGCCGTCATGGTTTCGTTGGGCGAGTGACCGGCTGTCACGCTGCAGCGCTTGCTCGGAGGGCTTTGCGTCGATGGCCGGTGCGGGGTCCTCCGGGTTGCACATGCCGGGGGCGGCCAGTTTGGCCCAGACTGCTTCGATGCCGGCCCGCAACTCTGGAGTCACCCAGCCGGTCAGCTGCGACATCCCGTCGGCGTGTTGATTACTCAGAGCCAGGCCGCGCCGCCGGGCGCGATCATTGTCGGTGAAATCGCCGTCGGGGTTGAGGCAGTCGGTGAGTCGGTCGGCCAGCTTGTGCAAGTCGTCGGGGCGATGTTCGCCGGCCAGCTGCGCCAGGTGGGCTTCGGCTTCGATCCGGGTCTCCACATCCACGGCGTCGGGCAGCCGGTGAAAAAAGCTGCGGATCACCGCCACGTGCCCGGACCCGATGGTCCCGGTGCGCTGGGCGGCAGCGGTGGCGGGCAACACCGGCTCTAACGGTTCGCCGCTCAACGCCCGGCGTGGGCCCAGATCCGCGGCCTCACCGATGCGGCGGGCGGCGTCGGCGCGGGTGATCCGCAACCGCTCCGCTAGCGCACATGACAGCTTGCCGCCCAACTCGGCCTCACCGGCCTGCTCGGCGAGCTGGTTGATCATCGGGTGCTCGATGGCGGGCAGCTGGCGGCGCAGCATTTCGCAGCACTCCAGCAGCGCCAGATGTTCGGGGGTGGTCAACACGTCGAACGACAGATCCAGGGCGCGCTTCATGTCGGTCTTGAGCACATCGAAGACCTCGGTGATCTCTTCTCGACTGCTAGAACGCATGTTCGAATCGTATCGCCGCCCACCGACACGATTCCAGGAGATGAGGCCACTGAAACGGATGTGGCAGAAGTGTTTTCAGTGAAGCTGGCGCTGACCCCACCTCGACGCGGCCAGCAAGCTAGCCGTCAGCCCGGCGCCGAGCAACGACCGTCGATGCCGGGTGGCCCAGAATTGAGCACTGTGGCCGTGGGCCTGGTCGTCGAACACACCATGCGCGCCGTAATCCTTGCCCTCCGGCCCATCGACGGGCTCCCAGAGATTAACCGGCTGATCAGGCCCGACTTTCTGATCGGTTTGTTGCGAGTCGTATCCGGTCCGGGCCAGATAGCGGTCGAGCAGCGCAGGCGCGAACCGTTGCCCGATGATCGTTCCGACCGTGCTCGCCCCGACCCAGTACTGCTTGCGGCGGGGATGGTCGAGCGCATGCAGGACGCCGCGCGCGGCGACTTCTGGCTGGTATATCGGCGGCACCGGCTGCGGGTGCCGATCCAAACGCGAAAGCACCCAGGAGAACTGCGGGGTGTTGACCGCGGGCATCTGGACCACGGTGATCCGCACCTTGCTCTTCTCATGCATCAATTCGGTTCGTAGCGATTCGGTAAAGCCGTTGATGGCATGTTTGGCGCCGCAGTACGCCGACTGAAGCGGAATTGCGCGCGCGCCCAGTGCCGATCCCACTTGCACGATGACTCCGGAATTTCGCGGACGCATTCGTTTCAACGCAACCATGGTGCCGTACACGAAGCCGAGGTAGCTGATCTCGGTGACCCGGCGGAATTCCTCCGGTTTGATCTCGGCGAACGGCGCGAAGACCGAGCTGAATGCGACATTGATCCAGGCGTCGATGGGGCCGAACCGTTCCTCGACGCGTTGCGCGGCCTGTTCCACGGCGTCGTAGTCCGACACGTCGGTCGAGATCGCCAGCGCCTCACCGCCTGCCGCGCGCACGTCGGATGCCGCGCCGTCCAGCCCGGCCTCGCCCCGTGCCAGCAGTCCGATGCGTGCTCCTCGCTTCGCGAGCAGTTGCACAGTCGCTCGGCCGATACCGGCGCTCGCGCCGGTCACCACGACGACGGGTGAGTCTTTGATTCCCATGGTCTTACGCTGTTCCGATCGTGTAGGGCGGCGGACGAATGGTCTTCACAAGCACGCTTACCCCGGCCCGGGACCGGTAAACCAACTAAGGTCGTACTGCAATGACCGAGTTGAGCACGATGCAGATGGCGTGTGCGGAACGCGAAGAATTCGCCGACCTGCTCGCGGGACTATCGCCGGCGCAATGGGAGCAACCCAGCTTGTGCGCTAAATGGCGGGTCCGTGAGGTCGTTGCCCACGTGCTCAGCTATGACGAGCTGAATCGCTGGGAGTTGTTGCGGCGCTTCGTCAAAGGCGGTCTGCTGGTCAACCGCGTCAACGCGATCGGCGTCGCTGAGTATGCGCCCCGCTCGCCCGAGCAGCTCACCGAATTGATGCGCGCCTGCATCCCGCCGCGGGGTTTCACATCGATGTTCGATGGCATGGTCGCGCTCGTCGACGGCATGATCCACCAGCAGGACATCCGCCGGCCACTCGGAATCGCGCGCGCCATCGACCCCAAGCGGATGCAAGCCGTGCTGAACTACGCCTTGCGCGCTCCCGCTACTCGTGGTGTGTGGCGGGCTCGAGGAATCCGGCTGGCTGCCACCGACCTGGACTGGTCGCACGGCAGCGGAGCTGAGGTAGAAGGCCCGGGCGAAGCTCTGCTGATGGCGATGGCCGCACGCCCGGACGCCCTCAATCAACTAGCCGGATCAGGGAAACAGCTGCTCGCTCAGCGCATACGTCGCTGACCCGCCACGTGGCTTACCAGTCGGAGGACTCGCCAGTCGAGTTCGCCAGCGCCGTGTCCACGCTCTCGTCGACGGCTATCAGGTCGCCAAGCCCGCAGGCGGCGACCAGTCGCGCGACGACTGGCTGGTTGCTGACCAGGCGGATATCGACGCCACGCTGCCGGTTGCGCTCTGCTTCCTCGGCCAGCACTGCGAACGCGCAGCAGCCCATGAAGTCCAGGCCGCTGGTGTCGACCACGAGAGCACCCGGGGAACTGGCAGCGGCCGCCGCCTCGCTCAGCAGGTGTCGCCAGGTGTCTTCGTTGGAGGCGTCGACTTCGCCTCCGGCATGGACAATGACCGCGGATCCGCTTCGTTCGCTGGTGGTCCGCAGTGTGCTTCGTGCGCCAGCCAGTTCCGAGACCAGACGGCTGCTCAACATCACATGACTGGACGATGCTTCTGCCGTGGCAAAACTCATGGTGAACTCCTCAAATCGGCGCTTCGCGCCGCGAAGGATGCCCGCCCTACGTGCCTGAAGACAGACCTCGTATTTTCTAGATTTCATTTTTATAACAGAGATTGCTCGGCATGTCTATGTGGAGTTGCTAAGAATGGGCTGGATCCGACCGGAATGACCCGACGTTCCGCAAATGGGGATGACTGTCCGGGTTTCCGGACGGAGCTGGCCAGCCGCACGCGATGTAAATGTCGATTACAGCTGTTATCAACAGCTCTCATCCGACAGCGGCCCCGCGGGGCGCGGGGGCAGCATCGAGCGCCAACAGCCTGTTGCGGCTTGATAGCAAACTCTGCGCTGGCGAGTTCAGGTGCCTGCTGCGGAGTAGCTGTCGGCGGCGCTCAGCATCGGGCGCGACGTTTGCCAACTAACCGAGCGAAACCGTCGCCTCAGGCCGCCGTCGGGTCCGATTCTCGAGGGTTTTCGGCCTCGAATTCGGCGATTGCCCGGGCAGTGCGTTTGCGGAGCAGAATCGCGGCAATGCCGCCAACCACAACCGCGACGACCAGAGCGATCCAGGAGAATCGCTGCAGCCAGCGCTCGGCTGCGACTCCGGCGTAGTAAATCAGGGCGGTGGTACCGCCTGCCCAGCACACGGCACCGGAAACATTGGCGACGAGAAACCGTGGATAGGGCATTTTCAAAGCGCCGGCGAGCGGGCCGGCGAAGATTCGCAATAACGCGACGAACCGGCCGAAGAAGACCGCATGCGAACCCCATCGGGTGAATATCCGTTCGGCCAGGTCGACGTGTCCGGGGCCGAAGTGGTGTGGAAACCGCCGGCCCAGCCAATCGAACAGCGGCATGCCGAACCGCCGGCCGATCGAATAGCCGATCGTGTCGCCGATCACCGCTCCGATCACCGCAGCCGCCCCGACGCCGATTGGGCTGACGGCCAATTCGTGGCGTGACGACATCAGCGCCGCGGTGACGAGCACGATCTCGCCGGGAAGCGGAATCCCGAGGCTCTCGATCCCAACCACGGCGCCGACGATCAGGTACACCGTCAGCGGCGGGATCGAGTGCAGCAGGACATCCACCGTCATGCGATAAGGATGCCTGACCGGGGTGGTCAGCGGGCGCGACGCGCTGTGACGTCATCGAGGTATGGACGTTTGGGTAGCCGCCTGTCGCCGGTAGAGCGGCCGCACAGGTGGCGCCAAAGCCAGGGCAGGAGCAAGTTCTGTGCCCATCGCAGTTGCGCACCGGCGCGCGCCGAAAGCGACGAGCGCACCGCCACGCCATCGGAGCGCGCCCAATCATGATTGCTCGACGGCAGATTCAAGGCCTCCGCCGCGGCGGCCGCAACAAAATATGTCCCTTGGTGGAGGCGTGAATGCGGTCCGCGCTCCAGGTGTCGAGGTCGTGCATGGACGGGGCGGTGTACAGATCGACGAGCCCGAATCCATAGCTTTGGGCAGCGCTGCGGATGACGTCGTTGATCCGGACCACTCGTGCGGCAAGCAGACGGCCGACCGGCACGAGTTTGGCGACAGCGGGAAGGTCGTCGTCAGCACGGTTGCTCCCGACTCGGCCAGCCGCGTATACAACAGGCCCAGGTCGGCGCGGGCGGTAGTTGGTCGTGCAGCACGTCACGGATCCGCCTACCCCGCACCGCCAGATTGGCGTATTGCAATCCGGGATACATAGCGTCGAGCCGGCAGGCCAGCCGGTCGGCGAACCCGCTCAGGCCAACGGTGTCGTCGCCGTCCCACAACCCCTCGGTCTGGCTGTCGCCGATAGCCACGTACCGGCGGTAAACGATGCCCGACATGGCCGCGAGACTAGCCGCCGGGAATTCAGGCCTCAGGCAAGACGAAACGCTCGACGGCCTTGGCGAAGCCGTCGTTGTCGTTGCTGTCGGTGACCTCGTCGGCGGCCTTCTTCACCTTCTCGTCGCCGTTTCCCATCGCGATGGTCAGCCCGGAGTGCTCAAACATCAGAATGTCATTGGGCATGTCGCCGATCGTCGCGATCTGTTCCGGCGCGAGTTTGTACTGGGCCGCAAGGTATTTGGCGACGGATCCCTTGTTGGCCTCGGGATGGGTGACGTCGAGATAGTACGGCTGCGACGGTGACGCCGCGACGTGGTCCCCGAAGCGGTCACTGACCGCCTTGGTGGCCGCAGTGACCGCGTCGTGGTCGTCGCTGACCCCGACGATCTTGGCGACCGACTCGGTGTGGTCCTTCGGGTCTTTCATCACCTTCGGCGTGAACTGGACCGTGTTGGACTCGCGATCCACGTGTGAGCCGTCCGGGTCGGGGACATACCAATCCGCACCCTGGTAGATCCACACGTCGAGGTCGAACGAACTGATCACCTCCGTGATCGGTACCACGAGGTCGTCGGGGAGAACCTTCTGTTCGATGACGCTCATGTCCCGCTTGACGAAGATGCCGCCGTTGAAGCCGGCGATCGGCGTTTTCAGATCAAGCGGATCGATCAGCATGGCCATCCCCTTGGGCGGTCGCCCGCTGGTGACGGCAAACAACACGTCGGCGTCGTGTAGCTTGCGCACCGCGTCCACGGCCGCGTCGGTGAGTTGCTTCTGTTGATCTACTAGCGTGCCGTCTACATCAGCGAGCAGCAGACGGATCCGGTCAGTCGCCACGCGTCCCCATGATAGTCAGGATCGGCGTTATCGCAGGTACCGTCTCTGACATGCCGAAGAAGGCGAAGCGGACCGCCGATTCACTTGCGCCGCAGTATCCGATCGAGTCGGTCGACAACGCGCTCAAACTATTGCTGCTATTGGGGGATCAACCCCAGATCCGGCTGACGGACGCGACCCGGTATCTGGGAGTGGCATCCTCGACCGCACACCGACTGCTGGCGATGTTGACCTACCGCGGATTTGTGCGCCAGGACCCCGTGTCGAAGGCGTACCTGCCGGGTCCGGCGCTGACCGGAGTGGCATTCGCGATCTTCGGCCGCATCGACATCGCCGGAACCGCCATGCCGATCATGCGCGGGCTCAGCGAACGACTGCGCGAGACAATTCATATCGGGATGCTCGACGGTGCAGTGGTGCGCTTCGTCGCCGCGGTCGAGGGGCCGACGGCGGTGCGGGTGGCCTCCCGCTTGGGTCGCACCATGCCGGCGCACTGCACGTCGACCGGCAAGGCCATGCTGGCCCAGCTGTCACAACCGGAATTGCATCAACTGCTGCCCGACGAGAACTTAGAGCGGATTACCCAGCGGTCGATCGCCACGCGCACGGCGCTGGAAGCCGAGCTGTCCCGGATCCGCGATCAGGGCTACGCCGTCAACCGGGAGGAGAGCGAGGAAGGTGTTGCCTCGGTGGCGGTGGTGATACCGACCCGGGCGCCGGGTTTGCGGCTCGCGCTCAATGCCGCAGCACCGCAGCATCGGCTGAGTAGGCCGCAGTATTCGTCGGTGGCTACCGACCTTGCCAAGGCGGCCAAGGAGATTGGCGAGCAACTCTGATCGGTCGACAGGGCGGTTACCCGAGTCGCGCGACTTCGTGCCGCCAGGCCGCGTCGACGGTGAAGCCGGCACCCAAGTCGGGCAGTTCGGCCCAATCCCGTTGGTCGATGTCGTGCACAGTGCCGCCGGCGGAGCGCACGCGTAACGCCATCCGGGCCAGGGCGTCGACGCTGATCGCCTGCAGCACTGCCTGCTGCACGCTGGCGGCGGCGCTGGTGATCCCGTGGCCGCGGCAGATCACCACCGGCCGGCCGCGCATCGCAGCGACCATTTCCTTGCCCAACTGAGGGTTTCGGATCAGCACCGCCCGTTCGTAGACGGGCACACCACCGCGGGCGAGCCATGCGCCGGCAATGTCGTATGCACCCCAGATCGGCCGGAGCACGATGCCGGCCAGATCGGCGGCGACGACGGCGGGCGGATGCAGATGGGCAACCGCCCGATGCCCCTCGTCGGCTTGCAGGGTTTCGATGTGAATCGGAAGCTCGTTGGGCACTCGGTAACCGTCGAGTTCGGCTGCGGCGCCGGCGCTGCCGTCGAAACGGATCAGCCGAATATCCTCCGGCCGGGTGAACGCCACCCCGGTATCGGTGTCACTGCGGCAGCGGATCAGCAGGTGCTCGTCGTCGATGCGCAGGCTGAGATGGCCGAGGATGCCGTCGACCAAGCCGCGCGCTGCGGCCACCCGGCAGGCCTGTGCCACCAGCGCGCGTTGGTCGTCGAGCGTCACGATGCCCCCAGGCCCGATCCGCCGTCCGGATGGGCGGTGTCGCCGGTGATGCCGCGCGAGCGGTCGGAGGCCAGGAATACGAAACTCCAAGCGTGGTCGCGGCCGGAGAGCGCGACGTTCAGCGGTGTACGCGCGGCTAGATCGTCGGCCCGGCAGGGTGTGTCGTCGAGGCGGACATCTTGTAGCCCGAGGCTGGCCGCTCCGCGCAGGTCGGTGTGCAGCGTGCCCCCCGGCGCGACGCCGTTGACCCGGATGTCCGGCGCCAGTTCGTGGGCGAGCGTGCTGACCAACCCACGCACCGCGAATTTCGACGACACGTACAGCACTCCGCCGCGGCCGGGATAGAACGACGATGCGGATTCGGCGAGCACGATCGACGCCCCGGCGCCGGCTTTCAGCGCCGGCACGGCGGCCTTGACCGATTGCAGGTGGCTGAGCACGTTGGTCCGGAAGATTTCGTCGAACGCGGCGGGTAAATCGTCGGCGTCGAGGTCCAGGATTCCCCGGTAGAAGTCGAAAATTCCCACACAGTTGACCAGGGCGTCGAGACCGCCGAACGCGTCGACCGTGGCGGCGACCGCGCGTTCGTTGGCGGCACGCTCGATCGCGTCGCCCTGGACCACCGGCACCTCCGGGCACTCCTGGCGCAGGGCCTCACACTTGGCGTGATCGCGTTCCAGCACAGCGACTTTGGCGCCCTCGGCACGGAAAGCGTCGACGACGGCTCGTCCGATGCCCGATCCGGCGCCGACGACCAGGGCACGTTTGCCGTCCAGCCAGCCCGTCATGGTGCCGGCCCGTCGTCCGGAAGCAGCGGTCCATGCGTCGTGCCGACCATTGCCTCCAACGTGCGGGTGTTCTGGCGGGTCAGGGCTTCCAGCTCGAGTGCATCCAGGCTGATCGACTGCCCGGATTTTGGCGCGGTAATCAACAGCCGCGACCCGTTGCGCGTATCGACCCGACGCACCTGCACTTCGGTGAATTCGTTTGCGATGGTGAGGGGTTCATCGGTCATAGAAAGACCGCCAGATTCTGCATCCGCAACACCGACTCGTCGACCATGATGGTGCGCCGCGCCAGTTTCCAGTGCTCGCCGTCGCGGCGCAGTACGTCCGTGCGACCGCAGGACACCAGCGCCGCTTCGTTGGCATCACCGCGGCTGCGGAACAGCAACTCGGCGGATTCGACGACCACATGATCATCATCTTCGCAGGCGAACGTGCGAACGTTGGTGATGTAGTGCCGCAGCCGTGACGGCGGATCCTCGGTCCAGGCGTGCTCGGTGCGTAACCGTGCCACCCGTCGGCTCAGTGAGTATTTGTCCTCGTCGAAGTGCGCCATGCCGGGCGAGGTGTCGAATCCGGCGCCCAGCGCGGTGGTTACCCGCACCGGCATCAGGTAGACAATGTCGTCGGCCAAGGTGTCCAGCCACGCCTCGTACTGCTGTGCGTCGAGCAGGTAGGCTTCGTCAACCAGGAACTGGTGTGCCTGCAGGTGCCGAAGATCGTTGAACGGCAACGGGTGTCGGGCAGTCATACCGTCTCCAGGTGATCGGCCCACAGCTGCAGTAGCGCACGCTGGTTGTTCTCGTTGTAGCCGACTTGGGCGCGGCCCGGCCCGTGAAACGCAGTGGCGGGCAGCGTCTCGACCACGGGGCCGTCATCGGAGAGCAGACCCATCCGGCTGTTCAGCAGCAGCCGGCGCGCCATCGTGCCGCCCGCAGTGGTGGTCAGCGACACCCAGTTCTCCACGTCGTCCTGTTCGAACATGCCCGACGACCCGAAGCACATCAGGTAGGCCTTGTAGGAATTCTTTTTGTACTCCGGCGGCGCGGCCGAGTCCACCGCGAACCATGAGTACACCTCGGTTTGGTTCGCGCTGATCGGCTGCCAGAGCCGAATCGAGATGAACGGCAATACCGCTTCGCCATCTGCGACTTTGGGCCAGTTGTGCACCAGACTCAGGTTGGGAAAACACGAAGCGGCCGAGATCATGAACCCGTCCTCGCCGACGATCTGCTGTTGGCGCGACGACCACACGTCCTTGATCCGGCCGATCATCTCGTCGGGGTATCCGACGTAGCGCATCCGTTCGTCGAAAGCGCCCGGCGGGAGTTTGTAGGTGGTGCCACCGCCCCGGCCGGCCCAGTAGGTGGCGCCGTCCTTGCGTTTTTGAGCTTTGGGCTCACGGAACAGTCCAATCTCGACGATCGAAGCATGGGTCTGCGGGGTGTGATACATGTCGCCGGCGAAATTCTCTGCCCCGATCTTCCAGTTCGCATTGATCCGCCAGCGTTGCGGGCCCCGCACTTCCAGGCCGTGGCGGCTCTGCTTGGTGTAGAAGTCCAAGTAGAACCGGAAGTCACCCAGGAAGTCCTCCAGCGGTTCGGCGCCCGGATCCAGATTGAGGAAGATCAAACCGTTGTAGCTCGCCAGATTCGGTGCAGGTAACAGGGTTTGACCTCTCTTGGTGAACCCGTCGTCGCCGCCGTAGGCCTCGCGGTGGAACGGCAGACCGGTGAGCCGGCCGTCGTTGCGGTAGACCCAACCGTGGTACGGGCAACGGAAATTGGAAGCATTGCCCATCTCGGCGCGACATACTTGCATCCCGCGGTGTAAGCACATGTTGAACATCGCTCGGATCACGCCATCGGAACCGCGGGTGATGATGAATGAGTCACCCAGCACCCGCCGTACCACGTAGTCGCCGTCGTGGGGGATCTCCGACTCGTGGCCGACGAACAGCCAGGTGCGGCTGAATATCCGGTCCTGCTCCAAAACGAAAATGTCGTCGTCGTTGTAGATGTGGGCGGGGATCATCCCGCGTCGAACGTTGTCGAAGACGTGGCTGTAGTCGGTCACCGGCCAACTCCCGTCGATGATCTGCTATGCAGAGAGCACTTCCGCTATTTAGAGAATGCCCGAACCATCGGGGACGGTCAACGGAGCGCTGGCTGTGCGCTGGGAGCGTGAACAATCTCACAAGAATCCGAAGATGCGGTTATGGAAATCGTGCACGCTGGGCATATCAAGCTATAGTCCGTGACAAAGCGAGGATGTATACCGTAAATGAGGAAAGGCAGAGGTTTATGGTTCAGCGGTCGAAGTGGGGCACCCGAACGCTGTCTTTCATCGGGCGGCAGGACCGGCTGGATCGCCCCAGTTACCGGTTTGAGCACACGCTCGGCCTTGTCTACAACGCGCTGGGCGGCGCCCGGGACCGCGTTTCCAACGCGCTGAACGGCGCGTGGCTCGGGCATCCGGTTCATCCGCCATTGGCGTCGCTGACCAGCGGAGCGCTCGGGACGACGGTGGCGCTGGATGCGTTGAGCGTGCTGCCGGGCCGACCGGCGTCCGAACTGGTCGACGCATCGCGGTTTGCGCGACGCGCGCTTGGTCTGGGGATTCTGGCGAACATCGCCTCGGCGGTCACCGGCGTCACCGACTGGCAGCACACCCACGAGGAAGACCGCCGCGTCGGAGTCGTGCACGGTCTGCTGAACGTCCTCGCGACTGCGCTGTACGTGAAGTCGTGGTCGGATCGCCGACGCGGCCGCCACCTGCGCGGAATCGCGATCAGCGCAGTGGGTTACGGCATCACCGTGGGCAGCAGCTACCTGGGCGGCGCCTTGGTGTTCGAGTCCGGAATCGGCATCGATCAATCCGGCCAGCGGTTGCGCACCCGCGACTGGACGCCGGTGCTGCCGGCGACGTCGCTGCAGAACGGCAAGCCGCAGCGAGTCGAGATCGACGGGGTGGGGCTGGTCGTGTGCCGGACGGGTGACGACGAGGTGTCCGCCTTCGGTGAGTTCTGCCCGCACCTCGCTGCGCCGATGGCCGACGGTTGGGTAGATCGCGGGCGAATCGTATGTCCCTGGCACGGTTCGCGATTCGACGTCGACTCGGGGGAGGTGCTGCGCGGCCCGGCGGCGGCGCCGCTGCCCCGCTATCAGGCGCGGATCACCGACGGAATGATCGAGTTGCGCGGCGACGGGCACCATCCTCAGGGCGCGTCGAGCCTCGAGGCGGGAAGGGGAGTGGCCAAATGAACGCCTACACGGTGCTGCAGGACCACCACAAAGTACTCAAAGGTCTGGGAGCCAAGGTCAGTGCGGCGCCGGCAGGCACCGCGGAACGGCAGGCCATTCTCGACGAGATGCTGGTGGAATTGGATATCCACTTCCGTATCGAGGACGACATCTATTACCCGGCCCTCGCGGCGGCCAGCAGGTTGATCGCGATCGCGCACGCCGAACACCGCCAAGTCACCGACCAGCTCGCCGTATTGCTGCGCACGCCGCCGACTGCGCCCACCTACGAACTGGAATGGGAAACGTTCAAAACGGTCCTAGAGGCGCACGCCGACGAAGAGGAACGCGACATGATCCCGGTTCCCGCATCGGTACACATCACCGACGAAGAACTCGAGGCGCTGGGCCGCAAGATGGCATCCCGCATCGAGCAGCTGCGGGGCTCCACTCTGGAAAAATTGCGGGTGAAGGGCAAAGCGGCGCTGCTTCGCGCGATGTAGTCCCGCGCGGGACAGCCGGGCGGTACTAGTAGCGTCAGGCGCTATGTGGGCTGCACCCGAGCACCTCGCGTCCCAAAGCGACATCACGGCCGAGATCGCCGGCGTGGCAACCGGCAGTGCCGATGGACCGCAGCCGCAGCTGAACTACCCGCCGTACCGCAGCAGCGCCCTGCGCCATCCGCAATCGCCGTTCGTCCGCGTCGATCCGGAGCGAGTCGAGCGCGCGGCGCCGTGCTTCGGCTACCAGGACGTCGTCTCCGGCGATGCCGACCTCACCGCCTGTGGTGCCGGCGAGCCGATCGGCGAGCGCATCATCGTGACCGGGCGGCTGCTCGACACCGCGGGCCGGCCGCTGGCCGGACAACTCATCGAGATCTGGCAGGCCAACGCCAGTGGCCGCTACAACCACGATCGTGACCAACACCCGGCGCCGATCGATCCGAACTTCATCGGGGTGGGCCGCTGTCTGACGCAGCCCGACGGCACGTACCGCTTCCTGACCATCAAGCCGGGCCCGTACCCGTGGCGAAATCACCAGAACGCCTGGCGGCCCGCGCACATTCACTTCTCGGTCTTTGGCACGGCCTTCACCCAGCGCCTCGTCACTCAGATGTATTTCCCCGGCGACCCGCTGTTCGGGTTGGACCCGATCTTCCAGTCCGTCCTCGACCCGGCGGCGCGACAACGTCTGATCGCCACCTACGACCACGGGCTGACTCAACCCGAATACGCCACCGGCTACCGCTGGGACATCGTGCTGGAGCACTGCGAGCATGAGTGAATTGGCGTGCACGGCAGGGCAAACAGTCGGGCCATTCTTCCACTGCGCGTTGCCGTATGCCGGCGACAACCGATTGGCCGACGACGCCGACGCCATCCAGTTGCATGGCGTGGTCTTTGACGGCGCCGGTGTCGGCGTCCCCGACGCGCTGGTCGAACTGTGGCAGCCGGGCCCGGACGGCAGCATCGTCTCGCAGCCCGGTTCGTTACGTCGCGACGGCGCGACATTCACCGGCTGGGGACGATGCGCGACCGACGAGTCCGGGCGCTACACCTTCACGACGCTGACACCCGGGTCGGTAACCGCCGGACGTGCTGCGTTCTTCGCGATCACCGTCTTCGCACGCGGGTTGTTGAATCGGTTGTTCACCCGCGCCTATCTGCCGCACGGCGATTTGGCTGCCGAGCCGCTGCTGTCGGTGGTCGACGCCGCACGACGAAACACCCTGTTGTGCTCCGCAGAGCAGAGCGGATACCGTTTCGACATCCACCTGCAAGGCGAGCACGAGACGATTTTCCTGGCCTACCACAGTGATAACGGATGACAAACCTGCTGTGGCCGGGAGATCACCGCGCCGGTGACCTGATGACCGACGAAGCGTTGCTTGCGGCGATGCTCGCGGTGGAATCGGCCTGGCTGAACGCACTGACCGCCGCCGGGCTGGCTCCGGTCGAGGCAGCCGACGCCGATCTGGACCAATTGGTGGGCTCGCAGGACTGCGACTTGCTCGCCGTGTCCGCCGAAGACGGCGGCAACCCGGTGATCGGGTTGGTCGCACTGCTGCGTGAGCGCGCTGCTCCGGCGACCGGCGCCTGGATCCACCGCGGCCTCACCAGCCAGGACGTCCTGGATACCGGCCTGATGCTGGCCGCCCGCGATGTCGCCGATACCCTGAAAAGCCGACTCTCCGAACAGATTTCGACACTGTCAGCTCTTGCGGAGAAGTATCGGACCACACCGATGGTGGCCCGCACGTTAACCCAGCACGCCGTGCCAACGACATTCGGCGCCAAGGTGGCCGGGTGGCTGGGCGGCGTGGTCGAGGCGTATCGGGTCCTCGGCGCATTGGCCTGGCCGGCCCAGATCGGCGGTGCCGGCGGCACACTGGCGGCGACGACCGAGCTGGCCACCTTGGCCGGAAGCACAGGCGGCCCCGCGCAAGTCTCAATCCAGTTGGCGCAAAAAACCGCAGCGGCATTGGGATTGGCGGTCCGAACGCCGTGGCATACCACCCGGGCGCCGATCACCGCGCTCGCCGACGCCTTGGTGGGATGCACCGACGCGTGGGGCCATATTGCCTCGGATGTCGTAACCCTGGCCCGTCCCGAGATCGCCGAGTTGAGCGAGCCTACCGTCGGCGATCGCGGCGGGTCGTCCGCCATGCCGGGCAAGCGCAATCCCGTGCTGTCCATCTTGCTCCGGCGCACTGCGATATCAGCGCCGCCGTTGGCCGCGACTCTGCACATCGCCGCCGCGCTCGCCCACGACGAGCGCCCGGACGGGGCGTGGCACGCCGAATGGGACACGCTGCGGACGTTGGCCCGCCGCACCGTCGTCGCTGCCGCGCAGTGCAGCGAACTGCTCGACGGGTTGGAGGTCCACCCAGACCGCATGGCCGACAACCTGGACGGCGCCGACGTGGCCGGCGAGCAACGAACGATCGCAGATCTGGTCGAAAGCACCCCGTCGCCAACCTATTTCGGTACCGTGGATTTCTTGATCGATGACAGCCTCGACCGTGCGCAACGTGTTCTCACGGAACGACGTTGAGTACCCCTGCCATCCGCGGATGCCACCTGGGCGGCTCACCCGACCTGCCGCCGCTGGTCGTCGGTCCGTCGCTGGGCACATCCGTGGTCGCGTTGTGGTCGGCCGCGGCCCGGCGTCTGACGGACAGCTATCAGGTCATTGGCTGGGATCTCCCCGGCCACGGCGCCAGCCCGCCGCCACGGGGCGCCTTCACGATCGGCGAGTTGGCCTCCGCTGTCGGCAAGCTGGTGGATCACACGGTGGGCAAGCGACCGGTCACCTATGCCGGTGTGTCGGTCGCCGGCGTCGTCGGACTGCAGTTGCTGCTCGCGCGCCCCGAACGCTTTATGTCTGCTGCGCTGATCTGCACAGCGGCGAAAATCGGCGACCCGGATGACTGGCACTCCCGAGCGCAGGTCGTCCGTACCGGCGGAACCGGCGAAGTGGTATCCGGAGCTGTCCGTCGGTGGTTCGCTCCGGGGTTTTTCGAGCGTGACCCGGCCTCGGCGCGGGCGCTGCTCGACGCGTTGCGGGAAGTGGACGACGACGGCTACGCGCGAACCTGTGAGGCGCTGGCCGAATTCGATGCCCGCGGCCGGCTCGGTGAAATCGACACACCGATCGTCGCGGTCGCCGGGGCCGACGACATCGCCACACCGCCCGATTCGGTGCGTTTCATTGCCGCCAATGTCAGCCGTGGCCGGTTCGTGCAGGTGCCCAACGCCGCGCACCTGGCCCCCGCCGAGCAGCCCGGACGTATTGCCAAAGTTCTTTCCGCGCTAGGGAAGTGGAGATAGATGGCTGGGGCAAGTGACCGCTACGAGAGCGGGATGGCAGTGCGGCGCGAAGTGCTCGGCGAGCACTACGTCGAACTCGCCGACTCGCAGATCACCGACTTCACCCGCGAGTTCCAAACGTTCATCACCGAATTCGCCTGGGGCGCGATCTGGACGCGACCGGGCCTGGACCGGCGTAGCCGTTCCCTGATCGCGCTGACCGCACTGATCGCTCGTGGACGCGACGAGGAACTGGCGGCGCATATCCGGGCGGCGCTGCGCAACGGGTTGACCCGCGATGAGATCAGAGAAGTGCTGCTGCAGACCGCTGTCTATTGCAGCGTGCCGGATGCCAACAGCGCTTTCCGGATCGCCCAGCGCGTGTTCGACGAAATCGACGCTCAGTGACGCGGATTCAGTCGGTTGCCGGTTTGTGAGCGATGATCGCCACGGCGATCAGCTGCTCACGATATTTGCGGAAAGTGCGGCGCATGATCAGCACGCGCCGTCGCGCGTCGTGGTGGGTGAGCAGGTTTTTGGCGAACCGCAGCGCTCCCCACAGCCCTTCGTCGGCAACCAGCCGCCGCGGCTGTAGCAGCGCCATCGGCGCCGTTGCGACTTCGTCGACGACCAGGCCCGCCTCGGCGAGCAGCTGGGTCCATTCAGCCACGGTGAGCGGGCGCGCGTTGACTTTGATCGCACGGGCAAGAGACTGCCGGACATCGGTTTTGATGTCCTCGGCGATGCTGTCCGGCGTCAGCGCCAGTTCGTGGATCCCGTAGCGTCCGCCCGGTCGCAGCACCCGCGCCGCCTCGCCGATAATCGCCTGCTTGGCGGTCTCGCCCTGCATGGTCAGCATCGCCTCGCCGATCACCACGTCGGTGGCGGCGTCGGGCAGGCCGGTCTGGGCTGCGTCGGCAACCCGGACATCGCCGTGCCCCGCAACGAGGTTGCGCACCGCCCGAGCGGCGTCTGGGTCTTGCTCGGCACCGAGATACGAGCGGGGGTGGCGCGCCAGGATCTCGGTGGCGGTGCGGCCCATTCCGGGAGCCAGTTCGAGCACGTCGACCCCGGACACATCAGCGCGGGCCAACAGAGTGCGGGTCAATCCGATCCCGCCCGGGCGCAAAACCCGCTTGCCCAGCCGCGCCAGCAGCCAGTGCCCGTGTACCGCGTCATCGGTGCGGTCCGCCGACGGCAGCCTGTCGTAGTCGGTCATCAGACTGCTTGGCGGACAGTCGGTGTGAGCGGCAGGATTTCCCGCTTTTGGTGCACGGTCAGATAGCGCAGCCCCTCGGGACCCGCGCTGAACTGGCGCCGGGATCGCTTCGGCAGCCAGAGCAACGCGCCCGGAACCAAGTCGATCACGCCTTGGTCGGTGGTGAGCCGACCGCTACCGGAGAGCACGTGGATCAAGACGTCGACGTCGGCGCCGGCGTGCGCGTCGATCCCGCCGTCGGGTGCCAGCGCGATCACGTTCGAATCCAGGTCGCGCTCGCGGGCTTCCAGTTTCCACACCGCCCCGGTCACGTCGGGCGCGGCCGCCAGGTCGGCGGTGTTGGTCAGCACCCGGGGAAGTGGAGTAGCGGCGCGCTTGATGATTCGGATCCGCCAGACCTTGGGGCCCTTCTCGACGTACTCCCAGCCATAACTGCCGGCGTGGTCGGCCTCGAACTCGTTGTGCAAATGCTTAGGATCATGGTTGTTGACCAGCACAAACGATTCGTCGACCGCCAGTGCGCCGTAGGTGGCGAAGATCGTCGGATGCTTCTGGGGCTTGGGCAACTCTCGGACGTCAAGTTCGTTCTCTGCCATGGGTTTTCAACCTCCCAGAGTTTGTACAAATTAACTTGTGTAAACACTACCGCATCACCTGTGCGATAGGGAAGCCTCGCCTATCTTTAGATCGTCTGTTGGCGGCCGAAGAACACCGAGTTCATTGTCGGCCTTGGGTCTCGCACCTCGCTCTAGTTTCTACAAGGCAAATTGTGTAAACTCTAGCCCATGACGTACGTGATCGGGAAACCATGCGTTGATGTGATGGACCGGAGCTGCGTGGAGGAGTGTCCGGTTGACTGCATTTACGAGGGCGGGCGTGCCCTCTACATTCACCCGGACGAATGCGTGGATTGCGGTGCCTGCGAGCCGGTTTGTCCGGTCGAGGCGATCTACTACGAGGACGATCTGCCCGAGGACCTGCAGCCCTATCTGGCCGACAATGACGCGTTCTTCTCGGAAACCTTGCCGGGCCGCGACGAGCCGCTGGGCTCACCGGGCGGCGCCGCCAAGCTCGGCCCGCTCGGCGTCGACACCCCCTTGGTGGCCGGCCTGCCGAAGGCGGACGAAACTCAGGAAGAATGAGCGACAACGTCAGGTCACCAACCGAACACGTCGGTCGGCGGCGCGACGTCCTTCGGGTATTGAAGGCGGCGACGGCGCCGATGAGCATCGCCGCGGTGGCCGACGAGTTGCACGTGCATCCCAATACCGTCCGTTTCCATCTCGACACGCTGGTCGGTGAGGGTCAGGTGGAGCAGGTGGCGCCCGACCGTAAAGGGCCGGGCCGGCCGCCGTTGCTGTTCCGGGCCACCCGGCAGATGGACCGCGGTGGCCCGCGGCGTTACCGGTTGCTGGCCGAGATCTTGGCGATGGGCTTTGCCGCAGAACGAGATCCGGGCGCCAAGGCGCTGGCCGCCGGTCGGGCGTGGGGCAAGCAGTTAAAACCGCCGCCCGGAAGCGGCCAACGGGCCGGAACTCTCGGGACCGAGGAATCGATCGAGCACTTGGTCGACGTGCTCGACGACCTCGGGTTTGCGCCGGAGCGCCGCGGTAAAAAGGAGGTTGGTCTGCGGCACTGCCCATTCCTGGAACTGGCCGAAGCGCGGACCGCCGTTGTCTGCCCGATTCACTTGGGGCTCATGCAGGGAGCATTGGAAACCTGGCAGGCGCCGGTCGCGGTCGATCGGCTGGACGCCTTCGCCGAACCGGACCTGTGCATGACGCACCTCACCCTGGGCTCTCGCAGATGACCCCCGGGGCGGCCGTCGCCGTCGCCGCCATCTTCGTCTGGCTGGGCATGGTGTTGGCGATCTCGTTCCTCGAAGCGCCGCTGAAGTTCCGCGCACCCAACGTCACCACGCAGATCGGGCTGGGCATCGGCCGACTGGTCTTCCGCGCGCTCAACAGTGTGGAGGTCGTTTTCGCCGTGGTGATCCTGGTGGCCGCGGTGGCCAGCCCGCCCCGGACCGGTGTCACGGTGGCGTTCATCGTCGCGTTTGCCATGCTTGGCCTGCAATTGGGCGCGGTGCGGCCGCGGTTGAACCGCCGATCCGACAAGGTGCTCGCCGGTCTGAACGCGCCGCGCTCGCGCGCCCATTACGGGTATGTCGGCCTCGAACTGATCAAGGTGGTTGCATTGGCCGTAGCCGGGGTTCTTCTACTATCCAGCTGAAAGCCCACCTCCGACCAGAAGGAAATCACCGATGGACTCCGTCTCACTGACCAGCCTGGCCGCCGAACAGCTCGCCAAGGCGCGAGAGGCGCATAGCGGCCGGGCCGCTCACACCATCCACGGCGGTCATGCGCTCGAATTGCGCCAGACCGTGCTGGCACTGCTGAGCGGGCAGGAGTTGGCGGAACACGACAGCCCGGGGGAGGCGACGCTGCAGGTCCTGCAGGGTCATGTGCGGCTGACCGCCGGTGACGAAGCCTGGGAGGGCAAAACCGGTGACCACGTCACGATCCCGCCGCGCCGGCACGCGCTGGAATCACTCGAGGATTCGGTGATCATCCTCACCGTGGTGAAGAACGTTCCCTCGGCGTAGCCGGCGCTGTGCTGTCGACACCATGGTCAGGCCGCATGGGGTTGCGGGTGCCGATCGTCAACGCACCGATGGGCGGAGTCGCCGGCGGACGGCTCGCAGCCGCTGTGACGGCGGCGGGCGGGCTGGGCATGGTCGGTATGGGCAGTGCCGGGTCGGCATCGGCACTGGCCGCCGAGTTGCAGCACGTGGGCGGAACGTTCGGAATTGGCTTGGTGGACTGGGTGATTCGCAAGGAGCCGGGCCTGCTCGACGCGGCGCTGGCCGCCCGGCCTGTCCTGCTCTCGGTCAGTTTCGGGACCGACTGGTCGTGGGTCCGTCGCGCCCATGATGCCGGAATCGCCACCGCCACCCAGGTTTACGACGGCGACGAGGCCCGGCGCGCGCAGGACGCCGGTATCGACGTTCTCGTCGCCCGGGGTGCGGAGGGCGGTGGTCACGGCGAGGCGAGGGTCGCGATGCTGCCGCTGTTGGATGCCGTGCTGGACGCGGTGTCACTGCCGGTGCTGGCCGCGGGTGGCATCGCCTCGCCGCGCAGCCTCGCCGCGGTGCTGGCCGCCGGTGCCGGCGGGGCATGGTTGGGCACCTGCTTGTCGGCTTCCTCGGAGGCGCTGACCAGCGACGCCGCCCGCCGGATGCTGATTGCTGCCCGCGAGAGCGACACCACCACGACTCGGGTGTTCGACGTCGGTCGTGATCGCCCATGGCCCGAGCGGTTTCCGTCGCGGGTGCTGAGCAACGACTTCGTCGCACGGTGGGGTGGCCGCGAAGACGCGCTGGCCGGCGATTCCGGCGCACAGGCCGAACTCGCCGAGGCGATCGCCGCCGAGGATTATCGGGTGGCTCCGGTCGACGCGGGACAAGGGGTCGGGATGGTGACCGGCGTGACGCCGGTAGCCGACGTGATCGACCGGCTCTGCACCGGCGCCGAAGGTTTGCTCGCCCGCTGGGGCTAGCCGCTTCTCAGCACCACACAGCACCGCTCCGGTTGCGGCTGCAACCGCGCCCGGGGGCAGTGCGGTGTGAGCGCATCGGTCACACCGGTGATCAGTGCATGGTTCATGCCGCACGCCAGTTCGGTCTGTTCTTGAGCCAGCGCGTGAAACGGGCAGTTGGCCAGATAGACCTCGCCGTCGGCGCGCCGCGGCTCGTAGCCGTAGTCGGCCAGCACGGTCGTCGCCAGCTCGAGCGCTGCCTGCGCGTCGGGCGGCTGCCGGCCATCGCGGACGGCGGCATCGGCGATGGCGCGGCCGTAGTCGTGCGCGACCTGCTGCAGCACCTCGACGACGGGCATGCCGGTCTGCGCGGACCGCGCGATGGCTTCGGCCATCAGCCGGCCGGCCAGCTCGTACTCCCGCTGCGGCAGGCTGACCGCGATGTCGCGGTTGGCCCGTTGGTACAGCTTCGACGTGCGACCCGCGCCAGGGCCGGACCGACCCGACAACCGGGCATAGCCAGATTCCAGCAAACCCTCGGCCTCCAGCCGGTCGAGATGAAACTTCGCCTGGTGGCGCGCAATACCGACCGCGTCGGCTGCTTGATCCCGGCTGACCGGCTCCGCCTGCGAGCAGACGAACAGGTAGAGCTCGTGTCGCACTGGATCGGCGAGCGCGCCGATTCCGGCCGCGTCGCGCTGCAAGTCTCTCATAGCTCCACTTCTAACGGATTAAACCCTTGACGTTAGAGTACTCCTTGTTCTAACGTTCAAATTAGGATCTTTTAGAGTAAGGAGCGAGCCATGACTAATACCCACGCACCGGCCCCAACGGCCACCCTCGCGGAGCGGTTGAAGGATCCGACGTACTCGGCGTACTTCGCGTTGCGCGTCGTCTTCACCGTCGCGCCAATTCTGTTCGGGCTGGACAAGTTCTTCAACCTCCTGACCCATCCCTATCACTGGGGCGAGTTGTATCTGGCCAACTGGATCAACGACATCGTTCCCGGAAACGCCGACCAGTGCATGTACCTCGTCGGCGTGATCGAGATCGTGGCCGGAATCCTGATAGCGGTCGCGCCGCGCATCGGGGCCTGGGTGGTGGTGGCCTGGCTGGCCGGCATCATCATCGACCTGCTGACGCTGTCCGGGCACTACGACGTCGCGCTGCGTGACTTCGGCCTGCTGGTCGGCGCCGTCGCGCTCGGCCGGCTGGCCCAGGGCTTCCACACCACCCGGCAACCCTGACGCAGCCCGACCGGCTGCGAACCCGTGCGGCCCAGCGCATCACACCGCGCGCACGTAGCGCTTGGCGATGATGCGCTGGGCCAGCGTCACGACCGGTCCGCCGGCCCTGCTCCACCACGTCGCCGGCCGCGAGAATGCCGACACCTCCGCGAACACCGCCGCGGTCACCGGGTCATGGCGTACGACGAATCGTTCTTCACCGGACTCCGGGTGACCGGGCAGCGTGCCGTAGGCGAATCCCCTGACATCCGGTTCGTCGATGACGTAGACAACACGACACGGTGCCTGCAGAAAGCCGAGCTTGACCAGCAGCACGGCGCCGACCTCGACCACCTCGCTGCTGGCCGTCACCCGCAGTCCGGCGCCGCGCTGCATTCCCCAATGCATCACCGCGTCGGCGGCGTCGTCGAAACGCTTTTGGCCCGCACCGATCTGGGTGGCAAAGCCCATGTGGTGATAGCCCGGAGGCGGCGGGCCGGCGGTCGCGCCCACTTCGGAATAGGTCAGCGGTAAATCGGCCAGCACGCGCAAGTCCACCCGCTCAGCTTGCCACGACGTAACGGGCTATCGACATTGGCGGCGTACGGTCGGCTTCATGACCGCACCAAGCTCTCAAACTCCTGCCCAGGCTTCCGGAACCTTCACTCTCGGCGGTGACCTCACAGTCAACCGGCTCGGATTCGGCGCCATGCGCATCACCGGCAAGGGTGTCTGGGGCCCGCCGGCCAACCGCGACGAAGCCGTGCAAGTGTTACGCCGCGCCGTGGAGATCGGCGTCAACTTCATCGACACCGCCGACTCGTACGGCCCGTACGTGTCTGAGGAGATCATCTGCGAGGCGCTGCATCCCTACCGGGGGCTGGTCATCGCGACCAAGGCGGGGCTGCTGCGCACCGGGCCGGATGTGTGGGTGCCGTTGGGCAACCCCACTTATCTGCGCCAGGAGTGCGAGATGAGTCTGCGGCGTCTGGGTGTCGACACCATCGACCTGTTCCAGCTGCATCGCGTCGACCGCAACTTCCCGTTGGCGGACCAGGTGGGTGAGCTGGTGAAGTTGCGCGAGGAAGGCAAGATTCGCCACATCGGCCTGTCGGAGGTGGACGTCGATCAACTGACCGCCGCCCAGCAGATCACCCCGATCGTGTCGGTGCAGAACATGTACAACCTGACGGCCCGGGACGCCGAACCGTTGCTGGATGCGGTGACCGAGCAGGGCGTCGGCTTCATCCCGTGGTTCCCGCTGGCCGCCGGACCGCTGGCCGCGCCCGACGGGCCGCTGCAGCAGATGGCCGCCGAACACCACGCGACACCCGCGCAGTTGTCGCTGGCCTGGCTGCTGAAACGCTCGCCGGTGATGTTGCCGATTCCGGGCACCTCCAGCGTGGCGCACCTCGAGGAAAACGTCGCCGCCGCCGAAATCACGCTGTCCGACGACGAGTTCGAGACGCTGGGGACCGCTGGCGCAGCGCAACAGAATTGACTCTGCGGCTACGGTACAAAAGTGCGAGTAGGTCACGCGCTGAGCGCAGAGTGAACGCCCGGCATCCCGGCGGCGGATTCAATCCGCCGGATCCGACCGTCAGGGGCGGGCCCGACTATGGCAGGTTCATCGACGCGGTGCGCGCGCTGCAGGATCACGCGCGTGCCGTTGATGCGCCCGACGAGGTGATCAGCGAGGCGGCGGATTTGGTCGAGAAGGTGTCCGATCTGCTCAGTCCGTACGAGACCGACGAATGGCGATCGCCATCGGGCCGCCGGATGGATTTGCCGATGCGTGGCAACCTGCTGACGGTGCCGATGAAAATGGCCAAAACTGACGACGGCCGCATCCAGGGCTGGGCCCGCTTCCGCCGGTTCCATCTGGGACGTAACGGTGCCGTGCACGGCGGCGCGATTGCGCAACTGTTCGATTCGGTGCTGGGCCTGACGTCGGCGGTGCTCACCCGCGGGCCCTACCAGCGCACTGCCTATCTGCACCTAAACTACCGTCGCATTGTGCCGATCGAAACAGAGCTACAGGTCGATGCGGGGATCGAACGCACCGGCGGCCGGAAGATCTTCGTCGAGGGACGCCTGCTCGACGGCGAGACCGTTTTGGCCGACGCCGAGGCGCTCTTCGTCCGGCTACGGCCGGGACAACCGTGAAACCATCGGGACCGCCAATCGCGCACCGCTGGACCCGGTGGCGAGATCGGCTTCGCCGTTGGCCCGTCGTCGACCTCGGCTTCCGGATGATCGTCGCGGTGATCGGTTTTACCGTTCTGACAATTGGCATCATTGCGATTCCGTATCCCGGGCCGGGGTGGGCCATCGTGTTCCTGGGCTTGGCCATCCTCGCCAGTGAATTCGCCTGGGCGCACCGGTTGCTGACGTACGCCAGGGGCCGATATGACGCGGTGATGGCGTGGTTCACCCGTAGGAGCCGGTGGATACAGGCGCTGGGTGTCGCGTTTACCGCGACGATCGTGGTGACGACGATGTGGCTGCTCGGCGTCGCCCATTGGTCGGCGGAATTGGTTGGCGTCGAGCAGTCGTGGCTGACGAGCCCGATCGCCCAGCACTCGTAGTTCCACCAAGCTCGGCCGGACGGTGCCTGCTGCCGGTCATCAGCCGGCAGTTGTCAGGGCTTGCGCGGGCGTGGCAGCGGTGTCGCCACCGGCAGCATTTCCTCTTCGTGGTCGAGCTCGCGTTCGAGCACGCGAAGGCTCCGGTCGGGCAGCATGCCGGCGTCGCGCCGGCGCACGAGTTCATCCCGCTGGGCCTCGATGGCCGCTCGGCGGATACCGATATTGGCCTCGTAGGCAGGGGAGGCCGCTATCTCACCGGAATCCCAGGACTCCAGCAGATCGAGTCGATGTCGATAACGCTCCAGCCGCGCCGCCAACTGCTGGCGCACGCCATCGATAACCCGCGGATCAAGGTCGTCATGGTCCTGCTGGTGCAGTTCGTCCAGTCTGTCGAGGGCAGCTTGCACGGCAGCCGTTCGAGCCTGATTGCGCAGACGCACTTCGTCGACGGCATTGGCATGCAGGCCCAGGGCTCGTACCACCGGAGCGAAGGTGATGCCCTGTCCGATCAGTGTCACCAACACGACCACGAAGGCGCAGAACAGCAGCAGACTCCGGTCGGGAAACGGTGTGCCACCGTCGGTGACAAATGGGAGCGCGAAAATCGCGGCGAGGCTTACCACGCCGCGGGTGCCGGCCCAGCTCAGCACGGAAACTTCACGGCCGCTGAGACGCTGAGCGTTGCGGTCCCGGTGGGCATCGTCGCTGGAGACGTTGCCGAGCCGGGTATGCAGCGGTCGAGGAAGCGCCTGGGTGAGCAACAACCACAGCGGTCGCACCAACAGCACCACCGCGACCGTGATCGTCACTGCCGCAATGATCGTCGACAGTTCGTAACCAACGAGGCCGTGGAGGATAGCCGGCAGTTGCTGACCGATCAGCAGGAAGACGAGACCTTCGAGCAGGAAGTTGACCAGTCGCCAGACGGCGCGGGTCTGGAGTCGGCTCGCGCCAGATTCCGATCGTGGCGAGTGGTGGCCAACGATCAGCCCACACACCACAACCGCCAAAACACCGGAGGCATGGACCTTCTCGGCTGCCAGATAGGTCAAAAACGGTGTCGCGAGCGAGATCGCGTTGGCTGTCAGCACGTCGCGGGTCCAGCGCCTGATGAAACGCCGGCAGTACGCCAGCGCCACGCCCATCACCAGACCACCCACGGCCGCCAGCACGAATATTCCGGCTGCCGACGGCACTGAGAATCCGGCGCCGCGAGCGACTGCAATGGCGACCGAGAACGTGGTGAGCGCGGTGGCGTCGTTGAGCAATCCTTCACCCTCGATCAGCGTGACGATGTTGAGCGGTAGCCCGACCTTTCGGGCGACGGCGAGCGCGGCCACCGGATCTGTCGGCGCCACTGCGGCACCCAGCGCCATGCCCACTGCGAGCGTCGCGCCGCCGACGAACAGGCTGAACGCCACCCCGACCGCCGACGCGGTCACCAGCACCAGAACCACCGACAGGCTGATGACAGTGCGCAGGCTGTGACGTATCCCGACCAGCGACGATTCCAGCGCCGCGTTGTACAGTAGCGGCGGCAATATGCATGTCATCACGACATCGGGATCAAGGCTGAGGTTCGGCCCTGGCAGCAGCGCATACCCGATGCCGACCAAAGTGAGAAGCGCCGCGCCCGGCAGTCCGGTGCGTTCACTGACCCAACTCACCACCACGATCACGCCGACAGCGGCGAGCAACAGTGCCAGAGCCGTCTGCACCACCACGGCCACATTCTGCCGGACATCGCCTGATTCGCCGCGATCGTTCTCGTGACCTCGGGCCGGCAATCCGTTTGCGGTCCGCGATTCACGTCAACCCCAGAGGCAAGTAGCTGTCGAGAACGCGTCAGGAGATTGCAATGGTTTATCCGTCTGGTCAATCCGGTGCGAGCCAGCAGCAGGCCCGCGCCGAGCCGCCCGTCCGACGGGAGGTTGTTGCATCCTTCGACAATTACTTCGCTGCGCAGCAACTGGTCGACCGGATGTCCGACGGCGGGTTTCCGGTGGAGCACGTCCGCATCGTCGGCGACGGTGTACGCACGGTTGAACACGTCACCGGCCGCCTGACCAACGCAAGGGCGGCGTGGGCCGGCGCCGGCGCCGGTGCTTGGTGGGGTCTGCTCATCGGGTTGCTTTTCGCGATCTTCACGGTCGGGCCGTATTGGATATGGGCGCTGCTCATCGCGGTGGCAATCGGTGCGTTCTGGGGTGCAGTCTTCGGATTCGTCGCACACTGGTCGACTCGAGGCCGGCGTGACTTCTCCAGCGTGCAAACGTTGGAAGCCCAGCGCTACGACATTTGCGTTACCGCCGATCACGCGCCGGAAGCGGCCCGCTACGTCCACGCCGGGTGACGGTATGCGGGGGTGAACCAACGATTTTGCTGGAAGCGGCGCCGCTGAGTCCGCTCGTTGCTCGACGGCTCCTGCTTGGCTGCTGACCGCCCCGATAGCATGGTCGTCGATCCCCCGAGCCTTGGAGACCGCCGTCATGACCGCCCCTGCGCAGCCCGCCCCGATCCGGGTTCCTGGCGGCACGACCGCGGCCGCCGCGGTACGGGACGCAGGGTTGCCGGTCCGCGGCGTGCCCGACGCCGTCGTGGTGGTGCGCGACGCCGACGGCAAACTGCGTGACCTGAGCTGGACACCTGACGTCGATTCCGAGGTCGTTCCGGTGGCGGCCGACACCGACGAGGGTCGCAGCGTCATCCGGCACTCGTGTGCCCACGTGTTGGCCCAAGCCGTCCAGGACATGTTCCCAGACGCCAAGTTGGGGATCGGGCCGCCGATCACCGACGGCTTCTACTACGACTTCGACGTGGCGCAACCGTTCACCCCGGACGATCTGGAGGCGCTGGAAAAGCGGATGCGCCGCATCGTCAAAGACGGGCAGCTGTTCGCCCGGCGGGTCTACGAATCCAAGGACGAGGCCCGCGCCGAACTGGCCGGTGAACCCTACAAGCTCGAACTCGTCGACGACAAGTCCGTCGGAACGGCAATGATGGCCGAAATAATGGAGGTCGGCGGCGACGAGCTCACCGCCTACGACAACCTCAATCCCCGTACCCGAGAACGTGTTTGGGGCGATCTGTGCCGCGGTCCGCACATCCCCACCACCCGCCACATACCAGCGTTCAGGTTGACCCGCAGCTCGGCGGCGTACTGGCGCGGCGACCAGAACAATGCCAGCTTGCAGCGCATTTACGGCACCGCCTGGGAATCGCAGGAAGCCCTCGACCGCCACCTGACCCTGCTCGAAGAAGCCCAACGTCGCGACCACCGCAAGCTGGGCGCCGAGCTGGACCTGTTCAGCTTCCCCGACGAAATCGGCTCCGGTTTGGCGGTTTTCCACCCCAAAGGCGGAATTGTGCGCCGCGAGCTGGAGGAGTATTCGCGGCGCAAGCACATCGAGGCCGGCTACGAGTTCGTCAACACTCCGCACATCACCAAGGCGGACCTGTTCCAGACCTCCGGGCATCTGGACTGGTACGCCGATGGCATGTACCCGCCGATGCACATCGACGCCGAGTACGACGACGACGGCACGGTGCGCAAACCGGGGCAGGACTACTACCTCAAGCCGATGAACTGCCCGATGCACCACCTGATCTTCCGTTCCCGCGGACGGTCTTACCGCGAACTGCCGTTGCGGCTCTTCGAGTTCGGCAGTGTCTACCGCTACGAGAAGTCCGGCGTGGTGCACGGGCTGACCCGGGTGCGCGGGATGACCCAGGACGATGCCCATATCTACTGCACCCGAGAGCAACTGCGTGAGGAACTCGCGTCGCTGCTGCGGTTCGTGCTCGACCTGCTCAGCGACTACGGCTTGGACGACTTCTACCTGGAGCTGTCTACCAAAGACCCCGATAAGTTCGTCGGCTCCGACGAGGTGTGGGACGAAGCTACCGAAACACTGCGCGCAGTGGCCGAGGAGTCGGGACTGCAGCTGGTTCCCGATCCCGGTGGGGCCGCGTTTTACGGGCCCAAGATCTCGGTTCAGGTCAACGACGCGCTCGGGCGCAATTGGCAGATGTCGACCATCCAACTGGACTTCAACATGCCCGACCGGTTTCACCTGGAGTACACGGCCGCCGATGGCAGTCGGCAGACGCCTGTGCTGATCCACCGTGCGCTGTTCGGGTCGATCGAACGGTTCTTCGGCGTGCTGACCGAGCATTACGCCGGCGCGTTCCCGGCGTGGCTGGCGCCGGTACAGGTGATCGGCATCCCTGTCGCCGACGGTCATGTGCCGTATCTGGAAGATGTTGCGGCCCAACTACGCTCGAACGGTGTGCGGGTCGAGGTCGATTCCAGCGACGACCGGATGGCCAAGAAGATCGTCAACCACACCAACCAGAAGGTGCCGTTCATGCTGCTGGCCGGAGATCGTGACGTGGCCGCCGACGCGGTCAGTTTCCGGTTTCCGGACCGCACCCAGATCAACGGGGTGAGCCGTGACGACGCCGTCGACGCCATCGTCAAATGGATTGCGGAACGCGAAAACACCGCTCCTACAGCAGATTCAGTGAAGGTGAGCAGTCGTGGCTGACGACGACTTCATCGTCGACAGAGGCGTCGGCGAGTCGGACCACCTGCAGCGGTTGTGGACGCCCTACCGGATGAGCTACCTGGCCGAGGGTCCGTTGAAGCAGGACGAAAGCAGTCGTACTCAGCCATTTACTGACATCCCGCAGCTGTCCGATGAGGATGGCCTGGTGGTCGCCCGCGGCGAACTGGTCTATGCGGTGCTCAACCTCTACCCGTACAATCCCGGGCACCTGATGGTCGTGCCGTATCGGCGGGTATCCGAACTCGAGGACCTCACCGACAAGGAGAGCGCGGAGCTGATGGCGTTCATCCAGAAGGCGATTCGCGTCATCAAGAACGTGTCGCGGCCGCACGGCTTCAATGTCGGACTGAACCTGGGCACGTCGGCGGGTGGGTCGCTGGCTGAGCACCTGCACGTGCATGTCGTGCCGCGGTGGGGCGGTGACGCCAACTTCATCACGATCATCGGTGACTCCAAGGTCATTCCGCAGTTGCTGCGCGATACCCGTGAGCTGCTGGCCACCGAGTGGGCCAGGCAACCGTGAGCAAGTTCTTTTCCCGCGAGGGCGTGGCCAGCGTCACCACGCCGCTGGCCAGGGCGTTCCTGCGGGTGGGTTTCACCGCGGACGGCGTCACCATCCTGGGCACCGCCGCGGCCGTGGTTGCCTCGCTGACGTTGTTCCCGACCGGCCGATTGTTTGCGGGCGCCGTGGTGATTTGGTTTTTCGTGATGTTCGACCTGCTCGACGGCGCGATCGCGCGGGAAAGCGGCGGCGGCAGCCGGTTCGGCGCGGTGCTGGACGCCACCTGTGACCGCATCAGCGACGGCGCGGTGTTTTGCGGGCTGGCGTGGTGGGCGGCGTTCGGCATGCGCAGCCCGTCGCTGGTGGTGGCCACGCTGATCTGCCTGGTCACCTCGCAGGTGATCTCCTATATCAAGGCCCGCGCCGAAGCCAGCGGTCTGCGCGGCGACGGCGGCTTCATCGAACGACCGGAACGGTTGATCATCGTGCTGGTCGGCGCGGGATTGTCCGACCTGCCACTGTTCCCGTTGCCCTGGGCGCTACACGTGGCGATGTGGCTGCTCGCGGCGGCCAGCATGGTCACCTGCGCGCAGCGGTTGCATACCGTGCGGACTTCGCCGGGTGCGGCGGATCCGCTGCGCCCGGGGGAGTCGGAAAAGAGCGAACCGTGATCTCGCTGCCGGCGGGACTGAAAGTGCCTGGGCTCAGCCGCTTCCCGCTGGCCAGTCGAATGAGCGACTGGGGGTATGCGGCCGGCTGGATGACGGTGCGCACCATGCCGGAGTTGGCCGCGCGCAACGTGTTCGACGCGGGAGCGCTCTACGCGTCGCGCAACGGCGGACCCGAGCAGCTGCGTAAGAACCTGGCCCGGGTGATCGGGGTGCCGCCGGCCGACGTGCCCGGTGCCCTGATGCGGGCGTCGCTGGCCTCCTATGCGCGCTACTGGCGGGAAGCGTTCCGGTTGCCGACCATGGACCACCGCAAGCTGGCCCGACAGCTCGACGACTCGATCCTGGGACAACAACACCTTGAGGCGGCGCTGGCCGCCGGCCGTGGGGCCGTGCTGGCGTTGCCGCACAGCGGCAACTGGGACATGGCCGGCGTCTGGCTGACGCAGACCCACGGCACCTTCACCACCGTCGCCGAAAGGCTCAAACCCGAGTCGTTGTACCGGCGATTCATCGACTACCGCGAAAGCCTCGGCTTCGAGGTGCTCCCGCTGTCCGGTGGCGAGCGGCCACCGTTCGAACTGCTCAGCCAACGGCTGAGGGACAACAAGGTCGTCTGTCTGATGGCCGAGCGCGACCTCACCCGCACCGGAGTTCAGGTCGACTTCTTCGGCGAGCCCACCCGGATGCCGGCCGGACCGGCGAAGCTGGCCATCGAGACCGGCGCGGCGCTGCTGCCGGTGCACTGCCGGTTCGAGGGCGACGGATGGGGGTGCGAGATCTCCCCGGCGCTGGACTGCACCAGCCGCGACGTCAGTGCCATCACCCAGGCGCTCGCTGACCAGTTCGCCCGCAACATCGCCGCATACCCCGCCGATTGGCATATGCTGCAGCCGCAATGGCTGGCTGATCTGCGCCCAGCGACGATGCGGGCCGGGACGGCCCGGGGAGAAGCTGGGCAATGAACCGCGATGAGCGACGGGCCAAACTGGGGGGCCCCTGATGCGCATCGGGATGGTGTGTCCGTACTCGTTCGACGTCCCGGGCGGGGTGCAGTCGCATGTCCTGCAACTCGCCGAGGTGATGCGCGCCCGGGGGCACACGGTCAGCGTGCTCGCGCCGTCGTCGCCGCATGTCGCGCTGCCCGATTATGTCGTTTCCGCCGGCCGGGCCATCCCGATTCCCTACAACGGCTCGGTGGCGCGGCTGCAGTTCAGTCCGGCGGTGCACGGCCGGGTTCGGCGCTGGCTGTCCGACGGCGATTTCGACGTGCTGCACCTGCACGAACCCAACGCGCCCAGCCTCTCGATGTGGGCGTTGCGGGTGGCCGAGGGGCCGATCGTGGCGACCTTTCACACGTCGACCACCAAATCTTTGACGCTGACCGTCTTCCAGGGGGTGCTGCGGCCCTGGCATGAGAAGATCGTCGGCCGCATCGCGGTGTCCGACCTGGCGCGGCGCTGGCAGATGGAGGCGCTGGGATCCGACGCGGTGGAGATCCCCAACGGCGTGGATGTGGCGTCGATCGCGTCGGCGCCGCGGCTGGAGGGATATCCGCGGCCCGGCAAGACGGTGCTGTTTTTGGGCCGCTACGACGAGCCCCGCAAGGGGATGGCAGTGTTACTCGACGCGTTGCCCACGCTGGTCGAGCACCTTCCCGACGTGCAGCTGCTGATCGTCGGGCGCGGCGATGAAGACGAATTGCGCGAGACTGCAGGCGATTTGGCGAAGCATCTGCGGTTCCTTGGCCAAGTCGACGATGCCGGGAAGGCCTCAGCGCTGCGCAGTGCGGACGTCTACTGTGCACCCCACACCGGCGGCGAGAGTTTCGGCATCGTGCTGGTTGAGGCAATGGCTGCGGGTACCGCGGTGGTGGCCAGCGACCTGCACGCATTCCGGCGGGTGCTGCGCGACGGCGAGGCGGGCCGGCTGGTGCCGGTTGACGACGGCGCCGCGCTGGCCGAAGCCCTGGTCGCAGTGCTGGAGAACGATGTGCTGGCCGGACGCTACGTCGCCGCCGGCAGTGAGGCCGTGCACCGTTACGACTGGTCGGTGGTGGCCAACCAGATCATGCGGGTCTACGAGACGGTGGCCGGCTCCGGTACCAAGGTCCAGGTGGCCAGCTGATGGTGTGGCTGCTGGTGGCGGTCGCGGCGCTGGTCGCGCTGCTGGTGGCGTTGGGCGCCTGGGGCTATCACACCGCCAACCGCCTGGACCGCTTACATGTGCGCTGCGACCTGTCCTGGCAGGCGCTCGACGGTGCGCTGGCCCGCCGCGCGGTGGTGGCCCGCGCCGTCGCGATCGATGCCTTTCACGGCGCGGCTCATGGCAAGCGGCTGGCGGCGCTGGCCGATGCGGCCGAACGTGCGCCCCGCCACGACCGCGAGGCGTGTGAAAACGAGTTGTCGGCAGCGCTGGCTGCTGTCGATCCGGCGTTGCTGCCGTCGGCGCTGGTTGCCGAGCTGGCCGACGCCGAAGCCCGGGTGCTGTTGGCCCGCCGGTTCCACAACGACGCGGTCCGCGACACCCTGGCGCTGCGCGAGCGAACGATAGTGCGGCTGCTGCGCCTGGGCGGAAGAGCCCCATTGCCAAGCTATTTCGAGATCGCTGAGCGGTCGCGCATGCATGGGCTGAGCGGCCACGGCGCGGCCAACCGGCGGACGTCGGCGCGGGTGGTGCTACTCGATGACACCGGCGCCGTGCTGCTGCTCTGCGGATCCGACCCGGCGCTGCCCCATGACACCGCACCGCGCTGGTGGTTCACCGTGGGCGGGCAGGTCGGCGACGACGAGGGGTTGGCGCAGGCCGCCGCCCGCGAGCTCGCCGAGGAAACCGGCTTGCGGGCCGAGCCCGCCGACATGGTCGGACCGATCTGGCGACGCGACGCGGTATTCGACTTCAACGGCGCAGTGCTGGACAGCCAGGAGTTCTTCTTCGTCTACCGCACCCACCGCTTCGAGCCGTCCAGCGCCGGCCGGACCGAGCTGGAACGCCGCTACATCCACTGTCACCGCTGGTGTGACGTGGCCGACATCGCCGATCTGGTGGCCGCCGGCGAGACCGTTTACCCGCTGCAGTTATCCGAGTTGCTGGCCGATGCGATGACACTGGCCGATGGTGAGTCCTCGGCGCCGCGGCGGCAGCTGCAGTCCATCCGCTGAGCAGCGATCCGGCTGAGAGTCAGGCACACCACCAACCCGAGCAGACAGATCCCGGCCAACAACCACGGCATCGCCGCGGCCGGCTCGAAGGGATGGAAGCTGGCGTTGTCGAGCATGCCGAACGTGGTGAGCAACCCGGCCAGACATAGGGTCGACGCTGCCAACCCGGCCGCGGCGCCCGCCCCGACCACGATCAGGAAAGGCAGTGGCCAGACCAGGTACTGCTCGAGCACGACTTTGCTAGCCAGCAGAAAAGCCACCAGGGTCAGCGCCGTAGCAAGCCACACGTCGGTCAGCGACGCGAGGAGAACCGCGGCGGCCGCGAAGCAGATCAGCAGCAGATAGCTGAGCCACCTGGCTTGTTCGTGCGTCAGCAGCCCGAGCAGTTCCCGTTGCCACGACAACCCCTGGGGAAGCTTCGTCGCGTCGTAAAGAACCACATCGGCATACAGCGCGTGAAAGCTGTGCAGGTAGGGAAGGCACAGAACGGCGACGACCAGGACAAGGATCGCCATGGTCGCGACTCGCCGGCCCTTGACATGGCGCAGCATGGTCGGCAGCACGAATATCGGGAACGTCTTCGCGGCGACTGCCAGGGCGTAGTAGCCGGCGGTCGACCCGATGTTGCGCCGCGCGGACACGCTGAGCACCGCGGCCAGCAGGAGCGCACAGCCCAGCGAGTCGAACCGGCCGTAGTAGGCGCTGTTGTAGAGAACCAGCGGGTTCAGAAAGAACCCTGCGGCGGCCCCGGCTGCCACCAACCCGCTGCGGCCTCGGCGGCGCACCGCGGCCGCGATCAGCAGCGCGCAGGCCACATCGGCGGCCGCGATCGGCAGCTTGCCTGTCACCTGGAACGGGATGCGACTGTGCTGGGCCAGCCATTGGAACGGCACTTCGAGGTACAGCCAGAGTGGGACGTACGCGTACGGCCCGGCGGGGTAGTGCGGATGGTGTGTGTAGATGTTGACGCCGCGCAGGGTTGCCGCACTGGCCATGTCCCAGACCACGAAGTCCTGGCCGTGGGTCAGCGGGATCAGGACGCAGCGCGCAATCGTCCCGAGCAGCAGGACAATGGCGAGGGGCGGGACGGCTCGGACGCTCACTGCCGGCGCGGTTTTCGATCAGTGCTGCGACCTCGCGGTCCACCGGTCGGCAGCATGCGCGGGATCGTAGCACCACCCCCGGGCTGATCGATCCGTCCAGGTCGCGCCGTTTACCATCGGCTTTTCTGGACGCTTTAGACTGGCTTAGTACCAGGTGAAGGAGATCAGCAGTGGATAGCGCCGGTTCGTCGAACGGCCGCGGGCAAATCGGAACCGCGAGAGTCAAGCGCGGCATGGCCGAAATGCTCAAGGGCGGCGTCATCATGGACGTCGTCACGCCCGAGCAGGCCCGCATCGCCGAGGGCGCCGGCGCCGTCGCGGTGATGGCGCTCGAGCGGGTGCCCGCCGACATCCGCGCCCAGGGCGGGGTGTCTCGGATGAGCGACCCGGACATGATCGAGGGCATCATCGCCGCGGTCACCATCCCGGTGATGGCCAAGGCGCGCATCGGGCACTTCGTCGAGGCGCAAATTTTGCAGAGCCTGGGCGTGGACTACGTCGACGAGTCCGAGGTGCTCACCCCGGCCGACTACACCCACCACATCGACAAGTGGAAATTCACCGTCCCGTTCGTCTGCGGTGCCACCAATCTGGGCGAGGCGCTGCGGCGCATCGGCGAAGGTGCGGCGATGATCCGGTCCAAGGGTGAGGCCGGCACCGGCGACGTCTCCAACGCCACCACGCACATGCGGGCCATCGGCGGCGAGATCCGTCGGTTGACGTCGTTGTCGGAAGACGAATTGTATGTTGCCGCAAAGGAACTCGCAGCGCCCTACGAGCTTGTGGTGGAGGTGGCCCGGGCCGGTAAGCTGCCGGTCACGCTGTTCACCGCCGGAGGCATCGCCACTCCCGCCGATGCCGCGATGATGATGCAACTCGGCGCCGAAGGGGTGTTCGTCGGCTCGGGCATCTTCAAGTCCGGCGACCCGGCCCAGCGGGCCGCCGCCATCGTCAAGGCCACCACTTTCTACGACGACCCCGACGTGCTGGCCAAAGTGTCGCGAGGGTTGGGTGAGCCCATGGTCGGCATCAACGTCGAGGAGATCGCGGCGGCGCACCGCCTGGCCGAACGCGGCTGGTAAGAACGATCCGTGGCGATCGAGCAGATCCTCGATCTCGAGCAGCTCGAGGTCAACATCTACCGGGGCAGTGTGTTCTCCGCCGAATCAGGCGCCTGGCAGCGCACCTTCGGCGGCCATGTCGCCGGCCAGACGCTGGTGTCGGCGGTGCGCACCGTCGACTCGCGCTTTTTGGTGCACTCGTTGCACGGATACTTCCTGCGGCCCGGAGATGCCAAGGCGCCCACGATCTTTCTCGTCGAACGTATCCGTGACGGCGGCTCGTTCTGCACCCGACGGGTCAACGCCGTCCAGCACGGCGAGACGATCTTTTCCATGTCGGCGTCCTTTCAGAGCGACCAGAGCGGCATCGAGCACCAAGACGTGATGCCCTCGGCGCCGCCGCCCGACGACCTGCCGGGGCTGTCGTCGATGAAAGTGTTCGACGACGCGGGATTCCGGCAGTTCGAAGAGTGGGATGTGCGCATCGTGCCGCGGGAGCAGCTGACACTCCTGCCCGGACTGGCGTCCCAGCAGCAGGTGTGGTTTCGGCATCGCGATCCGCTACCCAACGACCCCGTGCTGCACATTTGTGCCCTGGCCTACATGAGCGACCTCACTCTGCTCGGCTCGGCGCAGGTAATCCACCTTCAGGAGCGCGACCACTTGCAGGTCGCGTCGCTGGACCACGCGATGTGGTTCATGCGGCCGTTCCGCGCCGACGAATGGCTCCTGTATGACCAGTTGTCGCCGTCGGCGTGCGGTGGGCGGTCGCTGACCCAGGGCAAACTCTTCAACCAGTACGGCGAAATGGTCGCGGCGGTGATGCAGGAGGGCCTGACCCGCTACAAACGCGACTTCCGACCGGGGAGCCAGTGAGCGCACCCCGTATAGGTGTCCTGGCGTTGCAGGGCGACACCCGCGAACACCTGGCGGCGCTGCGTGAAACCGGAGCCGATTTCCAACCGGTGCGCCGCCGCGACGAACTCGACGCGGTGGATGCACTGGTGATCCCCGGCGGGGAGTCCACCACAATGAGCCACCTGCTGCGCGAACTCGACCTGCTCGATCCGCTGCGCAAGCGGCTGGCCGAGGGCTTTCCGGCCTACGGGGCGTGTGCCGGGATGATTTTGTTGGCCGAAGAGATACTCGATGCCGGTGTCGGCGGGCGCGAGGCGCTGCCCCTGGGTGGCATCGATATGACGGTGCGGCGCAACGCCTTCGGACGACAGGTCGACTCGTTCGAGGGTGATATCGCCTTCGACGGTCTCGACGATCCGGTGCACGCGGTGTTCATCCGGGCGCCCTGGGCGGAGCGGGTGGGCGCAGATGTCCAGGTGCTGGCCCGAGCGGCCGGCCACATCGTCGCGGTGCGGCAGGGCCCCGTGCTGGCGACGGCGTTTCACCCGGAAATGACCGGCGATCGTCGCATCCACCGGCTGTTCGTCGACATGGTCACCGGGGCGGCCTAACCCTCGCGAGCAGACACCACGGTTGCCGCCAGGCATGATGTGCTCATGGCCGACATCGTGCGGGGCCGATTGGGACGCGTCGCAAAACTGGCGGGACTACCCGCAGGAGTGGCCGGGCGGGCCGCGCTGGGTGTGGGCAAGCGGATGACGGGCAAGTCCAAGGAAGAAGTCAACGCGGAACTGCTGGAAACTGCCGCCGACGAGCTGTTCCAAGTGCTGGGGGAGCTCAAAGGCGGCGCCATGAAGGTCGGTCAGGCGCTGTCGGTGATGGAGGCGGCAATACCTCCGCAGTTCGCCGATCCGTTCCGGGAGGCCTTGGTCAAGCTGCAGACCGAGGCGCCGCCGCTGCCGGCAGCAAAGGTGCACCGGGTGCTCGACGCCCAACTCGGCACCAAGTGGCGCCAACGCTTTGAATCCTTCGACGACACCCCGGTCGCCTCGGCGAGTATCGGACAGGTTCACAAAGGCACGTGGAAAGACGGCCGCACGGTCGCGGTCAAGGTCCAATACCCCGGCGCCGACGACGCGCTACGCGCGGATCTCAAGCTGATCCAACGGTTCTCCTGGCTCGCCAAGCAGATCGTGCCGCGAGCGGACGTAGACCGCCTCGTTTCCGAGGTCAGCGAGCGTATCGAAGCAGAACTGGACTATCGGCAGGAAGCCGACTATCAGCGTGCCTTCGCGAAAGCCTTTGCGAACGACCAGAAATTCTTCGTACCGGCGGTGGTCGCGAGTGCGCCCAAGGTCATCATCTCGGAGTGGGCGGAGGGTCGGCGCCTTTCCACAATCATCGCCGAGGGCACCCAAGATGAACGAGACGCGGTGTGCACCTTACTGCTTGAGTTCACCATGAGCTCACCCGCGCGTGTCGGGCTGGTGCACGCCGACCCCCATCCGGGCAACTTCATGATGCTGGCGGACGGCCGGCTGGGAGTTATCGATTTCGGCGCCGTCGCCGAGCATCCCGGCGGTGTGCCCGCCGAATTCGGCGAACTGCTGTGCTGGGCGCGAGATGAACAGTGGGATGAGGCAATCCGGTTGTTGAAGAAGCTCGGGTTCATGCCCCAGCACTACGATCTGACTGCCGAGCAGCTGGTGGAGTACCTCGGGCCGCTGTGGGCTTACATCGATCCGCTGCGCTCCGGCGAGTTTCACTTCACCCGGCGCTGGTTCCAGAAGTCAGCCCTGATCACCACCGATCCGCTCGCGGAAGGATTCGCCGACCGGTTCAAGGTGGCCCGGCAGTTGACGATCCCACCCGGTTACGTCATGTTGCTCCGCACGCTCGGCGGCCTGCTCGGAGTCGCCGTGCAGCTCGACGCGCAGGTTGCCTACGCCGCGCTGATCGAACGATGGATACCGGGATTCTTCCCGCCCGGGGAGGGGCACCGCCCGCGGGCGACGGACGATCGGTACCAGCCGCCCACGTAGACTCGTCTGGCGAACTTTGCCAGCAACAGAAGAGGTAGCACGCCGATGAGCGGCCACTCCAAATGGGCCACCACCAAGCACAAGAAGGCCGTCATCGACGCGCGTCGCGGCAAGAACTTCGCCCGGCTGATCAAGAACGTCGAGGTCGCGGCCCGCGTCGGCGGCGGTGACCCGTCGGGCAACCCGACGCTGTACGACGCCATCCAAAAGGCCAAGAAGAACTCGGTGCCCAACGACAACATCGAGCGGGCCCGCAAACGTGGCGCCGGTGAAGAGGCCGGCGGCGCCGATTACCAAACCATCACCTACGAGGGCTACGGGCCCAATGGGGTGGCTGTGCTCATCGAATGCCTGACCGACAACCGCAACCGCGCCGCCAGCGAGGTGCGGGTGGCGATGACCCGCAACGGCGGCAACATGGCCGACCCCGGCTCGGTGGCCTACCTGTTTGCCCGCAAGGGCGTGGTGACCTTGGAGAAGAACGGGCTGACCGAAGACGACGTGCTGACCGCGGTGCTGGAAGCCGGCGCCGAAGACGTCACCGACCTTGGCGACAGCTTCGAAATCCTCAGCGAGCCAGGTGATCTGGTGGCAGTGCGCACCGCGTTGCAGGACGCCGGCATCGACTACGACTCCGCGGAGGCGGGCTTTCAGCCGTCGGTCACCGTTCCGCTGGACGCCGAGGGTGCCCGCAAAGTCATGAAACTCGTCGATGCGCTCGAAGAGAGCGACGACGTGCAAGACGTCTACACCAACGCCGACATCCCCGACGAGATCCTGGCTCAGATCGAGGAGTGACCGCCCGCCGGTCGCGGCTCTGACCGCGTGTCCTACCGGCTCTTGTCGGCGCTGCCCGTTAGGGTATCGAACAACCGTTCGGCATCGAGGGAGCTTGACGTGCGCGTGATGGGCGTCGATCCGGGTCTGACCCGCTGCGGCCTGTCGGTCATCGAAGGTGGCCTGGGGCGGCAGGTGATCGCGCTGGACGTCGACGTGGTGCGCACCCCGGCCGACGTGGCGGTGCCGCGGCGGCTGCTGACGATCAGCGACGCCGTCGAACACTGGCTGGACACCCACCATCCGGACGTCGTCGCGATCGAGCGGGTGTTCTCCCAGCAGAACGTGTCAACGGTGATGGGCACCGCGCAGGCCGGCGGCGTGATCGCGCTGGCCGCGGCCAAGCGCGGCATCGACGTGCACTTCCACACCCCCAGCGAGGTCAAGGCCGCGGTCACCGGCAACGGCGGCGCCGGAAAGGCGCAGGTCACTGCCATGGTGACCAGAATTCTTGGGTTGCAGGCCAAACCGACGCCGGCGGATGCTGCTGACGCGTTGGCGCTGGCGATCTGTCACTGCTGGCGCGCGCCGATGATCGCCAGGATGGCCGCCGCCGAAGCCAAGGCGGCCGAGCAGCGCCGGAAGTTCAACGCGAAAGTGAAGGCCGCGACATGATCTCCTCGGTACGCGGAGAGGTGCTCGACATCGCGCTCGACCATGTCGTGATCGAAGCCTGCGGCGTGGGGTACAAGCTGATGGCCGCCCCGTCGACGTTGGCCACGCTACGTCGCGGCAGCGAGGCGCGGCTGATCACCGCGATGATCGTGCGGGAAGATTCGATGACCCTGTACGGGTTTCCCGACGCCGACACTCGCGACCTCTTCCTGACACTGCTGGGCGTCTCCGGCGTCGGGCCCAAGATCGCATTGGCCACATTTGCGGTGTACGACGCGGCCGCGCTGCGCCACGCGCTGGCCGACGGTGACATCACCGCGCTGACCCGGGTGCCGGGCATCGGCAAGCGCGGCGCCGAGCGGATGGTGCTCGAACTCCGCGACAAGATCGGTCCGGTCGGACCGACACCTAGCGCGTCGGTCAACGGCCACAGCGTCCGCGGCCCGGTGGTGGAAGCCCTTGTCGGACTTGGCTTTGCGGCCAAACATGCCGAAGAGGCCACGGACAGCGTGTTGGCCGGCGACGACGCCGCCACCACGTCCAGTGCGTTGCGCGCGGCCCTGTCGCTCCTGGGTAAGTCCACATGAGTGAGCCCGACGAGCGTGAGGTCTCACCGGCGCTGACCGTCGGCGAGGGTGACATCGACGCCAACCTGCGGCCGCGTTCGCTGCGCGAATTCATCGGCCAGGCGCGGGTGCGCGAACAACTGCAACTGGTCATCGAAGGCGCCAAAAATCGCGGCGGCACACCGGATCACATCCTGCTGTCGGGGCCGCCCGGGCTGGGCAAGACGTCGCTGGCGATGATCATCGCCGCCGAACTGGGGTCGTCGTTGCGGGTGACGTCCGGACCCGCGCTGGAACGCGCCGGCGACCTGGCCGCGATGTTGTCCAACCTCGTCGAGCACGACGTGCTGTTCATCGACGAGATCCATCGCATCGCCCGGCCCGCCGAGGAGATGTTGTATCTGGCGATGGAGGACTTTCGGGTCGACGTGATCGTCGGCAAAGGGCCTGGGGCGACATCGATTCCACTGGAGGTGGCACCGTTCACCCTGGTCGGTGCCACCACCCGGTCCGGTGCGCTGACCGGGCCGCTGCGCGACCGGTTCGGGTTCACCGCGCACATGGACTTCTACGAGCCCGCCGAGTTGGAGCGGGTGCTGGCCCGGTCGGCCGGCATCCTGGGTGTCGAACTGGGCGCCGAAGCCGGCGCGGAAATTGCGCGCCGCTCGCGCGGCACCCCGCGGATCGCCAACCGCCTGCTGCGACGGGTGCGTGACTACGCCGAGGTCCGTGCCGACGGCGTCATCACCCGCGATGTCGCCAAGTCGGCGTTGGCGGTGTACGACGTCGACGAACTCGGCCTGGACCGGCTGGACCGGGGCGTGCTGTCGGCATTGACCCGCAGCTTCGGCGGCGGCCCGGTCGGGGTGTCGACGCTGGCGGTAGCGGTCGGGGAGGAAGCCACCACCGTCGAGGAGGTGTGCGAGCCGTTTCTGGTGCGAGCCGGAATGATCGCCCGCACGTCACGCGGCCGGGTGGCCACGGCCCAGGCCTGGACGCATCTGGGCATGGTGCCGCCGGTCGGGGCCGGTGGGCTGGGCCAAGCGGGGCTTTTCGACTAGTTACGTCGAGTTACGACCGCACCCGATCCGGGTACCCAGCACGCAGCCGACACCGTCGGTATCAACTGTGTGAGGAGATTGTCATGAATGACTCGCGGACGGCCCCGGGCAGCCTGCATATGCCTCGCAGCCGCGGCGCGGTCAGCGGATTGCTCCTGATCGCTCTGGGTGCGTGGGGTGCGTTGGCCCCGTTCATCGGACCGTATTTCCACTGGGCCTATACGCCGGACCAGGAATGGGCCTGGACCGCGGCCCGTGGCTGGCTGGAAGTGTTCCCCGGCGTCACCACCGTGGTTGGTGGCCTGCTGCTGTTGGGCTCAGGAAACCGCGCCACCGCGATGTTCGGCGGCTGGTTGGCGGCCTTCGCCGGTGCTTGGTTCGTGGTCGGGGGCGCCTTCGCCTCGACGCTGCGGATCGGCAGCGTCGGCCACCCGGTGGCCGCCACCGACGCCAAGCGGGCGTTGCTCGAAGTCACCTACTTCTCCGGGCTGGGCGCGCTGATCGTGTTCCTGGCCGGCGCTGTGCTGGCACGGGTCGCGGTCCGGATGGCGCGAGATGTCGAGGCGGTGCCCGCAGCCGCGGCTCCTGCTCCCGAGGTCGCTTCGGCGGACTACACGCCCGCTCCGGAGTACACGCCTGCACCCGAAGCCTCACCGGATGCGGTCACCCAGGCGCGGGCCGATCAGCTTCCCGCCCAAGAGCCGCAGCGCTCCAAGAGCAGCTTCTTCCGTCGGCGCAAACACGTCGACGCGTCACACTGAATAAGCGCCAAGTCCCCCATTTCGAGCGGAAATGGGGGACGTGGCGTGTCTGCGTCAGAGTAGGCCGAGCAGTTGCAGGTCGGTGATGTACTTGACGATCACCGGTGCGCTGACATGCGGAATGTCTTTGTCCGGGCCGATTTTCGCGTCCTGCACCGCGGCGCGGAACCGATCGGTCGGCGCAATCGAGCCCTGGATCGGCGTCTCCGGCTTCTGGTAATTGTGCAGCAGCGGCAATAACGAGTACTGGCGCTGTTTCTCCGGCAGAGCCCGCAGCGTCATCTCGAACCGCTGCAACCACTCGCCGTAGTCGCCGATCCGCTGGATCTTGTACCCGGCGTCGATCAGCCAGTCGACGTACTCGTCCATCCCGATGCCGTCGTCGTAGGGATTCATCACGTGGTAGGTCTGGAAGCCCTCCACATTCTGAGCGCCCAACGTCGAGATGGCCTCAGCGATGAACTCGACCGGCAAGCCGTCGTAGTGCGCGCTCTGCCGGTTGCCGTCGGCGTCCAGCTGGTAGAACGAGCCGGGTGCGATCCCGGTGGCCACCAGACTCAGCATCGTCCGGGTGAACATGTCCGGCAGATTGAGCTGGCCCGCATACGTGGTGTCAGCCAGGATCATGTCGCAGCGGAACACCGCGACCGGCAGGCCGCACAGCTCGTGCGCCTCGGCCAGCAGCACTTCGCCGGCCCACTTGCTGTTGCCGTAGCCGTTGGCGTAGCTGTCGTTGATCCGGCGGGTCGCGCTCATCACCCGGACATCGGCATCCTCGGTGAAGCTGCCCGGAGCGATCTGATCGCCCACCCCGATCGTCGACACGTAGCTGTACGGCTTCTTCTTGGTGGTCAGCGCGATCCGGATCAGCTCGGCAGTCCCCAGCGCGTTGGGGCCGAACAGCTCGCTGTACGGCAGCACGTGGTTGACCAGCGCCGCCGGGTCGACGATCAGGTCGACCGTGTCGGCCAGGCGCTGCCAGGTCGCGTCATCGAGCCCGAGGTTGGCCTCGCCCTTATCGCCGGCGATGACCTCCAGGTGATCGGCGGCCAGCTTCTGGTAGTGCGCCAGCAGTGCCGGGTCGCCACTGTCGAAGGTCTTGTCCAACCGGGCCCGCGCCTCGGCATCAGACTTGGCGCGCACCAGACAGATCAGCTTGCCGTCGACCAGGTCCATCCGCTCCAGCCAATCCAGGGCCAGGTAGCGGCCCAGGAAGCCGGTCGCGCCGGTCAACAGCACTGTCCGCACCTCTGAGCTCGGTCCAGGCAGCGATGGTGCGGCGGCCAGCGTGGCGGCGTCGAGGAACTTGTCCAGCGTCAGATCGCCGGCGTGCACCTCGACCGCGTCGCGGCCATGCACGGAGGCGAACGTGGGTCGCTTGGAGCCCTGCCGTTCGCCCTCGATGTAGTCGGCGATGGCCTGCAGATCCGAGGCCGGGCTGACGATCACGCCGACCGGCACGTCCACGTCGAAGATCTCACGCAGCAGGTTGCCGAATGTCAACGCCGACAACGAGTCTCCACCCAAGTCGGTGAAGTGCGCGTCGGGCTGCAGGTCGGACGTCGACGCACCCAGCAGCGCGGCCGCGGCCCGGCTGATGGTCTCCAGCACCGGCGCGTCGGCACCGCTGCGACGAAGCTCGCTGAGCTCATTGGCCTGCCCTTCGGCCAGCTCGTCGTAGAGCTGTTCCAGCCGTTCGCCGTAGTGCTGCTTCAGTTTCGGCCACGCCAGCTTGCGAATGCCGGTGAGCAGACCGTTTTCCAGCGTGAAAGGTGTTGTCTCGATGAGGAAGTCGCGCGGCACCTCGTAAGACTGCAGACCGGCCTCTTTGGCCACGTTCTGCAGCGACTCGGCGATCGCCGACTTTGACGCGTTCACATCCGTCGGCACCACGACCGCCAGCAGGTAGGGGTGCGCGCTGTTGCCGTAGACGTAGATCTGCCGCACCAGTGGGCTGTTGCCGAACACCGCCTCCAGTTTCGCGACCGTGACGAACTCGCCCTGGGCGAGTTTGAGCACGTTGTTGCGGCGGTCGACATAGACCAGCCGGTCGGGGCCGACCTCGGCCACCACGTCGCCGGTGCGGTAGTAGCCCTCGGCGTCGAACACTTCCGCGGTGACTTCGGGTCGCTTGTAGTAGCCGGGGAACAAGTTCTCCGTCCTCAGCAGCAACTCGCCCCGTGGATAGGGCTGGTCGGTGTGGAAGTAGCCCAGATCCGGGACGTCGACCAGTTTGTAGTCGATGACCGGCGGGCGTTGCACTTCGCCGTCGAACAGCACCATGCCCGCCTCGGTGGAGCCGTAGCCGTCGAGCAGATGCATCTCGAGGACGGACTCGACCCAGACCTTCAACTCAGGAGACGTGGGCGCCGAGCCGGTCATCGCGAAGATGAACCGCCCGCCGAGGCGATCCTGCCGCTGCTCGGCGATGACGTCGGTTTCGGCGACCGCACGGTCCGATCCCTCAGCAGTGCGGCGGTCCACTTCGCTCTGGAACTCTTGGAAGAGCATCTCCCAGATTCGCGGCACGAAGTTCAGTTCGGTCGGCCGCACCAGCGCGAGGTCGTCCAGCATCGTGGACAGGTCGCTCTTGGCGCCGAAGTAGGCGGTGCCGCCGTTGCCAAGCGTGCCGTAGAGGATGCCGCGGCCCATCACGTGACTCATCGGCATGAAGTTGAGGGTTATCGACGCGGCGCTCGGCCCGAACCAGTTCCGGGACGACCGTTGCCACATCTTGGCGACGTTGGGCCGCGGGTACATCGCGCCTTTGGGTGCGCCGGTGCTGCCGGAAGTGTAGATCAGCAGCGCCAGCGCGTTGTCGTCGTCGGTGACGACTGTAGGCAATGCCGGTAGCGCCTTTCCGCGGTCCAGCACCTCGTCCAGCGTTTCCACGACGACCGGGCTGTCGGCCAACTGCGCGCGGGCGGCCTGCACGGCATCCCGGTGGTCGTCGACTTGCTGGTGGTAGTCGAACACCACCAGCCGGGCGGGCTGGTGCCCGGTCTGGATCAGTTCGACGGCGTCGGGCAGATGGTCGACGCTTGCCGCGATCACGGCCGGCTCGGTCTCGACGACGATTGGCCGCAGCTGCGTGATTGCCGCGCTGGTCTGCATCGGCACCGACACCGCGCCCACGCGCGCCAGCGCCACATCGATCGTGGTGTAGTCGACGCTGGTGAAGCCGAGCACGCACACCCGATCGCCGGCGGACACGGCGTCAGCGGCCCATGCGCTGGCCAGCGCATCCACGCGCCGACCCAAATCGCGGTAGCTGATCGTGTCGAAGCGGGGCAGCAGTCGCGCCGACGTGCGGCCGATCTGGTCGCGGACGAATTCGACCGCGCGCTGGCCGAGTGCGGGCCGGTCCGCATAGCCGTCGAGGATGGTCTGAATCACCTGCGGCAGCTGGAGTCCGGGCTCTTGCGCCGCTGCGGCGACGGCCGGGTCAGGGCGGGCCGCGGCGAACTGTGGGTCGTTGGCGATCAAATCGGCGATGCGGCGCTCGACGAGCTCTTCGGGGGTATCGGTGGGCATTGGGGTCCTCTCGCAAGGATTAGGACGTTTCACATTTACGGCGCACCGTTGCGTCAATGGGTTACTACGTTAGCAAAGCTAATGTTATTCCCGCGCATAGGGTGATCAAGCTAACGGCGCCCGCTCAACGCCTGCCGCCTTCCGGCCCACCTGTCACACCAGTCACCGCAAATGTGGTGATGCCCAATGTGCCCGCCTATCAGCGACACGGGACTGGTTGTCGGACGTCCATGCGACGGTCAGGCGATGAATGACTCGCTGCTATTGCGGGGGACCGAACTCCGCTACGTCCTAACAATGTAGTTGTTTCGCCATGGGCCGGCCACCGTGGGCGAGTTGGCCGATGCGCTCGCGCGACACGGTTTTGCCGTGGGCGGGCGGGCGTCGAAATCCATCTCGGACGCGTTGCGCTGGGAAATGGGCTACGGCCGGGTCCGTCGGCTGAGACGCGGTCGATATGGACCCGGCTGGATGCCGCGCGGTACCGAGCACCGGATCTACAAACGCGAGCTGGCATTACGCGAGCAAGCCAAGTATCGCTCGTAGCCGGGCACCTTCCCACCAGCGACAACGTCCCCTCTCGCGTGACTGACGAAGCCGCAGTGTCCGGAGTGAACACATCTCCGCCGAATGGCTGCGCCACACCGTCATTTGTCGCTACGAGGCGGGCACATCGTCGCATCCCAAATTCTTTGCGACAGCTGGGATTATCGTGACGTCACATCTCCGCGAGAAGCCCTGCCAGCACGTCGAGGCCTTCGGTGAGCAACTCGTCGCTGATCGCCAGCGGCGGCAGGAACCGCACCACATTGCCGAAGGTGCCGCAGGTCAGCAGGATGACGCCGGCGGCGCGCGCGGCGGTGGCCAGTTTGTTCGTCAGCTCGGCGTCGGGTTCGGTACCGCCGGATTTCACCAGCTCGACGGCGATCATCGCGCCGCGACCGCGCACATCGCCGATCCGGTCGTCGTCGGCCTGCAGCCGGAACAACCGCTCGGTCATCAGCCGCCCGATGTGCTGTGCGCGCTCGATGAGGTTGTCGCTCTCGATGGTCGCGATGGTGGCCAGTGCGGCCGCGCAGGCGAGCGGGTTGCCCCCGAACGTGCCGCCCAGCCCACCGACGTGGGAGGCGTCCATCAGCTCGGCGCGGCCGGTGACCGCCGATAGCGGCAGCCCGTCGGCGATGCCCTTGGCGGTGCAGATCAGGTCGGGTTCGATGCCTTCGTGCTCGCACGCGAACATCGCACCGGTGCGGGCGAATCCGGTCTGTACTTCGTCGGCGATGAAGACGACGTCGTTCTGGCGGCACCACTCCAGCAGGGTCGGTAGGAACCCCTCGGCCGGCACGATGAAGCCGCCTTCGCCCTGGATCGGCTCGATGACGACGGCGGCCAGGTTGTCCGCGCCGATCTGCCTGCCGATGACGCGGATCGCCCGCGCGGCCGCCCGTTCGCCGTCGGTGGCCAACTCCTTATCGAGCAGCCGATCGCGATACGGGTAGGACAGCGGCGCTCGATATATCTCCGGCGCAAACGGCCCGAAGCCGCTCTTGTACGGCATCGACTGTGCGGTCAGGGCCATGGCCAGGTTGGTGCGACCGTGGAAGGCGTGGTCGAAGGCGACCACCGCGGATTTGCGGGTGAAGGCGCGGGCCACCTTGACCGCATTCTCCACCGCTTCGGCACCCGAGTTGAACAGCACCGAGCGCTTCTCGCCGGAGCCCGGGGTGAGCCGGTTGAGCTGCTCGGCGACGGCGACGTACTGCTCGTAGGGGGTCACCATGAAGCAGGTGTGGGTGAAGTCGGCGACCTGTCCGCGCACCGCATCGACGACCCGCGGAGAGGCGTTGCCGATCGTGGTGACCGCGATGCCGGAACTCAAGTCGATGAGCCGATTGCCGTCGACGTCTTCGACGATGCCGCCGCCGGCACGCACGGCATAGACCGGCATCGTGCTGCGGACACCTCGGGCGACCGCAGCAGACCGGCGTTTGGCCAATTCCAGCGATGCGGGGCCCGGGATTTCGGTGACGAGGTGGCGACTCTGTTCGAGAGTGGGCATGTACCCGAGCCTAGTTGCGGCCACACCCGAAACGCCTCCGGGCGAGCGCTCGAAACCGCGATCACTATGGGAACTGCCTGAGAAGATGCCGATATGGCCTCCGCGGAAGGCTCACGCATCGGCACCATGTTCGGGCCCTACGAGCTGCAGGCGTTGCTGGGCCGCGGCGGCATGGGCGAGGTGTACCGGGCGTACGACACCGGCAAAGACCGGACGGTCGCGCTCAAGCTGCTGCGCCCAGAACTGGCCGCAGACACCACTTTTCAGCAGCGGTTCCGCCGCGAATCACGACTCGTGGCGCGGCTGCAAGAACCGCACGTCATCCCGGTGCACAACTTCGGCGAAATCGACGGCGTTCTCTACATCGAGATGCGGCTGGTCGAAGGAGGCAACCTCAAGGCCATGCTGCGCCAGACCGGGGCGCTGGACCCGGGGCGGGCGGTGTCGATCATCGCGCAGGTGGCGGCGGCGCTCGACGCTGCGCACGCCGACGGGCTGCTGCACCGCGACGTGAAGCCGCAGAACGTGCTGTTGACCCGCACCGACTTTGCGTACCTCGTCGACTTCGGTATTGCCCGTTCGACCTCGGGTACCAGCGGGACCAACGCCGCCACCTTGAGCGGAACCTACCTCTACATGGCCCCGGAGCGGTTCAGCGGCGGACCGGTGGGACCGCACGCCGACGTCTACTCGCTGACCTGCGTGCTCTACGAATGCCTCACCGGCCAACCGCCGTTCCCGCAGGGCGAACTGGACCAGCTGTTGGGCGCCCACTTGCTGACTCCGCCGCCGCGGCCCAGCCAGATTCGGCCGGATCTCGGTCCGGCCTTCGACGAGGTGATCGCTCGGGGGATGGCCAAACAACCGGGGGAGCGGTTCCCGTCTGCCGGCGAGCTTGCCCAGGCCGCCAACACGGCGTGGGTCTGGTCGGCCGGGGTCCCGCCGCCCGCGGCGACGCAGCCCGATCAGCCCCCGACCGATCCCGGCTCCTCCATCCAACAGGCCACGCCTTCCCGGCGCCGGTGGCCGGTGCTGGCCGCGGCGGCGGCTGCGGTGCTGATCGCCGCGGCCGGCGCGCTGTGGTGGGGTTTCGGGGCGGGTCGCCCTGCCGACGTTGCGGTCCCGCCGGCAAGCACGCGCTCGTCGCCGCCATCGTCGTCGTCGCCGGTCGCCCCACCCCTGCTCAGCTTGCCGGGCGCCGATGCGCAGGGTTTCATCGACTATCCCGGCGCCCGCTGTGACCCGGGAAACCGGCCCGCGGTGCTGGCCCGCACCGACGAGTCGGTGCTGGTGATCTGCCAAGCCGGGCCCAGCCGCTACTACTACCGGGGCGTTCGGCTCAGCGACGGCGCCGCAATCGAACTCGCCTACGCGGTCCGCTCATCCGGCGGATTCGACGTCGTCAACCCGGTCGACGGAACCCGATACGAGGTACGTAGCGACGGCTTGACCATCATGCTGTCCGACGGTCGGCACTTCGTGGAGCCGATGGTCGACTACGCCTCCGATTGACGGGTCAGGGTTGGCCGAGTGGCTTGCACACGTTGTCGGCCGGGTTCCAGTACTGGCCGTCGGGGCAATTCAGGGGTTGCGGGCCGGTGCCCAGCGGGCGGCAGACGTTGCCGGTGGGCTCCCAGTACTGGCCCTCGGGGCAGTTCAGCGGCTCCGCCGAGCCCAGGGCTGGTGTCTCGACCACCACGACCGCCATCGTTGCTGCCGCCAGCATGGCTGCGGCCGCCAACCGGCCGACGAGGTTATTCATGACAGACCTCCAGGAATGCGTGTTAACCGTGCGATGAGCTTATGTATTGACGGCCGCGTCATGCGTCAAACGCCGGGCCGTCGATCGTGTCGACGGTGGCGAACGAGGCGACCGGCGCGCGGCGCAGTGTGCGCGGCTGGCGAACCGGGTGCCCGAGCGCGATCACCGCGGCCAGCGCCAGCGGGTCCGGAGCCGCGAGCAGAGCTTTGACCTGCGGCTCCTCCCGGATCGCGATCGTCGTGATGACCCCGCCCAGGCCTTCTTCGCGGGCTGCCAGCAGGATGCTCCACGCGAACGGGTAGATCGAGGCACCGCCGGCGAAGGTGTACCGGTCGGCGTCGCGGTCCACCGCCGCCAGCAGCGACAGGTCGGCGAACAGCGCAAGCAGGACCGGGACGTGGTCGAAGCGTTCGGCGAACGCTCCTGCGGTGTCGGACTGTCCGGCGGCCAGGGCGCTGGCCTCGGCGTTGCGGTCGTTGGTCGGTGACCAGGGCCGCAGCCCGGCGGCGGTCAACGCCAGGTAGTCGCGGGAACCGCGTTGATACAGATCCCGCAGCCGGCGCCGTCGCTCGGGGTCTTTGATCACCACGATCCGCCACGCCTGCGCGTTGGCGCCGCTGGGCGCGAACCGGGCGTTATCGAGCACCCGCGCCACGGTGGCGTCGTCGACGGGCTGATCGGTGAAGTCGCGAACTGCGCCGGTAGTGCGCAACGCCGAAAGGAGTTCCATCACCTCATCATGGAGTAGCTCGTCAAGGCCCAGAACGGCGCAATGGCACACTGGCGGTCATGGATATGCTCGTCTTCTTGCCGCTGCTGATTATCCTGGCGGCGTTCATGTTCTTTGCGTCGCGGCGTCAGAAGCGGGTGATGCAGGCCACCATCGACCTGCACGAGTCGCTGGGTATCGGCGACCGGGTGCACACCACATCGGGGCTTCAGGGCACGATCACCGACCTCAACGACGACACCGTGGACCTGGAGATCGCGCCGGGCGTGGTGACCACCTGGATGAAGATGGCGATCCGCGACCGCATCGACCCGGAGATCGAAGAGGTCGACGACGGCGCCGTCGAACTCACCGCCGACCCGGAGCGACTGCCCAAGGACTAAGTCCTGCCGCTCGGCACGTACCCTTTGCGGGAGCAGTCGAACTGATCGGTAAGCGAGGAGACTCAACAACGTGGCATCGTCTTCGTCGCCGGTGCACTCTGCCCGTTACCTGACGATCTTTCTGGTCATGCTCATCGGCGTGTACCTGCTGGTCTTTTTGACCGGGGACAAGCAGGCCGAACCGAAGCTCGGCATCGACCTGCAGGGCGGCACCCGGGTCACGTTGACCGCACGGACACCGGATGGCTCCCGGCCGTCCAGGGATGCGCTGTCGCAGGCTCAGCAGATCATCGGTGCCCGGGTCAACGGGCTCGGTGTCTCGGGTTCGGAGGTTGTTGTCGACGGCGACAACCTGGTCATCACCGTGCCCGGGAACGACGGCAACGAGGCCCGCAATCTGGGCCAGACCGCACGGCTGTACGTCCGGCCGGTGATCAACGGCATGCCCGCCCAGGCCGCTCCGCCGCGGGAGGAGTCGCCGACGCCGGCGGGTGAAAAGCCGGGCAACGAACCGGCGCCGACAGACCAGAAGGCGCCTCCGCCGCAGCCGCGGCCCTACCCGCAGGAGCCGCCGCCGTCGCCGGTGCAGCCGGGGCCCGCGGATCCGCGCAAGGACCTCGCCGAGCGCATCTCCAAAGAGAAGGAGTGGCGGCAGAGCACCGACAAGGCCATCCAGTTCTACGGACTGCAATACCAGGCCACCCAGTGCGATAAAGACGACATCCTGGCCGGCAACGACGACCCCAACCTGCCGCTGATTACCTGCGACAAGGACCACAAAACCGCCTACCTGCTGGCGCCGTCCATCATCAGCGGCGACCAGATCCAGAACGCCACCTCGGGCCTCGACCCGCGCAGCGGTTACGTCGTCGATGTGCAGTTCAAGAGTGCGGCGGCCAACATCTGGGCGGATTACACCGCCGCCCACATCGGCACCCAGACCGCGTTCACACTGGACTCCCAGGTGGTCAGCGCACCGCAGATCCGTGAGGCGATCCCCGGCGGCCGAACCCAGATCACCGGCGGCGACCCGGCGTTCACCGCCGACAGCGCCCGCCAGCTCGCCAACGTGCTCAAGTACGGGTCGTTGCCGCTGTCGTTCGAATCCTCGGAAGCCGAGACCGTTTCGGCCACACTAGGTTTGACGTCGTTGCGAGCGGGACTGATCGCCGGTGCGATCGGGCTGGTGCTGGTGCTGCTGTATTCGCTGCTGTACTACCGGGTACTGGGATTGCTGACGGCGCTGTCGCTGGTGGCTGCCGGCGCAATGGTGTTCGCGATCCTGGTGCTGTTGGGCCGCTACATCAACTACACGCTGGATCTGGCCGGGATCGCGGGGCTGATCATCGGTATCGGCACGACCGCCGACTCGTTCGTGGTGTTCTTCGAACGCATCAAAGACGAGATCCGCGAAGGCCGTTCGTTCCGGTCAGCGGTTCCTCGTGGTTGGGCGCGGGCCCGCAAGACAATCGTGTCCGGCAACGCGGTGACGTTCCTGGCCGCCGCGGTGCTGTACTTCCTGGCGATCGGACAGGTCAAGGGCTTCGCATTCACCTTGGGCCTGACCACGGTCCTCGACCTTGTCGTGGTGTTCCTGGTGACCTGGCCGCTGGTGTATCTGGCGTCGAAGTCCCCGACGCTGGGCAAGCCCGCGTACAACGGCCTGGGCGCGGTACAGCAGGTCGCGCGCGAGCGGCGCGCCGCAGCCCACACAGGACGGGGGTAGCGAGATGGCCGCAAAAGCAGGCGAAGCCTTGAACAGCGCAGAAATCACCGAGACGACGAGCGCCGAAGCCGACGACAGCGCCACCCAGCTGCCGCACCACAACTTTCTGTCCCGGCTGTACACCGGGACCGGCGCGTTCGAGGTGGTCGGCCGCCGCCGACTGTGGTACGGCGTCAGCGGGGCGATTGTCGCGATCGCGATCGCCAGCATCGTGCTTCGCGGATTCACCTTCGGTATCGACTTCGCGGGCGGAACCAAGGTGTCGATGCCCCGGGGGGACATTCAGACCAGCCAGGTGACCGAGGTCTACCACGACGTCATCGGCTCTGACCCCGAGTCGGTGGTGATCGTCGGCAACGGCGCCTCGGCGACCGTGCAGATCCGTTCGATGCCCCTGGACAACGACCAGACGGCCAAGCTGCGCAACGCGCTGTTCGACAGGTTCCAGCCAAAAGGCCCCGACGGTAAGCCCAGCAAGCAGGCGATCAGCGACTCGGCGGTCTCGGAGACCTGGGGCGGCCAGATCACCAAGAAAGCCGTGATCGCGCTGGTGGTCTTTTTGGTGTTGGTCGCGATCTACATCACGGCGCGCTACGAGCGCTACATGGCGATCTCCGCGCTGGTCGCGATGTTCTTCGACGTCGCCGTCACCGCGGGCATCTATTCGCTGGTCGGCTTCGAGGTCACCCCGGCGACCGTCATTGGGTTGATGACGATTCTCGGGTTCTCCATCTACGACACCGTGATCGTGTTCGACAAGGTCGAGGAGAACACCCACGGCTTCCAGCACACCACCCGGCGTACCTTCGCCGAACAGGCCAACCTGGCGGTCAACCAGACGTTCATGCGCTCGATCAACACCAGCTTGATCTCGGTGTTGCCGGTGGTCGCGCTGCTGGTGGTGGCGGTGTGGCTGTTGGGTGTGGGCACGTTGAAGGACCTGGCGCTGGTGCAGCTGGTCGGCATCATCGTGGGTACCTACTCGTCGATCTTCTTCGCTACCCCGCTGCTGGTGAGCCTGCGTGAGCGCACCGAGTTGGTGCGGACGCACACCCGCCGGGTGCTGCGCCGGCGCAGCGGCGCTTCCGAGAAGACTTCGGAGCCCGCGGAATCGGCCGAGGACGAGCCGGACCGGCAGAACACCGTGGCGGTTTCGAACAAGCCGGCTCCGAACAAGCCCGCTTCGAACAAGCCGGCGCCGGGCGCGCGGCCGGTACGGCCAACCGGCAAGCGAAACAAGAGCTAGCCGCATGGCTGCCTGGCCCCGGCGCGTGGCCGCCAGCTGTCTGGCGGCCATCGTGGCAGCAGCGGGGCTCGCGAGCCTGTCGGGCTGCTCGGGTAGTGCCGCCGGGCACGTCGGCTACGCCGTCGACGGCGCGCTGGTCACCTACAACACCACCACGGTGACCGGCGCCGCGTCGGCCGGTGCCCAGGCGTTTGCCCGCACCCTGACCGGGTTCGGCTACCACGGGCCCGACGGGCAGGTCGTCGCCGACCACGACTTCGGCACGGTGTCGGTGGTGGGCGGCGCGCCGCTGGTGCTGGACTACCAGATCGCCGACAAGGCCGTCTATTCCGACGGCAAGCCGGTCACCTGTGACGACCTGATGCTGGCGTGGGCGGCCCAATCCGGCCGGTACCCCGCCTTCCACGCCGCCAGCCAGGCCGGCTACGTCGACATCGCCGCCATCGACTGTCAGCCCGGGCAGAAGAAGGCCCGGGTGTCATTCCAGCCGGACCGCAACGTCGTCGACTACCACCAGCTGTTCACTGCCACCACGATGATGCCGTCGCACGTCATCTCCGACGAACTGAAGATGAGCGTGGCCGCCGCGGTGATGGTCAACAACGGGCCGGCCATCGAGCGCATCGCCCAGCTGTGGAACACGATCTGGGACCTCAAACCCGGTCTGGACACCAAGCATTTCCCATCGTCGGGGCCCTACAAGATCGAATCGGTGCTGAACGACGGCGGGGTGGTGCTCGTCGCCAATGACCGCTGGTGGGGCGCCAAGCCGATGACCAAGCGGGTCACGGTGTGGCCGCAGAAAGCCGACATCCAAGACCGGCTCAACAATCAGAGCGTTGATGTCGTCGACGTGGCGACCGGTTCGTCGGGGTCGGTGATCACCCCGGACGACTACCAGCGCATCGACGCGCCGTCGGATGGAATCCAGCAGCTGATCTTCGCCCCGGGCGGTCCGCTGTCCGAGACTCGTGCGCGCCGCGCGGTCGCATTGTGCACCCCGCGCGACGTGATCGCCCGCGACGCCGGCGTGCCGATTGCCAATGTGCGCCTGCACACCGCCGCCGAAGACGCCATCAGCCAGGCCGAAAACGTTCCCGAGGCCGCGCAGTTCGCCCGGTCGAATCCGGACGCCGCCCGTGATGCGCTGGGCAAGGCGCCGCTGACCGTGCGGATCGGCTACCGGGCACCGAACGCGCGGCTGGCCGCCACCGTCGGCGCGATCGTCAAGGCCTGTGCGCCGGCCGGTATCACCGTCTCCGACGTCACCTCCGACGCCACCGGCCCGCAGACGCTGCGCGACGGGCAGATCGACGTGCTGCTGGCCAGCACCGGCGGCGCCACCGGCAGCGGATCCACCGGGTCCTCGGCGATCGACGCCTACGCCCTGCACGCCGGCAACGGCAACAACCTTTCCGGCTACCACAACGGCCAGATCGACGGGATCATCAGTGCGCTGGCGGTATCCGCCGACCCGGCCGAGTTGGTCCGGCTGCTGGCCGAGAGCGCGCCGGTGCTGTGGGCCGATATGCCGACGCTGCCGCTGTACTGCCAGCAGCGCAGCCTGCTCATGTCGAAGAAGATGTATGCCGTGGGCACCAACCCCAGCCGCTGGGGCGCCGGCTGGAATATGGACCGCTGGGTGCTGGTGCGGTGACTCAGGCTGGCGATCTCATTGCGTCGTTGACCCGTGAGGTGGCCGACTTCCCCACGGCGGGTGTCCAATTCAAGGATCTGACCCCGCTGTTTGCCGATCCGCGCGGGCTGGCCGCAGTGACCGACGCGCTGGCCGACGTGGCCGCCGGCGCCGAGGTGATCGCCGGCATCGACGCCCGCGGTTTCCTGGTCGGCGGCGCGGTGGCGGCCCGGCTCGGCACCGGCATGCTGGCCATCCGCAAGGGCGGCAAGCTGCCGCCGCCAGTGCTCGCCGAGTCCTACCATCTGGAGTACGGCACCGCCACCCTGGAGATCCCCGCCGACGGCATCGAGTTGGCCGGCCGCAGTGTGGTCATCGTCGACGACGTGCTGGCCACCGGCGGCAGCGTCGCGGCGGCGCACCGGCTGCTCACCCACAGTGGCGCCCGGGTGACGATGGCCGCGGTGGTGCTGGAACTCGCCGCGCTGGGCGGGCGCGACGTGGTGGCGCCGCTGCCGGTACACAGCTTGCGTCGCATCTAGCGGGACAATTGTGGTTGAGCGATATCCTGGGTGATCGGAGGTGACGAACGTGGCGGATGACCAGCGCACGGCTGTCCAGCAGCCCACTCAACCACTGCAGATCGCCGACATTCCGCAGGCACCGCCGGCCGCGGAGACGCTCAAGACGTCCAGCAGCGCGTCGCGGCGGGTTCGGGCCCGACTCGCCCGGCGGATGACCGCCCAGCGCAGCACGCTCAACCCCGTGCTCGAGCCGCTGGTGGCGGTGCACCGCGAGATCCACCCCAAGGCCGACGTGTCGCTGTTGCAACGCGCCTACGACGTCGCCGAACAACGGCACGCCGACCAGATGCGGCATTCCGGGGATCCCTACATCACTCATCCACTGGCGGTCGCCAACATCCTGGCCGAGTTGGGCATGGACACCACCACGCTGGTCGCCGCCCTGCTGCACGACACCGTCGAGGACACCGGGTACACGCTGGCGGCGTTGTCCGAGGAGTTCGGCGAAGAGGTCGGTCATCTCGTCGACGGGGTGACCAAGCTGGACCGGGTGGTGCTGGGCAGCGCCGCCGAAGGCGAGACGATCCGCAAAATGATCACCGCAATGGCGCGTGACCCGCGGGTGTTGGTGATCAAGGTGGCCGACCGGCTGCACAACATGCGTACGATGCGTTTCCTGCCGCCGGAGAAGCAGGCTCGCAAAGCCCGCGAAACGCTGGAAGTGATTGCGCCGCTGGCACATCGGCTGGGGATGGCCACGGTCAAGTGGGAGCTGGAGGATCTGGCTTTCGCGATTCTGCATCCCAAGAAGTACGAGGAGATCGTGCGGCTGGTGGCCGGACGGGCGCCGTCGCGCGATACCTACCTGGCCAAGGTGCGCGCCGAGATCATCGCCACCCTGACCGCCTCGAAGATCAACGCGGTGGTCGAGGGACGGCCCAAGCACTATTGGTCGATCTACCAGAAGATGATCGTCAAGGGCCGCGACTTCGACGACATCCACGACCTGGTCGGCATCCGGATTCTGTGCGAGGAGATTCGGGACTGTTATGCCGCTGTGGGCGTGGTGCATTCGTTGTGGCAGCCGATGGCCGGCCGGTTCAAGGACTACATGGCCCAGCCCCGCTACGGGGTGTACCAGTCGCTGCACACCACGGTTGTCGGCCCGGAGGGCAAGCCACTGGAGGTGCAGATTCGCACCCGCGACATGCACCGCACCGCCGAGTACGGTATTGCCGCGCACTGGCGTTACAAGGAAGCCAAGGGTCGCAACGGAGTTCCGCATCCACATGCCGCCGCTGAGATCGACGACATGGCCTGGATGCGGCAACTGCTCGACTGGCAGCGGGAAGCCGCCGACCCCGGTGAGTTCCTCGAGTCGTTGCGTTATGACCTTGCGGTTCAAGAGATTTTCGTGTTCACGCCGAAAGGCGATGTGATCACGCTGCCGACCGGGTCGACACCGGTCGACTTCGCCTACGCCGTGCACACCGAGGTCGGCCACCGCTGCATCGGTGCCCGGGTGAACGGTCGGCTGGTGGCGCTGGAGCGCAAGCTGGAAAACGGCGAAGTCGTCGAGGTTTTCACCTCTAAGGCACTCAACGCCGGGCCGTCGCGAGACTGGCAGCAGTTTGTGGTGTCACCGCGCGCCAAGACCAAGATTCGTCAGTGGTTTGCCAAAGAGCGTCGCGAGGAAGCGCTGGAGTCCGGCAAGGAGGCGATGGCGCGCGAGGTTCGCCGCGTAGGACTTCCGTTGCAGCGCTTGATGAACGGCGCATCGATGGTGGCGGTGGCCAATGAGCTGCACTACACCGACGTGTCCGCGCTCTACACCGCGGTCGGCGAGGGCCACGTGTCGGCCAAGCACGTCGTGCAGCGGTTGCTGGCCGAACTCGGTGGTATCGATCAGGCCGAAGAGGACCTCGCCGAGCGGTCCACCCCCGCGACGATGCCGCGGCGTCCGCGCAGCACCGACGATGTCGGGGTCGCGGTGCCCGGTGCCCCGGGGGTGTTGACGAAGCTGGCCAAATGCTGCACGCCGGTGCCCGGGGATCAGATCCTGGGGTTCGTCACCCGCGGCGGCGGGGTCAGCGTGCATCGCACCGACTGCACCAACGCCGCGTCGCTGCAGCAGCAGGCCGAGCGGATCATTGAGGTGCACTGGGCGCCGTCGCCGTCGTCGGTGTTCCTGGTGGCCATTCAAGTCGAAGCGCTGGACCGGCACAGGTTGCTCTCCGACGTGACCAAGGTGCTCGCCGACGAGAAGGTGAACATCTTGTCGGCCTCGGTGACCACCTCATCCGGTGACCGGGTTGCCATCAGCCGCTTCACCTTTGAGATGGGCGACCCGAAGCATCTCGGGCATCTGCTCGACGTGGTCCGCAATGTCGAAGGCGTCTACGACGTCTACCGGGTGACGTCCGCGGCCTAATTTTCTTGCGCGAGCGTGCGTGTCCCCGGCCGACACGCCGAGCGTGCGGCCGGGAACACGCACGCTCGCGGCGAGAGTTGGCGGCTTGCTCCGCGAAACTGCAGCTACGGTCGTGATTTCTCGAAAACTACAGCGCTGGCTGCAGTTTCGCGGCCTGCTCAGTCCAACCGCACCGACGTGATCGTGACTTTGGTGGCGGGCGTCCCGTCCGTGCCGCCGCCCTCAACACCGGCGGCAGCGACCTTGTCCAGCATGGCCAGCCCATCGTCTTGAATGGTCCCGAAAATCGTGTACTGCGGTGGCAGCTGCGAGTCCTGGTAAACCATGAAGAACTGACTGCCGTTGGTCCCTGGCCCGGCATTGGCCATCGCGAGTGTGCCGCGCGGGTAGACGACCGGTTGATTCAGCGCTAAATCGTATGGCGGAAATTGATCGGTCGGATATTCGTTGGCGAACTGATAGCCCGGGCCGCCGGCGCCGGTGCCTTTCGGGTCGCCGCACTGCAGCACGCTCAGGCTCGGCGAGGTGGTCAGCCGGTGACATTGGGTGCCGTCGAAGAAGCCCTGCTGCGCCAGGCTAACGAAACTATTGACCGTGCAAGGGGATTGATTGTTGGCCAGTTGCAGGCCGACATTGCCCTGGTCGGTGACCATGCTGACGCTGACTTGCGCCGGGTCGGTTGGCACCTTGCCCGTCCGGGGCGGGTCTACCGGCTTGCTGGCCGGATCCGTCGACGGCCGGTATTGGCAGTCGGAGCCCAGATGCTCGGTCGGGGTAAAAGGCGGCAATTGTCCATTCGCCGGCGGCGCCGATCGCGGTGAGGCGCTGGGCGGCGCCCACGGTGACGCACTGGTTTCCGGGGTGCCGGTGCTGGTCGTCTTTTCCGAGTCGCGGTTGACGGCGACCACCGCGACGACCGCGACGAGCACGGCGATGACACCGCCGGCGATGAGCAGGATTGTCGGCGTCGACAACGTCTTGCCGGATTTATTCATTTGCGCCACAAGCTCCTTCGGTCAGTCCAGCAGTACCGACTTGATGGTGACCGGGGTAGCGGGTGGGCCGTCTTCGCCGCCGCCGGCGACGCCGGCCTTGGCGATCTTGTCCAGCGTCGCCAGCCCGTCGTCCTGGATGGTGCCGAACACCGTGTATTCCGGCGGCAGCTGCGAATCGTGGTACACCATGAAGAACTGGCTGCCGTTGGTGTCCGGGCCGGAATTGGCCATCGCCAGCGTCCCGCGCGGGTAGACGACCGGCTCCTTGGCTTTGGGATCGTTCGACGGGTATTGATCGGTGGGGTATTCGTTGGCGAACTGGTAACCCGGGCCGCCGGTGCCGTCGCCCTTGGGGTCGCCGCACTGCAGCACGCCCAGCGTCGGTGAGGTGGTCAGCCGGTGGCACTGAGTGTCGTTGAAGAAGCCCTGCTGGGCCAGGCTGGCGAAACTGTTCACCGTGCAGGGGGATTTCGCATTGGCCAGTTGCAGACCGACCTTGCCCTGGTCGGTGACCATGCTGACGCTGATCTGGGCCGGCTCGGTCGGCACCTTGCCGGTCCGCGGCGGTTTCACCGGCTTGCTGGCCAGGTCCGGGGACGGCGGGTATTGGCAGTTGGCGCCCAGATCAGCCGACGGCGTGAACGACGGCAGCGGCGGCCCCGCCGGAGCCGCGCTCTGAGTGGTCGTCGCACCGCCCTCGGTTCCCGACGCTTTCTCGTTCTTGTCCGTGTTGGTCACCAGCACAGTGATGACCACCGCGGCGATGACGACCACCGCTGCGACCGATCCGGCGATGATCGCCGCAATCCTGCGCTGACGGGCCTGCTTGGCGCGGCGTTCCAGCTGGCGTTCGAGTTTGCGCTTGGCTGTCGCCCGTCGCTGTTCGTTGGTCGGCACCGCCGAAGTCCCTCCTCGATCGTTCGCGTGGGTCAGCACAGAGTGTGCCAGAGTGCCAGCAGTCAGGCGCAACGTGGGAAACTGGGGATCGTGTTGATTTCCGCGTTTCCCGCCGGGTTGCTGCAGTGCAACTGCTATGTGCTGGCGCCGCATCCCGGGGCCGACGCCATCATCGTCGATCCCGGTCAGCGCGCCATGGGCCCGCTGCGGCGCATCCTCGACGAGAATCGGCTCACCCCGGCGGCGGTACTGCTCACCCACGGCCACATCGACCACATCTGGTCAGCCCAGAAGGTGTCCGACACCTTCGGTTGCCCGGCCTACATCCACCCCGAAGACCGGTTCATGCTGACCGATCCGATCAAAGGATTCGGCCCGCGGCTGGGCCAGGCCCTGCTGGCGGCGATGTTCCGCGAGCCCAAGCAGGTCGTCGAACTCGACCGCGACGGCGACAAGATCGACCTGGCCGACATCACCGTCACCGTCGACCACACCCCGGGCCACACCCGGGGGTCGGTGGTGTTCCGGGTGACCGGCGACGGGTCCGACATCGTGCTCACTGGCGACACGCTGTTCGAGCGCTCGGTAGGGCGCACCGACCTGTTCGGCGGCAGCGGCCGCGACCTGCTGTGCTCGATCGCCGACAAACTGCTGGTCCTCGACGACAAGACCGTGGTCCTGCCCGGACACGGCCCCAAGACCACGATCGGCGCCGAACGCCGGCACAACCCCTTCCTCGAAGGGCTGTGAGCGTGGCCCCGCGCCGGCGACGATGCAGAGCGCAGCGATGAGGAGGAGCGGCGCAAAGTGACTCAGTTCCAGGCACCCAAGGGTGTACCGGATTACGTCCCGCCGGATGCGGCGCGGTTCGTCGCGGTGCGCGACGGGTTGCTCGACGCGGCACGGCGCGCCGGCTACAGCGACATCGAGTTGCCGATCTTCGAGGACACTGCGCTGTTCGCGCGCGGGGTGGGGGAGTCCACCGATGTGGTGTCCAAGGAGATGTACACCTTCGCCGACCGCGGCGACCGGTCGGTGACGCTGCGCCCGGAAGGCACCGCCGGGGTGGTGCGCGCGGTCATCGAGCACGGGCTGGACCGCGGCGCGCTCCCGGTCAAGCTGTGCTACGCGGGTCCGTTCTTTCGCTACGAGCGCCCGCAGGCCGGCCGCTACCGCCAGCTGCAGCAGGTCGGGGTGGAGGCCATCGGGGTCGACGACCCCGCGCTGGACGCCGAGGTGATCGCCGTCGCCGACGCCGGCTTCCGTTCTCTGGGTTTGACGGGGTTTCGCCTGGAACTCACCTCACTGGGTGATGACACCTGCCGTCCGCAATACCGAGAGCTGTTGCAGGACTTCCTGTTTGCGCTCGACCTGGATCCGGAGACCCGCAGGCGCGCCGAGCTCAACCCGCTGCGGGTGCTCGACGACAAGCGCCCGGAGATCAAAGCGATGACCGCGGACGCGCCGGTGATGATCGACCACCTCTCCGATGTCGCCAAGCAGCATTTCGAGACAGTGCAGGCTCATCTCGACGCGCTCGGCGTGCCGTATGTGATCAACCCGCGGATGGTGCGCGGGCTGGACTACTACACCAAGACCACCTTCGAATTCGTGCACGACGGGCTGGGGGCGCAGTCGGGTATCGGCGGCGGCGGCCGCTACGACGGGCTGATGCGCCTGCTGGGTGGCCAGGACCTGTCCGGCATCGGGTTCGGTCTCGGCGTGGACCGCACCATGCTGGCGTTGCAGGCCGAGGGCAAAACCGTTGGCGCGACGACTCGTTGCGACGTGTTCGGAGTGCCGCTCAGCGAGCAGGCCAAGCTGCGGCTGGCGACGCTGGCCGGCCAACTGCGTGTCGCCGGCGTGCGGGTGGACCTGGCCTACGGCGGCCGTGGACTCAAGGGTGCGATGCGTGCCGCCGACCGATCGGGCGCCCGGTTGGCGCTGGTGGCCGGTGACCGCGAGATCGAGGAAGGCATCGTCGGCGTCAAAGACCTCGGCTCGGGCGAGCAGGTGGACGTTGCGACGGACACGGTTGTGGCCGAGGTGCTTTCGCGACTCACCTCTTGACCGCGAGCGTGCGTGTTCCCGGCTATCAGCCCGGCGTGTCGACCGGGAACACGCACGCTCGCGCAGAAAGGCCCTCAGCTCCGGTTGTGCTTGACCTGGTTGAACGGCACACCGCGATCGGCTGCGTGTTCACGCGGAAAGCCCAGCATCCGTTCGCCGATCACGTTGCGCGCCATCTCGGTACTGCCGCCGCCGAGCGCCGCGGTCTGCCGGGACAGATAGCGTTCGCCGACGGCGAGCAGTTCGCCGACCACACCGAAGCTGCCCGCGATCGCCAATGTGGTGTCGACCTCGAGTTCGATGGCCTCGGCGTGGAAAAGCCGAATCAGCGTCCCGGCGGCCGGGGGTAGCGAGCCTTCGAGCACACCGCGGTAGACGTGGTCGATCAGCTGATCACGCACCGCGCGATGCACCAGCGCCCGGCCGGCCTTCTCGCGGACACGGTCGTTGCCGGTCTGTCCGATCGCCTGCAGCAGGACGCCGTAGTCGGGTGTCTTCTCCTGGGCGTTCTCGCTGCCGCTGCCGCTGGCGAACTCCGAGCCGCCGCCGACGGCGCGCCGTTCGTGATAGAGCTGGCGCGACGCGACGTCCCAGCCTTTGTCGACCTCGCCGAGCACCTCGTCGTCGCTGAGCTCCAGGTTGTCGAAGAACTCTTCGCAAAACTCGGTGGAACCGTTGACTTGCTTGATGCGCCGCAACGTCATTCCGGGGCTGTCGATGCGCACCAAGAACATGGTCAGCCCGTCATGCTTGGGCACTGCCCAATTCGTCCTGGCCAGCAGCAGGCCGTAGTCGGCGGCGAACGCTCCGGTGCTCCAGGTCTTCGCGCCGTTGACCACCCATCTGCCGTCGCGCCGCTCGGCGCGAGTGATCACGCCGGCCAGATCCGATCCGCCGCTGGGCTCGGAGAGCAGCTGAACCAGTACCTCGTCGCCACGCAGTGCCGCCGAAATGTGTTGACGCTTCTGCTCTTCGCTGCCGGTATCCAGAATTGTCGCGCAGCAGATCGTGAAGGTCGGCGTGTTGAGGATCAGCGGCATCTCGTAACCGGCGCTCTCGGCGTCGAAGGCCTTCTGGTATTCGATGCTCAGCCCTAGCCCGCCGTACTCGACCGGGAAACAGATCCCGGCGAACCCGTCGTCGTAGAGTCGCCGCTGCAGTTCGCGGGCCCGCTGCCACGACTCCGACACGCCGCGATCGGCAAACGGCGGATTGCCTGACTCGATGCGCGGCATCGTCGCAGCCAGCCACCCGCGGGCCCGCTGGGCGAACTCGGCCACCGACTCGCTGGTGCGCGGAGGTGCGATCATGACGGCAGCTCACGTGACGGCATGCGGCGCCTCCCGAGAGTCTCATTCGTCGTAAACGGAAATGACGTTACCAGAGGTCACGGCCCACCCCGTGGCTTGGTCAAGGTGAATTGGTCGACGACGGTGAGCGCACCGAGCGATCCGGTAATCGCGTAGTGCGTCGCGGTGATCGATGTGTTGCCGCCGGGAGGGCCCGGGTCGACATCGAAGGCCGCGAAGCCGTAGGGATGCGTGCGGTCGCGAAACGCCGACCATGGCGCGTCCTCCACGACATAGATCGGTGCTTTGCGTCCGGTCGCGGGATTGAGTCGGCCGACGCCGGTCACGACGCGACATTGGGGCCGGTCGAAAAACATCGTGTTCGACGGCGCCGACGTGCCACCTCCGCCGATCACTACGTGCACGGTGCCCTTGGTGGCGTCGATGAGGTCGGCGCGGGTGTCGGCCGGTCGGGGGGTTCTCGTTTCGCCGTCCAGCGCTCCGCGCACGGGATGCGAGCGTTCGTAGTGGTGTTCGTGACCGCACACCACCAAATCGACCTGGTAGCGGTCGAACAGCGGCAGCCACTCCTGGCGGATGCCGAGGTCGGCGCCGTTGGTGCGGTCGGTGGTCGAGATCGCCGTCTGGTGCATGCACACGACCACCCAGTCCACGTCGGGGGCGTGCCGCGCATCGGCGAGTTCGGCTTCCAGCCAACGCTTCTGCGCACCACCGGAATAGCCGTGCACATAGAAATTGCCGCCGTCCTGGAAGCACACGTCGTCGTTGGACAGGCTGATCACCCGCACCGATCCCGCGGTGAACGAATACCACAGTCCGCGCAGCGCCGGGTCGGCTCCCGAATCTGGCAGCGCAAAGTAGGTCTGGTAAGCCTCGAATCCGACTGGGCCGTTGCCCAATTCGTTTTCGTGGTTTCCCGCCGCCGGCATCCAGGGCCGGTAGCGCGCCGAGCGTGAGTTGTTGTCGAACCAATCGGTCCAGGAGCGGATCCGATCGTGGGCGAGGTTGGCGTAACACAGGTCGCCGTTGACCAAGTTGAACAACGGGCCGATGCGCTCGATCGCGGTCGTGGTGTCCGCGGCGGCCGGCGAGCCCAGGTTGTCGCTGGTATACGTGGTGCCCGTCAGCCTGCCGAGCGTCGGAGTGGCCTGATCGCCGAAGCTGGTGAAACACAACGGCTTCCGCCCCGACGGCGCAGTGCGCACGGTGCCCAGCTCTGGGCTGGTGCCATCATGCACCGCCGCGTAGACGTAATCGGTGTCCGGAGCCAGACCGGTCAGCGCCGCATGGTAGACGCGAACCTCACTGCGCGACTTGGCGTCCCGGTAGGTGCGGGTTTCGGCTTGTACCGTGCGGCCGAAGCCCGACGTCGGCATGCCCACCAGTACCCGCGGGTTGCGTACCGCGTCGGTGGTCTGCCAGGACACCACCACGTCGGTGGCGGCGTTCCGGCCGAATTGCAGATGCAGGCCTCGCGCCGGCTGCGCACCGCTGCCGTCGGGCTGCGTCCACACGGCCGGTCCGGGTGAGCGCAGCAGCGTTGCTCCGGCACCGCCGATGCCCACTCCCGCAATCGCCGCCGCCCCGGCCGTCAACAGCGTGCGGCGGCTGATGCCCGACTCGTCGCTCATCTTTGTTTCATACCGCACCCGGGAGCAGATTTCTGCGTTGGCGGTAACGCTCCGCTAGCCTGCGCACAGGACCCGAGCGCGCAGGGTTTGCACCATGACACAAAGTGTCCTACTGTAATTGTGAGTGTCATATCCCTACGATTCAGGGAGCCGCTGATGGCCACCACGTTCACCGATTCCAAAGCTGACTTGATGCGGCGTGCACAAGACAGCTTGGCCGCCAATGTCGGTGAGTCGGCGTTGTCGACCCGCCAGAAGCTGGCGCTGACCTGCCGCGCCCTGTTCGACCAGGGCCACGATTCAGGGTTGGCCGGACAGATCACCGCTCGCGCGGAGGAGCCGGGCACCTATTACACCCAGCGGCTGGGACTGGGCTTCGACGAGATCACCGACGCCAACCTGCTACTCGTCGACGAGGACCTCAATGTGCTCGACGGCGACGGGATGGCCAACCCCGCCAACCGTTTTCACAGCTGGATCTACCGCGCCCGGCCCGACGTGCAGTGCATCGTCCATACCCACGCCTTCCACGTCGCCGCACTGGCCATGCTGGAGGTTCCGCTGGTGGTGTCCCAGATGGACACCACGCCGCTCTACGATGACTGTGCGTTTCTGGCGGATTGGCCGGGGGTTCCGGTCGGCAACGAGGAGGGCGAGATCATCAGCGCTGCCCTCGGCGACAAAAAGGCCATCCTGCTGGCTCACCACGGCCAGATCGTGGCCGGTGCCAGCGTCGAGGAGGCGTGTTCGCTGGCGGTGCTCATCGAGCGTGCGGCCAAACTGCAGCTGGCCGCCATGTCGGCCGGCGCCATCAAGGACCTACCGGAGAAGCTGGCCCGCGAAGCCCACGACTGGACGCTGCGGCCGGAACGTAGCCGGGCGAATTTCGCCTACTATGCGCGCCGCGCGCTCACGCAACACCCCGATGCCTTGACGAGCTGACCGAAGGAGTCCGCAGTGCCGACAATTCACGGCATCATCGCCTACCCGGTGACTCCGTTCACCGCCGATTTCACGGACCCGATCGACACCACGGCGTTGACCGCGCTGGTCGACCGGTTGGTGCGCGCCGGTGTCCACGCGATTGCCCCGCTCGGTAGCACCGGCGAGCTGGCCTATCTCGACGAAGGCGAGTTCAACACCGTCGTCGACACGACCATCGCCGCCGTCGACGGCCGGGTGCCCGTCGTCGTCGGGGTGTCAGACCTGACCACTGCCAACACGATTCGGCGTGCGCAGGTGGCCGAGAAGGCCGGCGCCGACGCGGTGATGATCCTGCCGGTGTCCTACTGGAAGCTGACCGAGCGCGAGATCGTCACGCACTACCGCAGCATCGGCGAGGCGATCGGAATTCCGATCATGGCCTACAACAACCCGGCCACCAGTGGCATCGACATGAGCCCGGAGCTTTTGGTGCACATGTTCGAGAGCATCGAGAACCTCACGATGGTCAAGGAGTCCACCGGCGACCTGTCCCGGATGCAGCGCATCGCGGAGCTCAGCGGTGGCCGGCTGCCGTTCTACAACGGCAGCAACCCGCTGGTGCTCGACGCGCTGCGGGCTGGCGCCGCCGGATGGTGCACGGCCGCCCCGTGCCTGCGACCGCAGCCATGCATCGACTTGTACGACGCTGTGCGGGCCGGCGATCTGGACAAAGCGCAGAAGATCTACGACGACCTCAAACCGCTGTTGCAGTTCATCGTCGCCGGCGGCCTCGCCACGACCGTCAAGGCCGGATTGGAGCTGCTCGGTGCCGGCGTCGGAGACCCGCGCCGTCCGCTGCTGCCGCTCGACGACGAGGGCCGCGATACGTTGCGCAAACTGCTGCCCGCTTGACAGGAACTCGAACTGGCGTTCGAATGGGGTATGCGGTGGGACACCCAGGGCATCGACGTCGATGACGGCGCGCTGCCCGGTTTGCAGCGGATCGGACTCGTCCGCAGCGTACGGACCCCGCAGTTCGACGGCATCACGTTCCACGAGGTGCTGTGCAAGTCGGCGCTGAACAAGATCGCCAACACCGCTGTCTTGCCGTTCCGGTACACCGTCAACGGCTATCGCGGTTGCTCGCATGCCTGCCGTTACTGTTTTGCCCGGCCCACCCACGAGTATCTGGAATTCAACTGCGGCAACGACTTCGACACCCAGGTCGTCGTCAAGACGAATATCGTCGACGTGCTGCGGAGTGAGCTGCGCCGTAAATCCTGGCGCCGCGAGACCGTCGCCTTGGGTACCAACACCGATCCCTATCAGCGCGCCGAGGGTCGCTATGCGTTGATGCCCGGCATCATCGATGCGCTCGCGGAGTCGGGCACGCCGCTGTCGATCCTGACCAAGGGCACCCTGCTGCGGCGCGACCTGCCGTTGCTCGCCGACGCCGCCGGGCAGATCCCGGTCCGGGTGGCCGTCTCCCTGGCCGTCGGCGATGCCGAGTTGCATGCGGCCGTGGAACCGGGTACTCCCGGGCCTCGGGCGCGGTTGGGGCTGATCGCGGCGATCCGCGATGCCGGCCTGGACTGCCATGTGATGGTGGCGCCGGTACTGCCGCACCTGACCGATTCCGCCGAACAGCTCGACAGCCTGCTGAGCCAGATCGCCGCCGCGGGTGCGACCGGTGTGACGGTGCTGGGCCTGCATCTGCGCGGGTCGACGCGCGGCTGGTTCTTGTCGTGGTTGGCCCGCACCCACCCGGAGCTGCTCGGCCGGTATCGCGAGTTGTACCGGCGCAGCGCCTATCTGCCGCAGCAGTACCGCGACGAGCTGCGAGACCGGGTTACGCCGCTGATCGCCAAATACGGTCTGACCGGTGATCAGCGGCGACTCAATCCCGCACCACCGGGCCTGGCCGCCGAGGCTTTGCAGCCAACGCTGTTCTAGCCGAGTTCTCCCGCCCGGAAGGTGTCGCACTGGTTGGGGTCACCGGTCTGATAGCCGACGGTGAACCAGTGCTGCCGCTGCTCGGACGACCCGTGGGTCCACGACTCGGGGTTGGTGCGCCCGGTCGCCTTGCGTTGAATACGGTCGTCGCCCACCGACGCCGCCGCCGACAGTGCGTCGTCGATGTCCTTGTCGCTCAGCGGCTCCAGGAACGGCACGCCGGTGCTTTCCTGCTTGGTGATCGATGCGTAGTGCGCCCACACCCCGGCATAGCAGTCGGCCTGCAGCTCGGTGCGCACGCCGTTGCCGCCGGAACCCTGCGCGCCCGGCTGGGCGCGGCCGAGTACGCCCTGGAGGTTCTGCACATGGTGGCCGAACTCGTGCGCGACCACGTATTCCTGCGCCAACGGCCCACCGCTGGAACCGAACTGGGTTTTGAGCACGTCGAAGAAGTCGGTGTCGAAATACGCCGTCTTGTCCAGCGGACAGTAGAACGGGCCGACGTCGCTGGTGGCCGCCCCGCAGCCGGTGCTGACCTGGCCGCTGAACAGCCGCACGTGAGGGCGGGTGTAGCCGCGCATCAGCTGCTTCCACACCCCGTCCACCGAGTTGCCGGTGGCCACCACGCGGCACTGCACGTACTTGTTGGCGTCGGCCCCGGTGCGGCAGGTGTTCAAGTCAAAGCCCGGCGCGACGTCCTGGTTGGTGTTCATCGGTTGCTGGCTGAGCACATTGCCCGGATCGACGCCGAGGAACATGGCCACTACCACGATCACCAGCCCGCCCAGACCGCCGCCGATCGCCATCCGCCGACCGCCGCCGCCGGACGACGACGTGGTGCTGGTGTCGATCTGCATACCCTCGTTGAAGGTCATCGCACGCTCCGTTTGCCGCTAGGTCGGGTCGCCGGATCAGCTTTTCACACTACGGTTCGGCGCGCCGGTGGATGACCGCCGCGGGGCTCAGCCCGGGCCGTCGCTGGCGGCGGCCAGCAGCGGTACGACGACGTCGCTGATCGGCGTGGCCAGGCCATGCGTGCGCGCCTTGCGGACGATCACCCCGTTGCGGATATCCCACTCCAGCCGCCGGTGAGCCTCCCGGTCGGCCAGCATCGAGGTGCCCATATCGCTCGGGGCGCGGCGGAACATCTCGACCAGCTCGTCGGCCACGTCGTCGCCGAGGTCGGCGCCCTCGGCGCGGGCCACGGCCAGGCATTCGGCGACGTAGCGGCGACTCAATGCGGCCATGTCGTCGCGCCCGAACATGCCGGACCGCCGGCCGGTCAACACCATCAGCCCGGCCAGCGCATTCACCAGCAGCTTGCGCCAGGCCGCGGTGGTGAAGTCCGGTTCGCAGTCCACCACGCAGCCGGCCTCGCGCAACACCGTGGCGAGCCAGTCCGCGGCCGGTCCGGTGGGCAGCACCAGCCGCGGTTCGGTGCGTAGCCGCACCCACCCGTCCGGATGGGTCTCGGCGCTGTACCAGACGATCCCCGGCACCACCGTTGACGACGGGCAATGCGGCTGTACCTGCTCGACCTGCTCCACCCCGTTCTGCAGCACGGCCACGGTGGTGTGCACATCGCACAAGCGGGCCAGCCAGCCGGCTGCGGCGTCGTTCTGAGTGGCTTTGACCGCCAGGAGGACGATCTGGACGGGGCCGCTGATCTCGCTCGGCTGCGTGTGCACCGGGCCCGGCACCACGATCGGATCGGCGCCGTCGGGCCGCAGTTCGATCCGGTCACGCGGGGTTCGTCCGCACAGCAGTACCCGGTGACCGGCCGCGTGCAGATACGCCGCGACCGTCGTGCCGACAGCACCGGGACCGACAAGGGCAATATCCATGACGAGCGTTGAAATTACCGCCTCTAGACTGGGCTGTCGTTCCCAACCGTTTGCAGAGGAGTAGTTCGTGCTGCGCAGTCACGTCGCCGGTTCGTTGCGTGCCGCCGATGCCGGTCAGAAGGTGACGTTGGCCGGTTGGGTGGCGCGCCGCCGCGACCACGGCGGGGTGATCTTTATCGACCTGCGCGACGCATCCGGCGTGTCTCAGGTGGTGTTCCGCGCGGCTGATGTGCTGGAGCAGGCGCACCGACTGCGCGCCGAATTCTGCATCGCCGTCGAGGGTGTGGTCGAGATCCGTCCGGATGGCAACGCCAACCCGGACATCGCCACCGGCGAGATCGAAGTCAACGCGACGGCGCTGACCGTCCTGGGCGAGTGCGCGCCGCTGCCGTTTCAGCTCGACGAATCCGCCGGCGAGGAGACTCGGCTGAAGTACCGCTACCTCGACCTGCGCCGCGACGGGCCCGGCGGGGCAATCCGGTTGCGCTCCAAGGTGAACGCCGCCGCGCGTGCGGTGCTGGCCGACCACGACTTCGTCGAGATCGAGACACCGACGATGACCCGCTCCACGCCGGAGGGCGCCCGCGACTTCCTGGTTCCGGCCCGGCTGCAGCCGGGCTCGTTCTACGCCCTGCCGCAAAGCCCCCAGCTGTTCAAGCAGCTGCTGATGGTCGCGGGCATGGAGCGCTACTACCAGATCGCCCGCTGCTACCGCGACGAGGATTTCCGCGCCGACCGCCAGCCGGAGTTCACCCAGCTCGACATGGAGATGAGCTTCGCCGACGCCGACGACGTATTGGCGATCTCCGAACAGGTACTCCGGGCGCTGTGGGCGTTGATCGGCTACGACCTGCCGTTGCCGTTGCCGCGGATCAGCTATGCCGAGGCGATGCGGCGGTTCGGCTCCGACAAGCCCGACCTGCGGTTCGGGCTGGAGCTCGTCGAATGCGCAGAGTTCTTCAAAGACACCACCTTTCGGGTGTTCCAGGCCCCGTATGTCGGCGCGGTGGTGATGCCGGGCGGGGCGTCGCAGCCGCGACGGACGCTGGACGGCTGGCAGGACTGGGCCAAGCAGCGCGGGCACAAGGGGCTGGCCTACGTGCTGGTGGGCGAGGACGGCGCGCTGTCCGGCCCGGTGGCCAAGAACCTCGCCGACACCGAACGTGCCGGCCTGGCCGAGTATGTCGGCGCCGGACCCGGCGATTGCATCTTCTTCTCGGCCGGGCCGCCGAAGACCTCGCGCGCGCTGCTGGGCGCGGCCCGCATCGAGATCGCCAAGCGACTGGACCTGATCGACCCGGCCGCCTGGGCGCTGACGTGGGTGGTGGACTTTCCGCTGTTCGAGCCGGCCGACGAGGCCGCCGCAGCCGGCGAGGTTGCCGTCGGCGCCGGCGCCTGGACCGCGGTGCACCACGCGTTCACCGCGCCCAAACCGGAATCGGAGGCCACCTTCGACACCGACCCGGGCAGCGCGCTGGCCGACGCCTACGACATCGTGTGCAACGGCCACGAAATCGGCGGCGGCTCGATTCGTATTCACCGCCGCGACATCCAGGAGCGGGTGTTCGCGATGATGGGCATCGACGCGGCGGAAGCACAGGAGAAATTCGGATTCCTGTTGGACGCCTTTACCTTCGGGGCACCGCCACACGGCGGCATCGCGTTCGGCTGGGACCGCATCACCGCGCTGCTGGCCGACATGGATTCCATCCGGGAAGTCATCGCGTTCCCGAAATCCGGCGGTGGTGTGGACCCGCTGACCGACGCGCCGGCACCGATCACCGCGCAGCAGCGCAAGGAATCCGGGATCGATGCCCGGCCCGAGGATCGAGATCGACGGTAGAGCCGATTTCCGCGCTCATTTGAGCGCTAACGGTCGATTTCGACGAAGCGGATAACGCGGGTCGGGCAAGCTGCGTACATGGACACCAACAACCTGGCTGCTCTCATCCCGTTCGCCGGCACCCTGGGAATCGACGTCGTCGAGGTCACGCCGCAGCGGGTGACCGCCACCATGGATTGGACCGAAGACCGGTGCACCTCGGGCGGGATCATGCACGGGGGAGCGCTGATGGCGTTCGCTGACACGATCGGCGCGCTATGCGCGGTGGCAAACCTTCCGCCGGGAGCAGGCACCGCCACAATTGAGTCGAAAACGAACCTATTCCGGGCCGTGCGCGCGGGCACTGTCACTGCCAATTGCGAGCCACTGCACGTCGGCCGAACCACTATCGTCGCGCAGACCAATCTCACCGACGACCGCGGGAAATTGGTCGCCCAGGTCACCCAGACCCAGGCCGTGCTGACCGGATAGCCGGGCCGTGGCGCCTAATGCGGGATCGCTTTCGACCACAGTTTTCTCAGCGTGGTTCGGACCGGATGCCCCGACCGCAGAATGTTGACCACTTCGGTCGGAAACAGCGCCTGGTTGGGGCCGCATTTGGGCCAGGCCTCGGGTCCTTGCGTCCGCAGAGTTCGTTCAGCGACCGCGATCTGCTGCTCGCGTGAGGCATCCGCCGGCGAGCCGACACCTCCGTTGGCGTCCCAAGTCGACTGCTTGAACTGCAGGCCGCCGTAGAACCCGTTGCCGGTATCGGCCGACCAGTCATTTCCCGACTCGCATTCGGCCACGGCGTCCCAGTTGACCCCTTCGGCGTACGCCACGCCGGTGGCCGGATCAATCACCAGCGAAATGGCGACGACGACGACTGCGCCTTTCATCAATGACTTGCACAACGTTTTCGAAATGGATGCTGCACCGTGATGCGCCATTAACGACATGTAACAAACCATAGTGAAAGTTGTCAACAGCTGAGGCTGAATTCGCTTAGCGAGATACTTGTTGTTCTGGGGTTTAAACGGTAAATCGGTGCAAATGTTGCCGGTGTTATTGCAGTGATATCTGATGCCTGTAGTGGCGCATTTATGTTTTTGTGATTGATGTTACTCAAGTGGTCAGAGTTGTAGGTGTTGTTAGAGTTACATCAGTGGAGCGGCGCAAGCTGGAACTTCAGCCCCGCCCCGCAAATCCGCCGGGCCGTCAGTCCGGCTCGGCGAGGAATTCCTCCACCAGACGTTTGGGCGCCTGTGTCAGCCAAGCTTCGGTGAGCAGTTCGGCCAGCCCGAGCTCGTCGATCTCTGCCAGCCGAACCAGCACCGCCGGGTAGCCGTCGAAATGCGGAGTGGTGAAATACACCTCCGGCTCGTCGTCGATCAGCGCGAACTTGACGCCCTCGTCGGCTACCCGGATACCGAGGATGTCGCCGGCAGGAGGCTCAATACCCGACGCCGCCAATGCCTCTCGGTCGGAGGCACGTAGCGGCCGCTCCCAGGCGACCAGTTTCTTGCCCACCCGCCAATCGTGGGGTGACCGCTCCTCGGCGAGCGGGAGCGCGGCGACGATACCGGCGACGTCGTCCCAGGTGGCCACCCCGTAATTGTGCGCCCGCAAGCTAATGTGCGGATCGTGTTGCACTTGCGGGTGATCGCTCCGCCGGAGTTGCGGGACGACTTGGTGAAGCTGCTCGAGCGCGAACCCGGCGTCGCGCACATCGCGCTGCACAAGCAGGCGGGCATCGACCCGGCCGGCGATTTGCTCACCGCCGATATCGCCCGGGAAGTGGCCAACGACGTCGTCGAGCGGCTCAAGACGCTGGGGCTGGCCGATCGCGGGGCGATCACCATGGAGGCCATCGACACCGTGGTGTCCAAGGCCGCCTACCGGGCCGAGAAGAAAGCGCCGGGTGATCCCGCCGACGCGCTGGTCTGGGAGGAGCTCATCGGGCGCACCCGCGAGGAGTCCACGCTCAACCTCACGTTCCTGTTGTTTTTGTGCCTGGCCTGCCTGATCGCCGCGATCGGGGTGATCACCGACTCGACGGTGACGGTGGTCGGCGCGATGGTGGTCGGCCCGGAGTTCGGTCCGTTGGCGGCGCTCTCGGTGGCGCTGGTACGGCGGCGGATGGACCTGGCCCGGCGCGCGTCTACCGCGCTGGCCGTCGGGTTTCCGCTGGCGATGGTGGTGACCGCGATCGCCACGCTGGCCGGCGAGGCGGTCGGCTGGGTGGATCTGGGCAACCTGCGGGAGCCCCGACACGTCGACTTCATCTTTCAGGTCGGCCCGTTGTCGGTGGTGGTCGCGCTACTGGCCGGCGCCGCCGGCATGCTGTCGCTGGTGTCCGCGAAGTCGGCGGCGCTGGTCGGAGTGTTCATTTCGGTCACCACGGTCCCCGCCGCCGGATTTGCGGTGGTGGCGGCCACCACCGGCGATTGGGATGTGGTCGCAAAATCGGTCGCGCAGTTGGCGATCAACTTGGTCTGCATCACGGTGGCCGGCGTACTGGTGCTGACCGTGCGGCGCGGCGGCACCGCAAGTCGGCTGCGGCGTTCTTAGGATCGCTCGGGTGACCGACCGCTACGGAACCGACGTTCTCGCCGACGACCCGCACCGATCACGACGAATCCGCTCGGTCGAGCTGCCGGTGGAGCTGGGCATGGTCGTGGAAGACGCGCAGACCGGCTACGTGGGCGCCGTGGTGCGTGTCGAATACGGGCGCATGGACCTCGAGGACCGGAATGGTCGCCGTCAAGGCTTCCCGGTGGGCCCGGGCTACTTGATCGACGGCAAGCCGGTGATCCTGACCGCGCCGCGTCGCCACGCACCCAAGGCCGCGGCGCGTACGGCGTCGGGTTCGGTGGCGCTTGCCGGCGCCCAGGCCAAGGTGGCGTCGGCCGGCCGGATCTACGTCGAGGGCCGCCACGACGCCGAGCTCGTCGAGCAGGTCTGGGGTGACGACCTGCGGGTCGAGGGCGTGGTGGTCGAGTATCTCGGCGGCGTCGATGACCTCGTCGGTGTCGTCAAGGAGTTCCGCCCCGGCCCGACGCGGCGGCTGGGCGTGCTGGTCGACCATCTGGTGCCCGGCTCCAAGGAGGCCCGGCTGGCCGCAGCCGTCCATCGGGGACCCGGTGGCCCGCACACGCTGGTGGTCGGCCATCCCTTCGTCGACATCTGGCAGGCCGTCAAACCGAACCGGCTGGGCTTGTCCGAGTGGCCCGTCATACCGCGCAGCGTGGACTGGAAGCACGGCATCTGCCAGGCGCTGGGCTGGCCGCACACCAGCCAAGCCGACATCGCCGCGGCGTGGCGGCGCATCCGTAGCCGGGTGCGGGACTGGCAGAATCTCGAGTCGGCGCTGATCGGCCGGGTCGAGGAGCTGATCGACTTTGTGACCCAGCCGCAGGTCAGCTGAGCGGAGCTACCTGCCCGCCGGAGAGGCGTCGATAGGTGTAGGTCTGGATGAGCGTCGCCAACGGGCCGGCCACCAGCAGACCCACGGCGCAAATCACCGTTCCGACCAGCAGCACCGCGTACTGCACCAGCCAGGACAGCAGTGCGCCGCCGACGTTGTTCTTGGCCGTGCCGATGCTGGCCTTCAACCCGCCGACAGGTGAGAGGGACCGGTCGACGACGAACGCGACGGCGAACTGGGCGAGGAATCCGACGATGACGCCCGGGACGACGAGCAGCGCCAAACCGACCGCGGTGACGACACCGACCAGCAGAGCGGTGAGGATCATCGCGCCGAAATTGCGCGGCTTGAAGAACGATCCGACGCTCACCGGCTTGCCGTCGGCGATGTCGAGACAGCCGGAGAGGAAAGCGGCCTGGATGAACATCGACAGCGTGAAGAAGACGAGGTAGCCAATGATCATGACCACGATCGAGGTGGCAGTGAGCGATCCGGTGACCGAGGTGTCGTAGTACCCGTCGCCGCTGACGGTCACCGTGTCGGTATCGGCGGTGGCGAAGATCAGCGCCACCAGGACACCGCCGAGCACCATCAGCAGCAAAATGTAGAGCAAGGTCGAAATGATCAGCGGGCCGGCGTTCTGGCTGAACTTGTTCCACGCCCAGTTGAACGCATCGCCGACGTCGAATCCCTGGTGCGGCGGCGGGTAGCCGCCCGGCTGCGGATAGCCGGGCGGGGTAGGTGCATAGCCGGGCGGAGCTCCAGGGGGCGGGGGCGGGGGTGCCCCGTAACCGGGAGGTGCCCCGTAGCCCTGGGGCGGCCCGGAGCCGGGTGGTGGATAGCCGGGGTTTGCGCCCGGCGGGTCGGTCGGGCTGCCGGGGTGCTCCGGGGGGCCGCTCATCTGCCGCTCCTAGCTGGTGGGCTGAAGTATCGCGTCCGCCGAACGTAACAACTATTCGTGCTCACCGCCGAGAACGCGCCGTCGACGGCGACGTGGTATGCCTGAGTTCGTGTCCGACGGTCTGTTCGACGTCCCGGCGAGTCTTACCGAACCCGCTCACGACGGGTCGGCCGCTGCGCCGCTGGCGGTGCGTATGCGGCCGGCAACCCTCGACGAGGTGGTCGGTCAGGATCACCTGTTGCAATCCGGTTCGCCGCTGCGCCGACTGGTCGAGGGCTCGGGCGTGGCCTCGGCCATCCTCTACGGTCCGCCGGGCAGCGGGAAGACCACGCTGGCGGCGTTGATCTCGCAGGCCACCGGCCGACGGTTCGAAGCGCTTTCGGCGCTGTCGGCCGGCGTGAAGGAAGTCCGGGCGGTGATCGATCTGGCGCGCCGGGCCGCCGCGCACGACCAGCAGACTGTGCTGTTCATCGACGAGGTGCACAGGTTCTCCAAGACGCAGCAGGACGCGCTGCTCTCAGCTGTGGAGAACCGGGTGGTGCTGCTGGTGGCGGCGACCACCGAAAACCCGTCGTTCTCGGTGGTGGCGCCGCTGCTGTCGCGCTCGTTGATCCTGCAGCTGCGGCCTCTTTCCACCGACGACATCCGCGCTGTGGTGCAGCGCGCGATAGAGGACCCGCGCGGTATGAACGGTCGCGTCGACGTGGCCGCTGATGCCGTCGAGTTACTGGTGCGGCTGGCCGCCGGCGACGCCCGCCGCGCGCTGACGGCGCTGGAGGTGGCGGCCGAGGCGGGGGAGCGGGTCAGCGTCGAGACGATCGAGCAGTCCCTGGACGAGGCCGCTGTCCGCTACGACCGCGACGGCGACCAGCACTACGACGTCATCAGCGCGTTCATCAAATCGGTGCGCGGCTCCGACGTCGACGCCGCGCTGCACTACCTGGCGCGGATGCTGGTCGCCGGCGAGGACCCGCGGTTCATCGCCCGCCGGCTGATGATCCTGGCGAGCGAGGACATCGGAATGGCCGACCCGACCGCACTGCAGACCGCCGTCGCCGCGGCGCAGACCGTCCAGCTGATCGGCATGCCCGAAGCCCAGTTGACCCTCGCGCATGCCACCGTGCACCTGGCCACCGCACCCAAGTCGAACGCGGTGACCACCGCACTGGGCGCGGCGATGGCCGACATCAAGGCCGGCAAGGCCGGCCTGGTGCCGCCGCATCTGCGTGATGGCCACTATTCGGGTGCCGCCGCGCTGGGCAATGCCCAGGGCTACAAATACTCCCATGACCATCCGGATGGCGTTGTCGCGCAGCAGTATCCGCCGAACGAAATAGTCGGTTCGGACTACTACCGCCCGACCGGGCGCGGCGGCGAACGCGATATCGCGGGCCGGCTGGACAGGCTGCGCGCGATCATCCGCGGCAAGCGCGGCTAGCTGCTAGCCCGCCGCCAGCGAGCTCGCCAACGAGCGGCCGGCATCCAGCACATGGCGTTCGGCGATATCGCGGGCGCGCTCGGCATTGCCGTCGGCGAGGGCGGCGACCAGCGCCTGGTGGTCCTCCAGCGCGTGATGCTCGTGTTCGGGAAACACCGCCAGGAAGTTCGACGGCACCACCCGCACGGCCTGGCGGATCTGCGCCATCAGCCGCGGCGAGTGCGCGGCCCGGTGGATCTCGCGATGAAACCGCCAATTCGCATCGACGATGCGGCCCTGCCCGGACCGCGATTCCACGTCGGTAGCCAACTCGCGCAACCGATCGATGCCGTCGGGGGCGACCCGCTGCGCCGCCCACGCCGCGGCCTGACCGGTCAATACGCCGAGAATGGTGAAGCTGTCGAGCACGTCGTCGGGGCGGATGCCGATCACCGTGACGCCGCTGCGCGGCGCTACCCGCACCAGCCCCTCATAGGACAACTCCAGCAGCGCCTCACGCACCGGGGTGCGGCTGGTGGCGAACTCCTTGGTGATCGCGTCGAGGTCGAGTCGGGTGCCGGCGGGCAGCGTCCCGGTGAGGATGCGGTCGCGCAACTCCCGCGCCGCGCGCTCCCGCACGGTGCCGGAAATGTCGACGCCGCTGCTGGTCATAGCGCGACTGTAGCCGAACCAGGCATCTAACACTTGAAATCTGATATATCAGATGTTAGACATCAAGGCATGACCACTTCGCGACAGATGGCGCTCGTCGCCTTCATGCAGGCCGGCAACACCTCGGTGTACGCGGGATCATGGCGCCACCCCGCCACCGAACACCGCTACCTGGACGCCTCCTATTACGCCAAGATTGGCCGGCAACTCGAAGAGGGCTGCTTCGACCTGATGTTCTTCGACGACCGGTTGGCGATGCCGGGAATCTACGGCGGCTCGGTCGCCGACGCGGTGCGCTACGGCGCGCGGCCGGTGAAGCTGGACCTGTCCATCGTGCTCGGGGTGCTCGCCCAGGCGACATCACGCATCGGACTGGGCGCGACCTGCTCGACCACCTACTACCCGCCGTTTCATGTAGCTCGCAGCTTCGCCACCCTCGATCATTTGTCGGGCGGTCGCGCGGCGTGGAACGTGGTCACCTCGGTCAACGACAGCGAGGCCCAGAACTTCGGCGTCGACGCGCATCTGGGCCACGACGCGCGCTATGACCGCGCCGACGAGTTCCTCGACGCCGTGGTCGGCCTGTGGGACACCTGGGAGGACGACGCAGTGCTGCACGACCGGGCCGGCGGGCACTATGCCGACCCGGATAAAGTGCACGAACTCGGCCACGTCGGCGAGTACTTCTCGGTGCGCGGGCCGCTGACCGTGCCGCGCGGCCCGCAGGGGCGGCCGGTGATCATCCAGGCCGGCTCGTCGGGGCGGGGCCGTGAATTCGCTTCGCGCTGGGCAGATTTGATCTTCACCGGCGACCCGGGAATCGAGGTGGCCCGCAGCCACTACGCCGACCAGAAGGAGCGCATCGCCGCCACCGGCCGCGACCCGGAGTCGGTCAAGCTGTGCCCGATGGCCTACGCGGTGGTCGGCGAGTCCGAAGATCACGCCAAGCACCGCGAGCAAGTCTTCCTCAACGACCTGGTGCACCCGATGGCGTCGCTCACCCTGCTGTCCGAGCTGATGAACTACGACTTCTCCCGGCACGACCTCGATGACCCGATCACCGACGAGTTGATCGCATCGGTATCCGGTATCCGCGGGCTGGTGCAGAACCTGCGCGCCCACATCGGCGGCGACACCGTCACGTTGCGTGATCTGGCCGGCCACCGAGCCACCCTGCTGCAGGGGCCCCGCTTCGTCGGCACCGGCACACAGGTCGCCGACCAGATGGAGGAGTGGTTCCACACGGGTGCCTGCGACGGATTCGTCCTGGCCGCAACGCATTTGCCCGGCGCCTTCGAAGACGTGGTGCGGATGGTGGTTCCCGAGTTGCAGCGGCGGGGGCTATTCCGCACCGGCTACCACGGCGCGACCCTGCGCGACCACCTGGGTTTGCAGCGGCCGGCCTGCCTCAGCGCGTGATGCTCGACGGCATCCGGGTGCTCGACATCGCCACGCTCGCCGCCGCACCGTTGGTGGCCACCTACCTCGGTGAATTCGGCGCCGACGTCGTCAAGGTCGAACAACCCGGTGGCGGAGACCCGATCCGCGGCTGGGGACACCAGCGCGGCGGGGTCGGGTTGATGTGGAAGTCGGTGTCGCGCAACAAGCGTTCGATCACCTGCGACCTCCGGGTCGCCGAGGGCCAAGCGCTGTTGCGTCGCCTGGCCGGGCAGGCCGACGTCGTGATCGCCAACACCCGGCCTTCCACATTGGCGAAGTGGGGTTTGGACTACGACACGCTGCGCAAGGTCAACGACCGAATCATCATGCTGCACATCACCGGATATGGCCTGTCCGGCCCGAAAAGCGACCGACCCGGCTTCGGCACACTCGGCGAGGCGATGAGCGGCTTTGCCAACATCACCGGCCAGGCCGACGGACCGCCCACGCTGCCGCCGTTCATGCTCGCCGACGGGGTGGCGTCGCTGAACGCCGCCTACGCGGTGATGATTGCGCTGTATCACCGCGACGTGCACGGGGCGCCCGGCCAGTTGATCGATGTCAACCTGATCGATCCGCTGGCGCGGCTGTTGGAGCAGACGCTGCTGGGCTACGACCAACTCGGACTGGTGCCGAGCCGGGCGGGCAACCGCTGGGACATCTCGGCGCCGCGCAACACCTACCGCACCGTCGACGGCCGCTGGCTGGCGATGTCGGGCAGCTCGCCGGCACTGGCGCTGCGGGTGTTTCGGGCCATCGGGCGCGCTGACCTGGTCGACGACGCTGACTTCGCCGATCCGCAGCGGCGGTTGGCGCGGGCGCGAGAGGTCGACCAGGTGGTCTCCGATTGGGTGGGCGGCAAGACACTGGCCGAAGCCATGAAGATCCTGGACGCTGAAAACGTCGCGGCCGCACCGGTTTACGACATCACCGACCTGGTCGCCGACGAGCAGTTGACCCACCGCGAAGTGTTCGTCGAAGTCGACGACGATCAACTGGGCGCCATGACCGTGCAAGCACCGGTGCCACGGTTCTCCGCGGCGCCCGGTCGCGTCGAGCACCTCGGCCCCCGGCTCGGCGAACACAATGCCGAGGTCTACGGCGAATTGCTCGGCCTGACCACCCCCGAAATCGACGACCTGCACGCTCGCGGCGTGCTGTAACCAAGGAGATCCACCGATGTTGTTACGCCGCTCGGAGCTGGCCGTCCCCGCCAGCAACGACCACATGTTCGCCCACGCCGCCGCCTCCGACGCCGACCTGGTGTTCCTCGATCTCGAGGACGCCGTCGCGCCGGCGCACAAAGAGACAGCCCGCGCCAAAGCCGTTGCGGCACTGAGGGAACTCGACTGGGGACGCAGCGTTCGAGCGATTCGCATCAATGGCCTGGACACCCCGTGGTGCCACGAGGACATCATCGAGGTCGTCACCCAGGCGCGCGACCACCTCGACACGATCATCATCCCCAAAGCCCGCACCGCCCGAGACGTCTGGTGGGTCGACGTGCTGCTGACGCAGCTGGAAGCCAAGCTGGGGTTGCGGCGCCCGATCGCCCTCGAGGTGCTGATCGAGGAAGTTGAAGGCCTGGCCAACGCCGAGCAGATCGCGGCGGCCAGCCCCAGGCTGGACGCGTTGATCTTCGGGGTCGGCGACTTCTCGCTGTCCCAAGGAGCCAGGGTGGACACCAACTTCGTCCCCGTCGGTGACTACCCGGGCGATTTTTGGCACTACGCCCGCAACAAGGTGTTGGTCGCTGCCCGCATCGCGGGCATCGAAGCGATCGACGCGCCCTACCCCGACTACCGCGACCTCGACGGGTATGAGCGCGACGCGCGGCGAGCCGGGCTGCTCGGCTACACCGGCAAGTGGGCCATTCACCCCAGCCAGGTCCCGGTAGCCAACCAGGTGTATGGGCCGACGGCGGCGGAGATCGAGCTCGCCGAGCGCAACGTCGCCGCCTACCGCGACGGTGAGGAAAAGGGCCTGGGCGCGGTCGGAGTCAACGGAGTTCTCGTCGACGCCGCCCATGTCAAGATGGCGCAGGCGACGCTGGCGCGCGCCGCCCTGATCGACGGAAGAATCGGCTCTTAGACGAGCTCGGGCACCCGCAGGTGAGCCAGCGCCAGCTCGAACTCGCCGAGGTCGTACTGGTCGGTGCCCAGGTCGCGCAGCCGAGAGGTACGCAGTGAACGCGCGGCGTCCCCGTTGCGCTCCATCGCCTCGAGGCTGTCGAACGTCGACGACGACACCGCCCGCCAGGAGGCGCGGTCCAGCATCAGGCTGGCGCTGCAGAAACCCTCAAGTTCCTCGATCGCGGGCAGTACCGACTCCCGGTAGAACTCGATGGCCTTATCGAACTGGTCGGGCCGCACCTTGAGCCAGGTGGCCCGCACGCAGGCGCCCGGACCGGAGTGGTGGTCGCGGTGCAGCACGGCGATCTCCCAGTCGTCGACTGTCGGGCTGCCGCCGAACGCCTCGGCGGCCTGGTCACGAACCGGCCGTACTCGCTCGGCGCTGGCCTGCATCGCCTGTTGCGACTCCCAAGAACTGGTCGCGATGCAGCGACCGGCCTGGCGGTCGACCAACAACGAAACACCGACACATCCGTCGATCTGTTGGAGTGTGGGCATGACCACATCACGAACGTGCGTGACGCCCGCGTCGATGGACGACGGCTGCGCCTCGATGGTGGTAGAGCGCGCGTACACGATCACCCTCCCTTTCTGGTCGAATCCGCTCGGCGGCAGCGCCCTGGTAGCGCCACCGGTCCAGTAACCACCTTCCTCCAACGGGATAAGCGTCGCAATGGTTTTGCGGCGGGTCGGGGCTTGCGATTGGTAGGTAGCCGAGGTCGGCCCGTAGGCTGGTCAACGTGGACAGCGATGTGCTGGAGGTGGACACCAAGCGTCGCCGCATCGTGGACTTGACTGAGGCGGTGCGCTCGTTTTGCGCTGCCCGCGCAGACGGGCTGTGCAACGTGTTCGTTCCGCACGCGACGGCCGGGGTGGCGATCATCGAGACCGGCGCCGGTTCCGACGACGATCTCGTCGACACGCTGGAGCGGTTGCTGCCCCGCGACGACCGCTACCGGCACGCGCACGGCTCGCCGGGCCACGGCGCCGACCATGTGCTGCCGGCCCTGGTGGCGCCGTCGGTGACGGTGCCGGTAGCCGGTGGCGAACCGCTGCTGGGCACATGGCAGAGCGTGGTCCTCGTCGACCTCAACCGGGATAACCCCACGCGGTCGGTGCGGTTGAGTTTCGTCGGCGGGTAGCCATCCGGGCGGGGCCGGTCGGCACGATCGCCGATCGGTGCAGGCCGGTAAGGTAATGCGGTCGATTTAATTACTAGGACAGCGACGGACACGTGCAGACACACGAGATCAGGAAACGGTTCCTCGATCATTTCGTGAAAGCGGGCCACACCGAGGTGCCCAGTGCTTCGGTGATCCTCGACGACCCCAACTTGCTGTTCGTCAACGCCGGCATGGTCCAGTTCGTCCCGTTCTTTCTGGGGCAGCGCACTCCGCCGTACCCGACGGCCACCAGCATCCAGAAGTGCATCCGCACGCCGGATATCGACGAAGTGGGGATCACCACCCGGCACAACACCTTTTTTCAGATGGCCGGCAATTTCTCGTTCGGCGACTACTTCAAGCGTGGCGCCATCGAATTGGCCTGGAGCCTGCTGACGGGCAGCGTCGCCGACGGTGGGTATGGCCTGGACCCGGAAAGAATGTGGGCCACAGTCTATTTCGACGATGACGACGCCGCGCAATTGTGGCAGGAGGTCGCCGGCCTGCCGGCTGAGCGGATCCAGCGCCGCGGGATGGCCGACAACTACTGGTCGATGGGCATCCCCGGGCCGTGCGGCCCGTCCTCGGAGATCTACTACGACCGTGGACCGGAGTTCGGCGTCGAGGGCGGCCCAGCGGTCAACGAGGAACGCTACATCGAGATCTGGAATCTCGTGTTCATGGAAAACGAGCGTGGCGAGGGCACCACCAAGGAGGATTTCGAGATCCTCGGACCGTTGCCGCGCAAGAACATCGACACCGGCATGGGAGTCGAGCGGGTCGCGTTTCTGCTGCAGGGCGTGCACAACGTCTACGAAACCGACCTGCTGCGTCCGGTCATCGATGTCGTGGCCGCACGCGCACCTCGTCAATATGATGTCGGCAACGCTGACGACGATGTGCGCTACCGGATCATCGCCGACCACAGCCGCACCGCGGCGATCCTGATCGGCGACGGGGTCAGCCCCGGCAACGACGGCCGCGGCTACGTGCTGCGCCGACTGCTGCGCCGGGTGATTCGCTCGGCCAAACTGCTGGGCATCGAGGATCCCATCGTTGGCGACCTGATGGCCACCGTGCGCGACGCGATGGGCCCGTCGTATCCCGAACTCGTCGCCGACTTCGACCGGATCAACCGGATCGCGGTGGCCGAAGAAACCGCCTTCAACCGCACGCTGGCGTCGGGCTCCCGGCTGTTCGAGGAGGTGGCCGGCGCCACCAAAGCGTCGGGCGCCACAGTGCTGGCCGGACCGGATGCGTTCACGCTGCACGACACCTACGGATTTCCGATCGAGCTCACCCTCGAGATGGCCGCCGAAGCCGGGCTGCAGGTCGACGAAGCCGGCTTCCGGGAGTTGATGGCCGAGCAGCGCGGTCGCGCCAAAGCCGACGCCGCCGCGCGCAAACACGCACACGCCGACCTGAGCGCCTACCGCGAGTTGGTGGACGCCGGTCCGACCGAGTTCACCGGCTTCGACGAGTTGGCCTCGGAGGCACGGATTCTGGGTATCTTCGTCGACGGCAAACGGGTGCCGGTGATCGCGCATGGCCCAGAAGGGGCAGCAGGCGCCGTCGAACTGGTCCTGGACCGCACTCCGCTCTATGCCGAATCGGGTGGGCAGGTCGCCGACGCCGGGACGATCAGCGGTACGGGCGCCGGTGAGACCGCCCGGGCGGCGGTCACCGATGTGCAAAAGGTCGCCAAAACCCTGTGGGTGCACCGCGTCAATGTGGAGTCCGGCGAATTCGTCGAGGGCGACACCGTCGTCGCAGCGGTTGACGCCGGTTGGCGCAAGGGTGCCTCCCAGGGACATTCGGGCACCCACATGGTGCATGCCGCATTGCGACAAGTGTTGGGGCCCAATGCTGTTCAGGCTGGCTCGCTGAATCGGCCGGGCTACCTGCGGTTCGACTTCAATTGGCAGGGCGCGTTGACCGATGAGCAGCGCAGCCAAATCGAGGAAGTGACCAACCAGGCGGTGCAGGCCGATTTCGAAGTGCACACCTTCACCGAACAACTCGACAAGGCCAAGGCGATGGGCGCGCTGGCGCTGTTCGGCGAAAGCTACCCCGACGAGGTGCGGGTCGTGGAAATCGGCGGGCCATTCTCGCTGGAACTCTGCGGCGGCACGCACGTGCACAATTCGGCGCAGATCGGTCCGGTGACCATTCTGGGTGAATCCTCGGTGGGTTCCGGGGTGCGCCGGGTGGAGGCCTACATCGGATTGGAATCGTTCAAGCACCTGGCCAAGGAACGCGCGCTGATGGCGGGGCTGGCCTCGTCGCTCAAGGTGCCCTCGGAGGAGGTGCCCGCCCGAGTGGCCAACCTGGTCGAGCGCCTCAAAGCCGCCGAGAAAGAGCTCGAACGCGCCCGGCTGGCGAATGCGCGCGCCGCTGCGGTGAACGCCGCAGCGGGCGCACAGCGCATCGGTAACGTGCGTGTGGTGGCGCAGCGGATGTCGGCGGGAATGACGGCCGGTGATTTGCGTTCGCTGGTCGGCGACATCCGCGGAAAACTCGGCAACGATCCCGCCGTCGTCGCGTTGATCGCCGAGGGCGACAGCGGCACGGTGCCGTATGCGGTCGCCGCCAACCCTGCCGCCCAGGACCTCGGGATCCACGCCGACGACCTGGTCAAGCAGCTGGCCGGAGCGGTCGCGGGGCGCGGCGGAGGCAAGCCGGATCTCGCCCAGGGCTCGGGCAAGGACCCGGCGGGCATCGACGCTGCACTCGACGCGCTGCGGGCGCAGATTGCGCGGGTCAGCTGAGTGGATACCGCAGCGCACCGCCTACCGGATCGGCCCGGTCGGGACGATCCCGGACGGGGTCGGCGGCTGGGTGTCGATGCCGGCAGCGTGCGCATCGGTGTGGCGTGCAGTGACCCGGACGGGATCCTGGCCACCCCGGTGGAGACCGTGCGTCGCGACCGGTCCGGCGGCCATCTGCGCCGGCTCGGTGAGCTGGTCGCCGAACTCGACGCGGTCGAGGTGGTCGTCGGGTTGCCGCGCACCCTGGCCGACCGCACCGGCCCGTCGGCGCGTGACGCGATCGAGTTGGCCGATCTGCTGGCCCGCCGGATCGCGCCGGTCCCGGTGCGGCTGGCCGACGAGCGGCTGACGACGGTCGCCGCGCAGCGATCGCTGCGGGAGGCCGGTGTCCGGGCCAAGGGTCAGCGCGGAGTCATCGACCAGGCGGCGGCGGTGGCGATCCTGCAGGGGTGGCTCGACCAACGCCGCACCGCGCTGCCCGGGGAGTTCAACGGTGCGTGACGGACCCGGACACGGCCGGGCCCGACCTGTTGCGGTTGGGCCGGCTCGCCGCACAATGACGCGCGCCGAGCGGATCCGCGCCGAGCGGGGGCGCCGGCGTCGGCGCATCGTCGGAGGGTTCGCCGCGGTCCTGCTGATCGTCGTAGTCGTCGCGGCTGTCTTCGTCGGTTCCAAGTTGTGGCACACCTTCGGCTCGTCGACCGACTACCGCGGCAGCGGCAAACAGGATGTGGTCATCCAGGTCCAGGCGGGCGACTCGACCACCGCGATCGGCGAGACCCTGCACGATCGGGGCGTGATCCGCACGGTCCGGGCGTTCATCGACGCCGCGCACGGCAACTCCGCCATCTCGGCCATTCAGCCCGGCTTCTACCGGATGCGCACCGAGATTCCCGCATCGTCGGCCGTCGAACGACTCGTCGACCCCGACAGCCGGGTGGGCAGGCTGGTCATCCCCGAGGGCCGTCAACTCGACGACACCACCGACGTCAAGACCAACGCCGCGACGCCCGGTATTTTCACCCTGATCTCGCGGGCCACCTGTGTGGAACTCGACGGGAACCGGCGTTGCGCGTCGGTGACCGACCTGCGGACCGCGGCTGCCGACACCCCACCGTCGAAGCTGGGAGTGCCCGGTTGGGCCGTCGATCCGATGACACACATGGGCGCCGATCACCGCCGGATCGAGGGCTTGATCGCGCCCGGAACGTTCAACGTCAACCCGTCGGCCTCCCCGCAGACGATTCTGTCGACGCTGATCAGTACCAGCGCGGTGAACTATGTGAAGTCCGGACTGCTCGATACCGCCAACGCGATGAACCTGTCACCGCATGCGGTGCTGGTGGTGGCGTCGCTGGTGCAACGCGAGGCCACACCGGAGGACTTCCCGAAGGTGGCCCAAGTCATCTACAACCGGCTCGCCGAGCACCGCACGCTGGAATTCGACTCGACGGTGAACTATCCGCTGGATCGCCGGGAGGTCGCCACCACCGACGCCGACCGCGCGCAGCCCACACCGTGGAACACCTACATGTCCGAGGGGCTTCCCGCCACACCGATCTGTTCGCCCGGCACCGACGCACTGTCGGCCGCCGAACACCCCGAGCCCGGTGACTGGTTGTACTTCGTCACCATCGACGCCCAGGGCACCACCCTGTTCACCCGGGACTACCAGCAGCATCTGGCCAATATCGAGCTGGCCAAACACAACGGTGTCCTCGACTCCGCGCGGTAGACGGGCGGGCGTCCTCGGCTCGCCGATTGCGCATTCGCGCTCCCCGCAGTTGCACTTGGCGGCCTACCGCGCCCTGGGCCTGCCGGACTGGACCTACGACCGCATCGAATGCGGCGCTCAGGAGCTGCCCGGCGTAGTCCGTGGTTTCGGGCCGGAGTGGGTGGGTGTCTCGGTGACGATGCCGGGCAAATTCGCCGCGCTGGCGTTCGCCGACGAGCGGACCCCGCGCGCCGAGTTGGTCGGTTCGGCCAACACGCTGCTGCGCACTCCCCACGGCTGGCGGGCCGACAACACCGACGTCGACGGCGTCGTCGGCGCGCTCGGCACCGCGTCGGGACACGCGGTGGTATCCGGCTCCGGCGGCACCGCACCGGCGGTGGTGGTCGCGCTGGCCGACCTCGGTGCCAGCGGCGTCACCGTCGCCGCGCGCAATCCCGACAAGGCCGCCCGGTTGGTACAGCTGGGCAACCGGATCGGCGTGGCGACCCGGTTCTGCGAGCTGGACAGCGCTGAACTGGCCGATGAGGTGGCCGCCGCAGGGGTGCTGGTCAACACGCTGCCGGCGGATGTGGCCGAGCGTTATGCGGGCGTTTTGGGCCGGGCGCCGGTGTTGTTGGACGCCGTCTACGACCCGTGGCCGACGCCGCTGGCCGCCGCGGTCAGCGCGGCCGGCGGGAGGGTGATCAACGGCCTGCAGATGCTGTTGCACCAGGCGTTCACGCAGGTCGAACAATTCACAGGGCAACCCGCGCCCCGAGCGGCGATGACCGCGGCGTTGGGTTAGCCTCCCGCCGTGACGGCGGCGGTGTTGCTGTGGATGGGCGCACTGACCGGCTACGACATCGCAGCGCGGCGGCTACCCAACTGGTTGACGCTGCCCGGGGCTGTGGTGATCCTGCTGGCCGCCGTCATCGCCGACCGCGGTGTGCCGGCGTTGGCCGGCGGCTCGGCGCTGGCCGCGGTGTATCTGCTGGTGCATCTGGCGTCGCCGTCGGCGATGGGCGGGGGAGATGTGAAGTTGGCGCTCGCCCTGGGCGCGCTGACCGGCCGCTTCGGCGTCGAGGTGTGGTTGCTGGCCGCGTTGGGTGCGCCGCTGTTGACCGCGGCGACGGGCGTGGCCGCTTTGCTTCGAGGCGTCCGAACCGTGCCGCACGGCCCGGCGATGTGTTTGGCGAGCCTGGCGGCGGTGGGCCTGGCGATATTTTGACCTCGCCAGCGTCACGCCGGCTTTTGGGTGGTGAGAACCCGGCGTGGGAGGATGGGACACGTGTTGCGTTGGACCACTGCTGGCGAATCCCACGGCCGTGCGCTGGTGGCCGTGGTCGAGGGCATGGTCGCCGGAGTCACCGTCACCTCCGAGGACATCGCCGACCAACTGGCCCGTCGCCGTCTCGGCTACGGCCGCGGCGCGCGGATGAAGTTCGAACGCGACCAGGTCACCGTATTGGCCGGGGTCCGGCACGGCAGCACATTGGGCGGGCCGATCGCCATCGAGATCGCCAATACCGAATGGCCCAAGTGGGAAGAAGTGATGGCTGCCGACCCGGTCGACGCGGCGGCGCTCGAGGTTGCCCGCAATGCGCCGTTGACCCGGCCGCGGCCCGGCCACGCCGACTACGCCGGCATGCTCAAGTACGGCTTCGACGACGCCCGCCCGGTGCTGGAGCGTGCCAGCGCCCGCGAGACCGCCGCCCGCGTCGCCGCCGGCACCATCGCCCGGCAATTCTTGCGCCAGGCCCTCGGTGTCGAAGTGCTCTCCCACGTGGTGTCCATCGGCGCGTCGAAGCCCTACGACGGCCCGCCGCCGCAGCCCGAAGACCTCGCCGCGATCGACGCCAGCCCGGTGCGGGCCTACGACAAGGCGGCGGAGGAAGCCATGATCACCGAGATCGAAGCCGCCAAAAAGGACGGCGACACCCTCGGCGGCGTGGTGGAGGCCGTCGCGGTGGGCCTGCCGGTCGGTCTTGGATCGTTCACCAGCGGCGACAACCGACTCGACAGTCAACTCGCGGCCGCGGTCATGGGCATCCAGGCGATCAAGGGCGTGGGCATCGGTGACGGGTTTGAAACCGCCCGGCGCCGCGGCAGCCGCGCCCACGACGAGATGTATCCCGGGGCCGACGGCATCGTCCGCTCGACCAACCGGGCCGGCGGGCTGGAAGGCGGTATGACCAACGGGCAGCCGCTGCGGGTGCGCGCGGCGATGAAGCCGATTTCCACCGTGCCGCGGGCACTGGCCACCGTCGACATGGCCACCGGTGGCGAGGCCGTCGCCATTCACCAGCGCTCCGATGTGTGCGCGGTGCCGGCCGCCGGTGTGGTGGTCGAGACCATGGTGGCGCTGGTGTTGGCCCGTGCGGTGCTGGATAAGTTCGGCGGCGATTCACTGACCGAAACCCGCCGCAACGTCGACGCCTACCTGCGCTCGGTCGCCGAGCGGCAACCCGCCGCCGAAGCTCGGGTGTCGGGGTAATGGCGCCCCGGGCCGTACTGGTGGGTTTGCCCGGATCGGGCAAGTCCACGATCGGACGACGGCTGGCCAGAGCCCTCGGGGTCGAGCTGCTCGACACCGACGCCGCGATCGAGCAGCAGACCGGGCGCAGCATCGCCGATATCTTCGCCGCCGACGGCGAGCAGGAATTCCGTCGGATCGAGGAGCAGGTCATCCGTCAGGCGCTGGCCGATCACGACGGGGTGCTGTCGCTCGGCGGCGGTGCCGTCACCACCCCGGGCGTCCGAGACGCACTGGCCGGCCACACGGTGGTGTTCCTGGAGATCACCGCGGCCGAAGGGGTGCGCCGCACCGGCGGCAACACCGTGCGCCCGTTGCTGGCCGCGAAAGACGAGGCCGAGAAGTGCTCGAAATTCAAAGCGCTGATGTCCCAGCGGATTCCGCTGTACCGGCGCGTCGCCACCATCCGGGTGAACACCAATCGCCGTAATCCCGGAGCTGTCGTCAACTACATCGTGTCGCGGCTCGACGACCCGGGCACCGCGGGTCGCGGTCGCCGTCGCGCGCCATGGCGGCGCACGTCGCCATCCGCGCTGGAAGGCAGCCCCGACACCGCGCCCCAAAAGCCGGCGACGCCACCGACTCCGGCCACCCCCGCCGCGCTGGCCGCCCGTCGCGCCGGAGCACGCAAATGAGCGACATCGCCACGCCGGTCACCGTGCAGGTGGCCGTCGACCCGCCCTACCCGGTGGTGATCGGCACCGGGCTGCTCACCGAACTCGACGAACTGCTCTCTGGTCGACACCGGGTGGCGATTTTGCATCAGCCGGTGCTGGCCGAGACCGCCGAGGTAATCCGAAAGCGCTTGGCCGACAAGGGCGCCGACGCACACCGTATCGAAATCCCGGATGCCGAAGCAGGCAAAGATCTGCCGGTGGTGGGTTTCATCTGGGAGGTGTTGGGCCGCATCGGAGTCGGGCGCAAGGACGCGGTGGTCAGCCTCGGCGGCGGAGCCGCCACCGACGTGGCCGGCTTCGCGGCGGCGACCTGGCTACGGGGCGTCGACATTGTGCACATACCCACCACTTTGCTCGGGATGGTCGACGCGGCCGTCGGCGGCAAGACCGGGATCAACACCGATGCCGGTAAAAACCTGGTGGGCGCCTTTCACCAGCCGGCCGCCGTGCTCGTCGACCTGGCCACTTTGGAGACGTTGCCGCACAACGAAATCGTGGCCGGCATGGCCGAAGTCGTGAAAGCCGGTTTCATCGCCGACCCGGTGATCCTGGATCTCATCGAAGCTGATCCGCGGGCCGCGCTGGACCCGACCGGCGACGTGTTGCCAGAGCTGATCCGCCGCGCGGTCACGGTCAAGGCCGAGGTCGTAGCCGCCGACGAGAAGGAATCGCAGCTGCGCGAAATCCTCAACTACGGGCACACTTTGGGCCACGCCATCGAGCGGCGGGAACACTACCAGTGGCGCCACGGCGCCGCGGTGTCGGTGGGCCTCGTGTTCGCCGCCGAATTGGGCCGGCTGGCCGGGCGGCTCGACGACGCCACCGCCGACCGGCACCGCACAATCCTGACCTCCCTGGGATTGCCGGTCAGCTATGACGCCGACGCGTTGCCCCAGTTAATGGAATACATGGCCGGTGACAAGAAAACCCGCTCCGGCGTGCTGCGGTTCGTGGTCCTCGACGGGCTGGCCAAGCCCGGCCGCTTGGAGGGCCCGGACCCGGCACTGCTGGTGGCCGCCTATGCGGAGGTCGCAGCCCAGTGACGACGGTGAACGTGATCAACGGACCGAATCTGGGCCGGCTGGGCCGCCGGGAACCTGACGTGTACGGCGACACCACCCACGACGATCTGGCCGCAATGATCGAACGCGAGGCCGCCGAGCTGGGACTGAAAGTGGTTGTGCGGCAAAGCGATAACGAAGCGCAGCTGCTGGACTGGATTCATTCCGCGGCCGATGCCGCAGAGCCGGTGATCCTCAACGCCGGCGGTCTGACGCACACGTCGGTGGCATTGCGTGACGCGTGCACCGAGCTACGCGCGCCGTTGATCGAGGTGCATATCTCCAATGTGTACGCCCGCGAGGAGTTTCGGCGTCATTCGTATCTGAGTCCGATCGCCACCGGGGTGATCGTCGGTCTCGGCGTGCAGGGTTATCTGCTGGCGCTGCGCTACTTGGCCGGCGTTTAGCGCTGATCCTTCTCGGTTTTGGGGGCCGGCTCGGTCTGCTCCGCCTCCGCCGCCGCGGCGGTCTCCTGGTCGTAATCGGCCAGCTTGATTTCTTCGGTCGGTGACTCGCTGTAGGCCGGCTGCGGAGTGTGCTCGTCGCGCTCGGCGGTGGCGACGGCACCGGCTTGCTCCTCGCGCATTGCGCCGCCCTCGGCGGCAGCCGTCGCGTCGTCGGGCCGGACAGCGGCGAACACGTCGGTGTCGACCCGGTCCTCTTCAGCTCCGGGACGGGGGGCGTAATCGCCTTTGCGGTCGGTGCGCCAACGACCGACTGTCGCCCCGGCGATGCCGCCCAAAAACACCAGCAGCGCGGTGAAGGCGGCGAACGTGGTGATCTCGTTGATCAGCCCGCCGACATAGAGGCCCTTGTAGACCAGTCCGATCAGCCAGGCGACCACGCCGCTGAGTACCCCGGCGATCAAGCCGGCCAGCAGCCACGTCATCGCCAGGTCGTCACGACGGTCCGGGTCGGGGTTTGCCCTGGCATCGGCGCGGCCGTCGATCAGGCCCCAGACGACGACGCCGGCGAGGAAGATCAGCAGCAGCACAATGCTGATCATGGCGGCCGCAGTCTGAAAGGCATTGATCAATGCCCCCTGGAACAAGCGGACGACGACCATCGCGGCGGCAAAGACCAGACCGCGCAGCATCCAGTTAGTCATGAGGGCACAGCGTAGACGAGTACCGTCGTCGGGCGTGACACATTCTCAGCGTCGAGACAATCTCAGCTTCCGAATTGACGGCAACGGGCTGGACGCGATGCTGATCACCGACCTGATCAATGTGCGATACCTTTCCGGATTTACCGGCTCGAATGCCGCGCTGCTGGTCTTCGGCGACCGCCGGACTTCGGTGCTGGCCACCGACGCCCGCTACCGCACCCAGGCCGCTCAGCAGGCACCCGACGTGGAGGTGGCCATCGAGCGGGCCTGCGGTCGTTACCTGACCGGACGCGCTGTCGCCGCCGGCGTGCAGCGGTTGGGTTTCGAGAGCCACGTCGTCACCGTGGACGGGTTCGACGCATTGTCCCGCGAGGCCATGGGCACCGAGCTGGTCCGCGCGTCGGGGACGGTCGAAGCGCTGCGCGAGGTCAAAGACGCCGGCGAGGTAGCCCTGCTGCGGCTCGCCTGCGAGGCGGCCGATGCCGCGCTGGCCGAATTGGTGCAGCGCGGCGGTCTGCGGCCGGGCCGAACCGAACGCCAGGTGGGCCGCGAGTTGGAGGCCCTGATGCTCGACCACGGCGCCGACGGCGCTTCGTTCGAGACGATCGTGGCCGCCGGAGCCAATTCGGCGATCCCACATCACCGGCCCACCGACGCGGTGCTGGCCACCGGTGACTTCGTCAAGATCGACTTCGGCGCGTTGGTCGGCGGTTATCACTCCGACATGACCCGTACCTTCGTGCTGGGTGCGGCCGCCGATTGGCAGCACGACATGTATCAACTGGTCGCTGCCGCCCAACAAGCCGGCCGCGAGGCGCTGCGGGCCGGAGCGAGCCTGGCCGATGTCGACGGCGCGGCGCGCCGGGTTATCGACGACGCCGGGCACGGTGACCATTTCGGCCACGGCCTCGGCCACGGGGTGGGGCTTCAGATCCACGAAGCGCCGGGGATCAGTGCCGGCGCCGCCGGTACACTACTGGCGGGCTCCGTGGTGACGGTGGAGCCCGGTGTCTATGTGCCCGACCGCGGCGGTGTCCGCATCGAAGACACCCTCGTTGTGTCGGACGCGGTGCAAGCGCCTGGGCAGACCCCTGAATTGCTGACCCGGTTCCCCAAGGAACTGGCCATTCTCTAGGAGACTCGTGGCATCGACTGCCGACTTCAAGAACGGACTCGTGCTGGTGATCGACGGCCAGCTGTGGCAGATCGTCGAATTCCAGCACGTCAAACCCGGCAAGGGGCCGGCGTTCGTGCGCACCAAGCTGAAGAACGTCGTCTCCGGCAAGGTGGTCGACAAGACCTACAACGCCGGAGTGAAGGTGGAGACGGCCACCGTCGACCGCCGCGACACCACCTACCTGTACCGCGACGGCTCGGACTTCGTGTTCATGGACAGCCAGGATTACGAGCAGCACCCGCTGCCCGAGTCGCTGGTCGGCGACGCCGCGAATTTCCTGCTGGAGGGCATGCCGGTACAGGTCGCCTTCCACAATGGGTCGGCGCTGTACCTCGAGCTGCCGGTGACCGTCGAGCTGCAGGTCACCCACACCGACCCGGGCCTGCAGGGCGACCGCTCCAGCGCGGGCACCAAGCCGGCAACGATGGAGACCGGTGCGCAGATCAACGTGCCGCTGTTCATCAACACCGGCGACAAGCTCAAAGTCGACTCTCGCGACGGCAGCTACCTCGGCCGTGCTTGACGTGGCTGATGCCAAGCCGGCGAGGCCTATCAAGGGACGTCATCAGGCCCGCAAACGCGCCGTCGACCTGTTGTTCGAGGCCGAGGCCCGCCGTTTGACACCGGTTGAGGTCGCCGACGCCCGGGCCGCGCTGGCAGCGGCGAAACCCGACGTCGCGCCGCTGCATGCGTACACCGAGACGGTGGCTCGCGGGGTCGCCGAGCACACCGCCCATATCGACGAGCTGATCGCGTCGCACCTGCAGGGCTGGACCCTGGAACGACTGCCGGCGGTGGACCGGGCCATCCTGCGGGTGGCGGTGTGGGAGTTGCTGCACGCCGACGACGTGCCGGAGCCGGTCGCAGTCGACGAGGCCGTGCAGTTGGCCAAGGAGCTGTCTACCGACGACTCGCCCGGGTTCGTCAACGGAGTGCTCGGACAGGTGATGCTGGTGACACCCCAGATCCGCGCTGCCTCGCAAGCCCTCCGGGGAGGCAACCACCAGTTGTGACCCGGCTGGAGTTGCGGGTGGTCATCGCCGGCGTGCTGGCAGCGACGGTGGTGCTGGGCGCCGTCGTGTGCGCGGCCTACGGGCAGGCGGCGATCGCGGCGACGCTGGCGATTTACGCGCTGGGTGTCGGGGCGTGGCTGTATCACTCGATCGAGCGTTACGTGGTGGCCCGGCGCATCAATACGGTTCGCTCAGTGGCCAAGCCGCTCTCGCCGCTGCTTCCGGTGATGGCCGCCATCATGGGGCTGACGCAGGCCGTGGTGCGCTCGCTGTCCGATGTCACCGAGGTGCCGGCGCGGGGATGGCGGCGGATGGCCATCAGCCGTGGTTCTCAGGACGACGAACTGGAGAGCTGACGACGGCCCACGTCGACGAAACCGCCTCATCGTGATCACCGGCGAGACACACTGGCCAGATGGATCGTAACGGCGAGCGCCCTAGACGGCTTCGGGTTTCCGCGCTGGCGGCGGTAGCCAATCCGTCGTACTCGCGAATTGATACCTGGAACCTGCTCGACGACGCCTGCCATCAGCTCGCGGTGGTCAACCGTGCCGGCTTGGACACCACCCACGAGGCGGCCCGGGTCAAGCGGCTGCTTAATCGCCTCGGTGCCTACGAGCGGTATTGGCTGTACCCCGGCGCGGAGAACCTTGCCACCTTCCGCCGGTATCTCGACAACCTCGCCACCGTCAGCCTCTCCGACGGGGTGTCGCTTGCGGTGCGGCTGCTCTCCGAATACGGCGACCGCGCAGCGTTGTTCGACACTTCGGCGTCGCTGGCCGATCAGGAGTTGGTGGCCCGGGCCAAAGAACAGCAGTTCTACACCGTGCTACTTGGCGACGATGCCCCGGAGACGGCCCCGGAGAGCCTGGCCGAATGCCTGCGCGCGCTGCGCGATCCATCCGACGACGTGCAGTTCGAGCTGTTGGTGGTGACCAGCGTCGAGGACGCCATCACCGCGGTCGCGTTGAACGGCGAGATTCAGGCCGCGATCATCCGCCATGACTTGCCACTGCGTTCCCGCGACCGGGTGCCGTTGATGACCACATTGTTGGGCGCCAACGACGACGTGGTCGCCACCGACCGCACCCACGACTGGGTGGAGTGCGGCGAGTGGATTCGCGAGCTGCGGCCGCACATCGATCTCTACCTGCTCACCGACGAGTCGATCGCCGCGGACACCGAGGACGAACCGGACATCTACGACCGCACGTTCTACCGGCTCAACGATGTCACCGACCTGCACAGCACCGTGCTTGCCGGCATCCGGAATCGCTTCGCCACACCGTTTTTCGACGCGCTGCGCGCCTACGCGGCGCGGCCGGCCGGCCAGTTTCACGCTCTTCCGGTCGCCCGTGGCGCCAGCATCTTCAATTCAAAGTCGCTGCAGGACATGGGGGAGTTCTACGGCCGCAACATCTTCATGGCCGAGACGTCATCGACCTCGGGCGGACTGGATTCGCTGCTGGACCCACACGGCACCATCAGGGCGGCCATGGACAAAGCCGCGCTGACCTGGAATGCCAACAACAGCTACTTCGTCACCAATGGCACGTCGACCGCCAACAAGATCGTCGTGCAGGCCCTGACCCGGCCCGGCGACATCGTGCTGATCGACCGCAACTGCCATAAGTCACACCATTACGGCCTGGTGCTCGCCGGCGCCTACCCGTTGTACCTGGATGCCTACGAGCTGAAGCCGTTCGCCATCTATGGAGCGGTGTCGCTGGACACCATCAAAAAGGCGCTGCTCGATCTCGAGGCGGCCGGACAGCTGGACCGGGTACGGATGCTGCTGCTGACCAACTGCACTTTCGACGGCGTCGTCTACAACCCGCGCCGGGTGATGGAGGAAGTGCTGGCCATCAAACCGGACATCTGCTTTTTGTGGGACGAGGCGTGGTACGCGTTTGCCACCGCGGTGCCCTGGGCGCGGCAGCGCACGGCGATGATTGCCGCCGAGCAACTGGAATCGATGCTGTCGTCTGCCGCCTACGCCGAGCAGTACCGGGAATGGCAGGCGTCGATGCAGGGGGTCGACCGCGAACAGTGGCGTACCCGGCGGTTGCTGCCCGACCCCGACCGAGCGCGGGTCCGAGTGTATGCGACGCATTCGACCCACAAGTCGCTGTCGGCGCTTCGGCAGGCGTCGATGATCCACATCCGCGACCAGGATTTCAAGGCGCTGAGTCGTGACGCGTTCGGTGAGGCGTTTTTGACCCACACCTCGACCTCACCCAATCAGCAGCTGCTGGCCTCGTTGGATTTGGCGCGCCGCCAGGTCGACATCGAGGGCTTCCAGATGGTGCGCTATGTCTACGACATGGCGCTGGTGTTTCGCCACCGGGTGCGCAAAGACCGGTTGATCGGCAAGTGGTTTCGCATCCTCGACGAGTCCGACCTGGTGCCCGACGAGTTCCGGGCGTCGACGGTCAGTTCCTACCGTCAGGTCCGGCAAGGCGCGCTGGCCGAGTGGAACGAGGCCTGGCGCTCCGATCAGTTCGTACTCGATCCGACCCGGGTGACGTTGTTCATCGGCAAGACCGGAATGAACGGCTACGACTTCCGCGAGAAGATCCTGATGGACCGGTTCGGCATTCAGATCAACAAGACCTCGATCAACAGCGTGCTGCTGATCTTCACGATCGGTGTCACCTGGTCGAGCGTTCACTACCTGCTCGACGCGCTGCGTCGGGTGGCCACCGACTTCGAGCGAAGCCAATGCGCGGCCAGCAAGGACGATCGCGCGCTGCAACAGCGCCGGGTCGAGGAGATCACCGAGGACCTGCCGCCGCTGCCCGACTTCAGCGAATTTGACAACGCATTCCGCCCCGACAAGGTCTGCCTGTTCGGCGACATGCGGTCGGCGTTCTACGCCGGATACGAGGATTCCGACCGTGAACACGTTCAGCTCGGCGCGGCCGGGCGCCGGCTTTCCGACGGAAAACCGTTAGTGTCCACGACGTTCGTGGTGCCCTATCCGCCCGGTTTCCCGGTGCTGGTGCCGGGTCAGATGATCTCGAAGGAAATCCTGTATTTCCTTGCCGAGCTCGACGTCAAGGAAATCCACGGCTACAACCCGGAGTTGGGGCTGTCGGTGTTCACCGAGGACGCGTTGCAGCGGATGACCGCAGCTCGTCGCGCCGTGGCTGAGGCAAGCGGCAACGGCAACGCCGCGCACGTGGCTGTGGCGTCGACCCGCGCCATCCTCGGGTAACCCCACTTTGGCGCGAGCGTGCGTGTCCCCGGCCGACACGCCGTGCCGATAACCGGATCTGCGCACGTTCGCCCCAACCGGTCGACAACGAAAATATAGTGGCCGCCCCGCGGCCTGATCATCGACGGCTCGCCGGCCCCGGCTGGATGACGACGTCGCGACGAATGGTTTCACCCTGCGCGGGCCAAGACGGCGCATTACGGGGTACGGCGGTCTTGTTGGAAAACGACAACAGCGCACGGCGGGCTTGTCGCGTTGGGGCAAGCGCTGCGGTGCCGGCCTAGCCGACAATGGGTGTTGGTAACCGTCGATACCTAAGGATAGGACCCAAAATGACTGCGACCGAACGAGTTTGCATGACACGGCAGGACTATGTCCGCTTGCAGAACGAATTGGCGGCGCTGCGCTCGCAGCCCGGCATTGAAGTCCCCGACGACTTGATGGATTACGACGGGAATCTCGGCAGGCGCGACACGGCACTGATAAAGCGCATTCACAAGATTCACGACCTGCTCACCAACGCCGTCGTTGATGAGAAGGCTTCTGGCGACGGCACCGCCGAGCCAGGAATGCTGCTCACTATCCGCTACGATGCCACCGGCGAAACCGAAATGTTTTCGCTCGGCAGGCGTGCTCGCGCCGCGGAAGACGCGCACGTCAAGGCCTATTCGATGGCATCGCCGTTAGGTCGTGCGATCGCCGGCGCGCGCCCCGGCGAACAGCGCAGCTACGCGATCCCCGATGGCGCACACCTGCCCATAACGTTGCTCGAGGTTGTGCCCAACGGCACGCGTTCCTGGAAAAGCTCGCAGTCTCAATCTGTTTCATCGGCCGCAGCGATCGTGGCGGAGCGTTAGCAGCTGCCGCGAAGTAAACAATCAGGAGGCCCAGTGTCTATCGCTAACAAGCCTTTTGGCGTGAAGTGCCGCACACGCCAGCTTGCCCGAGGTGGTTGGGCGGGAACCGTTCGGCCGCGAATGTTGCTGAGTACACATTTCCAACCGGATATCACCGCTGTCGAGGTACGTGGCGTCCTCGACGCTTGTGGTGCCGAGCTGCTGAGCGATTATGTCAATGATCTGGCCAACCGAGGACGATCTTTCATCGTTGACCTCTCCGGAGTGGATTTCGTTGGCGGCCAAGGCTTCCAAGCCTTGATTGGATTCGCCCAACACTGCCAGCGGATAGGCGTGCAATGGGCTCTGGTTGCCAACGAGGCGGTCAGCCGGCTCCTGCGCGCAATGGACAGCACCGACCGATTGCCCGTCGCAGCCGACCCGAAGGACGCCCGGCGGTTGCTGGCGCTTTATCACCAGACATGGGCGCCAACGGTGTCGCGTCGCCCAGCGGCGGTCAGATGAGGGAGAGCGGGCGGGACTACCGCAATGCGCGGCACATGTCTTGAAGGACCGGCGAAGGGAACGAGGTGGCGAACTATGAGCGCGATCGAGCGGCTCGATGAGGACGATCTGCGGGAAATCTCCCAGCGAACCGACAAGCTTGGGGTGTTGTCCGTCTACGTAAGCGCAGATCCCAGCCAAGACCCGAACCTGCAAGGCGTCGCAATCGACCTGAGAAACCGTTTTCGGGAGTTGCAGCGTCGGGTTGCCGAGGATGCCGGTTCTGATCAGCACCGCGACGTGGCTGCCGCGCTCGAGCGACTCTGGCCACAAATCGAGAGTCTGGCAAGCCCGGCAGCATCGGGACGAGGCCGCATCGCCTTCGCCGCGTTGGATAGCGACTGGATTCTGCGATTTGAGAGCGCGATGCCAGTGGCCAATCGGGTGGTATTCGACGGTGGACCGTTCATCCATCCGCTGCTGGAGTTGCTCGATGAGGGTCGGGCGGCTGGCGTCGTCCTGGTGTCAGCGGAGGAGGCCCGGCTGCTCGAGTGGCGAGTCGGGTCGCTTCGGATGCTGAGTGAGATGGCGCAGCCGTACGCTGAGGCGCCGCACGAGCGTGCCGGCCAAGTCGGCGGCGGCCCGGAAGGGCAGTTTCACTCGCCGGTGCGCGAACAGCGGCAAGCTCGCGACCGCGACCGGATCGAGCGATTCTTAGACCAGGTCACCAAGGCGGCTGCGGCGCTGGCCGATGATCGCGGCTGGGAGCGGATATTGATCAGTGGCGGGGAACGATGGACCGAACCGACCGTCGCGAGGTTCCCCCACACGCTTCGCGGCAAGGTATTCCACGACGCTCGGGTCCTCAACGGACTGGATGATGTTGCGCTCGCAACGGCCGTCACGGAATGGGTTCATGAGCAGCAGGGCGAACGGGAAAGGCAGCTCTTGGAGCATGTCCGCGATGCCGCCGGGACGGGTACCGCCGCCCTCGGGTTATCCGAGGCAGCTGCAGCGTTGAACGACGGGAGAGTCGCACACTTGGTGTACGACCCGCAGGTCCGCTACACCGGGATGGTGGGTGCCGACCGGACGTTGTACGCCGGAAACGAGGTCGGCCCCGACGGACAACCGGGAACGCGCGAGCCACGATTGACCGAAAGGCTGGTCGAGCGAGCACTCAATACTGGGGCCCGAATTAGTCCCGTCGAGGGTGCGGCCGAAGGGGTGTTGAGAGACACCGCGGGTGTGGCTGCGCTGCTGCGCTGGTAAAGGCTAGCTCGGCTCTCCTTCGACAAGTGGCGCTGTGGCGAAGCGACAAAAGCAGACATTCGCGTTGTCGCACCACGCCAAGGCAGTCATCGAAAATCCGTACCACCATGGAGCGTGACTAGCAGGGTTCGAGCGCAGGCGTCGGTGATGGTCAGCGCCAAACGCATCGACCGCGAAGGGAGCGACGCGCGATGCGTGCACCGAAACGAGCGTTGCGCGAAGAACATCGAACAACAAGGTCCGAAGGGCAGTACATGTCAGCAACCACAGAAGGCGTTGGTGCGGTAGCACCGCGCCGGCCGGCAATCGGGGCCATAAGATTGCGGCTGAAGCCCGCACACCGGTCGTGTGGCTTCGTGCAGGGAGCCTGGTGGCCACGATCGATGAGGCTTGCCGCCGAGCTTCCCGGGCTGCTCGGCGCACTCTCGTCACGGTTCGGGCCGATTAACCGGGTGCGATATCACCAAACTGATTGGTCACCAACACCGCCGAGCGTCGACCACCAAGGCGGCGACGTGATTCTCGACGCCAGCCAAGACGCGCCAAACGTCATAACAGTTTTCGGGAAGCGGGTTGGGAAATTGGCCCTCCTGCTGGTCCCGCCATACACCGATGCCAGCGATGCGTACACGGCGATGACAACCGCGGCCAGCGCCGGGAATGTTTGCGCACCCGACCGGCTACTCGGGATCAGCGAGCGCCAGGCCAAGGATCGCCACCAAGCCTTAATAGCACTGAACCGCTGGGAATCTGAAGGAGGAGCTCAGCGGGACCTGCGCGCACGATCGCGGCCACACATCGTCGGTCCGGGCCAAAAACCCTGCGCTCAGGCCACAGCGGCCGCCGGCATGAGATGAGAAGCGAAGGGGCGACTATGAATTCGACGGTAAGGCTGGGGCGGATAGCCGGTGTGGCCGTCGGTGTGCACTGGAGCGTATTGGCCATCGTGGTGCTGCTGATCGGCGGTCTGTCGGTGCGTTTTTCGCGGCTCGCCGCAGGGTTCCCGTCAGGCGCATACCCGCTGGCGGCGGTGGTGGCCGCTGTGCTGTTCGTGGTGTCGCTGCTGGCCCACGAACTGGCTCATGCGATCGTGGCGCAACGCAACGGCGTGGAAGTGGAGGGCATCACGCTGTGGCTGCTCGGCGGGGTCGCCCGGCTGCGCGGCGAGGCCTCCACGCCCGGCGCTGATTTCCGCATTTCTGCGATCGGTCCCCTCACTAGTCTGCTGATGGCAGCGGTATTCGGCGCAGTGGCCTGGCTGGGCAATCTGGCCGACATGAACGCCCTGATGGTGGCGGTACCCGGCTATTTGGCCGTGATCAATGTGGTGCTCGCCGTCTTCAATACGATCCCGGCGGCGCCATTGGATGGCGGGCGGATCCTGCGCGCCGCGGTATGGGCATGGCGAGGTGATCGGCTCACCGCGACGGTGGTAGCCGCAAGGGCGGGCAGAATTTTCGGCTTCACTCTGATCGCGTTGGGCATACTGCAAACTATCGGTGGTGGCCTCGGGAGCGGTCTGTGGTGGATCCTGCTCGGCTTGTTCGTCGTCACCATGGCCAGCGCTGAGGAGCACCATGCCCGGACGAGCGCGGCGCTGGCGGGAGTCCGGGTTCGCGACGTCATGACCGAGCACCCCGAAACGGCGGACGGCAACTCCAGCATCGCCGAGTTTCTGCGCGACATCGCGCTGTTGCGCCGGCACTCCGCATTCCCGTTGCTCGACCACGCCGCGCGGCTGCAAGGCCTTGTCACCCTCAACCGGATCCGCGCCGTTCCGGCCGCGCGGCGGGCGACCACGCTGCTGCGCGAGGTGGCCTGCCCGCCGGATGAGATTCCGCGAGCCCGGCCGGACGAACTGTTATCGGCCTTGCTCTCCAGGCTCAAAGGATGCGCAGATGGCAGGGCGCTCGTATTCCGCGACGACGACCTGGTTGGCATCGTCTCGCCCAGCGACATCAGCCGTGCGGCCGCGCTACACGGCCTGGGTGTACGGACCGGAACCAGCGGCGCCGACATCGCCGAAACGACCTCTGGGGTGAACTAGCCGTCAGGCACGCGCTGCGGGTTCGACTCTGATGCCATCCGGCAGAAGTCAATCGATCCGTTCTGCCAGTCAGAGGAGCCGGCGCCGTTGCGGAGAGTTCGCCCGAGTCGCGGTATTTTCGCGACGAGGTGACAACAACCGGGAGGTCCGCATTACCGCGGCCAACGGCCTGGCCACACTGCAGGCCGGTGCCGACGTCGTCCACAGGCTGCTCGGCGACCCCGATCCACTGGTGTGTGCCGCAGCACTCGCCGCGTCTGGCGAATTGGGCTGCAGCGCCGATGATTTGACTGTGGTTGAGCAGGCGCTCCGGTCATCGGCCTGGCAACTACGGGAGGGCGCGGCGCGCGCGCTGTCCGGGGCCCCGCCTGAGTCGGCGGTTCCCTTGCTCGTCCAGACGCTGGGCGATGAGCACCTCGACGTGCGCAAGGCGGCCGTGCTGAGCCTGACCCGGTGGGGCGGTGAAGCCGCGGTGCGGGACGCGCTGAGCGTGGCGCTCAAAGACAACGACGCCGACGTCCGCGCCTACGCCCGGCATGCGTTGGCCGGCGACTCCACATAGCCGTTGACCAGCGCAGCCGCGCGACCCGCACGTGGCCGTCGGCCAAAGCGGCGAATTTCGGCAATCAGCGTCGCACTGGGTGGCTAGGCTTGGCGAGCGTGGCGACTTCGGGTGATTCAGCCAATTCCCGGCTCTCCGTAGAAGACTGGGTGCAGGAAGGTTTTCGGGTACTCGCCGAGGACGGCATCAAGGCCCTGACCCTCGACCGGCTCTGCCGTCGGCTGGGGGTCACCAAAGGCAGCTTCTACTGGCACTTCAGCGACATGAAGGCCTACCGCAAAGCGCTGATCGACGCCTGGGCGGCCGTCCGCGACGAGGATCGCTGGTACTTCGACGACTTGGCGGTCGATCCGCCTCGCCAGCGGCTGTCGCGGATGATGACCGCGCTGGTCGGTCCGCGGCACTGGATGCTGGAGCGCGCAATGCGGGAATGGGCGCGCTCGGAGACGGCAGTCGCTCATGCGGTGCGCGCCTCGGACCAACGTGTCGTCGCCGCCGTGCGGCAGGCTTTCGTCGACGACGGCTTCGACACCGACCAGGCTGATATGCGGGCCAACGCCACGTTTGCCGCAGGGATCGGGTTCTTGCACCTGTCTGGCTCGCGGCCGAGCCCGCAAGCCGCCGGCCGTCGCGAAGCGTTCCTCGAGGTGATGCTGCGGCATTGATGCCGCCCAATGACGCCGAAACTGGTCGCCGCGCGGGCTTTTCACCGATCGCGACTTCGATCGCCGACTACCATACCAAAAGGTATGGTAACGTGCCTGACATGACGGCATCACCCGCGGCTGCGCCGGGGATCACCGACGACTTCGTGGACCGGTTGGCCGAGCGCGCGGGCGAGGCGGAGAAACTGCGCCGACTGCCGCAGGACACCATTGCCGACTACCGGGCCTGTGGACTGGCGCGGCTGTTGCAACCGGCGCGGTACGGCGGGCAGCAGGCGCAGTTTCCCGAGATCTTCGATGCGGTACGGCGAATGGCCCACGGCTGCGCGTCGAGCGCCTGGACGCTGGGCTTCTACACCCTGCACAACTGGATGTTGGCGCTGCTGAGCGAGAAGGCCCAGGACGAAGTGTTCGCCAACGGGCCGGTGCTGTGTCCGGCGCCGCTGGCACCGACCGGACGGGGCACCCCGGTCGACGGTGGCTTTCGGCTGTCCGGACGGTGGTCATGGGCGACCGGCGTGATGGACGCCGACTGGGTGTTGGTCGGCGCGTTCTGTGACCCGGACCCGGCGCTGGTGCTACTGCCGGCCTCCGACATCCAAGTCGACGACGTCTGGCATACCGCGGGGATGTGCGCGACCGGCTCCAACGACGTCATCGTCGACGACGTATGGGTGCCCGGCCACCGCCTGGTCAAGGTCACCGACATCTACGCCGGCACCACACCGGGTGCGCAGTTGCATGACGCGGCGACCTACCGCTGGCCGATGGTGCCCGCCCTGGCCCTGACAGCCGCGATGCCTGCGCTGGGCTCGGCAGAACTGGTCGCCGACACTTATGCACGGCGACTCGGCGAGCGGGTGCTCGCATATTCCGGTGTGGCGCAAAAGGATCAACCGGCCGCACAACTGCGACTCGGTCAAGCACGGGTACGGCTGCAGGCGTTGCGCGCGTTACTCGACGACACCGCAAACCGGATCCAGGACGCCGTCGGTAGCGGGCAGCGGGTCAGCCGGGCGGCCCGTGCGAACGCCCGGGTGGGCGCCGCGCATATCGTGCACGAATCGCGTGCGGTGATCGCCGATCTGCTGGAAGCCTCCGGGGCCAGCGCGCAATTTCTGGACAACCCGTTGCAGCGGGCCAAAAGGGACGTCGACGTCATCTCCGGGCATGTGGTATTCGACTACGACGTCAGCCGCGAACTGGCCGGCGCACTGGAGATCGGTGTGAAAGTCTCACCGATCGCGATGATCTGACGCCTCGGAGGTTCTGAGCGCCACGAGTGTGCGACTTGATACGCCTACCGCGGGCGCGTCGCGTACGAAACCGCACAATCGGCGCGAAACCCTACAACCCCAACGCGCGGTAGGTGCGGCGCACGAACTTCGGTTGTACGGCTTGCAGTTTGGCCTGCGACGTGTTCCCCCCGACCGCGGCGGCCGCATCCGATGAGAGCGTGGGCAGGTTCTGAACCAGGTACAGCAGGATCAGGTTGGCGGCCGGATCGGCCTGCCACCACGTCCCGTAAGCGCCCGGCCAACTGAACGTCCCCAGCCCGCCGGGCCCGAACAACGGCGCCGACTTGGCCGGATCGGTCACCACCGAAAGGTTCAGCCCGAACCCGCGGCCGATCCAGAACGGCGCCCCCAGGAACGAATGTCGCTTCTGCTCGGCGGTGAGCCGGTCGGTGCGAATCGCGCGCGCCGACTCTTCCGACAGCACGCGGACGCCGTCGAGAGTCCCCTCAGCCAGCAGCATTTCAACGAATCGCAGATAGTCGTCGGCCGTCGACCACAGTCCGCCGCCGGCGTTACAGAAATTCGGCATCGTCAGGTGCGGCGGCCCCATCGCGTCGTCGCGCAGCCGGTCGTTCTCATCGAGCCGGTACATCGTCGCGGCTCGCCGCCGCCCCTCGACCGAGACGCAGAACCCGGTGTCGGTCATGCCCAGCGGCTGCAGAATCCGTTGGTCGAGAACCTGATGAAATGGCTTGCCCTCGATCCGCGAGACCAGCACGCCGACCACGTCGATGCCGTGACTGTAGGTGACCCGGTCACCCGGTTGGTGGACCAGCGGCAGATCAGCCAGCGCGGCAAGCCAGCTATCGGGACCTTGACTGAACGGCAACCGAACATACGCCCGCGAGATCGGACCGCCGACCGAAAATCCATATGCCAGACCGCTGGTGTGGGTGAGCAGATCCTCGACCAGGATCGCCCGCTGCGCCGGATGTGTCCGATCCAGCGGACCAGCCGGGTCGTCGAGCACGCGCATCTCGGCGAATTCGGGCAGCCACCGCGAGATCGGCGCGCGCAACGCGAGCTTGCCCTCGTCGACCAGGCTCATCGCGGCGGCGACGGTGACCGGCTTGCTCATCGACGCGATTCGGAACAATGTGTCGCGCTGCATCGGCAGCCCGGCATCAAGGTCGCGGTAACCGACTTCATTGACCTGCAACACTTTTCCGCGCTGCCACACCATGGTCAATGCGCCGGCGAGCAGCCCGTAGTCGCAGGCCTCGCGCATGGAGGTCTGATTTCCCTCGAGGTTCACTCGGCCCGCCGTTGCGCATGGACGTACCAGAACACCATCTCGCCGCCCCATCCTTCGCGGTACACCGCCGCCGGTTCCAGCGACTCGATGTCCCAGCCGGCATCGCCGAGCACATCGCGCAGTGTCTGCTCGGACACTGCGGGCCGCGGCCACTCCTCGTCCGGCGGGTTGGCGTCGGAAAAGCAGCTGAGCAACAAGGTGGCGCCGGCCCGAGTGGCGCGGTGCACCGCGCCGGCGTAGCTGCGTTTGCCGTCCTCGTCGAGGCAGTGGAACATGCCGCTGTCGATGACTGTGTCGAAGGCGTCGGTGTAGCCCGACAGGGTGGTCGCGTCGCCCACCGTGAACGTCACCTCTACGCCCGCGTCCCTGGTGCGGCGCTCGGCGGTGATCAGCGCGGTCGGGGAGATGTCGAGTCCGGTGACGCGGAAACCCCGGCGGGCCAGATAGACGGCGTTGTCACCGAGACCGCAACCGACGTCGAGGACCTCACCGTGCACCAGGCCCTGCTGCTGCCAAGCGACAACGCTGTCCTTGGGTGCCTTGGTGTCCCAGGGCGGGGTCGTCACCGCCGGCCGGCCTGCGCCCGGGTTTTCGCCACGATAGAGCGCGTCGAAATCGATCCCGGAAAAGCCGGACGATTCGGTGCCTGTCATTTTCGCCAGGGTAGTGGGCAGTGCTAGGCTGCCCGACAGTCGACATCCTTTAACGATCCGTCCGGTGAGGCGGAGAAGGAGGTCAAGGTTTCGCATGGGTGCTGCGGGAGACACCGGCACCGGCCGCGAATTGATGTCGGCGGCCGACGTGAGCCGCACCATTTCCCGTATCGCGCACCAGATCATCGAAAAGACCGCGCTGGACGGACCCGACGCGCCAAGGGTGGTGCTGTTGGGCATCCCGACCCGCGGGGTGGCGCTGGCCGAGCGGCTGGCCGCCCACATCGCCGAATTCAGCGGCGTGACGGTCGACCAGGGCGCGCTGGACATCACCCTGTACCGCGACGATCTGATGCAAAAGCCGCCGCGCCCGCTGGAGGCCACCTCGATCCCGGTCGGGGGCATCGACGACGCGCTGGTGATCCTCGTCGACGACGTGCTCTACTCCGGACGGTCGGTGCGCTCGGCGCTCGACGCGCTGCGCGACCAGGGCCGGCCGCGAGCCGTGCAGTTGGCCGTGCTGGTCGACCGCGGCCATCGTGAGCTGCCGGTGCGCGCCGACTACGTGGGCAAGAACGTGCCGACCTCGCGCAGCGAGAGTGTGCATGTACTGCTGGTCGAGCACGACGACCGTGATGGGGTGGTGATCTCCCGATGAGCCCGAGGCACCTGTTGGCGGCCGGTGACCTGTCCCGTGACGAGGCCACCGCGATCCTCGACGACGCCGACCGGTTCGCCGAGGCCCTAGTGGGACGTGAGGTGCGCAAGCTGCCCACGCTGCGAGGTCGCACCGTGATCACGATGTTCTACGAGAACTCCACCCGCACCCGGGTGTCGTTCGAGGTGGCCGGCAAGTGGATGAGCGCCGACGTGATCAACGTCAGTTCGACGGGATCGTCGGTGGCCAAAGGGGAGTCGCTGCGCGATACCGCGCTGACGCTGCGCGCGGCCGGCGCCGACGCGTTGGTGATCCGCCATCCGGCCTCGGGTGCGGCGCATCGGCTTGCCGACTGGACGTCTCCTTTAGGCACCGACGTGGCTGGGCCGTCGGTGATCAATGCCGGCGACGGCACCCACGAGCATCCGACCCAGGCGCTGCTGGACGCCCTGACCATCCGGCAGCGGCTCGGCGGCATCGAGGGCCGGCGCGTCGTGATCGTCGGCGACATCCTGCACAGCCGGGTTGCCCGCTCCAACGTGATGCTGTTGGCGACCCTGGGTGCCGAGGTGGTGCTGGTGGCGCCGCCCACGCTGCTGCCGGTCGGGGTCGCCGACTGGCCGGTCACCGTGTCCTACGACCTGGACGCCGAACTGCCCGCTGCTGATGCGGTGCTGATGCTGCGGGTACAGGCCGAGCGGATGAACGGCGGCTTTTTCCCGACTGCGCGCGAATATTCAGTGCTCTACGGGCTCTCCGACCGGCGGCAGGCCATGCTGCCCGGCCACGCCGTGGTGCTGCATCCGGGTCCGATGCTGCGCGGCATGGAGATCGCGTTCTCAGTGGCCGACTCTTCGCAATCGGCGGTGTTGCAGCAAGTTTCCAACGGGGTGCATGTGCGAATGGCGGTACTGTTCCACCTGCTGGTGGGGGCGGAGGATATCGCAGCGTGAGTGTGCTGATCCGCGGCGTGCGCCGCTACGGCGAGGGCGACCGGGTCGACGTGCTGGTCGACGACGGTCAGATCGCCGAAATCGGTGCGGGACTGGCGATTCCCGATTCCGCCGACGTGATCGACGCCACCGGGCAGGTGCTGCTGCCGGGATTCGTCGATCTGCACACGCATTTGCGTGAACCGGGCCGCGAATACGCCGAGGACATCGAAACCGGTTCGGCCGCAGCTGCGCTCGGCGGCTACACCGCGGTGTTCGCCATGGCCAACACCAATCCCGTCGCCGACAGCCCGGTGGTCACCGACCACGTCTGGCATCGCGGCCAGCAGGTCGGCCTGGTCGACGTGCACCCGGTCGGAGCGGTCACCGTCGGCCTGGCCGGCACTCAACTCACCGAGATGGGCATGATGGCGGCCGGCGCCGCACAGGTGCGGATGTTCTCCGACGACGGCAAGTGCGTCTATGACCCGCTGGTGATGCGCCGCGCCCTGGAGTACGCGACCGGCCTTGGTGTGCTGATCGCCCAGCACGCCGAGGAGCCACGGTTGACGGCCGGCGCCGTCGCCCATGAAGGCCCCACTGCGGCGCGGCTGGGGCTGTCGGGATGGCCCCGGGCGGCCGAAGAGTCGATCGTCGCCCGCGACGCGCTGCTGGCCCGCGACGCCGGTGCCCGGGTACACATCTGCCATGCCTCCACCGCCGGCACCGTCGAGCTCCTGAAATGGGCTAAACAACAAGGTATTTCGATTACCGCCGAGGTGACACCGCATCACCTGCTGCTCGACGACAGTCGACTCGCCAGCTACGACGGCACCAACCGGGTCAACCCGCCGCTGCGCGAGGCCGCCGACGCTATCGCGTTGCGTCAAGCCTTGGCCGACGGGGTAATCGACTGTGTGGCCACCGATCACGCACCCCACGCCGAGCACGAGAAGTGCGTCGAGTTCGCCACTGCGCTGCCCGGCATGCTCGGCCTGCAGACCGCGCTGTCCGTGGTGGTCCAGACGATGGTGGGCCCAGGCTTGCTGACCTGGCGGGACGTGGCGCGGGTGATGAGCGAAAATCCTGCCCGCATTGCCCGGTTGCCCGATCAGGGCCGCCCGCTGGAAGTCGGCGAACCGGCCAACCTGACCGTGGTGGATCCCGATGCCAGCTGGACGGTAACCGGCGCGGAGTTGGCCAGTCGATCGGCCAACACGCCCTACGAATCGATGACGCTGCCTGCGGCGGTGACCGCGACGCTGTTGCGCGGCAAGGTCACCGCCCGCGACGGAAAGAGCCCAGCGTGAACTCCGGGACGCTGGTCATCTCGCTGATCTTCGCCGCTGTTTTGGTGGTGGGGATCACGTTCGTGATCCAGCTGATGATCCGCGGCTGGCGCCGCCGCGGCGAGCGGCAGGCCGCGCTGATCGGCACGCTGCCGCCGGTGCCCGACACGGTGGGCGCGCCGACCGTCGCGCCGACGCGCGGCATCTATGTCGGCTGCACGCTGGTGCCCAGCTGGCACGACCGGGTCGCGGTCGGAGATCTGGGCTACCGCACCAAGGCGGTGCTGACCCGCTACCCGGAGGGGATCATGGTGCAACGCAGCGGCGGCCGGCCGATCTGGATTCCGCAAGAGTCGATCGGCGCCATCCGCACCGAACGCGGCATTGTCGGCAAGGTGACCCCGCGCAACGGGATCCTGGCGATCCGCTGGCGGCTGCCCTCCGGCGCCGAGATCGACACCGGCTTTTGCGGCGACAACCGCGACGATTACGCCCGCTGGCTGCCGGAGGAAGCGTGATGAAAGCAGTGCTGGTCCTGGAGGACGGCCGGATCTTCAGCGGGACCCCGTTCGGGGCGATCGGCGAAACGCTCGGCGAAGCGGTGTTTTCCACTGGAATGTCGGGTTATCAGGAGACGTTGACCGATCCCAGCTACCACCGTCAGATCGTGATCGCGACTGCTCCGCAGATCGGCAATACCGGTTGGAACGACGAGGACGCCGAGAGCCGCGGCGATCGAATCTGGGTCGCCGGCTATGCCGTGCGGGATCTCTCGCCGCGCCCGTCGAACTGGCGGGCCACCACCACGCTCGAAGACGAACTGGTCCGCCAACAGATCGTCGGGATCGCTGGCATCGACACCCGCGCGGTGGTGCGGCATCTGCGCAGCCGCGGCGCGATGAAAGCGGGCGTGTTCTCCGGTGCCGCGCTCGCCGACTCTGAAGAGTTACTGCAGCGGGTGCGGGGCCAGCAGCCGATGCTGGGCGCCGACCTCGCGGGCCAAGTCAGCACGGACGGCAGCTACGTCGTCGATCCCGAAGGGTCGCACCGGTTTACCGTGGCCGCGCTCGATCTCGGGATCAAGACCAACACGCCGCGCAACTTCGCCCGCCGCGGCATCCGCAGCCATGTGCTGCCGTCGTCGACGACCTTCGAGCAGATCGCCGAGATCAGGCCGCACGGCGTGTTCTTGTCCAACGGTCCGGGCGACCCGGCCACCGCCGCGCATGTCGTCGAGGTGACCCGAGAGGTGCTGGGCGCCGGAATCCCGTTGTTCGGCATTTGTTTCGGCAACCAGATCCTGGGCCGCGCGTTGGGCCTGTCCACCTACAAGATGGTGTTCGGTCACCGCGGGATCAACATCCCGGTGATGGACCATGCCACCGGGCGGGTCGCGGTGACCGCGCAGAACCATGGCTTCGCCCTGGAAGGCGAGGCGGGGCAACGGTTCGACACGCCGTTCGGCCCGGCGGTCGTCAGCCACACCTGCGCCAATGACGGTGTCGTGGAAGGCGTCAAACTGGCTGACGGGCAGGCTTTCTCGGTGCAATACCATCCGGAGGCCGCCGCCGGGCCGCACGACGCGGAATACCTGTTCGACCAGTTCGTCGACCTGATGGAGGCCCGGCGATGAGCCCCCTCACCATTACCGCGAGCGTGCGTGTTCCCGCCCGACACGCCGAGCGTGCGGGCGGGAACACGCACGCTCGCGCCAGAAAGGTGGGCAACTAGTGCCGCGTCGTAATGACCTCAACCATGTCTTGGTGATCGGGTCCGGGCCGATCGTCATCGGGCAGGCCTGCGAGTTCGACTATTCGGGCACTCAGGCCTGCCGGGTGCTGCGCGCCGAGGGCCTGCAGGTAAGCCTGGTCAACTCCAACCCGGCCACCATCATGACCGACCCGGAGTATGCCGACCACACCTACGTCGAGCCGATCACCGCGGGCTTCGTCGAACGGGTCATCGCCCAGCAGGCCGAGCGCGGCAACAAGATCGACGCGCTATTGGCCACCCTGGGCGGCCAAACCGCACTCAATACCGCGGTCGCGCTCTACGAGAACGGGGTTCTGGAGCGCTACGGCGTCGAGCTGATCGGCGCTGATTTCGACGCCATCCAGCGCGGCGAGGACCGGCAGCGGTTCAAGGACATCGTCGCCAAGGTCGGCGGCGAATCCGCACGCAGCCGCGTGTGTTTCACGATGGACGAGGTCCGCGAGACCGTCGAGGAGCTGGGGCTGCCGGTGGTGGTACGGCCGAGCTTCACCATGGGCGGTCTGGGCTCGGGAATGGCGCACAGCGCCGAGGAAGTCGAGCGGATGGCCGGCGCCGGGCTGGCCGCCTCGCCGAGCGCCAACGTGCTGATCGAGGAATCGATCTACGGCTGGAAGGAATTTGAACTCGAGCTGATGCGCGACGGCAACGACAACGTCGTGGTGGTGTGCTCGATCGAAAACGTCGACCCCATGGGTGTGCACACCGGTGACTCGGTGACCGTCGCGCCGGCGATGACCCTGACCGATCGGGAATACCAGCGGATGCGGGATCTGGGCATCGCGATCCTGCGTGAGGTCGGCGTGGACACCGGCGGCTGCAACATTCAGTTCGCGGTCGACCCGCGCGATGGTCGGCTAATCGTCATCGAGATGAATCCGCGGGTGTCGCGGTCCTCGGCGCTGGCGTCGAAGGCCACCGGATTTCCGATCGCCAAGATCGCCGCCAAACTGGCCATCGGCTACACCCTCGACGAGATCCTCAACGACATCACCAAAGAGACCCCAGCCTGTTTCGAACCCACGCTGGACTACGTCGTGGTCAAGGCGCCGCGGTTCGCGTTCGAGAAGTTCGTCGGCGCCGATCCGACGCTGACCACCACAATGAAATCCGTCGGCGAGGCAATGTCGTTGGGCCGCAACTTCGTCGAGGCACTCGGCAAGGTGATGCGGTCGCTGGAGACCAGTCGTGCCGGGTTCTGGACCAAGCCGGACCCGCAAACCGACGTCGAGGACACCCTGGAGCGGCTGCGCACCCCGACCGAGGGCCGGCTCTACGATATCGAGCTGGCGTTGCGGCTGGGCGCTTCGGTCGAGCAGGTGTCGGACGCATCCGGAGTCGACCCGTGGTTCGTCGCGCAGATCGCCGAACTGGTGGGGCTGCGGCGTGAGCTGGCCGACGCCGCGGTGCTCGACGTGGATCTGCTGCAGCGCGCCAAACACAACGGCCTGTCCGACCGCCAGATCGCCGCGCTGCGACCGGAATTGGCCGGTGAGGACGGCGTGCGGTCACTGCGGGGGCGGCTGGGTATCCACCCGGTGTACAAGACGGTGGACACCTGCGCGGCGGAGTTTGAGGCCAAGACGCCGTACCACTACAGCAGCTACGAGCTCGACCCGGCCGCTGAAACCGAGGTAGCCCCGCAAACCGACAAACCCAAGGTGCTCATCCTCGGGTCGGGCCCCAACCGCATCGGGCAAGGCATCGAGTTCGACTACAGCTGCGTACATGCGGCAACCACGTTGTCGCGGGCCGGCTTCGAGACGGTGATGGTCAACTGCAACCCGGAGACCGTCTCCACCGACTACGACACCGCTGACCGGTTGTACTTCGAGCCGTTGACCTTCGAGGACGTGCTGGAGGTGTTTTACGCCGAGTCCCAGTCGGGCATCGGTGGCCCGGGAGTGGTCGGTGTCATCGTGCAGCTCGGCGGCCAGACGCCGCTTGGCCTGGCGCAACGGCTTGCCGACGCCGGCGTGCCGATCGTCGGAACGCCGCCGGAAGCGATCGATTTGGCCGAAGACCGCGGCGCCTTCGGTGACGTACTCAACGCGGCGGGGTTGCCGGCGCCACGGTTCGGCACCGCGACAACCTACGAGCAGGCCCGCCGGATCGCCGCCGAGATCGGCTACCCCGTGCTGGTGCGGCCGTCGTATGTGCTGGGCGGTCGGGGCATGGAGATCGTCTACGACGACGAGACGTTGCAGGGCTACATCGCCCGCGCCACCGAGTTGTCGCCCGAGCACCCGGTGCTGGTTGACCGTTTCCTCGAGGATGCGATCGAAATCGACGTCGACGCATTGTGCGACGGCAGCGAAGTTTATATCGGCGGCATCATGGAGCACATCGAAGAGGCCGGCATCCACTCCGGGGACTCGGCGTGCGCACTACCTCCGGTCACGCTGGGGCGCACCGATATCGAAAAGGTGCGACGGGCCACCGAGGCAATCGCGCACGGCATCGGCGTGGTGGGACTGCTCAATGTGCAATTCGCGCTGAAGGACGACGTGCTCTACGTGCTGGAGGCCAACCCGCGCGCCAGCCGCACGGTGCCCTTTGTCTCGAAGGCGACGGCGATACCGCTGGCCAAGGCGTGCGCGCGAATCATGCTGGGCGCCAACATTGCCCAGCTGCGCTCGGAGAAGCTATTGGAGGCCTCCGGTGATGGTGCCAGCGCGGCGCCGCATGCTCCAATCGCGGTCAAGGAAGCGGTGTTGCCGTTCCACCGGTTCCGTACCGCCGACGGTTCTGGAATCGACTCGTTGCTGGGGCCTGAGATGAAATCGACCGGCGAGGTCATGGGCATCGACCGCGACTTCGGCAGCGCATTCGCCAAAAGCCAAACCGCCGCCTACGGTTCGTTGCCGGCGCAGGGCACGGTGTTCGTGTCGGTGGCCAACCGCGACAAGCGGTCGCTGGTGTTCCCGGTCAAGCGGCTGGCCGACTTGGGCTTTCGGGTGCTGGCCACCGAAGGCACCGCGGAGATGCTGCGCCGTAATGGCATTCCCTGCGACGAGGTGCGGAAGCATTTCGAACCGCCGCGACCGGACCGACCGCCGCTGTCGGCTGTCGACGCGATCCGCGCCGGCGAGGTCGACATGGTGATCAACACGCCCTACGGCAACTCCGGGCCGCGCATCGACGGTTACGAGATCCGTTCGGCAGCAGTGGGAATGAACATCCCCTGCGTGACAACCGTGCAGGGCGCCTCGGCCGCCGTCCAGGGCATCGAAGCGGGAATCCGCGGAGACATCGGCGTGCGCTCGCTGCAAGAGTTGCACAGCGCCATCGGCGACCATCGAGCATGAGCGGATTCGGCGCCAAACTGGCCGAGGCCAGGTCGCAGCGCGGACCGTTATGCCTTGGGATAGACCCCCATCCTGAACTGTTGCGCAGCTGGGATTTGCCGCCGACACCCGACGGATTGGCCGCGTTCTGCGACACCTGTGTGCAGGCGTTCGCCGGATTCGCCATGGTCAAACCGCAAGTGGCGTTTTTCGAGGCCTATGGTGCTGCCGGATACCAGGTATTGGAGCGCACGATCGGCGCCCTGCGTGCCGCTGGTGTGCTGGTGTTGGCCGATGCCAAACGGGGCGATATCGGGTCGACGATGGCCGCCTACGCCGAAGCGTGGCTGGGCGAGTCGCCGCTGACGGCCGACGCGGTGACAGCCTCGCCCTATCTGGGATTCGGTTCGCTGCAGCCGCTGCTGGACACCGCGGTGAGCCGCGAGCGGGGAGTATTCGTACTGGCCGCCACCTCCAACCCGGAAGGCGCCGGCGTGCAGCGGGCCATGAGCGGCGGTCGCACTGTTGCGCAGACCGTGGTCGACGACGTCGCCGCGTGGAACCGGACCCGCCAGCCCGCTTCGGTCGGGGTTGTCGTCGGCGCCACGCTGGCCGAGGTGCCCAATCTCAACGACCTCGGTGGGCCGGTGCTGCTGCCTGGTATCGGCGCTCAGGGTGGCCGGGCCGACGCGTTATCGCGACTGGGTGGGGCGAGCTCAAACCAGCTGTGGCCCGCGGTGTCGCGCGACGTGCTGCGGGCCGGACCGGACGTCGTCGCCCTGCGCGCGGCCGGCGAGCAGATGCGCGACGCGGTCGCATACCTGACTGCGGGATAACGCACCGGCTACCAGAAGGCGGGCCACTCGGTGATGGCCCGCCTTCATCCTGCGCGAGTACTCAGCGACGGCCGGAAGTCGGCGTGATCTGAGCGGGGTGGTGCTTGAGTTGCTTCTTGTCGTTTGACGACCTTTTTCCGGTCGTGGTGGTCGAGTTTGACGCTCGGTCCAGGGGCCGGGGCGGGTGCACCCTTACTGGTAGCCACCGGCGAAATGCCCGGTGCTGGAGCCGCATTCGCCGTCGCGATACCGCCGCTCACGAGCCCAGCCAGTCCGACGCCGGCAGCGATCGACGAGGCGCACAGCATTCGTTTTGCGTTCACAGGTCTTACTCCCTTTCCATCTCGTATGTTGTCGGCCTACGCCCTGAACGTTAAGCGGCAAAGCCGTTGTCATGCTGAGCCGGCGTTGTGGACGGCCTGCTAACAACTAACGGAAATGCGCACGGGTAGTTGTGATTTGGCTGCCAGTCGGCGGACATGGCATCCGGATCCGACGACGCGGCGTATCTTGCCGACACGCGCCTGGTTAGGCGGACTGTCCGGGTGTTTCGACGATGACGGTGGTGGCTTTGACGATGGCCACCGCGACGCTGCCAGGCTCGAGCTCCAACTCGCGAGCGGCCTCCGCGCTCATCAGGGAGACGACGGTGAAGGGTCCGCACTGCATCTCGACGCGGGCCATCACCTTGTCCGTCTCCACTTTGGTGACCAAGCCGACGAAGCGGTTGCGTGCCGAACTGCCGACGCCGAGCGGGTTTGGCGGCTGTAGCGGCGCGTTGGTTCGCGCGAATTCCGCCAGGACGTCGCCGGCAATCACCTTTCGGCCGGATTGGTCGTGGCTGACGGACAGGGTGCCCTGGTCGATCCACCGCCGAACGGTGTCGTCGCTGACCCCCAGCAACTCGGCGGCCTCACGGATCCGCATCGTCGGCACGAGCCGATCCTATCCTGTGCGACTACTCCGGACCCGCCCGTCGGCGCGGATAACGTCAGTCCCTACTACGAAACGTAGTAACAGCTGTCACGTGGCCCGGCCCCGCCCATCCCGCCCGGTAAACGCCGAGAGCCGCGTTGCCGGCTCCGGCGCGAAGCGCCGCGCGACACGCGCGACACGCCGTGACGTGCGTAATTGATCAAATTTCGGGTTGTCAGCACCTTTTAAGGCACTCGCGACGGTTGGGCCTCGCCCAGCGTCAGGCCGGAGCGGCAGCCAAAACCCCTGCTAGACAGCGGATCCGGGTCCCGCTCAGGCGAAGGTAGCTCGTCGGGCCGGTGCCCGGCCACGCCGCTGCGCGTCCCGCCGAAGTACCGCCGCACCGCCCCGCACGCTGGGCCTTTGTGGCTCTAACCAGGGGGGCGGGTTAGATTTCGTCTGGCACCGTGAGTACGGTCGTCTCCGCTGGCTGGAGTACCCGGCTGAGATAAACCAAAGATCGATGAGACGGAGGAATCGTGGCCCTTCCCCAGTTGACCGACGAGCAGCGCGCGGCCGCGTTGGAGAAGGCTGCTGCCGCGCGTCGAGCGCGTGCCGAGCTCAAGGACCGGCTCAAGCGCGGCGGCACCAACCTCAAGCAGGTGCTCAAGGATGCTGAGACCGACGAGGTTTTGGGCAAGATGAAGGTATCTGCGCTGCTGGAGGCGTTGCCGAAGGTAGGCAAGGTCAAGGCGCAGGAAATCATGACTGAGCTCGAAATCGCACCGACCCGCCGCCTGCGTGGGCTCGGCGATCGTCAGCGCAAGGCACTGCTGGAAAAGTTCGACTTCTCCTAAACCCGACGACGATGCAGGCCGGAGGGCCTGAGCGCCAGTCGGGCAAGTTAGTCGAGGGGAGTCGGTGAGCGCCGACGGAGGACCGGACGGCGAGCGCGACGAACGGCTGCGGCCGCAAGCCGCAGGACGTGTTGTCGTGCTGTCCGGTCCCTCTGCGGTCGGCAAATCGACGCTGGTCCGCTGCCTGCGTGAGCGCATCGCCGACCTGCACTTCAGCGTGTCGGCGACGACTCGGGAGCCCCGTCCGGGCGAGGTCGACGGTGTCGACTACCACTTCGTGACGGCTGCACGATTTCAGCAGCTGATCGACGAGGGCGCGCTGCTGGAGTGGGCCGACATCCACGGCGGGCTACACCGGTCCGGCACGTTGGCTCAGCCGGTCCGAGAGGCCACCGAATCCGGCCATCCGGTGCTCATCGAGGTGGACCTGGCCGGAGCCCGCGCGGTCAAGCAGGCACTGCCGGAAGCGATCACGGTGTTCCTGGCGCCGCCGAGCTGGGAGGTGCTTGAGGCCAGATTGGTCGGCCGCGGCACCGAGACCGCCGAAGTAATCCGCCGTCGGCTTACCACCGCCCGGACCGAAATGGCAGCTCAGGGTGATTTCGATGAGATCGTGGTGAACAGTCGATTGGAAACTGCCTGCTCGGAGTTGGTATCCTTGCTGGTGGGCACCGCGCCGGATACGGCGTGATCCGCCATCTAGAGCCGATTCACCACCGCACATTGTCCGCCGCTCTACGCCGCCAGGAGAAAGACTTACGTGAGCACCCCGCAATCCGACGCACAACTTGCCGCCGTTTCCACCATGGATCAACTGGATCCGGCATCCGGCGCGGTCGGCTATGACACGCCGCTGGGCATCACCAACCCCCCCATCGACGAGCTGCTGGACCGCGTGTCGAGCAAGTACGCGCTGGTGATCTACGCCGCCAAGCGGGCCCGGCAGATCAACGACTACTACAACCAGCTCGGTGAGGGCATCCTCGAGTACGTCGGGCCGCTGGTCGAGCCCGGGCTGCAGGAAAAGCCGTTGTCGATCGCGATGCGCGAGATCCACGCCGACCTGCTCGAGCACACCGAAGGCGAATAAGACGGTCAGGCGCCACGGAATGCTCGAAGAGCGGGAGTGATGGACCGCAAACGGATCGTCGTCGGCGTTTCGGGTGGCATCGCCGCCTACAAGGCATGCACCGTGGTGCGCCAGCTCACCGAGGCCGGCCACCAGGTTCGGGTCATCCCCACCGAATCCGCCCTTCGTTTCGTCGGGGCCGCGACCTTCGAGGCGCTCTCCGGCCAGCCGGTGCACACCGGCGTCTTCGACGATGTCCCGGCGGTGCCGCACGTCGCGATCGGCCAGCAAGCCGATCTGGTCGTCGTCGCGCCGGCCACCGCCGACCTGCTGGCCCGCGCCGTCGCCGGCCGGGCCGACGACCTGCTCACCGCAACCCTGCTCACCGCGCGATGCCCGGTCCTGTTCGCGCCCGCCATGCACACCGAGATGTGGCTACACCCCGCCACGCAGGACAACGTGGCCACGCTGCGCCGTCGCGGTGCCGTGGTGCTGGAACCCGCGTCCGGGCGTCTTACCGGCGCCGACAGCGGCGCCGGCCGGCTGCCCGAGGCCGAAGAGATCACCACGCTGGTCCGCCTGCTGCTGGAGCGGCACGACGCGCTGCCCTATGACATGGCCGGTTGCCGGCTGCTGGTGACCGCCGGGGGCACCCGCGAGCCGATCGACCCGGTGCGCTTTATCGGCAACCGCAGCTCGGGAAAGCAGGGCTATGCGCTGGCGCGGGTGGCCGCCCAGCGCGGCGCCGAGGTGACGCTGATCGCCGGACACACCGCCGGGCTCATCGACCCCGCCGGTGTCGAGGTGGTGCAGGTCAGCTCCGCGCAGCAGCTGCGCGACGCGGTCTCCAAGCACGCGCCCGACGCCCACGTGCTGGCGATGGCCGCGGCCGTCGCCGACTTCCGTCCGTCGCAGGTGGCGACCGCCAAGATCAAGAAGGGCGCCGAGGCGCCGCCGGTCATCGAGCTCGTCCGCAACGACGACGTGCTGGCCGCCGCAGTGCGGTCCCGCGCCGACGGCCAACTGCCCAACATGCGGGCAATCGTCGGGTTCGCCGCCGAGACTGGCGACGATAACGGCGACGTGTTGTTCCACGCCCGGGCCAAGCTGCGCCGCAAGGGCTGCGACCTGCTGGTGGTCAATGCCGTCGGCGAGGGTAAGGCTTTCGAGGTGGACAGCAACGACGGTTGGTTGCTGAGCTCCGACGGCACCGAGACGGCGCTGCAGCACGGCTCGAAGACGCTGATGGCCAGTCGTATCGTGGACGCAATCGCCACCTTTCTGCAGGGCGGCGGCGGGTAGGCGCGTTATCGTGTGACGCCCGCCCCCGCGGGCCGGGCGACGAGCATGGCGATATACTTCGCCTAACTAACATTTTGTCGAGAATGGGAAGGATCTGGGTGTGAGCGAAAAGGGTCGGCTGTTCACCAGTGAGTCGGTAACCGAGGGCCATCCCGACAAGATCTGTGACGCGATCAGCGACTCGGTGCTCGACGCGCTGCTGGCCGACGACCCGAGGTCGCGGGTGGCGGTCGAGACGCTGGTCACCACCGGCCAGGTTCATGTGGTCGGGGAGGTGACGACGACCGCGAAGGAAGCGTTCGCCGACATCACCAACACCGTCCGCAGTCGCATCCTCGACATCGGTTACGACTCATCGGACAAGGGCTTCGACGGGACCACCTGCGGTGTCAACATCGGCATCGGCGCCCAGTCGCCCGACATCGCCCAAGGCGTCGACACCGCCCATGAGACCCGCGTCGAGGGCGCGGGTGACCCGCTGGACGCGCAGGGCGCCGGGGATCAGGGCCTGATGTTCGGCTATGCGATCAAAGACACCCCCGAGTACATGCCGCTGCCGATCGCGCTGGCGCACCGGCTGTCGCGCCGGCTCACCGAGGTTCGCAAGAACGGCGTGCTGGACTACCTGCGGCCAGACGGTAAAACCCAGGTCACCGTCCAGTACGACGGCGCCATCCCGGTGCGGCTGGACACGGTGGTGCTGTCCACCCAGCATGCCGACGGCATCGACCTGGAAGGAACGCTGACTCCGGACATTCGCGAGAAGGTCGTCAACACGGTCCTGTCCGACCTTGCGCACGACACCATGGACACCTCCGACTGCCGGCTGCTGGTCAACCCGACCGGCAAGTTCGTCCTCGGCGGGCCGATGGGCGACGCCGGGCTGACCGGCCGCAAGATCATCGTCGACACCTATGGCGGCTGGGCCCGCCACGGCGGCGGCGCGTTCTCCGGCAAGGATCCGTCGAAGGTGGACCGCTCGGCGGCCTACGCGATGCGCTGGGTGGCCAAAAACGTCGTGGCCGCAGGGCTGGCCGAGCGGGTGGAGGTGCAGGTCGCCTACGCCATCGGCAAGGCCGCTCCGGTGGGATTGTTCGTCGAGACGTTCGGCACCGAGACCGTCGACCCGATCAAGATCGAGAAGGCCATCGGCGAGGTGTTCGACCTGCGGCCCGGCGCAATCATCCGCGACCTCGACCTGCTGCGGCCGATCTACGCGCAGACCGCCGCCTACGGCCACTTCGGCCGCACCGACGTCGAGCTGCCCTGGGAGCAGCTCAACATGGTCGACGCGCTGAAATCAGCCATCTAGCGGGCGAGCAGACGCAGAATCGCATGCGAAACGCCCGCGCAGTGCGATTCTCTGTCTGCTCGCGCTCCTAAGCCGTGAAGCTGTAGTCGTCGAGATCGAAACGACGGCTGCGCCAATAGGCCTCGACGGTAGTAGTGGGCCGCAGCGGCACATCGCCGTTCTTGTCGAAGTAGTAGCTGTTGGCCGACCGGCAACTCTCCTGCCAGAACACCTGGCGGTGCCGACGGCGCATCATCTCGGCGAAGTACCGGTCGTTGGCCTGCTCGGTGACTTCGACGCGGGTCGCGTCATCGCGACCGGCCCGCTTCAGACACCGCACGATGTGGTGGGTCTGCGCTTCGATCAGCGCGAAATACGATGACCCGACATAGCCGTAGGGGCCGAACACGCTGAACAGATTCGGGAACCCGGGAATGCTGACCCCTTCGTAAGCCTGCAACCGGTGCTCGTCCCAAAACTGGCTCAGCGAGCGCCCGCCGCTGCCGCTGACCGCGAACGTCGGCACGCTGTCGGTGTCCATCACCTTGAAGCCGGTCGCCAGCACCAGCACGTCGATCTCGTGGCTGTCGCCACCCGTGGTGGCCACCGCCGACGGCGTGATCTTGTCGATCGGCTCGGTCACCAGCCGGACGTTGTCGCGGTTGAACGTGGACAGATAGCTGTTGTGGAAGCCGGGCCGCTTGCAGCCCACGGCATAACCGGGTGTGAGCTGTTCACGCACCTCCGGATCCTCGACCTGTTGGCGCAGGTAGGTGCGCCCGGCTCGTTCCATCCACCGGGCCATCGGGAACACCGTGAAGTACTGTGCCGGGATCGGGAAGGTCGCCTCGACATAGGCTTGGCTGGCCCAGCGCTGAACCGCTTTGCCGCCGGGGATCCGCATCGCCCAGCGCACCGGCTTGGGCAGCGGCACGTCGAACTTCGGAAAACACCAAATAGGTGTGCGCTGAAAAACGGTGAGCTGCTTGACGATTGGCGCGATCTCCGGAACCACCTGAACGGCTGAAGCGCCGGTGCCGATGATGCCGACCCGCTTACCGCTCAGGTCCTGCTGGTGATCCCAGCGCGCGGTATGCATCGTGATGCCGTCGAAGGAGTCGACGCCATCGATGTCAGGCAACTTCGGCACGGTGAGCACACCGCTGGCGTTGATCAGAAACCGCGCGGTGACCACCCCGCCGGGATCGGTGTGCACCTGCCACAGCGCCTGCTCGTCGTCGAACTCCGCGGACAAGACCTTGGTGTTGAACCGGATCTTGGGACGAATGCGGTATTTGTCGGCGCAGTGTTCGGCGTAGGCCTTCAGCTCGTTGCCCGGTGCATAGGTTCGCGACCAGTCGGGCCGCTGCTCGAACGAGAACTGGTAGGAAAACGACGGAATATCCACGGCGATACCGGGATACGTGTTCCAGTGCCAGGTGCCGCCGACACCGTCGCCGGCTTCGATCACCAGGTAGTCACCGAGTCCGGCCTCGTCGAGTTTGATGGCGGCGCCGATGCCGGAGAACCCGGCGCCGACGACAAGGGCGTGGTAGTCGGGCTGCGTACTCGTCATGCGCGCCGCCCCCACCGATGCGCGCCCCATGCCGTGATCATGCAGCAACTCTATGAGCTATGCCGCCGGCCCGTTACGGACCTGCGGGATCAACTCAGGCTTTGTCAAGTAACACGAAGTGGGCGCCCTCATCGTCCACTCGTGCGTCCAGCACCTTGTCGTCCAAAAACTCGGCGACTCGCGGTTCCAGGAAGACCCGGGCGCCCTCGCCCTCCACGACCTGGTCACCGTCACCTGGCCCCTCTGTCGCGCTGAGCTGCAAGGCGTTCTGTTCATCCGCGGTCGACGCAATCCGCAGCCCGGCCTCCACTGGGGCATTTGGTGCGGTGGTCACGGCTTTGACGACCTCGGCGGCCGCGGGCGTCAGCACCAGCATGAATCGGCTCCTGTTCGACGTTCGGTCAACGGAAGCGCCCACTGTAGTGGTGGATAGGGGCGCTCGCATCGGTCCAGGCCAGGAACGGTGACGCGCTACCCGTGCAGCGCCTTCTTCAGCGCGGCCACTCCACGGTTGGTCGCCTCAGCCGCGGCGGGGACCAACAGCGCGAAGCTGACGAAGCCGTGCACCAGCGTCGGCTCGTTGCTCAGCTCGGTCGGCACGCCGGCGGCGGTGAGCAATTCTGCGTAGCGGGCGCCGTCGTCGCGCAGCGGATCGTGTCCGGCGGTGCTGATATAGGCCGGCGCCAGACCGGAGAAATCGGCGGCATTGGCCGGCGCCAGCATGGCCGGCAACCCAGTCGGGTCGCTGATGTCGACGTCGGGCACATACCACTGCAGGAAGGCGTCCATGACGTCGCGGTCCAGGATCGGCGCATCGGCATTTTCGGTGAATGACGGCAGCGACAGGTCGCCAATGAGCGACGGATACCACAGCAGCTGAAATGCCAGCGCCGGCCCGCCGTGGTCGCGGGCCAGCTGCGCCATCACCGCCGACAGGTTGCCGCCGGCGGAATCGCCGGCCACGGCGATCCGCTTCGGGTCACCGCCCAGCTCGCCGGCATGCTCGCCGACCCACTGCAATGCGGCCCAGCAGTCGTCGACCCCGGCCGGGAACGGGTGCTCGGGCGCGAGCCGGTAGTCGACCGAGACCACGATGGCCTCAGCGCCCAGGGCATGCACGCGGGCAACCGGGTCGTGGGTGTTCAGGTCGCCGATCGACCATCCGCCGCCATGGTAGAAGACGACGACGGGCAGCTCGCTGTGCTCGGCGGCCGGCGGCCAGTAGATGCGCACCGGGACACCCGCCCCGATGGTGCGTTCCTCGATCCGCAACTGCGGCAACATCTCTGGCGGCGCGTGCAATTGGCGCAGCTTTGCCCGCGCGACCTCCACCCCGTCGGCGGCGGTGAACGTCAGCGATACCGCGTCCAACAACGTTTTTAGAGCAGGGTCGATCTCGGGCCGGGCGATCATCGGTGGAGCGCTTTCCGCAGCGTCGCCAATCCGCGGTCCGTGGCCTCGGTGGCAGCGGGCACCACACCGGCGTAGCCGACGTAGCCGTGCACCAGCGTCACGGCGTTATGCACCTCGACGGAGACACCGGCGGCGTGGAGCAGCTCGCCGTAGCGCAGCCCGTCGTCGCGCAGCGGATCATGTCCGGCGACCGCAATGTACGCCGGTGCCAAGTTCGCCAGGTTCTTCGCCCGTCCCGGTGCCATCCCCGTCGGCGGCTCGCGTAAGTCGACTTCGCCTGCGTACCAACGGGAAAACGTGGCGACGGCGTCGCGGCCCAGGACCGGCGCCGCGGCGTTTTCGGTGAACGACGGCAGCGACGAATCCCATAGCGTGGACGGGTACCACAACAACTGGAAGGCGATCGGCGGGCCGCCATCGTCGCGAGCGCGCTGTGCAACCACCGCGGCGATGGTGCCGCCGGCCGAGTCTCCGGCCACTGCCAACCGGGTGACGTCGGCTTCGATCTCGTCGCCGTGCTCGGCGACCCATTGCGTTGCGGCCCAGGCGTCGTCAATGGCCGCGGGATAGGGATGCTCGGGTGCCAGCCGGTAGTCCACCGATACCACCACCGCGTCGGCGCCGACGGCGTGCTGTCGGCAGGTGCCGTCGTGAGTGTCGAGGTCGCCGACGACGAAGCCGCCGCCGTGGAAGTACACCACCACCGGCAACACGGCATCTGTTGGGGGCCAATAGATTCTGATGTCGATGGGTCCATCCGGACCGTTGATCGTGCGGTTGTCGACTCGCAGGTCCGGGTGCACCGAACGCCGCGGCAGGTCCCGCAGCCGTTTCCGGGCCGCCTCGAGCCCGTCGTCGAGCGATAACCGGAACGGCACCTTATCCAGTACCTTCAGCAGAATGGGGTCGATAGCGGAACCGGTGTCGTCGGACATGCAGACACCGTACGCACCGCGCATGGTCAGCGGCGCCTGGGTGCTCGCCGGCTGGGCAGGGCTCGGTTACGGGTTATTTCTGACCGTGACGGCATTACGTTCGCTGCCGGGCGCCGAACTGACCGGGCGGTTCACCGGCCAGCCGATATTCAAAGCCTCGATGGCGCTGCTACTGGTCGGCGCGGCGGTTGCGCATCCGATTGTCCGCGAGCGGCGCTGGCTGATGCCGGCGCTGGCGTTCTCGGCGATCGGCGATGTGTTGTTGGCCATCCCGTGGTGGACGATGTCGTTCGTGTTGGGGCTGGCGTCGTTCCTGCTGGCGCACCTGTGTTTTCTGGGGGCGCTGGTCCCGCTGGCGTCCCGATCCTTGCCGCGTCTGCTGGCGGTCGTGGCGACGTGCGTAGCGTGTCTGGCGCTGCTGGTGTGGTTCTGGCCGGGGCTGACGCGCGAAAACCTCACGGTGCCGGTGATCGTCTACATCGTGGTGCTGGGCGCCATGGTCTGTGCTGCGCTGCTGGCGCGACTGCCCACGGCCTGGACCGCAGTGGGCGCGGTGTGCTTCGCGGCATCGGACGCGATGATCGGTATCGGCCGGTTCGTCCTGGGTAATGAAGCGTTGGCGGTGCCGGTCTGGTGGGCCTATGCGGCAGCGCAGATCCTGATTACGGCGGGATTCTTCTTCGGCCGGCCTCCCGCGAGCGCGCGAGAACCCGGGGATTAGCGCGGCGTGTCGGTCGGGGACACGCACGCTCGCGGGAAGCGGCAGCCCGCGGAGCATGAACCCATCGCCCGGGTGCTGCCGCTGCTCACGGTGCCGCATCTGGACCGCGAATTTGACTATCTGGTAGCAGCGGACCAGTCCGACAACGCGCACCCCGGGGTGCGGGTGCGGGTGCGATTCCACGGCCGACTGGTCGACGGATTCGTCCTGGAACGCCGCACCGACACCGATCACGTCGGCAAGCTGGCGTGGCTGGACCGTGTCGTCTCGCCCGAAGTGGTGCTCACCGGGGAGACCCGTCGACTCGTCGACGCAGTCGCGGCACGCTACGCCGGCACCCGCGCCGACGTGCTTCGGCTGGCAATACCGGCTCGACATGCCCGGGTAGAACGCGAAACCGCAACGCCACCAAGCCAACCCGTGGTCAAGCCGGTCGATCCGGCCGGTTGGCAGGTCTACGCTCGCGGCGGCCAGTTTTTGGCTGCGCTGGCCGAGTCGCGGGCCGCGCGCGCGGTCTGGCAGGCGTTGCCCGGTGAGCGCTGGACGGACCGGTTCGCCGAGGCGGCCGCGCAGACGGTGCAAGCCGGGCGGGGAGTGTTGGCGGTGGTGCCCGATCAGCGCGACGTGGACGAACTGTGGCAGGCGGCGATCGCGCTGCTCGACGCGGCCGGCATCGTGGCGTTGTCGGCCGGACTGGGACCCGCCGCGCGCTATCGGCGCTGGCTGGCGGCGCTGCGCGGCAGCGCGCGACTGGTCATCGGCACCCGCAGCGCGGTGTTCGCCCCGCTGACCGACCTGGGTCTGATCATGATCTGGGACGACGGCGACGACACGCTGGCCGAGCCGAGGTCCCCGTATCCGCACGCGCGCGAGGTGGCGATGCTGCGTGCCCATCAGACGCGCTGCGCGGCGCTGATCGGGGGCTACGCCCGTACCGCCGAAGCCCACGCGCTGGTGCGCAGCGGATGGGCCCACGACATCGTCGCGGCCCGCCCGGCAGTGCGGGTTCGCACCCCGCGGGTGGTCGCACTCGAGGACGGCGGATACGCCGACGAACGCGACTCGGCGGCCCGCAGCGCGCGGCTGCCCTCGGTTGCCTTGCGGGCCGCGCGATCTGCGTTGGACGCCGACGCGCCGGTGCTGGTCCAGGTACCCCGCCGAGGTTATGTGCCATCGCTGGCCTGCGGACGTTGCCGCGCGATCGCACGATGCCGACACTGCACGGGCCCACTGTCGCTGCCCGATACCGGTACGGCGGTTTGCCGCTGGTGCGGACGCGCCGATGCCGCACTGCGGTGCCCGCGCTGCGGCTCGACCGCGGTGCGTGCGGTGGTCGTCGGCGCTCGGCGCACCGCGGAGGAACTTGGCCGGGCATTTCCTCAGACAACGGTGATCACGTCCGGTGGTGAGGCGGTGGTGTCGGACGTCGCCGACCGCGCGGCCCTGGTGGTCGCCACCCCGGGGGCCGAACCGCGGGCAGCCGGCGGCTACGGTGCGGCGCTGTTACTGGACAGCTGGGCGCTGCTGGCGCGGCAGGATCTGCGCGCGGCCGAAGACACCCTGCGGCGCTGGCTGGCCGCCGCGGCGCTGGTGCGTGCCCGCGGCGACGGCGGGGTAGTGGCGGTTGTCGCCGAATCGGCGATCCCGACCGTGCAGTCGCTGATCCGGTGGGATCCGGTCGGGCACGCAGAAGCCGAGTCGGCCGCCCGCGCCGAGGTTGGCCTGCCGCCGAGTGTGCACATCGCCGCGCTCGACGGCAGCACCGCCGCGGTCGCTGCGCTGTTGGACCACACTCAACTGCCGGGCGGCGCCGAGCTGCTTGGCCCGGTGGATCTGCCGCCGGGCGCGCGCCGCCCGGCGGGCACCGCCGCGGACCTGCCGGTGGCCCGGATGCTGGTGCGGGTGCCCCGTGAGCAGGGTTTGGCGCTGGCAGCGGCGCTGCGCCGCGCCGTCGCGATGCTCAGCGCCCGACAAGACCACGAGCCGGTGCGCGTGCAGGTCGACCCGTTGCACATCGGTTAGGCGGATTCACCGGCTCAACTGGGTACTCGCTATGCGGGCACGTGCGAGTATCGCCACCAGATAAGGAGCCGGTATGTCACTGAATGTCACGCAGAAGTTGATCGACTCGCACCTCGAATCGGGTGAGATGTCCCCCGGCGAAGAGATCGCCATTCATATCGACCAGACGTTGACACAGGATGCCACCGGCACGCTGGTGATGCAGGAACTCGAGGCACTGGAACTTGACCGCGCACGTACCGAGGTCAGTGTCCAGTACGTCGACCACAACCTGCTGCAAACCGACGAGAAGAACGCCGAAGATCACGAATATCTGCGTACCGCCGCGCAGCGGTTCGGGCTGTGGTTCTCCAAGCCCGGTAACGGGGTCTCGCATCCAACACATATGCAGCGATTCGGGATTCCGGGCAAGACGATGGTGGGTTCGGATTCACACACGCCGGCCGCCGGTTCGCTGGGCATGCTGGCGATCGGGGTGGGCGGCCTGGAGGTCGCGCTGGCGATCACCGGGAGACCGCTGCACATCCGCATGCCGGAAGTGTGGGGCATCCGGCTGGAAGGCGAACTGCCGGAATGGTGTTCGGCCAAAGACGTCATCTTGGAGATGCTGCGCCGACATGACGTCAAGGGCGGGGTGAACCGGATCATCGAGTATTACGGGCCGGGGCTGGCCAGCCTGACGGCCATGGACCGTCACGTAATCGCCAACATGGGTGCCGAACTCGGCGCCACCACAACAGTTTTCCCGAGTGACGACGCCGTCCGCGAGTTCTTGCGCGCAGAGGAGCGCGAGGACGATTGGGTAGAGCTGCTCGCCGACGACGACGCCGGCTACGACGTCGAGGACAGCATCGATTTGTCCGAGATCGAACCGCTGATCGCCAAACCATCGTCACCGGGCAACGTGGTGCCGGTACGCGAGGTCGCCGGTGAGGAGATCGCCCAGGTGGTCATCGGCTCGAGCGCCAACCCCGGTCTGCGCGATTTCGCGATCGCGGCCGCGATGGTGGCCGGACGCCAAACGGCGCCGCAAGTCAGCTTCGACGTCAATCCGACATCGCGGCAGATCCTGGCCGATCTGACCAAAATGGGCGCGACGGCCGAGCTGGTGATCGGCGGGGCGCGTATCCATCAGAGCGGATGCATGGGCTGCATCGGCATGGGCCAAGCGCCGGCCGTCGGCCGTAACTCGCTGCGCACGATGCCACGCAATTTCCCCGGCCGGTCCGGGACGAAAGAGGATTCGGTCTGGTTGTGCTCGCCGGAGACTGCCGCCGCGTCCGCATTGACCGGCGTCATCACCGACCCGCGGGACTGGGCGCGCGACGTGAAAATGGACTACCCCAAGCTCGACCTGCCCGGGCAGAGCTCAGTCAACACCGCGATGTTGGTGGAGCCGTTGCCAGAGGACGAAGCCAAAAAGGTCGAACCGGTGAAAGGGCCCAATATTTCCAGCCTTCCGGAGCTTTCGTCGCTGCCCGACGAAATCGAGGCTCCGGTACTGCTCAAAGTCGAGGACAACATCTCCACCGACGAAATCTCGCCGGCTGGTGCGCGGGCGCTGCCGTTCCGCTCCAATATCCCCAAACTGGCGATGTTCAGTTTCACCCAGATCGATGAGTCCTATCCAGAGCGAGCCCAGGAGACCGAGGAGGACGGTCATATCGTTGTCGGCGGCGAGAATTACGGTCAGGGCTCCTCCCGGGAGCACGCCGCGATCGCCCCGCGCTACCTGGGTTTGCGGGCGGTCATCGCGAAGTCGTTCGCGCGCATCCATTGGCAGAACCTTGCCAACTACGGCGTTCTGGCACTCGAGTTCGACGACGCCGACGACTACGACACGATCGATCAGGACGACACCTTGCGCATCCGGGATGTCCGCGATGCCCTGGCCGACGGCGACACCATACAGGTTGACAACGTCACCAAGGACAAGTCTTTCACTGTGCGCCATCGACTTTCGCCGCGGCAGGTCAAGGATGTGTTGGCGGGTGGCCTGATTCCACGGTTGGCGGAAGAAGAACAATAGCTTCGACTGCTCCCGCGGGCTGTCTAGCCCATAAGATCGTCCCGTCGTCCGGAGAGAGCCGCTGCCGCCTGCGCGGTCATGCTGATAATCACGTCCGCGGCGGAGGTAACTGCGTTGACCAGTCCCACTGCCTGTCCGACAGTGACATTGGCGATGGTGTAGTCGCACGCGGTGACGGCGCGTCGGTATTCGGCGATGGTGTTGTCAAGCTGGTGCGCCAATTCGGATTCCTGGCCATTCCATCGATCCAACAGTTCGTTGCGCAGCACGCCCATGTTGTGGCCGGCTGGCCATCGGTACCGCCGAATCTGGTCATAGATGGTGGTGCGAGAGGCGTCATCACCGATGGCAGCCGTGACCAGGTCGCACGCTTCGGGTGTGGACAGTGCTTCCGTCGTAGCGTAGAAACGCGTGCCGACCAGTACCCCCGCCGCGCCCAGCATCAGTGCCGCTGCCAGGCCACGTCCATCGGCGATTCCGCCGGCGGCCAGTACCGGCGTGGCGGAGTTGCGCGTAGCGACGAGGTCGACGATCTCGGGCACCAGCGTCATCGTGGAGCGCGGCCCGTAGCCGTGCCCGCCTGCCTCGCTGCCTTGAGCCACCAGGACATCAGCACCGACCTGTAGCGCCCGCTCAGCGTGGACACGGTTCTGGATTTGGCAGATCAGTCGCGCTCCGGTGGATTTGATGGTCTCCGCGAAGCCGGCCGGATCGCCGAAAGACAGCATCACCGCGACCGGTTTGCGTTCGAGCGCGAGCTCGAGCAGGTGCGGTTGGCGCGCCAAAGACCACGTGATGAACCCGCACCCCACTGTGGTGTCGGCGGCAATGTCGAATTGGTGGGTCAGCCATTCGGCGTCACCGTAGCCACCGCCGATCAGCCCGAGACCACCGGCTGCGCTCACCGCGGCCGCCAACTCACCGCCGGCGACGGCGTCCATGGGCGCCGACACAATCGGATGGTCGATCCCGAATAGCCGAGTCAACGTTGTCGACAGTGCCACCAGCAACCTCCCTATGCAGCGTTCTCCTGGCTCGCGGTATCCATAAACTATTCCGGTGCGCCTCGTTTTCGCCGGGACCCCGGAACCTGCGTTGCCCGCACTGTGCCGGCTCATCGACTCCCCGCGCCACGAGGTTGTCGCGGTGCTCACCCGGCCCGATGCCGCGTCGGGCCGGCGTGGGCATCTGCAGCCGTCACCGGTGGCCCGGCTGGCGTTCGACCGCAACATTCCGGTGCTGCGGCCGACGCGGCCGAACAGCCCCGAGTTCGTCGCTGAGCTGGCCCAATTAGCGCCGGACTGCTGCCCGGTAGTGGCCTACGGCGCGCTGCTGCGCGACGAGTTGCTGACGGTGCCCCCATACGGCTGGGTCAATCTGCATTTTTCGCTGCTGCCTGCCTGGCGCGGCGCAGCGCCGGTGCAGGCCGCCGTGGCGGCGGGGGACCCGATCACCGGCGCGACCACCTTTCAAATCGAGCCGAGTCTGGATTCCGGACCGGTCTACGGCGTCGTCACCGAGACGATCCGGCCGGGCGACACCGCCGGAGATCTGCTTGACCGGCTGGCCGTTTCGGGAGCCGCTCTGCTGGAGACGACGCTGGACGGCATCGCCGACGGGGCGCTGACACCGGTGCCGCAGTCGGGCGACGGGGTCAGCGTCGCACCAAAGATCACCGTCGACGAAGCCCGGGTGCGCTGGGATCTGCCGGCCCAGGTCGTCGAACGTCGCATCCGCGCCGTCACGCCCCATCCCGGCGCTTGGACGTTGATTGGTGACGTGCGGGTCAAGCTCGGACCGGTCCGCGTCGACACCGAGACGCCAGATGCACTGCGGCCCGGCCAAATTCAGGTCGGTCGTCACGTGGTGCAGGTCGGCACCGGCTCGCAGCCGGTGCAGCTCGGTGAAATCCAGCCGCCGGGAAAGAAGTTCATGAAGGCCGTGGATTGGGCTCGCGGCGCCCGGCTGGACTCCGCGGCGCGCGCCTCATGACGCCGGGCACGCCGCGCCGCAGCCAACCAGCCCGACGGCCGCCCCGGCGCCGGTCGCTGGACCCCGCCCGCCGGGCCGCGTTCGACGTGCTGCGAGCCGTCAGTGAGCGCGACGCCTACCCCAACCTGGCGTTGCCCGCGCTGCTGCGTGAACGTCAGATCACCGGGCGTGACGCCGCTTTCGCCACCGAACTCACCTACGGCACCAGCCGCACCCGCGGTCTGCTCGACGCAGTCATCGGCGCGGCCGCCGGACGGTCACCCGACGCGATCGATCCGGTGCTCCTCGATCTGCTGCGGCTCGGCACATATCAGTTACTGCGCACCAGAGTCGAAGCGCACGCCGCGGTGTCCACCACCGTCGAGCAGGCGGCGATCGAATTCGATTCGGCGCGTGCAGGATTCGTCAACGGTGTACTGAGAACCGTCAGCGCCCGCGACGAGCGGTCCTGGGTAGACGAGCTGGCGCCCGACCGGGCGGCCGATCCCGTCGGGCATGCCGCCTTCGTCCATGCCCACCCACGCTGGATCGCCCAGGCTTTCGCCGACGCATTGGGCGCCGCTGCGGGCGAACTCGACGCCGTGTTGGCCAGCGACGACGAGCGCCCGCAGGTGCATCTGGCGGCGCGGCCCGGGACCTTGACCGCCACCGAGTTGGCCGATGCGGTGGGCGGCACCGTCGGCCGGTATTCGCCGTATGCGGTCTACCTGCCGGCCGGCGACCCGGGGGAGCTACCCGCGGTGCGCGACGGCCAAGCGCTGGTCCAAGACGAAGGCAGCCAGTTGGTGGCCCGCGCGTTGACGCTGGCACCGGTGGCCGACGACGCGGGCCATTGGTTGGACCTGTGCGCCGGGCCTGGCGGCAAGACCGCGCTGCTGGCCGCTCTGGGCGCCGGCCGCGAAGCGCGGGTTACTGCGGTTGAGCCGACACCGCACCGCGCGGACCTGGTAGCGGCCAATACCCGCGGTCTACCGGTCGACGTGCTGCGCGCCGACGGGCGCGAAACCGGCCTGGACCCGGGCTTTGATCGGGTGCTGGTCGACGTGCCGTGCACCGGGCTGGGCGCGCTGCGGCGTCGGCCCGAAGCCCGCTGGCGGCGTCAGCCCAGTGACATTCCGGCGCTGACGCGGCTGCAACGTGAATTGCTCACGGCGGCAATCGCACTGACCCGGCCCGGCGGGGTGGTGCTGTATGCCACCTGTTCTCCGCATCTGTCCGAAACCGTCGGTGTCGTCGCCGACGCGCTGCGCCGCCACCCGGTGCGCGCGCTGGACACTAGGCCGCTGTTCGAGCCGGTCGCCGATCTGGGGGAGGGCCCCTATGTTCAGCTGTGGCCGCACCGGCACGGCACCGACGCCATGTTCGCCGCCGCGCTCCAAGTACGCTAACCCCATGGCACGGCCCCTGATAGCACCGTCGATCCTGGCCGCCGACTTCGCCCGGCTGGCGGACGAGGCCGCTGTCGTCGACGGCGCCGACTGGCTGCATGTCGACGTGATGGACAACCACTTTGTGCCGAACCTGACCATCGGTCTGCCGGTGGTGGAAAGCCTTCTGCAGGCCAGCGATATCCCGATGGATTGCCATCTGATGATCGAGAACCCGGACCGGTGGGCGCCGCCCTACGCCGAAGCCGGCGCCTACAACGTCACCTTCCACGCGGAGGCCACCGACAACCCCGTCGGCGTGGCCCGCGACATCCGGGCCGCCGGCGCCAAGGCTGGGCTGAGCATCAAACCCGGCACGCCGCTGGAGCCCTATCTGGACATCCTCAAAGATTTCGACACGTTTCTGGTGATGTCGGTTGAGCCCGGCTTCGGTGGCCAGGAGTTCATCCCCGAGGTTTTGAGCAAGGTGCGCACGGTGCGCAAAATGGTCGACTCCGGCGAACTGACCATCGTGGTGGAGATCGACGGTGGCATCAACGCCGACACCATCGAGCAGGCCGCCGAGGCCGGTGTCGACTGCTTTGTCGCCGGATCGGCCGTCTATAGCGCCGACGACCCGGGCGAGGCGGTCGAGGCGCTGCGACGACGGGCCGGCGCCGCGTCCCCGCATCTGCGCCGATGAATACTGCGGCGGCCATCGACCACGACGCCGCCATGCGCCTGGCGGTCGAGCATGCGGACCTGGTCAAGGGCGCAACCTATCCGAATCCGCCGGTCGGCGCGGTCATCCTGGACCGGCAGGGCCGGGTGGTCGGGGTGGGCGGCACCGGACCGACCGGCAGCGCGCATGCCGAGGTAGTCGCGCTGCGGCGGGCCGGCAGTCTGGCTGCGGGCGGTACCGCGGTGGTCACGCTGGAGCCGTGCAACCACCACGGGAAAACGCCGCCCTGCGTCGACGCACTGCTCGATGCCGGTATCGCGTCGGTGGTGTATGCGGTTGCGGACCCGAATCCGATCGCGGCCGGCGGTGCGGCCCGGTTGGCAGCCGCCGGCGTGCACGTCGTCACCGATGTGCAGGCCAATCTGGTGATCGCCGGCCCGCTGCGGGAGTGGCTGCACAAGCAACGAACCGGGCTGCCTCATGTGACATGGAAATACGCCACCAGCATCGACGGGCGCAGCGCGGCCGCCGACGGCTCCAGCCGGTGGATCACCAGCGAGGCGGCCCGGGCCGACGTGCATCGCCGCCGGGCAGCCGCCGACGCGATCGTGGTAGGCACCGGCACGGTGCTCGCCGACGACCCGGCATTGACCGCGCGGCTCGCCGACGGCAGCCTGGCCGATCGCCAACCGCTGCGCGTCGTGGTGGGAAAGCGCGAAATCCCTTCCGAAGCACAGGTTCTCAATGACGACTCGCGGACCATGGTGATCCGCACCCGCGACCCGGCCGAGGTGCTCAAAGCACTGTCGGATCGCACCGACGTGCTGTTGGAGGGCGGGCCGACGCTGGCCGGCGCCTTTCTGCGGGCCGGGGCGATCGACCGCATCCTGGCCTACGTGGCGCCGATCCTGCTCGGCGGGCCGATCACCGCGGTCGACGACGTCGGGGTGCCCAGCATCGCGCGGGCGCTGCGCTGGCGCTTCGACGGCACCGAGCGGGTCGGGCCCGATCTGGTGCTAAGCCTGGTGCCGCGCTAAACCTTCGGTGCGACCGCTTCGCGTTCGGGCTGCTCCGGCTCCTCGGCGTGCACCCGCCGGCTGGACAGCAGCAACCCCAGTAGCGCGCCTGCCAAGCAGACCACGGCGGTGACGGTGAAGATCCCGCCGTACATCTCGGCGAACGATTCCCGGTAGAGCTGGCCCTGCAGGGCCAGCCGAACCGCCAGGCTGGCGTTGTCCGGAACTGCAGCCGACTTCGCTGCGATGATCTGGTTGAACCGGTAGAACCCCCAGGCGCTGAGCGCAGCCACCCCGATCAGCATGCCGGTCATTCGGGCCACCACCACCAGTGCCGAGGCGATGCCGTGCTGCGCCGATGGCACCACCCGCAGGCTGCCCGACGTCAGCGGTCCGATCACCAGGCCCAGCCCCAGCCCGGCGATCACCAGATCGGTGTCCAGTGCGGGCAGGCTGAACAAGCCCAGGATGTCGTGGCGCTGCGACAACAAATCGATCGTCCACTTCGAGGTCAGCCAGTAGCCGCCGGCCGCAATGAGCAGCCCGATGAATGTCATCAACCGGTCGCCGATCCGGGTGGCGATCCACCCGCCCGTCAGCGCGCCGATCGGCAGGGCGGCCAGGAACCACAGCAGCATGAGCGCCGCCTCGTCCTGGTCCTTGCCGAGCACACCCTGGGCGAACAGCTCCACGTCGACCAGCGTCACCATCAGCGCTGCGCCCGCGGCCACCGATGCGCCCAGCGCGGCCAGGAAAGGCCGGAAGCGCACACCCGCGGGGTCGATCAATCTGGTCCGGGAAAAGCGTTCCCACACTGCGAACGCCACGGCCGCGCCGATCGCGGCGATGACCAACGGCGGCCCGTAGCTCGGCAGCACCTCGTGCCCGTTGGGGTTCGGGTTATAGAGCCCGACGACCGCCAAACCCAAAGCGATCGCCAGCAACACCCCACCGACCAGGTCGATCTTCTCCGGCTCAGTGCTGCGGTCCTTCGACGGCAAGCTGAAGTGGATCATCAGCATCGCGAGGGCGGCCAGCGGCACGTTGATCCAGAACACGTCCTGCCAGCGGGTGGTCAGCCAGACGATGAAGATTCCGTACAGCGGACCCAGCACGCTGCCGAGCTCCTGCGCGGCGCCGATCCCGCCGAGCACACCGGCACGGTTGCGCTGCGACCACAAGTCGGCGCCCAGGGCGAGCGTCACCGGCAGCAGCGCGCCGGCGGCCAGACCCTGGATGATCCGACCGACCACCAACATGTGCAGGTCGCCGGACAGCGCGGTGACCACCGAGCCGACGGCGAACACAGCCAAGCTGACCTGCAGCATGAGTTTGCGCCCGAACCGGTCGGAGGCCCGGCCCAGCAGCGGCATCGCCGCGATGTACCCCAGCAGATAGCAGGTGATGATCGGGGTGATCCGCTGCAGCTGGTTAACCGGGATGGCGATCGTCATGATGATGTCGCGCATGATCGTGACCACGACATAGGTGTCGAGGGCACCGAGCAGCACCGCGAGGCTGCCGGCGCTGATCGCGACTCTGCGTCCAGCCTGCATTGGCTCAGCTCACCTGAGGCTTGGTGACCTGGACTGGCGCATTCCAGTTGGACAAGGTCATCTGAATCGAGTTGCCCGCACTCGGATCCAATTTGGCCTGCACCAGCTGGTGGTCGCCGTTCTCCTGGATCCAAACAGTAGCCGGCAGGGGTTGGGTCTCATTCACCGTCGGCACAAGCCGATGCAACGCCTCGCCTGAGACTTTTCCGGTGATGCGAACCGTGTCCTGCCCGTTGATGTTCTCGCGGCCTTCGGCTTTGGCGTCGGTGAAATTGGCCAGCACGTTGGCTAGGCCGTTCTCGGGATTCAGGATCGTGGAAACGTCGTAGATATCGGCGGCCGGCCCGAAGTCGCTCCATTTATTGGGTGTCATTGCCGCATACAGCGTGCCGTCGTAGACGACGAAATCGGCGTCGATGTCAGACCCCGAGAACGTGATCGTGGTCTTCCCCTTCGCAGCGGTGGGGTCGGTGGTCAGGTCGCCGCTCAGCGTCTTTATCGGCAACCCTTTGATTTTCCCGGTCGTCGACAGCACCAGGTGCACGCTTTTGACGTTCTTGGTTGTCTGGCTGGACTGCTTGACCAGGTTCGCCGCATCCGGTAGCGGGGCGGTGTTCTTTTTGGAGGACGACGAGCAGCCGGCAACCAGAGCGGCGGCCAGGCTGACGGCGGCAAGGACAACGAATAGTCGACGACGCGTCTGCATAGGTTGCATCGTAGAGGGTGGGACCGGCAGGGCCGTCGCGCGAGGGCGAGCGAGTCACTACCCTGAGGCGGTGTTCACCGGGATCGTCGAGGAATTGGGCGAAGTGGTCGGCAAGGACGACCTGGGTGATTCGGCGCGCTTCACCATCCACGGCCCAGTGGTCGTCGCCGATGCCGGCCGCGGCGACTCGATCGCCGTCAACGGGGTCTGCCTGACAGTGGTCGAGGTGCTGCCCGACGGCCGATTCACCGCCGATGTGATGGGTGAGACGCTGGACCGCTCCAGCCTGGGCGCGCTTGTCGCCGGCAGCCCGGTCAACCTGGAACGCGCCGCGGCGCTGGCCAGCAGACTGGGCGGGCATATCGTGCAGGGCCACGTCGACGGCACCGGCCAGATCCTGGCGCGCAACCCGGCCGAACGCTGGGAAGTCGTGCGGATCGAGCTACCCGCGGCGCTGGCCCGCTACGTCGTGGAAAAGGGCTCTATCACCGTCGACGGCATCTCGCTGACCGTCTCCGGGCTCGGCGAGGACTGGTTTGAGGTGTCGCTCATCCCGACCACGTTGGAACTGACCACGTTGGGCCGTGCTGCGGTGCGGACCTCGGTCAATCTCGAGGTCGATGTGATCGCGAAGTATGTCGAGCGGCTACTCTCCCATCCCGCTGAGTAAGCCACCGCAATACCAGCGCAATCCTCGTGGTTCATACTGAATACAACGATTCGGACTGCGTTCCTTGACGGGAACAGACCAGGGTGGCACAGATGACGAAGTTGGACTCCGTCGAACGGGCGGTTGCCGACATCGCGGCCGGCAAGGCCGTTGTCGTCATCGACGACGAGGATCGGGAAAACGAAGGCGATCTGATCTTCGCCGCCGAAAAGGCCACCCCCGAACTCGTGGCGTTCATGGTGCGCTACACCTCCGGATATTTGTGCGTACCGCTGGACGGCGCGATCTGCGACCGGCTGGGGCTGTTGCCGATGTATGCGGTGAACCAGGACAAGCACGGCACCGCCTACACCGTCACTGTCGATGCGAAAAATGGTGTGGGTACCGGTATCTCGGCTTCCGATCGGGCGACCACGATGCGGCTCCTTGCTCAGCCGGCAAGTATCGCCGACGAATTCACCCGGCCCGGGCATGTGGTTCCGTTGCGCGCCAAAGACGGTGGAGTGTTGCGCCGTCCCGGTCACACCGAAGCCGCTGTGGACTTGGCGCGGTTGGCCGGATTGCAGCCGGCCGGTGCGATCTGCGAGATCGTCAGCCAAAAAGACGAGGGCGCGATGGCGCAGACCGATGAGCTGCGGGTCTTCGCCGACGAGCACGGTCTGGCGCTGATCGCGATCGCCGACTTGATCGAGTATCGGCGTAAGCACGAAAAGCACATCGAGCGGGTCGCAGAGGCCCGCATCCCCACCCGGCACGGCGAGTTCCGGGCGGTCGGCTACACCAGCATCTACGAAGACGTGGAACATGTGGCGCTGGTTCGCGGCGAGGTCGCGGGTCCCAACTACGACGGGCACGACGTGCTGGTGCGGGTGCACTCGGAATGTCTGACCGGCGACGTGTTCGGCTCGCGGCGCTGCGACTGCGGCCCGCAGCTCGACGCCGCGATGGCGATGGTCGCGCGCGAGGGCCGCGGCGTGGTGCTCTACATGCGTGGTCATGAGGGCCGCGGCATCGGCCTGATGCACAAACTGCAGGCCTATCAGCTGCAAGACGCCGGCGACGACACCGTTGACGCCAACCTCAAACTCGGATTACCGGCAGACGCACGCGATTACGGCATCGGAGCGCAGATCCTGGTCGATCTCGGAGTCCGTTCGATGCGGCTGCTGACCAACAACCCCGCCAAACGGGTTGGCCTCGACGGCTACGGGCTGCACATCATCGAGCGGGTGCCGCTGCCGGTGCGGGCCAACGCCGAGAACATTCGGTATCTGATGACCAAACGTGATCGGATGGGCCACGACCTGGTCGGCCTGGAGGATTACCACGAATCCATCCACCTGCCAGGCGAATTCGGGGGAGCTCTGTGACGGGTGGCGCCGGTGTGCCGGAAATGCCGGCGCTCGACGCGTCCAGCGTACGGTTGGCGATCGTAGCCAGCACCTGGCACACCACGATCTGTGACGCGCTGCTGGCCGGCGCCTGCAAAGTCGCCGGCGATTGGGGTGTCAGCGACCCCACGGTCGTCCGGGTCCTCGGCGCAATCGAGATCCCGGTGGTGGCTCAGGCGTTGGCGCGCGAGCATGACGCCGTCGTCGCGCTGGGTGTAGTGATTCGCGGTGCCACACCGCATTTCGACTATGTCTGTGACGCGGTGACGCAGGGCCTGACCCGGGTCTCGCTGGACGCTTCCACGCCGGTCGCCAATGGCGTGCTGACCACCAACACTGAAGAGCAGGCCCTGGACCGGGCGGGATTGCCGACGTCGGCCGAGGACAAAGGGGCTCAGGCGACGGCGGCCGCGCTGAGCACCGCATTGACCCTGCGCGACCTGCGCGCAAAGTCGTGACCGCGGAGCCCGGCCGGTCCGATTGGGATGTCGTGGTACGTCCGCATCTGACGCCGTATTTCGCCTATGCCGCGGCCTTCGTGATCGCCGCGGCGCACATCGCCGTCGGCTTTTTACTGAAAATCAAGTCCAGCGGGGTGATCTTCCAGACCGCCGACCAGGTGGCGTTCGTGGTGCTGGGCCTGATCCTCGCCGGCCTGGCGCTGCTGTTCACCCGCCCACGGCTGCGGGTGGGCAAGCCCGGACTGTCGGTACGCAACCTGTTCGGCGATCGGCTGGTTCCCTGGCCTGATGTGGTGGGCGTGTCGTTTCCCACCGGTGCCCGCTGGGCGCGGGTCGACCTGCCCGACGACGAATACATCCCGCTGATGGCGATCCAGGCCGTCGATAAGGACCGCGCGGTGGACGCCATGGACGCCGTGCGGGCGCTCGTGGTGCGCTACCAATCGCCGCGAGCGTGAAACTAGTTTCACGTTCGACGCCGAGTGTGAACCCAACTTCACGTTCGACTCCCCGGAGCGCCGACTAGCCTAGAAACGTGCCAGATCCCGCGACGTATCGCCCCGCGCCCGGGTCCATCCCGGTCGAGCCGGGCGTCTACCGGTTCCGGGACCAGTACGGCCGAGTGATCTACGTCGGCAAAGCCAAGAGCCTGCGCAGCCGTCTGACGTCGTATTTCGCCGATGTCGCCGGCCTGCACCCGCGGACCCGGCAGATGGTGACCACCGCGGCCAAGGTCGAGTGGACGGTGGTCAACACCGAGGTCGAGGCGCTGCAGCTGGAATACAACTGGATCAAGGAGTTCGACCCGCGATTCAACGTCCGCTACCGCGACGACAAGTCCTACCCGGTGCTGGCGGTCACTCTCAACGAGGAATTCCCGCGGCTGATGGTCTACCGCGGACCGCGGCGCAAGGGCGTGCGCTATTTCGGGCCGTACTCGCATGCCTGGGCCATCCGGGAAACCCTGGACCTGCTGACCCGGGTGTTCCCCGCACGCACCTGCTCGGCCGGAGTGTTCAAGCGCCACAAGCAAATCGACCGGCCATGTCTGCTCGGCTACATCGACAAGTGTTCGGCGCCGTGCGTCGGCCGGGTCAGCGCCGAGCAGCATCGCCAGATCGTGCTGGATTTTTGCGACTTCCTGTCCGGCAAGACCGACCGGTACGCGCGGACCCTGGAACAGCAGATGAACTCGGCCGCCGAGCAACTCGACTTCGAGCGGGCCGCGCGGCTGCGTGATGATCTCTCCGCGTTGAAGCGGGCGCTGGAAAAGCAGGCCGTGGTGCTCGGTGACGGTACGGACGCCGACGTGGTGGCGTTCGCCGACGACGATCTGGAAGCCGCGGTGCAGGTGTTTCACGTCCGTGGCGGGCGGGTTCGCGGCCAGCGCGGCTGGATCGTCGAAAAGCCGGGCGAACCCGGTGATTCGGGGGAAGCGCGACTTGTCGAGCAGTTCCTGACCCAGTTCTACGCCGACCAGGCCGAGCTCGATGGCGCCGCCGACGAATCCACCAACCCGGTGCCTCGCGAGGTCTTGGTGCCCTGTCTGCCGCCCAACGCGGACGAGCTGGCCAGCTGGCTGTCGAATCTGCGCGGTTCGCGGGTGAAACTTCGGGTGCCGCGCCGCGGAGACAAGCGGGCGCTGGCCGAAACCGTGCAGCGAAACGCCAAAGACGCTTTGCAGCAACACAAACTGAGACGGGCCGGCGACTTCACCGCCAGATCTGCTGCGCTGCAGAATATTCAGGAAGCTCTTGGCTTGGCGGACGCGCCGCTGCGGATCGAATGCGTCGACATCAGCCACGTGCAGGGCACCGATGTGGTGGGTTCGCTGGTGGTCTTCGAGGACGGGCTTCCGCGCAAGTCGGATTACCGTCACTTCGCCATCCGGGAGGCCGCCGGCCGCGGCCGCTCCGACGACGTCGCCTCGATCGCCGAAGTGACCAGGCGCCGCTTCGCCCGCCACCTGCAGGACGCGAACACCCTTGCACCGGAGGGGAAGTCGCGCAAGTTTGCCTATCCGCCGAACCTCTACGTCGTGGACGGCGGCGCGCCGCAGGTCAACGCGGCCAGCGCAGTGCTCGATGACCTCAGCATCACCGATGTCGCGGTGATCGGGTTGGCCAAGCGGCTGGAAGAGGTGTGGGTGCCCTCGGAGCCGGACCCGATCATCATGCCTCGCAACAGCGAGGGGTTGTATTTGCTGCAGCGGGTCCGCGACGAGGCGCATCGGTTCGCGATTACCTATCACCGCAGCAAACGGTCCAAACGGATGACCGCATCGGCGCTGGACGCGGTGCCCGGGCTCGGCGAGCATCGCCGCAAGGCACTGGTCACCCATTTCGGATCGGTGGCCCGACTCAAGGAGGCCACCGTCGAGGAGATCACCGCGGTCCCGGGCATCGGTGTGGCGACCGCGACCGCGGTACTCGAGGCGTTGCGCGGCGGCGACCAGATTGCTGAACGGGCGTCGGGATGACAGGCGACGGAATGGAATTGGCGCGCAAGCCCGATCATGCCGGCGGCACAACCGAAACCGGAATCGACGTCGTCCTGGTGACCGGGCTGTCAGGTGCGGGACGCGGCACCGCGGCAAAGGTGCTCGAGGACCTCGGCTGGTATGTCGCCGACAACCTGCCGCCACAGCTGATCACCCGGATGGTGGACTTCGGGCTGGCCGCCGGGTCGCGAATCACCCAGCTCGCGGTGGTGATGGACGTGCGCTCCCGCGGGTTCACCGGGGACCTGGACTGGGTGCGCACCGACCTGGCTACCCGCAACATCACTCCGCGGGTGCTGTTCATGGAGGCCTCCGACGACATGCTGGTACGCCGCTACGAGCAGAACCGCCGCAGCCACCCGCTGCAGGGCCAGCAGACATTGGCCGAGGGAATCGCCGCCGAGCGCGAGATGCTGGCGCCGGTGCGCGCGAACGCCGACCTGATCATCGACACCTCGACGCTGTCGGTGCGGGCGCTGCGGGAAAGCATCGAACGCGCATTCGGCACCGAGGCCGTCGCCCACACCAGCGTCACCGTCGAGTCCTTCGGCTTCAAATACGGGCTGCCGATGGACGCCGACATGGTGATGGACGTGCGTTTCCTGCCCAATCCGCACTGGGTCGACGAATTACGCCCGCATACCGGCCAACATCCGGCGGTTCGTGACTACGTGCTCGGCCAGAGTGGCGCGGCGGAGTTCCTGGAGACCTACCATCGGTTGCTGTCCCTGGTTGTCGACGGGTACCGCAGGGAGGGGAAGCGCTACATGACCGTCGCCATCGGCTGCACGGGCGGCAAGCATCGCAGTGTGGCCATCGCCGAAGCGCTGGCGGGGCTGCTCGAGCCCAACGCTCGACTGTCGGTGCGGGTGCTGCACCGGGATCTAGGCCGCGAATGAGTCCCGAGACTAGTCCCAGCATTGTCGCCCTCGGCGGTGGTCACGGGCTGTATGCGACGCTCTCGGCGGCTCGCCGGCTGACGCCGCACGTCACCGCGGTGGTCACCGTCGCCGACGACGGCGGGTCCTCGGGCCGGCTGCGTAGCGAACTGAACGTGGTACCACCCGGTGATCTGCGAATGGCGTTGGCGGCGTTGGCATCCGACAGCCCGCACGGGCAGCTGTGGGCGACCATCCTGCAGCACCGGTTCGGCGGCAGCGGCGCCTTGGCCGGGCATCCGATCGGCAACCTGCTGGTCGCCGGCCTGTCCGAGGTGTTGGCCGACCCGGTCGCCGCGCTCGACGAACTGGGCCGCATTCTCGGTGTCCGGGGCCGGGTGCTGCCGATGTGTCCGATCGCGCTGCAGATCGAGGCTGATGTCTCCGGCCTGGAAGCCGACCCGCGGATGTTCCGGCTGATCCGCGGCCAGGTGGCGATCGCGACCACTCCCGGCAAGGTGCGGCGGGTACGACTGCTGCCGGGCGATCCGCCGGCCACCCGGCAGGCCATTGACGCGATCATGAGCGCCGACCTGGTGGTGTTGGGCCCGGGGTCGTGGTTTACCAGCGTGATCCCGCATGTGCTGGTGCCGGGGCTGGCCGCGGCGCTGCAGGCCACCAGCGCCCGTCGGGCGCTGGTACTCAACCTGGTCGCCGAGCCGGGGGAGACGGCAGGCTTCTCGGTGGAGCGCCATCTGCACGTCCTTGCCCAGCACGCCCCGGACTTCACCGTCCACGACATCATCATCGACGCTGAGCGGGTGCCCAGTGAGCGGGAGCGTGACCAGCTGCGCCGCACCGCGACGCTGCTGCATGCGCAGGTTCAGTTCGCCGACGTGGCCCGGCCTGGTACACCTTTACATGACCCTGGCAAGCTGGCCGCCGCGCTGGAAGGGGTGGGGGTGCGCGACACCGGCCCAGCAGCGCCCTCGGTGACGGCCCCCATGACGATTGAAGGTAAAGGTCGAAAGACCGGCGCAGACGGACCGAGAGGTGACGACGGGTGGCAATGACGGCCGAAGTCAAAGACGAGTTGAGCCGGCTGGTGGTGAGCTCGGTGAGCGCGCGGCGGGCCGAGGTCACCTCCTTGCTGCGGTTCGCCGGCGGACTGCACATCGTGGCGGGCCGGGTAGTGGTCGAAGCCGAGGTTGACCTGGGCAGCATCGCCCGGCGGCTGCGCAAAGACATCTTCGACTTGTACGGCTACAACGCGATCGTGCATATGTTGTCCGCCAGTGGGATTCGCAAGCAAACCCGATATGTGCTGCGGGTCGCCAACGACGGCGAGGCGCTGGCCCGCCAAACCGGACTGCTGGATTTGCGGGGACGCCCAGTGCGGGGCCTGCCCGCGCAGGTCGTCGGCGGCAGCGTCGCCGACGCGGAGGCAGCCTGGCGCGGCGCCTTCCTAGCGCACGGCTCGCTGACCGAGCCGGGGCGCTCGTCGGCGCTGGAGGTCAGCTGTCCCGGCCCGGAGGCCGCGCTGGCGCTGGTGGGCGCGGCGCGCCGACTCGGCGTCAGCGCGAAGGCCCGCGAGGTACGGGGGGCCGATCGGGTCGTGGTTCGCGACGGCGAGGCGATCGGTGCCTTGCTGACCCGGATGGGCGCCCAGGACACCCGGTTGGTGTGGGAGGAACGCCGGATGCGCCGCGAGGTACGGGCCACAGCTAACCGGCTGGCCAACTTCGACGACGCCAACCTGCGGCGCTCGGCCCGTGCGGCGGTGGCTGCGGCCGCCCGGGTGGAGCGGGCGCTGGAGATTCTCGGTGACGGCGTGCCCGACCATCTGGCCGCGGCCGGCAAGCTGCGCGTCGAACACCGGCAGGCCTCACTCGAGGAGCTGGGTCGGCTGGCCGATCCGGTAATGACGAAAGATGCTGTGGCGGGGCGTATTCGACGTCTGCTGTCGATGGCTGACCGCAAGGCCAAACAGGACGGCATTCCGGACACCGAGTCGGCGGTGACTGCGGACCTGCTGGAAGATGCGTAACCCGGACTACGCTCTTTAAAGCAGCCCGAGCAATTGTAAGTCGGTGGCGTATTTGACGATGATCGGCGCCGAGATGTGCGGGATGTCCGGATCGTTCTTGTCGGGACCGATTTTGGCCTCTTGCACCGCAGCACGGAACCGCTCGGCGGGCGCGTAGGAGCCGTTCGGCGGCTCCAGGGGCTGCCATTGATTGGAACCGCGCAACAGCAGCATCTGCAACACCGAATGCCGGCGCTGTCGATTCGGCAGGGCGCGCAGCCCGGTCTCAAACCGCTGCAACCACTCCTCAAAGTCATCGATGCGCTGGATCGGGTAGCCGGCCTCGATCAGCCAGTCCACGTACTCGTCGAGCCCGATGCCGTCGTCGTGCGGGTTCACCACGTGATAGGTCTGAAAGCCCGTTAAAGAGGAACTGGCCACTTGGGCGCCCAGCGTGGCGATTGCCTCGGCGACGAATGTGACTGGCAGCGCGTCGAAATGGGCGCGTTGCCGACTGCCGTCGGAGTCGAGTTGGTAGAACGAACGGGGCGCGATCCCGGCGGCCACCAGGCTCAGCATGCCCCGGGTGAACATGTCCGACATGTTGAGTTGGCCCGCGTAGGTGGCGTCGGCCAGGATCACGTCGCAGCGGAACACCGCGACGGGCAGCCCGCACAAGTCGTTGGCCTCACGCAGCAACACCTCGCTGGCCCACTTGCTGTTGCAGCCGTTGGCCAACCGGTCGTCGATGGCGCGGGTGGGGCTGATGATCCGAATGTCGGCGTCTTCGGTGAACGCCGACGATTCGATCTGGTGGCCCACGTTGGCACTCGAAACGTAGGTGTAGAGCTTGAGTTTCGTGGTGAGCGCGATACGGATCAGCTCGGCAGTCCCGACGACGTTGGGCCCGAACAGTGCACTGTAGGGCAGGACGGCGTTGACCACGGCTGCGGGATCGACGATCAGATCGACGGTGTCAGCCAGCCGCTGCCAGGTCTGCTGGTCCAGGCCCAGGTTGGCTTCGCCCTTGTCGCCGGCGATCACCTGCAGATGATCGGCGGCCAGTTCTCGGAAGCGCTGCAGGAGTTGCGGGTCGCCCTCGAACTCGCCACCGTCGAAGGTTTTTTCCAGCCGTTGCCACGCGTCGTCGTCGGACTTGGCCCGCACCAGGCAGATTAGCGTGCCATCGATCAGCTCGAGCTGCTCGAGCCAGTCCAACACCAGGTGGCGCCCAAGGAAGCCGGTCGCTCCGGTCAACAGGACGGTCCGCACCTGGGCGCTGGGGCCCGGCAGGGTCGGGGCGGCTGCCAGTGTCGCAGCGTCGATGAACTTGTCCAACGTGAGGTCGGCGGCATGCACCTCGGCGGTGTCGTGACCGTGCACGGACACAAAGCGTGGATCGGTGGCCTGGCTGTCCAACTGTTGACTCAAACCGCTCACCGTCGGTGCGTCGAACAGAGCGCGGACCGTAAGGCTGAGGTCCAAAGATTTGTTGACCGCGGCGATCACGCGTATCGCAGAAAGTGAATCCCCGCCCAGGTCGAAGAATGAGTCGTCGGCTCCGACCCGGTCGAGCCCCAGGATCTGGCCGTAGATGCCGGCCAGGATCTCCTCGATGGCGTTGGCCGGCGCGCGGTATTGATCGGCGCCCTGATAGTCGGGCGCCGGCAGGGCCCGAGTGTCGAGTTTGCCGTTGAGCGTGAGCGGCAACGCCGGCACCACCATGACCGCCGCGGGGACCATGTAGGCCGGTAGCCGCTTGGCCAGGTTCGGGCGCGCACCGGCCAGGTCCACTGCCCCGGGCATCGACTCGATGACGTAGCCCGCCAGGCGCTTGTCGCCGGGGCGGTCTTCGCGGGCGATGACCACCGCCTGCGCCACCCCGTCCAGTTCGGCCAAAGCTGCGGACACTTCACCGAGTTCGATGCGGTACCCGCGAATTTTCACCTGCTCATCGATGCGCCCCACATAGTCCAGCTGCCCGTCGCTGCGCCAGCGCACGAGGTCGCCAGTGCGATATATACGAGCCCCGATTCCCCCGAACGGGCAGGCCACAAACCGCGACGCGGTCAAAGCCGCTCGGCGCACATAGCCTGCGCCGAGCCCGCGGCCGGCCACGTACAACTCACCGACCACACCGGCCGGCACCGGGTGGAGCCGGTTGTCCAACACGAACAGCGCCGCCCCGGCGACGGGCGCACCGATCGGCACCCCGCACCCCGGCTTCAACGGCGCACTGACCGTCACACACAGCGTGGTCTCGGTCGGTCCATAGGCGTTGTTCATTACCCGGCCGGGCGCCCACCGGTCCACCAGTTCCGTCTGGCAGGGCTCGGCGGCGACGATCAGCGCGGCGGTTCCCAAGCCCTCAGGGGTAAGCGCCCCTACCGCAGAGGGGGTCTGGTGCACGACATTGACCTTCTCCGCAGCCAGTAAGGCCTGGAAGTCCTCCGGTGCGGCCGCCACCGACTCGGGCACAACGAGTAGCCGCCCGCCGTGGAACAGCGCACCCCAGATTTCTTCGATGGAGGCGTCGAAGGCATACGAATACCATTGCGTCCCTACCTGTCCCGGACCAAGCAGGGCGGTACCCAACGACTCGATCAGTTGGGTTACGTTGTGGTGGGTGACCGCCACACCCTTGGGCGTACCGGTAGTGCCGGAGGTGTAGATGATGTGGGCGATGTCGTCGGGGCTCGGCGCCGGTAGCTCGGTGCTGGGTTGGCCGTCAAGAGCGGGGTCGTTCACATCGATGACCCGCAGGTCGCACCCGTCGAACAGGTCGGCCAGCCGGCTGGTGGTGATCGCGGCGACTGGCACCGCATCGGCGACCATGAACCCGAGCCGCTCCCGCGGCACCGCCGGATGCATCGGCAGATAGGCAGCCCCGGTCTTGAGCACCGCCAAGATCGCGATGATCGCCTCGGCGGACCGTGAAAACAGCAGCGCCACAGACTCACCCGGGCCGGCGCCCTGGCCGGACAGCAGATGGGCCAACCGGTTAGCGGACTCGTCGACCTCGCGATAGCTGAATGACAGGCCTGCACAGGTCACTGCCAGCGCCTCGGGTGTGCGGGCAACTTGGGCGGCCCACAACGCCGGAATCGACACCGGCGTCGGCGCGGGCTCGGTCAACACCGCCCGGTTGCCGATCTCATCCAGGTGGGCATGCTCACCGGCGTCGAGCACATCGATCGACGAAAGCCGCTGGGCGGGGTCAGCGGTCATGGCCAGCACCACCCGCTGCAGCCGCTCGACCAGCCGTTCGATGCGTTCCGCATCGAACACGTCGGTGCGGAATTCCACACCTCCCCAAATCCCGTCGGGCTCACCGGCTTCGGTCCAGCGTTCCCCCAGGGAAATGGACAGGTCGGTGCGGGCGGTGTGAGTGTCCACCGGCATGGGGGTGACCTGCAGATCCCCCAGGGCCAACCCGGCAGCGGGGCCGTCATGCTGCCAAGCGAAGTTCTGCCAGGCCAACGCCACCTGGATCAGGGGGTGATGGCTCAGGCTCCGGATGGGGTTGAGCCGTTCAACGAGTACCTCGAAGGGCACGTCCTGGTGCTCGTAGGCGGCCAGGCTGCGCTGTCGCACCCGGGCGAGCACCTCGGCGACCGTAGGGTCACCGGCCAGATCAACCCGCAGCACCAACGCGTTGACGAAGTAGCCCACCAGCTCATCGAGTGCGGGATGGCGGCGACCGGCGATCGGGAACCCGAAGGCCACATCGCTGCTGGCGCTGAACTTGGACAGCAGCACGGCCAAGGCCGCCTGAATGACCATGAAGCTGGTCGCGTTGTTTTCGCGGGCCGCCCGGGCGACCTGCTGCTGCAGCTGCGCCGACCACTCCACCGCGATCCTGGCGCCGCGGTAATCGGCGACCGGCGGGTAGGGCCGATCGGTGGGCAGCAGTAGGCGCTCGGGCATCCCGGCGAGGGCACCCTCCCAATAGGCCAGCTGGGCGGCGATTGGGCTGTGGACGTCGTCGAGATCACCGAGCTGAGCCCGCTGCCACAATGTGTAATCGACATACTGCACCGGAAGGTCGGCCCAATCGGGTGCCCGCCCCGCGCATCGGCTGGCATAAGCCATACCCAGATCACGCATCAGCGGGGTGATCGACCAGCCGTCGCCGGCGATGTGGTGCACCGCAGCCACCAGGACGTGTTCGTCGTCGGCGACGCGGAAAAGCGATGCTCGCAAAGGGATCTCGGTTATCAGGTCAAAACTGTGACGCGCCGCAGCGACGATGGCATCGTCCAGCTGGACCGCAGACCATCCGGTCCCGTCGATGATCTGCCAGCCGAAGTCGGCCTGCTCGGCGGCCACCACCAGCTGCTGGGGCACCCCGTCCGCCGCCGTAAACGAGGTGCGCAAGCTCTCATGGCGGCCCACCACATCGCCAATCGCCGCACCCAACGCGTCGGCATCGAGGCGACCACACAGCCGGAACGCCGCCGCCATGTTGTACGTCGGCGACGGACCTTGCAACTGATCCAGGAACCACAATCCGCTCTGGGCAAACGACAACGGAATCGCCGAAGGCCGCTCGCCGGCCACCAACTGCTGCAACCCACCCGCCTCGGTACCGATATGAGGCGCCAGCTGGGCCACCGTGGGCGCCTCGAAAACGGTCCGCACCGAAAGGCCGGCATCCAGGTTGGTGTTGATCGCGGCGACCACCCGCATCGCCGACAGCGAATCACCGCCGAGGTCGAAAAACGAATCATCCACTCCGACGCGTTCTACGCCGAGCACCAGGGCGTAGATCCCGGCCAGGAGTTCTTCGACCGTGCTGGCCGGGGCCCGGTAACTAGTGCCGTCCTGATACTCCGGTGCCGGCAGCGCGCGGGTGTCCAGTTTGCCGTTGATCGTCAGTGGCAGCGCGTCGATCACCACCACCGCGGCCGGAACCATGTAGAGCGGCAACCGATCGGCCAGCTGGGTGCGCAGCCCGCCCGGGTCGGCGGTCCCGACCGCATAACCCACTAGGCGCTTATCGCCGGGGCGGTCCTCACGGACGATCACTACCGCTTGCTGCACACCGTCCAACCCGCACAACGCCGCCTGGACATCCCCGAGTTCGATGCGATACCCGCGGATCTTGACCTGCTCATCTGCGCGCCCCACATACCGCAGCTGCCCGTCAGCACCCCACCACATCAGATCCCCGGTGCGGTACATCCGTTGTCCCGCAAGGCCTTCGCCGAAGAACGGACACGCCACAAATCGAGACGCCGTCAATGCCGATCGGCCGAAATACCCGTAGGCCGCGCCGGCACCGGCCACATACAACTCGCCGACCACGCCAGCGGGAACCGGTCGCAACCAGTCATCCAGCACAAAGAAGCCAAGATGGGCCAACGGGCCCCCGATCGGGCTGGCATTGCTGTCGACGTCGGCGGGAAGAATCTCTCGGAACGAGGCATGCACCGTCGTCTCGGTGATCCCGTACATGTTGATCAGGCGCGGGGGTCCCGGGTGATGGTTGAACCATGCCGCAAGACGCGGCGGTTCCAGTGCCTCGCCGCCGAATACCACCGTCTCGAGCTTGAGCTGTTGTCTCAGCTCCGGTGCCAGTGCATCGGCCGCCTGCAACGCATAGAACGCCGACGGGGTCTGGCTCAACACGCTGACCTGTTCGGCGATTAGCAATGCGTGGAACTCTTCGGGTGAGCGCGTTACCGACTCGGGCACGACGACCAGCCGGCCACCGCGCAGCAGTGCCCCCCAGATCTCCCATACCGAGAAGTCGAACGCCAAGGAGTGGCTCTGCGTCCACACCTGGCCGGGCGACGGCTTCAGCTCGCCGTCCAGCGCGCCCAGCAGCCGGATCACGTTGCGATGAGGCACGGCAACACCTTTGGGCACGCCGGTCGTGCCCGAGGTGTAGATCAGGTATGCGATGTCGTCGGCGGCAGGCGCCGTGAGCGCCGTGCTGGGTTGGCTGTCGATAGCGGGATCGTCTACATCGATGACCGACAGACCGTGCCCGTCCAGCCGATCGGCGAATTCGGCGGTGGTCATCGCTGCGATCGGCGCCGCGTCGGCGACCATGAACTCGATCCGCGCCCGTGGCACCGCCGGGTCGATCGGCACGTAGGCCGCCCCGGTCTTGAGCACCGCCAAGATCGCGATGATCGCCTTGGCAGAGCGGGAAAACATCAGCGCCACCCGCTCACCCGGACCCGCGCCATGGCAAACCAACAGGTGCGCTAACTGATTGGCCGCCTCGTCGAGTTCCCGGTACGTCAGTGAATGGCCCTGGTTCGTCAGCGCCGCCGCCTCTGGGGCGCGCTCGACGTGTGCGGTGAACAAGCCCGGGATCGACACCGGCGCGGCTGCCGGCTCGCCCGATGGCGCCCGGTTGCTCCAATCATCCAGCCGGGCATGCTCATTGGAGTCCAGCAGATCCAGTGACGACAGCGATCGGCCCGGGTCGGCTGTCATCGCCATCAGCACCCGCTCCAACCGCTGAACTAATTCGCTGGCATCGCGATCGGAGAACAACTGGCCTGGGCCGGCCATCCTGAGAAAGAGCTGCTCATCGGCACGGATGAACCACAACTCGAGCTGATCCTCGAAACCGGAATGGGTCACAACGCCCGATCCTGCAGCTTCCGCAAAGTCCGCTACCCGTGTCGTCGGAATGAAATTGACAATGACCCTGTTCGGTGCCTCGCTGGTGCTGCGAAGACCCGCCTTCTTCTCGAGAAAGTGCACCGGGAACCGCTGGTGCTGCACCGCTTCTTGCATTCGCGTTTCGACGTGGCGGCAAAAATCGGCAACCGCCGAACCCGGTGAAGCTTTCAACACCAGCGGCACTACTCCGGAAACCATGCCGGGCACCGTCTGCGCTGCCGGACGCACACGCCTGCTCACCGGAAAATCGAGTACGACCTCAGTACCCTCAACGTCGCATCCGTGCACCAGCAGCGCGCAGGCCGCAGTGATCACCGATGCTCGACGCACTCCCAATGCGGTTGAGAATGTGCGGATCTCGGCGACGACGAACGGGTCTATCTGCGCCAGCGCAGACGACTCGCCGGGATCGCGCCCGTCCACGGCATGCGCCGATCGACGACGCGACCTGCGTTCCTGTGGAAGGTTCGCCGTCCAATAAGCCTGATCATCGAGATAATCGGTGGATGCTTCATATTCTGATTCACACTCGATGAGTTCGCGCAGCGAGCCAAAAATCGCAGAAGGAACGGACGCCCCCGTCGCGATCGCGGAATAGACGGTAGCGATCCGGTGACAAACCGCCGCGATGCCCATTCCGTCTATCACGATGTGGTGGCAGCACACGAACAGGTACGACTCGTCCACTCGCGTCTGCAATACCGCAAACCTGAACAGCGGGCCATCGAGTGGCATGGGCGTGCGTTGGATCGATGCCGCTATCCGATGGGCATCTTGTGCGGGATCCCGCGAGCCCAGCAGGTCATAGCGAGCAAGCTCTACGTCCGGGTACTCGACAACCTGTTGGAAAACTTGCCCGTCCACTTCGAAAAAGGCGGCCCTGAGCGGCTCGGCCTCGCTCACCACCTGCCGCACCGCCCGCTCAAGCAAGCCAGCGTCGATCGCGCCCTCGAGGCGCACAAGCACGCCCAGCTGCCACTTCGCAGTGAAGCGACCAGTCTGCTGGGCAAGCCAGATGTCCAGTTGCGCCCGAGTCAGCCCCAGCTGTGCGGCGCTGCCCATCTGCGGCACGGTCATGCGTGGCTGTCCAAATAGCCTCCGCGGCGGAAGTATTCATCGCCCCGGTGCTCGACGCCGGCCGCGGTACGAACGCGAGTGATCACCAGACCGCAATTGTCGCCCCGATATGCATTGGGGCCGCAGACAACTGCGCCGCCTTCTTCCTGCACTATCACCCGGCCCGGGGTACCGCCGTAACGCGCCTCGGAAACACGTGCCTCGATGACTTCGATCCGTTCACCGCGGTAATAGGTAAACGCGCGGGGATAGGGGTCGGACAATGCAAGTACGAACCGCCCGAGATCTTCGGCGGGCCAGGTCCAGTCGATCAAACTGTCGCGCTCCGAACGCTTGTGGCAGTACGTTCGTTCGGCTTTATTCTGTGGTCGCCAATCCGCGGTGCCGGATTCCAACTGATTCAGCGCTTCGGCCAGCGCACCAGGAATGAGGTCCATACCTCGCAGTACCAACTCGGTGCCTGTGTCGGTTGGACGGATCGGTAACGAATGCTGTACCAGGATGTCCCCGGTGTCCAGGCCGTCGTCCATCCGGTGCACGGTCAACCCGAATTCGGACTCGCCACTGATCAACGCCCACAGGACAGGGGAGAACCCGGTGAACTTCGGCAGCAGCGAATCGTGCAAGTTCAGAGTTCCGTGCGGCGGGAGGTCGTAGAGCTCTACTGGCATCCGGTAGTACCAGCTGTTGACGACGATCACATCGGGTTCGGTGCGCTTGACCAAGTCGATGGTCTCGGCGTCGACCCGCTCAGCAAGATGCACCGGGATGTCGTGCTCACGCGCGAGTTCTTCGACGGGCGCCGACCAGATCGCCTTGTAGCACTCTTTGCTAGTCGGATGAGTGACGGCGAGTACGACGTCGTGATCCAGGTCGATCAGCGCCTGCAGGGTCTTATAGCCCCAGGTCTGAAATCCGAAAAACACGATGCGCATCAGCAAGCCCCTCACTTCTCATCGTCAGCCAGGGCTATCCGCGCTCCGAGCGCCGCCCATCCGCGAGGAGCTTACGTTAGCCTTGCCTAAGTTTTCCGGTGGGCCTGTTACGGCGAGTTGCGTGTCGAGCATCGGGCAGGCCGATCGCACGCGAGGAGCTGGGTCGGCCCGATTCGGCTGAGCCGGGTGGACGACGGCGCCCGGTGCGTAGCGTGGAGCCAAGATCACGCTCGAAGTGGGGAAGAAGAAAGGGGAAATGCTTTGCCGAATTCCGTTGATAATTCAAGTGATCGCAATTCGGAAACGAGCCGTAACCCGGAAAAAGGCTATATCGCGCTGCTGGGCTGGAGCCTGAACGCCATCGATGCGGTGGATCGCTTCGACCGCCGGTATGTCGTGGTCGCGCCGGACTGGGCTGAAGAATACTGTCAGCAACACGGCATCCCCCACATCGCTTGGAACTTCGAGCGGCTGAACGAACGTTCGATGGAAATCGCCGAGACCCTCAAGGAGCGCGGCGTCGATGTCGCGATCCCGCTCTTCGAGGAAACCGTCGAGTGGGCCGGCGCGATCAACTCGGTGCTGCTGGACAGCCCGCGGCTGTTGGGCCAGTCCATGCTGCTTCGGGACAAGTCGCTGATGAAGCGACGTGCCCAGCTCGGCGGGATCCGGGTCGGCATCTTCGAAGAGGCCCACGCCCGCGACGACGTCATCCGCTTCCTCAAGCGCGTCAATCAGACCCTGCTGAAACTCGATGGCGACCCCAATGACCCGATCCACTTCAAGGCCTTCGACAAGGCCGGATGCCTGGGCCACCGGGTGATCCGAACCCCGGATGACATCGACTCGATCCCCGACGAGGAATTTCCCGCGCTGATGGAATCGCATCTGGACGGCTGGGAATTTGCGGTGGAGGCCTGGGTGCACAACGGCAAGATCCGCTTCCTGAACATCTCCGAATACGTGACGCTGGGATATTCCGTCTTCGTCCCCGCATCGCCGGAGCTGGAACAGTACCGCCCGCAGATCACCCGCCAGATCGAGAAGCTGATCAAGACCTTCGACATCGACTTCGGGTTCGTCCATCCCGAATATTTCGTCACCAGCGACGGGGAAATGTACTTCGGTGAGGTCGCCTATCGGCCGCCCGGCTTCAAGGTCTTCGAATTGCTGGAACGCACGTATGGGTTCAACGGCTACCAGGCACTGGTGCTGGCGTTCGACCCGAAGACGACCGAGGAAGAGCTTGAGGAATTCTTTCCGCGGGAGGTCGTGGACGCCAAGGGACACGCGGGATGCTTCGGGGTGTATCCGCGGCGCCGGGTGGTCAGCACCCTCGCGATGCCTGAGGAGACCGAGGACCACGAGTATTTCGAATCGCACGAACTCACCACACCCCTCGAGGAGACGGTGACCAAGCGCACCGCGTTCGGCACCCATTGGGGTCTGATCTACTTCTTCGGGGAGGACCCGTATGAGATGCGGCGGCTACTGAAGCGGCAAGAAGAGCTCGATTTCTACGTCTGAGGCGGCGGCGGCAGGGACGCGAGGAACCTGGTTGAACGCGGTAAGCAGCGACGTGAACAGTGACAATGCGGCGTTGAGCAAGCGTCTGGCGACGCTCAGCGACGCTACCCGGGCACTGGCGGAGGCAGGCGATGTCGGCAAGCCCGCCAAGTTGCGCCGTGTCCTCGACGGCCTACGGCTGGTGCTTCTGCAGCCGGGCGGCTGTGCCGCGGTGCAGCCGCGCGCGGCGGAGTTGGAGGCCGCGGGTCTGTTTCTCGGGACGGACTGGGTGTCCCCGCAGACCCTGCTCCCCGCGCTCAGCACTGGCTCGCTGCGCAGCGAACTCCAGGACACAGTGGTCTTGGAGGCGGTCAGCCTGCTACGCCTGCTCGCGGTCGCCAAGGGCGACTATGTGCACCCGCTGATCTCGGCCGAGCAGGCCCGGCATCATCTGTCGCAGGTGCTGGCGATCAACCTCTCGCTGCTGTTTACCCCGCCGACCGAGGCGGAGCGCGAACTGCAGGGCCGGATGGCGAAAGTGACCCGTGACCTGTTTCGGCATCTGGTCGACGAGATCGGCTACGACAGCGTCCTGGACCGTCTCGTGGAAGAGATTTGGCGGGTCCTGCGGCAGCGGCCCATCCAGGTTGACCAGATCAAGCACATGATCACGCAGATCTCGATCGCCCGCAGTGACCCCGACATCGACCTGGGCAACGGCGGTCTGGGCGTGGACCGCCTGATCACCAGCCTGTACGGAACCACCGACGCGTGCCGCGAGGACCCGGGTGCCGAGGTCTACCGGGCCCGGCTGGAGTCGATGGACGAACCCACCTTGCAATACGAGGCAGCCGGCTTCGCCCGCTCGATGCACGATACGGGGCTGGTGTCGCCGTACCACGCGGTGTTGCTGCGTTTCTCGCTGGAGAAGAGCGACTATCTACTCGGCGAGGCACTGGGCCTGTCGAGCACCGGGCGCGACTGCCTGCTGTGTTACCACGACCTCGTGCACGCCCTGATCGCTGCGGCCGTCCACAACGAAACCGCCCAATGCATCTACGGGCTTGCGTTGCTGCTCGAGCGCGGCATCCTCTACCAGCCGCCGGTGGCGCCGTCGCTGTGGCGTCAGTTGGCTCTTCCGCTCTCGGCCTACTCGCGCGAAAGGCTGACCCTGGGCTTCGGGTCCGCACAAGACCCGCACACCTGGCTGTTGGCCGGGACGCTCTCGATGCTCGGGCTGCCGCTGGGTGTCGGCCAGGGCGATAACCCCACGTGTCAATCCGCGCGGGCCCTTTCGATGTGGGCATACAACGATCCGGATTATCTGCTGCAGACCATCGCGTGGGCGGCCCGCGACGACGAGATCGTCATGCACTTCGAGGGGCAGCCGATCTCGTCGCGGGAAGTCGACGCGGGGGTAGCGACGAAGTTGCCGATCGACTTGGACCCCGTCTCCCTGCTGGTGGTTCCACATCTGGACCGCATCTACGCCGAGATGGGCCGGCGCTGCGCCGGTCGCGAGGGCGACCCACACCGCTGGGTCAATCCGGAGTTCCACGGGTGGTGGTCCGGGCGCGGATTCCGGATCAACGTCGATGTGGCGACCGGCGATCTCGTTGACGTCGACGGATTTCTGCGGCACTTCTACGCCGCCTACCACCCCTTCTACAACGGCAACCAACCACTGATCCACCCACAGCCGGCCGGTGTCGCGGTGACTGACAGCGCCGCCCGCTTCATCGGATGGCATGCGATCACCGTGCTGCGGGTCAGTCTTGACCCCGAGGAGACGATGCGCGTCTACTTCTACAACCCGAACAATGACAGCGGCCAGGACTGGGGCGACGGCGTCGTCGTCAGCACCGCCGGCAACGGCGAGCGCTTCGGCGAGGCGTCCCTGCCGTTCGAGCAGTTCGCCTCACGGCTCTACATTTTCCACTTCGACCCGCTCGAGCCGGGCGAACGGGCGTCGGTGACCCACGCCGAACTCGACCGCGTCATTGGATACGTGCAGCGGAGCTGGGGTGTGGGCCGCATGGCCGGGGCCGACGCGACTGGCTGAGGCAGCGGGAGGATCGTCGGGCGGCCGATGGACCGCAGCCGGCCGCTCATGAGAGCATCATGACAGCATCCCTATTGCTGCTATGATGACATCATGCGGACGACCGTGACGCTCGACGCCGATGTTGTCGCTGCGCTGCAGCGCGCAGCACGCGAGCGGGGAACGTCGTTCAAGGCGGTGCTTAATGACGCCGTGCGGCGCGGATTGAGTGGCGAACCGGCTCGGCGCCGCTTTCGTACGCCGAGCCGCGACATGGGCCTGCGGGCGGGGTTTGATATCGACAAGGCATTGGCGCTGGCCGGGGCGGACGAAGACGCGGAGACCCTGCGCAAGCTCGCGCTGCGCAAATGAAACTGCTCGATCTGAACATCCTCGTCTATGCGATGGACGAGTCGTCGCCTCGTCACCAGGCGGCGCGGGATTGGCTTGATGAAACGCTTTCCGGTTCCGACACCGTCGCATTCGCATGGCATGTCCTCATCGGCTTTGTGCGGCTATCCACCCGGTCGGCGGTGTTTGCCCGGCCGTTGACGGTCGACGAGTCGTTTGACGTGGTCGATCAGTGGCTACAGCAGCCATGCGTGACGGTCCTGCATCCGACCGAGCGTCATGCAAGTGTGCTTCGCGGGTTGCTTGCTCCGCTCGGAGCGGCGGGGAATCTGACGAGCGATGCGCACCTCGCCGCGTTGGCCATCGAATACGGCGCACAAGTGTGTTCCACCGACGTCGACTTCAGTCGATTCTCCGGTGTGCGGTGGATCGATCCGCTCTCGGCGTAGCCGTCCTGTAGTGCCGCATGTGGGCCGCGGACGCCACGATCAGCCGGCTGTCGTGCTCGTCGGGAAATGGTGGTCGGTCACCGCCTGCACGACAGCGGCGCCATCCTATTAGGCTGGCGCGTGAATCACATCAGCAATCAAGGAGACGAGAGACGTGACGGTCCGGGTAGGCATCAACGGCTTCGGGCGAATCGGGCGCAACTTCTACCGGGCCCTGCTGGCGCAGCAGGCTCAGGGGACCAGCTCCGACATCGAGGTGGTGGCCGTCAACGATCTCACCGACAACGCGACACTGGCGCATCTGCTGAAGTTCGACTCGATTCTGGGCCGGCTGCCCTACGACGTCAGCCTCGAAGGTGACGACACCATCGTGATCGGCAACAACAAGATCAAGGCGCTGGAGGTCAAAGAGGGGCCCGCGGCCCTTCCCTGGGGCGACCTCGGCGCTGACGTCGTCGTCGAGTCCACCGGGATCTTCACCAACGCGGCCAAGGCCAAGGGCCACCTGGACGCCGGCGCCAAGAAGGTCGTCATCTCCGCGCCAGCCACCGACCCGGACATCACCATCGTGTTGGGCGTCAACGACGACAAGTACGACGGCAGCCAAAACATCATCTCCAACGCATCGTGCACCACGAACTGCCTTGCGCCGCTGGCCAAGGTGCTCAACGACGAGTTCGGCATCGTCAAAGGCCTGATGACCACCATTCACGCCTACACCGCCGACCAAAACCTGCAGGACGGCCCGCACAAAGACCTGCGCCGCGCCCGCGCTGCCGGGCTGAACATCGTGCCGACCTCAACCGGTGCGGCCAAGGCCATCGGCCTGGTGATGCCTGAGCTCAAGGGCAAACTCGACGGCTACGCGTTGCGGGTTCCGATCCCCACCGGCTCGGTGACCGACCTCACCGCTGACCTGTCCAAGTCGGCCAGCGCCGAAGACATCAACGCCGCGTTCAAAGCCGCCGCCGAAGGCAAGCTCAAGGGCATCCTCAAGTACTACGACGCCCCGATTGTCTCCAGCGACATCGTCACCGACCCGCACAGCTCGATCTTCGATGCCGGGTTGACCAAGGCGATCGAAAGCCAGGCCAAGGTGGTGTCCTGGTACGACAACGAATGGGGTTACTCCAACCGCCTCGTCGACCTCGTCGCGCTGGTTGGCAAGTCGCTTTAGCCGTGAGCATCAAGACACTCGACGACCTTCTCGCCGACGGAGTTTCGGGTCGCGGCGTGTTGGTGCGCTCGGACTTGAACGTCCCGCTCGATGACGCCGGTGCGATCACCGACCCCGGCCGCATCAGTGCGTCGGTGCCGACGCTGAAAGCGCTGACCGACGCCGGCGCCAAGGTGGTGGTGACCGCGCATTTGGGCCGGCCCAAAGGCGGTCCCGACCCCAAATTGTCGCTGGCGCCGGTCGCTTCGGTGCTCGGCGAGCAGCTGGGGCAGCACGTGCAGTTGGCCGGCGATGTCGTCGGCACGGATGCGCTGGCCCGCGCCGAGGGGCTGACCGACGGGGATGTGCTGCTGTTGGAGAACGTCCGCTTCGACGCGCGCGAAACCAGCAAGGACGACGCGGAGCGGCTCGCGCTGGCCAGGCAACTGGCCGAACTGGTCGGTGGCCCAGACGGTTCGGCTGGCGCGTTCGTGTCCGACGGGTTTGGGGTGGTGCACCGCAAACAGGCCTCGGTCTACGACGTCGCCACATTGCTGCCGGCCTACGCCGGCAGGCTGGTCGCCGCGGAAGTCGACGTGCTTGAACAGCTGACCAGCTCCACCAAAAGGCCTTACGCGGTGGTGCTCGGCGGCTCGAAGGTATCGGACAAACTCGGCGTGATCGAACAGCTGGCAACCAAAGCCGACAGCATCGTCATCGGCGGTGGGATGTGCTTTACTTTCCTTGCCGCACAGGGTCTTTCGGTTGGCTCATCGCTGCTGGAAGCTGAGATGATCGATACCTGCCGGCGGTTACTGGACACCTATGCCGACGTGCTGCGCCTGCCCAGAGACATCGTGGTGGCCGAGAAATTCGCCGCCGATTCGCCGCCGGAGGTCGTCGCCTGTGACGAGATCCCGGACGACAAGATGGGCCTTGATATCGGGCCGGGATCGGTGCAGCGCTTCACCAAGCTGTTGTCCAACGCCGAGACCATCTTCTGGAACGGCCCGATGGGCGTCTTCGAGTTTCCGGCGTTTGCCGCCGGCACCAAAGGCGTCGCCGAAGCGATCGCCGCCGCAACCGGGAAGGGCGCATTCAGCGTGGTCGGTGGCGGTGACTCCGCGGCCGCGGTGCGGGCGCTAGAGCTGCCCGAGGACGGCTTCTCGCACATTTCCACCGGCGGTGGCGCGTCGCTGGAATACCTTGAGGGCAAGACATTGCCCGGCCTAGAAGTACTGAGCAGCTGAGGTAAGGATCCCGATGAGCCGTACGCCGCTGATCGCCGGCAACTGGAAGATGAACCTCAACCACTTCGAAGCGATCGCGCTGGTGCAAAAGATCGCCTTCTCGCTGCCGGACAAGTACTTCGACAAGGTCGACGTGACGGTCATCCCGCCGTTCACCGACCTGCGCAGCGTGCAAACACTGGTCGACGGCGACAAGCTGCGGCTGACCTATGGCGCCCAGGACCTCTCACAGCACGACTCGGGCGCTTACACCGGCGAAATCAGCGGCGTCTTCCTGGCCAAACTCGGCTGCAGCTACGTCGTCGTCGGTCACTCCGAGCGGCGCACCTATCACAGTGAGGACGACGCACTGGTGGCCGCAAAGACCGCCGCCGCCCTCAAGCACGAGCTGACCCCGATCGTGTGCATCGGCGAGCATCTGGAGATCCGGGAAGCCGGTGAGCATGTCGGCCACAACGTCGAGCAGCTGCGCGGGTCGCTGGCGGGGTTGTCCGCCGAACAGATCGGCAAGGTCGTCATCGCCTACGAGCCGGTGTGGGCCATTGGCACCGGGCGAGTGGCCAGCGCCGCCGACGCCCAGGAGGTGTGCGCGGCGATCCGCAAAGAGCTCGGCGAATTGGCCTCGCCGCAGGTCGCCGAGTCGGTGCGGGTGCTCTATGGCGGATCGGCGAACGCCAAGAACATCGGTGACCTCATTGCCTGCGACGACGTGGACGGCGCTCTGGTCGGCGGGGCGTCGCTGGACGGGGAGCAGTTCGCGATCATGTGCGCCGTCGCCGCGGGCGGACCGATTCCGTAGCCGGCCTGTGCGGTCGGCGGAACCGAACCCGGTAGGGTAGCGGCCATGGAATTGACCCTGCAGATCATCCTGGTGATCACCAGCGTGCTGGTGGTGCTCCTGGTGCTGCTGCACCGAGCCAAGGGTGGCGGTCTGTCGACGCTGTTCGGCGGCGGCGTGCAGTCCAGTCTGTCCGGGTCCACGGTGGTGGAGAAGAACCTCGACCGGTTGACGCTGTTTGTCACCGGGATCTGGCTGGTGTCCATTATCGGAATGGCCCTGATGATCAAGTACCGCTGATCGGCTGTTCACCTCACCCGGGCGATAGCCCGCTAGCGTCGCCTCGGTTGCGACTTCAGTCAGGAGAGATCGATTCCCAGCGATGCCAAGGTGCCGCCGGCCAAACTCGCGCGGCTCGTCGAAACTGCGCGTCACTACTTGTACCGGTTGCACCAGAAGACCGTTCCGGCGCCGGCGGCAATGAGCGAGATGATCCTCGCCGGGTGGACAGCTCAGGCGATCACGGTGGCCGCCGACCTCGGCGTAGCCGATGCGCTCAGCGATGGACCGCTGCCAATCGACGAGTTGGCCCGCCGCGTCGGCGCCGACCAGGACGCGCTTCATCGGTTGTTGCGCGCCCTGATCAGTCGTGGCGTTTTCCGTCAGCGTCGCGACGGCCGTTATGACTTGAGCCCGCTCGGCGAGACGCTGCGATCCGCCGGACCCGTGTCGATGGCGGGCGCCGCGTGTTTCTACGGATCACCTCAGCATCACGAGCATTGGAGCGCGCTGGGCGATTCGGTGCGAACCGGCAAGGCCGCGGTGCCCGCGTTACGTGGTGTCGACTTTTTTGAGTACGCCGCTACCAACCCCGAATACGGCGAAAAGTTCAACCAGGCCATGACCAGCAGTTCGGAGTTGGTGCTGGCGCCGGTGGTGGCCGCGTACGACTTCAGCCCGTACTCCACGATCGTCGACGTGGGCGGCGGACACGGCAGGCTGCTGGCCGCAGTTCTGGCCGCCACACCAACCGCGCGAGGGGTTTTGTTCGATATGCCCGAGGTGGTGGCCAATGCGCCGACCCTGCTGGCAGAACGAAGCGTCGCCGACCGCGTCGACGTGGTGGCGGGCTCGTTCTTCGATCGCATTCCCACCGGCGGCGACGCCTACGTGCTCAAACACATCATCCACGATTGGAGCGACGACGACGCGGTGCGGATTCTGCGTAACGTCCGCACGGCCACCCAGACCTCGGCGAAAGTGCTGCTCGTCGAATTCGTGATACCAACTCACCAGCGGGAATCTCTGGGCAAGTGGGCCGATTTGGAGATGCTGCTGTGCGTGGGCGGTCGCGAACGCACCGAGGTGGAATTCGGTCAGCTGCTCGGCCGGGCCGGATTCCGGCTGACCCGGGTGGTGCAGACCGCCAGCCCTGTCAGCGTCGTCGAAGCTCGGCCCATCTGAGAGACTGCTACTGCCGGGCGGTTCGATTCCGCAAAGTGTTGAACACACCGCGCACCGCGTGCTCGGTCATCGACAACGGCGACATCACCGTCTCACCCACACTCACGATGTAGTCGATGCGCTCCACGATGGCCTCGACGGGCTCGATGAGCGTGACCAGTCGCCGCGCCAGGTCGTCAAGTCCCGCCATCGTGTGCTCGAGGTGATCCAAGCCGGTGCCCAGCCGTTCCACCGTGGCATTCAGGTTCGCCAGCGAACTGTTCAGCTCGTCCATGGTGTCGCTCAGACCGGACAGAACGCCTTCGACCTGCCCCACCGTGACGTCGGCATTCAACGCTGCCTGTGCGAGGGTTTTGATCCGTTCCCGGGGGGCGCGTTCGCTTTTGTCTGCCATGACGTCATTATGACCTGAGCCGGAACCGCGGCAGTCCGCGCCGCGTCCGATTAGGTGTGCGGCAAAGACACTGTGATGTTGACGGGCGGCGCCATCTCATGGCCATGCACGGCGCGCGACGTGACGTCATCCGTCGGCTCGAAGCGTATGCGGCCGGGTATGCCGAACGGCAAGCCGAGCACCGAGGCTAGCTCGGCACCGAAGCTGGAGCCTGCGTCGTGGCGACCCCCAAAGTCACGACTCAGGCGTCTTCTACCCGGAGGCAGGCGAAAGCTTGGACGCTGCTTCGCTGTCGAGGAACCAGACGGTGTGCTCCCGGCCGATGGCGCCGGCCGCCGGCACCGACACCGGGTCGGCGCCGGCCACAGCGGCGGCCACCGCATCGGCTTTCTCCGCGCCGGACACCATCGTCCAGACCTCGCGCGACTGCTGGACAGCGGGCAGTGTCAACGTGATCCGTTCCGGCGGAGGTTTGGGCGAATCGTCGACACCGACCACCAGCCGGGTGGTTTCGCGCACGGCGGGGGTGTCCGGAAACAGCGAGTTGATGTGGCCCTCGGGTCCCACGCCGAGAAAGTGGACGTCGAAATCAGGTGCGGCTTCCCCCGCTTCGGCATTGGCGGCCAGGACTTGCTCGTAGGCCAGCGCCGCGGCAGCCAGATCGCTGCCGTATTCGCCGTCGCTGGCCGGCATCGCGTGCACGTTGCGCGCCGGGATGTCGATGTGATCGAGCAACGCGGCTCTGGCCTGCTTCTCGTTGCGCTCGTCATCGTCATGGGTCACGTAGCGCTCGTCGCCCCAGAACAGGTGCACTTTGGCCCAGTCGACCCGCTGCTTGTGTGCGTCGAGATAACGCAGCAGCCGGTTGCCGTTGCCGCCGCCGGTCAACACGATCAACGCCCGGCCTCGCGCCGACACCGCTGCTTCGATGACGCCGATCAAACGCTCGCCCGCCGCGGCGACGAGCGCGTTGCTGTCGGGGAAGGTCTCAACAGTGCTACTCACAAATACTCCACTCGGTCGATGCCCTCCAGCGCGGAACAGTAAATCGCGTCTGGGTCCAGTCGTCGCAGATCTTCCGCCAGGCATTCACGGGTTTCCCTGCGCGGCAACGGAACCAATGCATCCGGCCGGGCGGTGCGGCTCAGTGTCGCAGTCGCCCCCTCCTGTGGCCGGCTCAGCGTCACCGTTTCGGTATTGCGTACCAGTTCGACTTTGAGGTCGCCGACCGCGCGCCGCACCGGCCCGTCGATACGGCTGGCCAGCCAGCCCGCCAGCACGTCCAGCGCTGGTTCGGTCCTCAGGCCGGAGATCAGCGCCGACGTAATCGGCTCGTGCGGTGGCTGATCGACGGCAGAGGTCAGCAGCGCACGCCAGTAGGTGATCCGGCTCCACGCCAGGTCGGTGTCGCCCGGGGTATATCCGGGTAGTCGGCTCTTGATCGCCGACAGCGGGTCGGCCCCGTAGGTTGCGTCGGTGATGCGCCGGATCGCCAACTTGCCCAGCGGATCTTGGGCGGGCACCGCGGGCGCGACATCGGGCCACCACGCCACGACCGGGATATCGGGCAGCAGGAACGGCACCACGACACTGGCGGAGTGCCCGGACAGCGGACCCGACAGCCATAGCACCACCACCTCGCCGGCGCCGCTGTCACCCCCGACCCGCAATTGGGCATCCAGTCGCGCCTCGGCGGCATCCGCGTCCCCGGTCATCACCACGATCACCCGGCTGGGGTGCTCGTGGCTGGCGGCGTTGGCGGCGTCGATGGATTCTTCGAGCACCGCCTCGCTGTCCGGCGCGATGACCAACGTCAGGACTCGGCCGAGCGTTACGGCGCCGACCTTCTCGCGCAACTCGTCAAGCTTCTTGTTGATCGCGGTGGTACTGGTATCAGGCAGATCGAGAATCATGGCCGCCGCCATTCCCGGCCGGTTCGGCGCAACATTTCGAATGACGAGGCCGGTCCCCAGGTGCCCGCTTCGTACGGGTCGGGCTTGCCGTGACTGGCCCAGTTCTCCAGTACCGGGTCCAATATCTCCCAGGCCATTTCGACTTCCTCGTTGACCGGGAACAGCGACGGTTCACCGAGCAGCACATCGAGGATCAGCCGCTCGTAGGCTTCGGGGGAGTCTTCGGCGAACGCTGAGCCGTAGGAGAAATCCATGTTGACGTCGCGGACCTCCATCGCGCTGCCCGGCACTTTCGAGCCGAACCGCAGCGTGACGCCTTCGTCGGGCTGCACCCGAATCACCAGGGCATTGGCCCCCAATTCGTCGGTCATGGTCGCGTCGAACGGTAGATGCGGTGCTCGTTTGAAGACCAGTGCGATTTCAGTCACCCTGCGGCCCAGCCGCTTTCCGCTGCGCAGGTAGAACGGCACGCCGGCCCACCGGCGGGTGTCGACCTCCAGCGTGATGGCCGCGAATGTCTCGGTCACGGAGTCCTTGGCGAATCCCTCCTCGTCGAGGAGCCCGACCACCTTCTGCCCGCCCTGCCAGCCTGCGGTGTACTGGCCGCGGCTGGTGGTCTCGTCCAGCGGTTGTGCGAGTTGGGTTGCCGAGAGCACCTTGATCTTTTCGGCCTGCAATTCCGACGGCTGAAAACTGACCGGCTCTTCCATGGCGGTCAGGGCCAGCAGTTGCATCAGGTGGTTCTGGATCACGTCGCGGGCCGCGCCGATCCCGTCGTAATAGCCGGCGCGCCCGCCCAGACCGATGTCCTCGGCCATGGTGATCTGCACGTGATCGACGTAGTGCGCGTTCCAGATCGGGTCGAACAGCTGATTGGCGAATCGCAGGGCCAGGATGTTCTGCACGGTCTCTTTGCCCAGGTAGTGGTCGATGCGAAACACCGACTCCTCCGGGAAGACGCTATTGACGACCTTGTTGAGGTCACAAGCGCTGGCCAGGTCGTGGCCGAACGGCTTCTCGATGACGACCCGGCTCCAGTTGCCGTCCTGCGGGCGGGCCAGCCCCGCCCGGTCGAGCTGCTCGCACACCGTCGGGAAAGCCTTCGGCGGGATGGCCAGATAAAAGGCATGGTTGCCGCCGGTGCCGCGTTCGGCGTCGAGCTTCTCCAGACACTCGGCCAGCCGGGCGAAAGCGTCCGCATCGTCGAACGTGCCTTGCACGAACCGGATTCCCTCCGACAGCCGCTCCCAAATCGCCTCGCGGAACGGTGTGCGGGCATGCTCCTTTACCGCCTCGTGGACGACGTGGCTGAAGTCCTGGTCTGCCCAGTCCCGGCGGGCGAAACCGACCAGTGCAAAGGTGGGCGGCAGCAGCCCGCGGTTGGCCAGGTCGTAGACCGCAGGTACCACTTTCTTGCGGGCCAAATCGCCGGTGACACCGAAGATCACCAACCCGCACGATCCGGCGATCCGGGGCAGCCGCTTATCGCGCTTGTCCCGCAACGGGTTTTGCCACTGCCCGGCGCTGCCCCGGACGCCGGCCGGGCTCATTTAGTCGCGGACTGCAGCTGGGCTTGCGTCTCCTCCAACAGCTCGGTCCAGGACTTCTCGAACTTCTCCACGCCCTCGTTTTCCAGCACGATGAACACGTCGGTTAAGTCCACTCCGACCGCGTCGAGCTTGTCGAAGACGTCCTGGGCCGCCGAGGCCGTGCCGGTGACGGTGTCGCCGGTGACCACACCATGGTCGGCGACGGCGTCAATCGTCTTCTCCGGCATGGTGTTCACGGTATGTGGAGCGACAAGTTCGGTGACGTAGAGAGTGTCGGCATAGTCGGGGTTTTTGACACCGGTTGACGCCCACAGCGGTCGCTGCACCCGCGCACCGTCGGCTTTGAGCTGCTCGTAGCTGTCGCCGCCGACGAAGACTTCCTGATAGGCGGCGTAGGCCAGCCGGGCGTTGGCCACTCCGGCCTGTCCGCGCAGTGCCATCGCCTCCTCGGTGCCGATCTTTTCCAGTCGCTTGTCGACCTCGGTGTCCACCCGCGAAACGAAAAAGGATGCCACCGAGTGGATCTTGGAGAGATCGTGGCCGGCCTGCTTCGCTTTTTCCAGGCCCTTCAGGTAGGCGTCCATCACCGCGCGGTGCCGTTCAACGGAGAAGATCAGCGTGACATTGACCGAAATCCCTTCAGCGAGGGTCGCGGTGATGGCCGGTACGCCTTCCTCGGTGGCCGGAATCTTGATGAACAGGTTGGGCCGGTCGACCGTTTTCCACAGATCGATTGCCTGCTGGATCGTCTTGTCGGCGTCGTGGGCAACCCTCGGGTCAACCTCGATCGACACCCGGCCGTCCACCCCGTCGGAGGCTTCCCATTGCGGCCTGAACACGTCGCACGCCATGCGCACGTCGTCGGTGGTGACGGTGCGCACGGTGGCGTCCACATCGGCGCCGCGTTCGGCCAGCTCGGTGATCTGGTCGTTGTAGGTGTCACTGTCCGCCAGCGCCTTCTGGAAGATCGTCGGGTTGCTGGTGACGCCGACAACGCTCCTGGTGTCAATGAGCTCCTGCAGGTTGCCGGACTCCAGCCGCTCCCGGGACAAGTCGTCCAGCCATACCGATACGCCCGCGTCGCTCAGGGCGGCGAGGTTGGGATTCTGTGTCATCGCAATACCCTCCTTGTCAGTTGTCCAGCGCTCGTTCGGCGGCGTCCACCACAGCTTCGTGGGTGAAGCCGAACTCACGGAACAAGGTCTTGTAATCCGCCGATTCGCCGTAATGCTCGATCGAAACGACCTCGCCGGTGTCACCGACCAGTTTGTGCCAGCTCTGCGCGATGCCGGCCTCGACGGCCACCCGGGCCGACACTGACGGCGGCAGCACGCTGTCGCGGTAGTCGTAGGGCTGGGACTCGAACCACTCGACGCAGGGCATTGACACCACGCGCGTCGCAATACCTTTGTCCGCCAAGACCTTCTGCGCCGCGACGGCGATCTGGACTTCCGAGCCGGTGGCGATCAACACCACGTCGGGCTCGTCGCCGCCCGCATCCCCGAGCACGTAACCGCCGCGGCCGACACCTTCGAAGCTGGTGCCTTCCAGCACCGGTACGCCCTGGCGGGTCAGGCACAGCCCGACCGGACCGCTGCCGTTGCCGCGGGCCAGGATCGTGCGCCAGGCGTACGCGGTCTCATTGGCGTCGGCGGGGCGGACCACCGACAGACCCGGGATGGCGCGCAACGCCGACACGTGCTCGATCGGCTGATGGGTCGGCCCGTCCTCACCCAGACCGATCGAGTCGTGCGTCCACACATAGATGGTGTCGATGTCCATCAGTGAGGCCAGCCGCACTGCTGGACGCATGTAGTCAGAGAACTGCAGGAATGTGCCACCGTAGGCCCGGGTCGGGCCGTGCAGCACGATGCCCGACAGGATGGCACCCATCGCATGTTCACGGACGCCGAAGTGCAGCGTGCGACCGTACCAATGGGCGGTGAATTTCTTGGTCGAGATCGACGGCGGTCCGAACGAGTCAACGCCTTCGATCGTGGTGTTGTTGCTGCCGGCCAGGTCCGCCGAACCGCCCCACAGCTCAGGTAATTTGGGTCCCACCGCGGCGAGCACCTCGCCCGATGCTTTACGGGTGGCCACGTCGTCAGACCCGGGTTCCCAGGATGGTATGTCGGCGTCCCACCCGTCGGGCAGTTGTTCGGCGGTCAACCGGTCCAGCAGCGCCTTGCGCTCGGGTTCACGCTCGGCCCAGGCGTCGAAGTCCGGCTGCCACTTCTGGTGCGCCTCCTTGCCCCGCTCCACCAGTTTGCGGGTGTGAGCGAGAACGTCGTCGCGCACCTCGAAGTCCTTGTCGGGGTCAAAGCCGAGCACCTTCTTGATCTCCGCGACTTCCTCGTCGCCGAGGGCCGATCCGTGCGCATCTCCGGTGTTCATCTTGTTCGGTGCCGGATAACCGATGATGGTGCGCAACTCGATGAACGACGGCCGGTCGGTGACCGCTTTTGCGGTGGCGATCGCCTCCTCGATCGCGACCACGTTCTCGCCACCCTCGACTCGCTGGACATGCCAGCCGTAGGCCTCGTAGCGGGCCGCGGTGTCCTCACACAATGCGATGTTGGTGTCGTCTTCGATCGAGATCTGGTTGTGGTCGTAGAACACGATGAGGTTGCCCAGCTGCTGGACCGCGGCCAGCGACGACGCCTCCGAGGTCACGCCCTCCTCGATGTCGCCGTCGGAGGCGATCACATAGATGTGGTGGTCGAACGGGCTGGTCTCCGGCGCGGCATCCGGATCGAACAGGCCGCGCTCGTAGCGCGACGCCATCGCCATTCCGACTGCCGACGCCAAACCCTGGCCCAGCGGGCCGGTGGTGATCTCCACACCCCGGGTGTGCCGGAACTCCGGGTGGCCAGGAGTCTTGGATCCCCAGGTGCGCAGCGCCTCGAGGTCGGACAACTCCAGACCGAAACCGCCGAGGTAGAGCTGGATGTACAACGTCAGGCTGCTGTGTCCGCAGGACAGGACGAACCGGTCGCGGCCCAACCAGGTGGTGTCGCTGGGGTCGTGGCGCATCGTCCGCTGAAACAGCGTGTACGCCAGCGGAGCCAGGCTCATCGCCGTTCCCGGGTGCCCGCTGCCGCACTTCTGCACTGCGTCGGCGGCCAGTACCCGGATGGTGTCGACCGCAGCCGAGTCGATGTCCGTCCAGTCTTCGGGATGGTACGAACGGGTGAGCGCAGAGATGTCTTCCAATGTGGTCACGACTCAGTCCTCGCGTCGACAAGCGGATTCAGTCCCACCCTAATGCGCCGTGCCCGCGCGTTGCAGGTGGAGTTTGCGACATACCACGTCGGGCCGCATGGTAAACGAACATCAGCATTCGACCCTGCGGTGCAAGCGGATCAGCCCGGCGGTCTACCATCGTCTGTAGTAGAAGCTGCGCGCTGCTGCGAGCCGAGGAGTTATTGCGTGAGTATTCGCGGGCGCGTCGCGCCGAGCAGAGTACGCGGCACCGCGCTCGCATACTTGGCGCTGACCAAGCCGCGCGTCATTGAGCTGCTGCTGGTCACCGCGATACCGGCGATGCTGCTCGCCGAACGCGGCGCGGTGCACCCATTGCTGATCCTCAACACGTTGATCGGCGGAATGCTGGCCGCTGCGGGCGCCAACACGCTCAACTGTGTGGCCGACGCCGACATCGACAAGGTCATGAAGCGCACCGCGCGCCGGCCGTTGGCGCGAGCCACCGTGCCGACTCGCCACGCCCTGGTGTTCGGGCTCGCGCTGAGCGTCGGGTCGTTCTTCTGGCTGTGGTGGACGACCAATTTGCTGTCGGGGCTGCTGGCGATGGCCACGATTGCGTTTTACGTGTTCGTCTACACGTTGTTGCTCAAGCGACGCACCTCGCAGAACGTGGTGTGGGGCGGGGCGGCCGGCTGCATGCCGGTAATGATCGGTTGGTCGGCGGTTACCGGCACCATCGGTTGGCCGGCGCTGGTGATGTTCGCAATCATCTTCTTCTGGACACCGCCGCACACTTGGGCGCTGGCCATGCGCTACAAGGAGGACTACCAAGCCGCGGGCGTGCCGATGCTGCCGGTGGTGGCGACCGAGCGGCAGGTCACCCGGCAGATCCTGGTCTACACCTGGCTGACGGTGGCCGCGACGCTGGTGCTGGCGCTGGCGGCCGGATGGCTGTACGCAGCGGTGGCAGTGCTGGCCGGAGTGTGGTTCCTGGCGATGGCTCATCAGCTGTATGCCGGCGTGTGCCGCGGCGAGCCGGTCAAGCCGCTGCGGCTGTTCTTGCAGTCGAACAATTACCTGGCCGTCGTGTTCTGCGCGTTGGCGCTCGATTCCGCCATCGCTTTACCGACTCTCCTCTAAGCGGCCCGCGGCACTTCTACTACGCGCGATCGTGCGTGTTCCCGGCCGACACGCCGCGATTTCGGCCGGGAAAGCGCACGCTCGCGTCATCAGCTCAAGCGCTTGAAAAACCGGACGTCATGGTATTGAATGTACGATAATGAAAATCATGTTCAATACGGTGCGGGTAATGGAGGAGTCGTTGGCATGACGTTGCGTGTCGTCCCCGAGGGTCTGGCAGCCACCAGTGCGGCTGTCGAAGCGTTGACTGCGCGCCTGGCGGCCGCACAGGCCGGGGCAACCCCGCTGATTTCGGCGGTGGTGCCGCCGGCGGCGGACCCGGTTTCACTCGAGAGCGCGCTGGGGCTCAGTGTTCGGGGCGGTGAGCATGCCGCGGCGGTGGCTGACGGAGTGCAGCAACTCGGTCGTGCCGGTATCGGGGTGGGTACCTCGGGTGCCAGCTACGCCGTCGGTGATGCAGCCGCTGCCTCGACGTATGTGATCGCGCGCGGCTGATCGTGACGGCACCGGTATGGATGGCTTCGCCACCGGAAGTGCATTCGGCGTTGTTGAGCAGTGGCCCGGGGCCCGGGCCGTTGCTGGCGGCGGCCGCCACTTGGTCGTCTCTCAGCGCTGAATATGCCTCGGTCGCAGACGAACTCAGTGTGCTGTTGGCGGGCGTGCAAGCCGGGGCGTGGGAAGGGCCGAGTGCTGCGCAGTATGTGGCCGCACACCTGCCGTATCTGGCCTGGCTGACTCAAGCCAGCAGCAACAGCGCCGCGGCAGCCGCTCAGCATGAGACCATCGCCGGCGCTTACACCACTGCGCTGGCTGTGATGCCGACCCTGCCCGAGCTGGCCGCCAACCACGCGATGCATGCAGTGTTGGTGGGGACCAATTTCTTTGGGATCAATACGATTCCGATCGCGCTCAACGAGGCGGATTACGTGCGGATGTGGACGCAGGCCGCGACCACGATGGCGACCTATCAAACCGTGGCCGGCACTGCGGTGGCGTCGACGCCACAAACCACCGCGGCACCGCCGATCCTGAACCATGATGACCACGATCACGGCCACGACGACGATGACGACCCGGCGAGGCACATGAGTCCCCTTGATCCACGCTGGTGGATTGACGTCATTGGCGAGCAGCTCGACAATCTTCAGCTGCTGTTTACCGACCCGGCCGCATTCCTCGCCGCACTTCCGTTCATTCTGGCCGACTTGGCTTTCCATGCCACCCAGCTGCTGGTGACTTATCTCCCGCTTCTCTCGCCGCTGTTGGCAGCTGCCGCGGTCGGCTTCGCAGCGGCGATCATGGGGTTGGTTGCCGCCGTGGCACGGCAGGCGCCACAGGTTGCTCCTGTCGAGCTCCCGGTCCCGGTCCCGGTCGCCGAGATCAACGTGTGGCCGGCCTCGGGGATCGCCCCGACCACCGCGCCGGCTGCTGCCCCCGCTGCCACCGCGCCCGCGACCGCGCCCGCTCCCGCGGCTACCGCGACCACTGCCTCGCCCGCACCGGCACCCGCCGGCGCGGAAGGTTTTGGATATCTGGCAGGCGGCGGCGCCGGCCCGGGAACGAGATTCGGTCCGACGATGCGCTCTCGCAGTAGCGCATCCGAGTCGGCGTCGGAAACCGCCGCGGCCCCCTCGGCCGCGGCGCGGGCGGCGAGCCGCGAGCAAGCCCGGGCGCGCCGGCGCCAACGGGCCACCAAGAAAGAACGTGGCTACCGTGACGAGGTGATCGGGCTCGACATGGATTCCGAACCGGCGACTTCGGCTCCGGATGAGCGCACCTCGGCGAGCGGTGCAGGACGGCTGGGTTTTGCCGGGGCTGCCGGCACACGCGCGAACGTTACGGCGGCCGGGCTGACGACGCTGGCCGGTGACGAGTTCGGTGGTGGCCCGGCAATGCCGATGGTGCCGAACACCTGGGAACGAGACGAATTGCAGGGCAACGGTATT